>NZ_CM003641.1:0-111230 GCF_001439985.1 Wolbachia endosymbiont of Trichogramma pretiosum
TTTTCTTCTCTTCAGGTTCTTTTTTTTCTTCTGATAAAGGACTTGTTAGAGCTTTGGTATCTTTTATATTATTCCCCTCTTCAGGCTGTAGGTTTGTTTGATTATTGTGACTGATTTTCTTCTCTTCAGGTTCTTTTTTTTCTTCTGATAAAGGACTTGTTAGAGCTTTGGTATCTTTTATATTATTCCCTTCTTCAGGCTGTAGGTTTGTTTGTATATTTTCATTACTTGAAGGTACTTCTTCATTGATTACATTTTGGGTTGTGCTTTCTTTTGGCTCGCTGGAAGGTATTTCGACTACATTTGTTGAGTCTGTGCTTTCTTTTAGTTCGCTCAGAAGCGGAGAAGTTTTTTCAGCATCAGTATTGCTTTTCGATACGTCTTCTTGATTTATATTTTCTTCAGACTGCTCTACAGCAAACAAGTTGGATGATAAAAATATAGCAACTAATAGTATGAAATATAAAGTGTTCTTCATAGATATTGCAGTCATAGGCTTAATTAGAATGATACTATAATCAAATGATTAATCTACAGTAAAAAATGCCTTAAGGTTTTATTTATAAAAATAATTTGTATTACCTTTTCTATACGAGTAGAATTTTGCAAAGACTTAATATCAAAATTTTTCCCATTTATTTAGGTTTTACCTTGAATTTTCATTGGAGTAGCTGACACTGTTTTTTTCTCGATTCCAGCGTCACGCGCTGGAACGATACCTTCATAATGTTATTCCATTTCTCTTTTTACCCCAGTACTTGATACTGGGATCCAGAGGACTGACCAGATAATAAGAACTGTTCACGCGCTGGAATGATAAAGGAGGAAGTGCTGGTTTGAAATTAAATTTTCTGGACTTTAGTGTCACGCATTGACCCTATAGTTTTCTTTTCTCGTCTACCTGATTCTATCACTCTCCTGAACGGATATAAATTACTTGACACAATTTGGTAGTTTGATTATCGCTAGTGAAGAAGAGGGTATTTTAGAGCTCGAAATTCACCTTATTCAATTCTGCAGACTTTTCAACTAATCTCTTAATAAGAGAATATAGTACAGTCTACTTCAGTACATACTTAATTTCTGTCATCAGGTGTGTTATACTTTTCTAAATCGTTTTTTATAGGAGGATCATTATGTCTAAAATTCCTTAAAATTAATTAAGGTTAAACATTAATTAAATAGTGCAGTACTGCCTTACGCGTTGCTAATCCAAACTTTACTTGCTGTAAAATAACACAATCTGCTACATCATTGCTAATCTCAATACCTCTGTTTATTGGTCCTGGGTGCATAACAATTGCATCGGGCTTTGCATGCGATAGTTTTTGTTCATCAAGTCCATACAAATAAAAATATTCTTTTTCTGAAGAATTATTATTCATGCGCTCTTTCTGCAACCTCAAGAGCATAATTACATCAGCATCCTTTATACCTTCAGTTAACGAATAGTGAAGTGAATCTACTTCAGAAAAATGCTTACACATTAAAGCTGGTGGTGCAACTAATCTTATTTTTGCTCCAAACATTTTTAGCAATCTTATATTTGATCTTGCAACTCTACTGTGCAAAATATCTCCACATATCACGATTTTGAGGTTTTTTATTTGCTTTTTATAATTGATAATTACAAGATAATCTGCAAGAGCTTGAGTTGGATGTTCACTACTTCCATCGCCTGCATTGATTGACGAGCAGTTAACATACTTTGCCAGTGTATTAATGATACCACTACTTCTATGCCTGATTATCATATAGTCAGGATTCATTGCATTTAGTGTTTTTATCATATCTTTTAGATCTTCCCCTTTGTTAATAGAAGAAGATTTTATTGGTAAAGTTATAACATTTGCTCCAAGGTTTTTTGCTGCTATTTCAAAAGATGCGAGCGTACGCGTTGAATCTTCAAAGAATAGGTTTATGACTATTTTATTTTTTAGAATATGACTATTTTTAACTTTTTCTTCAAGGTATTGGTTGGCCAATTTAGTTATATTTTCTATATCACCGATTGTGAGGTCTGAGATATTTAATAAATTTCTTCTCTTGTCCATAGCTCTCTTTTTGAGCTTATTCTACTTTCTTAATTTCAATTATACAACTGTAAAGTAAAGTAGAAGGAAGCTATGAAATTTTATTTCCACTTACATTCATCTGCTATCATAACAGCCTCAAAGAGGTGCTTTTCAAGTTCACTTATAGGTAGATCATTTTGTGGATAATTCCCCCAAGATTTTAATACATCAGAAGTTTCAATACCTTCAACAATAGGATATTCTTGATTTTTTTTAGCATATAGCTCTTGAGCCTGTTTGCTTACAAAAAACTCCAATAAAGATATTGCATTTTCTCTATGTTTTGCGTTTTTTGTTACTGCTGCACCACTAATATTCACCATTGTACCATCAATCGGGAAGAAAGCTCCTAACTTTTCTGTAATATTCTTTTTATTTTCTGATGAAAGGATTCTTGCAAAGTAGTAGCTATTTACTATTGCAACATTGCCTTCACCAGCGGCTACAGCATAAATTTGATCTGTGTCACCACCGCTTGGTTTTCTTGCCATATTGCTTACAATTCCACTCACCCATTCTTTTGTTTTTTCAAAACCATTTTTTGCAATCATAAAAGCGATCAACGATCGGTTATATGGACTTGTGGAAGAGCGTACTAATATTTTCCCCTTCCATTTTTCATTCGCCAAATCTTCATAGGTGCTTAATTCCTTGGGATCTACTAATTCTTTATTATAAACCAATATTCTAGCTCTTTTTGTTAGACCGAACCAATAATCTTCATTATCTCTAAATTTTGCAGGTATGGCATTTTTTAGAGTCTCTGAATCCACTCGAGATAAGAGCCCTCTTTTTTTCGCTAAAATCAAATTCACCGCATCTGCAGTTAAAAACAAATCAGCTTCACCGCCATTTTCCATACGTGAAAGCAATTGGGAATAATCGTCAATGATATAACGTACCTTGATGCCAGTGGTTTTTGTAAAATCATCAAACAAACTATGTACTAATTCTTCTTTGCGTGATGAATAAACGTTTACTACTTGTGAATCATCAATTACGCTATTTTTATATAAAAAATTAACGGCTATCAATATAGCCGCTACTAAAGGTATAAATATTAAACCTTTTTTCATAAACAAATTCCTTTATCGTCATCATCTCAAGCTATCAAAATAGCAAAGTCTTAGCAAGTGTAAATCTTCAAAACGTTGCAGTTATAGTACTGGAATAGCGATAAAAAGAAGTACGAGACAGATTTAATTAATAATATAAGTAATATCTGGATGGCCACATCGTTCAGCAACTACTTGTAACAATTTTGAACCAATCTCTTCTTCACTCTTTTTGACAGTTCTAATAGCTGTTTCATTGGGGTTTTCACTACTAGCATCTTTTGTATCTAATAACAAGTAATCTTTAAAATTAGTTTTGCTCCAATGATGAATTGTGCAAGCTAAAGTGAAAAGCAGTAGAGTGCCTGAAATTGCAACGTTTGGCAAGTAAATAGTAGGATTTGTGTATGAACTTACTATATTGCTCAAACCACCTGTTGAATAAAGTGCTAAAGGGAAGGTTATGTTTCCAGTAATAAGAACTGTTCCTAAGATAGGAAGCCATATTCTATCATTGATTAATGAATTTACTTTACTTTTGTAATAGATTGGCTGGCCTGTAAATTCTACGATGTTCGGATTACTTTTTGCTTTTTCTGGAAGAGAGTGAAACGTAAAGTAAACACGATTACCGTTGCTATATTTTAATACCAAAGATTTGATGCATTTCTCATCTTTCTTTAATGTACCTAATATCTCATCTAAAACTTCTTGAGTATCTCTTTTTGTGATCTTGTGCTCCTTAGTACGTACTGCTTGCATAAATTCCCATATAATTCCAAAGACTAAACAAGACGCTAATACCCCGACAAATATAGTAACAGGATTTATGCTGCCGATGAATCCAATGAATTCTCTTTCATTCACAGCTAAAATGGTTGACGTAATACAACATGCCGCAATAAGACCTACGAAAGGCATTGTAACTTTCTTCTTTTGCATCGTATACTTTACTTTCTGTAAAAATCTGTTTGTCTTCTTATTATCTCCAAGCAAAGATTTTTCAGAGCCATCTGTTGGATATGGTGGTGGAGGAGTTATATGTGCCTTTATTGATTTTTCTAAAGTTTCTGATGTTTTGCCAATATTACAAGGTTCGCTATATACTACCTCTTGAGAAGATGATTTGCTTATGTTCGTATTACCTGCTTCACTATCTAAACTCTTTCTCGAAGTTTTTTTACTTCTATCTATGTATGCATAAAGAGGTTCTGGACTTTTCGCATTCGGTGCTTTTTGCTCTTCTTCATAAGAATCTGATTCGCTAGCCGAACTTGTACGTTGTAAAATTTCATTTTTACGATTTGTTTTTGGTACTTTTATTATGCGTTCTGGTTCTGGTAGACTTGTTTTTTCTCTTTCATCTTTTTTAGTTATTCTGACGCTTCGTACGTTTTCTGATCCAGGCATATTCGCTCCAAAGTTAATTACAATGTTATGTTGATTACGCTATAGTTATTAAGATATAGTAAATACTTATTTAAGAATAAATATTAGTATAAGAACTGCTGATCAAAGATCCTTTCATTTAAAGGGAAATCTTTGTCAAAAAGTAGGGTGACTGTATTTTCATGATCTTTCTGTATTTTTACCTGCGATATGTCGTGAAATTCCTTGTAATCTGATACTACAAGTGCTGGACGATTTTTTACATCATTGATATCAATTTGCACTATTGTATCATTTGAGATTAGCGCTCCATTCCAATGCCTTGGGTGGTAACTATTTATGGAAGTAAGTGCAAATAAATTTGAATTAAGTGGTAATACTGGCCCACCGGCAGAGAAGTTATATGCAGTACTACCTGTTGGGGTAGACAATATAATTCCATCTCCTCTAAATTTTTCTACTTTTAGCTTATCATTAATGGTAATATTCATTTCCACTATTTGATTTGCTTTTCTAAAGACATACACTTCATTTACTGCTATGTAATGGTATTTTTTGCCACTTATGTCTGTGGCTTCCATTTTTAGTAAAGTTAGCTGAGTAGGGACTGAACGTTCTATATGATCAATTGGATCTTTAAAACACTTATTCATTAAAAAACCGACGTTGCCGGTATTTATTCCATACACATGTTTATCTTTATTTCCTATGACGTAGCCGTGCAGGGTGCGTAGCATAAAACCATCTCCGCCAACAACTATCAGCAGATCAACTTCATGCTTACCTGCTTCTGCTATATTGATAAAATTGAGTTTCTTTAGTAGTTCAGATACTTCCTGAGTCTTGGGTAACGAAGAAGCAATATAGCCTACATTTTTATATTTATACATGTTAAACAAAGAGGGGGGGAACTAAAAAAGACTCCCGTATTTATCATTAAACTTAGCTATTTTACTATCCTTCTCCCCTGAACCACTTGTTAAACTTCCAGTCCATGCAGGATGAGTAAGAGGATCTCTATCAAGCTTTATTTTTTGACCTTCTTTTCCATAAGTGGAATAAGTTTCAAACTCTTGACCATCTGTCATAACTATAGTAACTTTGTGATAATCGATTTCTGCCATTGTTCTTACAAGTTTCTTACCATCTAAGATTCTAGTGAATATGGTTCATTTGGTCAATCATTATTGTGAAATATTGACAAAAAATAAATAAAGTAGTATTCTCAATGAAGAACGAAAAATTTTTTATGGTTTTTGCTTTTCCTGGTCAGGGCTCTCAATTTGTAGGAATGGGAAAGAGCTTATATGATGAATTTTCAGTTGCAAGGCAAGTGTTTAATGAAGTAGATGACGTATTGGGTAGAAAGCTGTCTCATTTGATTTTCAATGGTCCTATTGAGAAATTAACCATCACGGAAAACGCTCAGCCAGCTATAATGGCAGTATCAATTGCAATGCTACGTGTTATGGAGTATGTGCTTGGTAAATCTCTTCACAATGTTCAGTATGTTTGTGGGCACTCAGTTGGCGAGTATACAGCTCTATGTGCTGCAGGAGCATTGACGCTTGAGTCTGCAGTCAAGTTGCTAAAAGTTCGTAGCGAATCAATGCATGAAGCTTCACTAAAATGCAAAGGTGGAATGTTTGCTCTACTTGGAGCAGAAATAAGTGAAGTAGAAGGTATATTAAAATCAGCTCAAATTGATTGTGAAATTGCAAACGATAATGGTGGTAGGCAGGTAGTGGTGAGTGGCACTGCAGAGGCTCTTGAGATCTTACCTGATTTATTCAAAAACTCAAGTGTCAAGAAAATGATAAAATTACAAGTTAGTGGGCCTTTTCATTCATCTTTTATGAAACCTGCTGATGAAAAACTTCTGGAATTTTTAAAAAGCATCAACATAACTCGCCCTTCGATCCCTTTTGTATCAAACGTTACAGCTAAGGAAGAAAGTGATCCAGAGATCATAAGAGCTTTGCTCGCTAAGCAAGTTGTAAGTAGAGTAAGATGGAGAGAGATGGTTTTATATACGACAAGCCATGGCATTAATAGGTTTGTTGAAGTTGGCCCTAACAAAGTTTTATCTAATCTAGTTAAAAGAATTGACCAATCTATTAGTGTGAAAAATATAGATAGTATTGGTGATATTAATAACTTCTTTGATGAGTCATTAGTACTAACAGCGAAAAATTTAAAAGTTGGGTTAAGTTAAAGCATATCTATTTAATATCATTCAAGTAGCTAACACTAGTTCCTTTATGATGGTGTAATCCCAGTGCCAAGTACTGGCATCCAGTCCTTTTATACAAAAAAGGTTGTAAAGTGTTTACCAACTTAATGACCAATATGGATCCCGGTGCTTGGTACTGCGATTACACTGAAGGGGCTACTGAAATAATGCCGGGACTACTTTGAGTGACACCTTTACGATGTTTCAAACTACAACAGCTGTGCATAGAGAGTAATGCGAAAAATTATACAATCAACGCACTACCTGTCATTTCATTTGGCTTTTTGAGTCTAAGTAGCTGTAAAATAGTAGGAGCAATATCAGATAATTTTCCATCTCTTAGTTTTAAATTGTCACAAGATATAATAAATGGCACTTTATTTAAAGTGTGAGCTGTGTGAGGTATATTATTTTCTTCATCGAACATACATTCCACATTACCATGGTCTGCTGTAATAATGAGTGCGGTGTTACCAACTTCTTCAGCAGCACTCAACACTTTTGCAAGGCAATCGTCTACAGCAAGTACTGCTTTCTCAGCTGCTTTTATATCACCTGTGTGTCCTATCATATCAGGATTAGCATAGTTTACGACTATCAGCGCAAATTCTTGAGAATGAATTTTTTTTACAAGTTCTTCTGTGAGCTCAAAGGCTGACATTTTAGGCTGCAAATCATAAGTTTTAACTTTTGGTGAAGGAATTAGTATTCTTTCTTCACCAGAAAAAGGTTCTTCTCTTCCACAATTAAAAAAGAAAGTCACATGCGCATATTTCTCAGTTTCTGCAATGCGCAGTTGCCGTAATTTATTGTCTTCTATTATCTGTCCCAAAGTGTTGGTAAAAGATTCAGGAGGAAAGAGATAAGGGATTTTTAAGTCCGCTTTATATTGCATAATACTTAGAATTGAAGAGAATTTTGCCACTTCAGTATATCCTACTTTACCAAGACAAATACTTGCCAATTGTATCATTCGATCAGCACGAAAGTTAGCCAATAGCAATCCATCTTCTGGTTTTATACCTTGATAATCGCCTATTACTGCGGGCCTGATAAATTCATCTGTTATATTATTTTGATAATTTTCATCAATAAGCGATACTACATCCTCATAACGAGGAGCCTTTGCAAATGCGATGGCTTCATAAGCTTCAATTGTTCTTTCCCACCTACTATCACGGTCCATAGCATAATAACGTCCAGAGACAGTGGCAATTTTTATATCATTGTCTTTTATACTCTCTGTAAATTCTTGAACGCATCCTTTCCCTGAATTTGGAAATGTGTCTCTGCCATCTAAAAATGCGTGTATTACAACTTTAATTCCGCGCTGTGATATTTTTTTTGCTAAAGATGAAATGTGCTTTTGATGAGAATGAACACCGCCATCTGATATCAATCCCATTATATGGCATATGCAATTCTTACTTTTTAGATCATTAATCAAATTCTGTAGATTTGCATTATTTTCTATCGTTTCGATTTCTTGATTGATACGCTGAAGGCTTTGCATTACCACTCTACCACTGCCAATATTCATATGTCCAACTTCTGAATTGCCTATTTGACCATCTGGTAATCCAACATCAGTGCCACAGGCAGATAGACTACATTTTGGATAATTAGAGCTAATATATTGCCAGCAAGGGAGATTTGCATTGCTAATAGCGTTGTATTTACTATTTTCTATTCCATTACCCCAGCCATCTAATATACATAAAACGACTGATTTAAAGTTCATATAAAAATTGATATCGAAAACTCCTAATGATACCAAAAATAAACTCTTCTCACAACTTTTGTGTTAAAGTAGGAGATAAAAAAAGCTGTTTAGAGGCAATAGTATATGAGTTTTTTCATAAAATATTTTATTAAAGTGATTGACAGTTGCTGAAGTGTTTACTAAAACACTTGAATAGCTTTAATAGTGAGGTCAAACGAGTTATAGCCAATATATAAAGGATAATACTTTATCAATATCAGGTCCTGTAGTTAATGTTGATAGATTAGTAAACTTTTTAAAAAGCAATACAAAGATTACAAGACTTATTTTACGATGTTCAAAAAATTAATTATGAGGTTATATAAAGAATTAGCTCAGCTTTCTCATCTTACTTTACTTGATCTAAGTTGCGGTTATGTTGGTACAGAAGGTGCAAAGATTTTAGCAAGCGGGAATCTTATAAATCTTATTAGATTTAAAGTATATGATAACAGCATTAATTACATAGGTTCACAGACTTTGGCGAGTGGAAGTTTGGTGCGTCTTACTTCAATTATTTTAATTATTGTTATATTAATAGCACGTTCCCTAAAAATATCCTGCCTTCACTGCAAAGTAGGTGTAATAAAAGAAAAATAGGGGAAGAATCAGGTGGTAAGCTGAGTGAGGTACAGGCATCTTTGCATTTTGAAAGTAAAGGTTTTAAAGCCATATAACTCCACAGTTTTGTCTGTTTAACAGACAGAGAAAAGTTAGTGAATTCTGGGCTAAAAATGAAATGTACAGATCGTATAAAACAATGCTCCCCGGGCCGGATTCGAACCAGCGACCAATTGGTTAACAGCCAACTGCTCTACCACTGAGCTACCGAGGAATAAACTGTTTTTAACTTATCATATTGAACGTAGATTGTAAATGATTTTTATGTAGACTTTAAACCTAGATATCATTCCAGAGCATGAAGCTGTAATCCAGTTCTTATTACCTGATATGCTCATTTGACAGTTAAGTCTTCTCTACCCCTATTTGCATAATATCTTGACGATTCCGTTCACGGTTAAAAGATACCAAGGTAGTAGGGTGTATTAGTTTTTGCAAGCTGTTATTTTGCTATGGATTGCTGTAATAGCATCATCTATTTTATTGTTATCATAGCCTGTTTGGGCAAGTTCGGCATTTCCACCGCAATCCCTTCTAGTTACAGTAGATACTAGCTCTTTTGCATTGATCTTATTAGTTAAATCTTTACTTACTTTGACAATCAAAACTGCTTTATCTTTTTCTGTTACCATGAAGGCTATTATAGTTTTCGGTTTTTGTTGCTGTAGAGCAAATTCCCTTATTATCCTCCCTGGAACGTTATTGAAAGCGTGGCTTACGAAATTTATTCCATTTATTTCGGTGCTTTTTACAGTTTCTACACTGATAAGCTTTTTATAAAGATTTTTTATTTTGACTTCAGATTCTTTGCGCTCCTGGCTTAAAATACTGAGTCGACTTATTATTTCATTTACTGGTGCTTTTACGCATTCTGCAACTTTTTTTAAGCTAATTTCGTTATTGCGTACATAATTAATTGCTTCTTGACCGGTTAAAGCTTCAATTCTTCTCACTCGAGATGCAACGGAACATTCTGCTGCTATCTTAAACAAACCAATTTCTCCGGTACGCTCTACGTGTGTACCACCACATAGTTCTTTTGAATCTCCAATCTTTACAACCCTAACATTATCACCATATTTTTCACCAAATAAGGCTATCGCTCCTTCGTCTATTGCCTCATCCATACCTTGAGCTTTTGTGGACGTAGAAAGATTTTCTCTGATTAGAGAGTTTACTGTATCTTCTACTAAAGACAGCTGATCCTGAGTGACTGGCTTATTGTGACTAAAGTCAAATCTTAGTCTATTTGGTGCGACTAGAGAACCTTTTTGAGTAACGTGATCACCTAAGATTTTTCTGAGTGCAAAGTGTAGAAGATGTGTAGCTGAATGATTTCTTCTTAAGTCTTGTCTTCTTTTTTTGTTAATACTAGCTGTAACTGTGTTACCTTTACAAATTGAGCCTACGCACCTGTGCAAATACAAGTCATTAATCTTGTTGGTATTTTCGACTGTTACCATACTTCCATCAGACTGTATAAGATTTCCAACATCTCCCACTTGTCCACCTGACTCTCCATAAAAAGGTGTTTTATCAAGTATAATAGTTATCTTTTCTCCTTCTTTTGCAGAATCAATTACTTCATTTTTAGAGGAAATTATTGCTAGTACTGTTGCATCTTTTACTTCATCATGTTCATAACCAACAAATTCTGTTTTGCCAAACTGATCGATTAAATTAAACCATACTTGTTCAACAGACTTTTCACCAGATCCAGTCCAATTAGCACGTGCTCTTTCTTTTTGCTCTTTCATTGCATTATCAAAACCTTTTTGGTCAAAATTTATTTTCCTTTCTTTCAAAATATCAAGTGTGATATCCAAAGGAAATCCATAAGTGTCATATAGTTTGAATGCTGATTCTCCAGATAGAGTGTCACCTGATTTTAAATCTGCAGTGAATTTGTCCAAGAGATTAATGCCTTTCATTAAAGTGTCTTTAAAGTTTTCTTCCTCTGATTTTAACGTTGTTTCTATTAAGCTTTTCGCTCTGATTAGCTCTGGATAAGCATCTCCCATATAAGCCAAACTTTTGCCATCTATGAGTGCAGGAAAAACAAGGTTCAATAGAGAATCATTATATCCAAATAGGTGGATATAACGTACTGCTCTCCTGATCAATCTGCGTAGTACATAATTTCTTCCTTCATTTCCAGGAAGTACTCCTTCTGCGATGAGAAATGCAGCTGCACGAAGGTGATCTGCGATAATCTTATGAGCTACTTTATTTTCCGTATTTCCACAGTACTCTTGTGATTTACCTACCAGAGCAGAAAATAGGTCAATATCATAGTTATCATGAACGTTTTGCATAACAGCTACTATTCTTTCAAGACCCATTCCGGTATCGATGCATTTTTTTGGTAATTTTTGTAAATCACCTTCTTCATCTTTATTAAATTCCATGAACACCAGGTTCCAAATTTCAACAATTCTGTCGTCTTCATGCAAATCAGGATTTGCATGATCGTAAAAGATCTCAGAACATGGTCCACATGGACCAGTATTGCCCATGCTCCAAAAGTTATCATCTGTTGTAATTCTTATGATTTTATTATCTGAAAATCCACTTATCTTACGCCAAATTTCATATGCTTCATCATCAGTGTGGTAAACAGTTATGGATAGTCTGTTTTTATCAAGAGACAATTCTTCAGTAATAAATTTCCACGCAAATTCTATCGCAGTTTCTTTAAAGTAATCACCAAAGCTAAAATTTCCTAGCATTTCAAAAAATGTGTGATGCCGAGATGTATAGCCAACATTTTCAAGATCATTGTGTTTACCACCTGCTCTGAGACACTTTTGACTTGAGACTGCACGTTTCATTTCAGTTTTTTGCGTGCCGGTAAAGATGTTTTTGAACTGTACCATACCAGCATTTGTAAACATGAGTGTTGGATCATGCTCTGGAATTAAAGGAGAAGAAGGGACTTGCTCATGATTATTATTTACAAAAAATTTTATAAATCTTTCTCTAATTTCGTTTAGCTTCATCGTTTTTACTGAGGTTATCTATGCATAATAAGTTGTAATAGAAGTAAAATCAATTTATCAATCTGAATACTAATATATACATTACTTAGTATAATAAAAGTAACTTTTATATAAAAATATTAATAAAAAGATATAGGTTTAAGTATTTTATCCACTAACATAGAGAAGTATTTGTTAATTCAAATAATACTTTTGTTAATTAATTTAAGAAGTGTGAAATGCCAAAAAAAAAATTCCAAAACACTAAGAATAGCATGCGAAAAAGAGAAACAACAAATAAGTAGGAGATGAATGGTCCAACAGTTGGAATTGTATCTTGCTTGGAAAGTATAAAACAAAATAGGAGAGTAGAATTTTTAATTAAAGGAGAGAATTTAACAGTAAAAGACCTCTCTATATCTTCTAGATCAGCTGAGATAGGTTTGGTTACAGGAATAGTAAATTCAGTAGACATTCCTCAAGCAATTCGTGAATCGACAATAGATGGAATTATTTTAGGTCTTAAGAGTGGAGAAATAGAAAAAGGTAAAGAATATAATTATAGAGAATTTAAGAAAATATATCTAAAAAACCTTGTAGATGAATTGGGTAAGGATAGTTCAAAAAAGATAAAAGAAAGAACTGATAAAAATAGCCAATTGAGAGAATCTACTACTGAAGAAATTGATTATCAGATGCAGGAAGATGTAACTATCGAATCAGCTTCTTTAACAAAACAAGAATTCAATTTTGCATCAAGCAAAGTAACTACTAAAGAGATTAATGACGTAATAAATGAAATAGAAGAATCAAATGCTAGTTATGGAATTACTCCTGAAGATATAAGTAGTGTTTCCCGTTTTGATAGTAATTCACAAGAAGTGTTAGATCATTCTATATTTAATAGCACAGATGTGGAAGGGTCTAAATTACCTGAAATAAATGGAGGACAATATATAGGAATAGCAGGGATTGCTGGTGGTATATTGGGTGGAGTGCTAGAAGTAGCTTTTGCAGGATTAGGATGCTTTGTATAGCATAGAAAAATAGGGAAGGTAGCTACGATATTGAAAAAGCGATAAAAAACCTTCCTGAACAAGCTTAACTTGAGCATTCCGGATCTACATCAGAAATAGAATCTTTGCTCAGCAATGCTACATCGGTAGTACATCTATCTTCTCAGATTAGTGTCGAGTAAGATTCCAGAGTTTGATGGCACAACAGTGCCATCAACTTAGCTCTTACAGCACTTATATGCTTTGGAACCAAAGGAGAAGAAATTTTCCTGTCTTACAAAAAATTTTATAACTCTTTCTCTAATTTTATATCGTTTTTACTAAGGTATAATAAATTGCAATGACAAATTCAGATATTAATATATTTATCATTTAGTATAATAAAAATATAAAAATCTTAGTGAAAAGATGTGGACTTAAATAATTTATCTTTTGTACATAAGGAAATATTGGTCAGCTTGGGGGTCACATATGTCAAGAAGATTTAAAAATACTGTGGGAAAAAAATATCAATCAATAAGGAAAAAAAAGGAATAAATGGATTGGTATTGAATCAGAATTGCGAGATGTAGAACAAAACAGAACAATATATTTTCTATTGGGAGGAGGTGATTTAAAACTTAAGTATGTATGTATGCTTGACGATACATCTTATCGTATTCTTGTTGCTGAAGGAGAAATAGTGCATGCAGAAAATCCAAAAGTGATGATTGATGATATTGTTTCTGATCTCAAGAGTGGAAAAATACGAAGTTATAAAAGATATAATGCCAAAGAGTTTTGTAAAAAGTATCTCAAAGAGTTTTTGAGTAATGAGAATTTGCAAAAGCTGGAAGCTGTGGATATTGAAAGTACAACAACAGAACTACCAAACTTAAAACAAGTAATGGAAGAAATGAAAAAATCAAACTCTAGCAATGGAATTACAATTCAAAATATAGGAAATGTTAAAAATACGACAAATATTTTGGGTAATCCTATGATTCATGATACGAACTTGAGAAGATTTAAATTATTGAAAATATCTCGATCAAATAAGGAAAATATGGGAGCATTAACAGTAGATATGTTAGCAATGGGAGTAGTCTTGTTAGCAGCTATCTCAGCAGCTGTACCATTTAAAATGTTAGTTTTATAATAGAAAAAATAAAAGCCATAGTAGTTCTAAGGAAGAAACTTCATCTAGTAATTTATTAAATGCAATAACCTTGGAAAGTAGAGGTAATGGTATTATTTAGTCAAAATATTGCAAAAATAGAATTTTTTTTATTGTTTTTTTATAGTTTTCTCATTTAATGATTTTTATGCTCTAATTGTTATGCTTAATTTATCACTACCTGTTGTGTAAACATGATGAGAATTTTCAATAATCTACATCCTTTAGTAAGAAAAAATCAATACATTCACGATAAATTTACCTCGTATCTGTGTTTTATATGTGGAATTTCGAATGGAAAATTATGTAGGCAAAGAAAGAAGAATAGTGAATATAGTTACTCAACATTGGAGTGATATAAAAGGATCAGATAGAGAATGGCCAGAAAGACATGAAATAGACACTGCAGAAATCATGGAGTCATGGCAGCATTGTTTTATCATTGAAGTTAAAGATCAAGGTTATATTTGTGAAAATGCAGGAGAAAAAGCTATTGAATTCTACGGTTTTAAAAAAAAGATGTACATCGATGATAAGTATGCAATTGATGCGCCATTTTTGCGGCTATATAAAATAGATGCAGTTATTGATAAACTTGATACTGTAATAGAGAGTAAATGCTCAATTAACGAAGGGGAAGAAAGTGAAAGTGTTAGAATGAGGCAAGTATTGCTACCAATTGGGAACGAAGGAGGTATAACACATATACTGGGCGTGATTACATTCAAGCTGTTTTAAAATACAATTTTAATTTGATTCTTTAATAAAATTATCTATACTCATGCTTAATTACTAGTAAAGAACTAAATAGTGGTGTTTGTAAATTTGTTTAGAATATGACGAAAATAAAATTAAAAACCAAATCTTCTGTCAAAAAGCGCTTTCACCTTACAGCTAAGGGTAAAGTCATCTCTACTCAGTCAGGTAAGAGACATGGTATGGTAAAGAGAAGTAAATCTAATATTCGTAATCAACGCGGTACAACGATTCTCAATAAATCTGACTCGCGTATAGTTAAACTTTATATGCCTTATGGAATTTAATAAAATGGAGGTAAGATAAAAATGTCTAGGATAAAGCGTGGAGTCGCCACTCATGCTCGTCATAAAAAGGTATTAAAATTAGCAAAGGGTTACAGAGGACGGGCAAAGAATTGTTATAGAATTGCATTGCAAAGGGTTGAAAAAGCACTACAGTATGCTTACAGAGACAGAAGAAATCGCAAACGTGATTTTCGTGGTTTGTGGATAATACGTATTAATGCAGCGGCAAGAGAACATGGACTTACTTATGGTAGGTTTATGTATGGTCTTAAGCTTGTTGGAGTTGATTTGAATAGAAAAATTCTCGCTGAGATGGCTGTTAATTGTAAGGATGATTTTGCTAAATTAATAGAAACTGTAAATAGTAAGTTAGCAGAAAATTCCTAAAGCGAGAACACCTAAAAACATGAGAATTATTTTCATGGGGTCACCGGAGTTCGCTGTTGATGCGTTAAACTTACTATTGAAATTACAGAGTGAAATAGTAGCAGTATATACCAAAGCTCCAAAACCTTCTGGACGTGGGCAGAGGTTAACAAAATCCCCAGTGCACATCCTTGCTGAAAAAAGTGACATAGAGGTATGTACTCCTACTTCCTTAAAATCTTCGATAGAGCAAGAAAGGTTTGGAAATTTTAAGCCAGATGTTGCAGTTGTTGCTGCGTATGGATTGATACTTCCAAAAGAAATTTTAAATATTCCCAAATATGGTTGTATTAATATTCATCCATCATTGCTGCCCAGGTGGCGCGGTGCAGCTCCGATACAGCACACAATTTTAGCCGGAGATCAAGAAACCGGAGTTAGCATTATGCAGCTAAATGAAGGATTAGATTCTGGTCCTATTTTAAAACAGAAAAAATTTCTTATTGAAAAAAGCGATAATTATAAGACTTTGTATGATAAATTGTCTGAATTAGGTGGTGATTTACTGCTGAAAGTACTAAACGAAATTGAAAAGCAAGTTCCCTTAAAACAGAGCGATAACGATGCGTGCTATGCTGACAAAGTAAAAGACTATAAAATTTACGCAAGTGACGCCTGTGAAATTGCTTATAGAAAGGTTAAAGCATTTTATCCAAAAGCATTCATTAAGGTAGAGAACAAACGTATCAAGATACTTGATGCTGAATTTGAAGCCTTCACTTTAGGACAAGGTGAGATCATTAATGATAATATGCATATAAGTTTAAAAGGTGGTACTTTAATTCCTAAAGTTATACAAATGGAAGGAAGAAATCCTTGCGATATTAAAGATTTTGTTCGTGGCTTAAAATCAAGTTTAACAAAAAAATTTATAGAATAGACCCCTTTGAAGGGAGGTTGAGGAGAGCTAAAGCAACTTCTACAATTTGGTATTCCTCTGCTTATTAGCGTAGTCTACAACAAGATAACGCGTTTTGGTGTACGAACATTGCAATTTGCAGGTAATTTGAGTAGTAGATGTTGTTATTCCAGTGCTTGAAATGGAATCCATTTTCTATTGTACAGCCACCTGGTGTGCTCATTTAAAATGAAGTTTTCTGGATCCTAGTGTCTGGACACTGGGATGACATCTTTCTTGGTCTCTTGTATCACAATGTTCGTACAGTTGTCGATAACGTGGCGATATGACGTAGTAGCTATATGTAGACAAATTTTCTTTTCTTAGATAGAATTTAAGAAACCTTCTATATGAAAATTAAAAGAGCTTTAATATCAGTATACGATAAGACAAATATAGTTGAACTTGCATCGTTTTTAATGCAGCAACAAATAGAAATTCTCTCAACCGGCAATACTTATAAAGTGCTATCAGGTGCGGGAATAAAAACGCAAGAAGTTTCAGATTACACACAATTTCCAGAAATACTAGATGGCAGAGTGAAAACTTTACATCCTAAAATTCATGGAGGAATACTCTGTGATCGAAAAAGGAATGAAAAGGAAATGCAGAATCTAGAAATTAAGCCGATAGATCTGCTTATAACTAACTTATATCCATTTTGGAAAACGGTTAATAGTAACTCAAGTGAGAAGCAAATCATAGAACAAATAGACATAGGTGGAGTAGCATTAATTAGAGCTACAGCAAAAAACTTTCATTTCACTTCAGTGATTTCTAGCATTCAAGATTACGAAACACTGAAAGCTGAGATGATCAAAAATAACAATCAGACAACATTAGAATATAGAAAACATCTAGCAACTAAAGCATTTGCTCTGACTGCACATTATGATTCTAATATTTACAATTGGTTTCTATCACAGGGTAAAAGCAATGAGTTACCAGAGTTTTTTACTTTATATGGATGTAAAGCACAAGGACTCAGATATGGTGAAAATCCTCATCAAAAAGCTGCATTTTATAGCAATCAATTTAGCACATATCCACTGGAGAAAATACATGGAAAAGAGTTGAGCTATAATAATATAGTCGACATAGAGTCTGCACTTAATATAATTTCTGAGTTTCAAGAACCTGCAGCAGTGATAATAAAGCACAATAATCCATGTGGCGCTGCTATTAGTTATAGTGCTTTAAAAGCATATGAAAAAGCTCTATCATGTGATGAAATAAGCAGTTTTGGTGGAATAGTTGCTTTCAATCGGGAGATGGATTTAAAGCTAGCAGAGAAATTAAACGAGATATTTTTGGAAGTGGTGATAGCACCATCGGTAAACAATGAGGCACTAAAAATTTTACAAAAAAAGAAAAATTTAAGAGTGATTATTCATCAATCTCTTCAGCAAAATGCAAAATATCAAATCAAAAATGTTGTTGGCGGGTTCTTAGTGCAAGAAAATAATAACCATACAGTAAAAGTAGAAGAAATAAACCGAGTGACAGAATGGACTACAACAAAAAAAGAGAAGGAAGATCTTATTTTTGCTTGGAAAATATGTAAACATGTAAAATCCAATTCAATAGTGATAGCAAAAGACGGTTGTGCTATTGGCATCGGTGCAGGACAAACAAGCAGAATAGATAGTGTGAATATTGCAGTAAAAAAAGCAGGTGAAAAATGTAAAGGCGCAGCGCTTGCTTCAGATGCATTTTTTCCATTTCCGGATAGTATAGTAGAGAGTGCAAAGCATGGAATTACAGCTATAATTCAGCCAGGTGGCTCATTGAAAGATCAAGACGTGATAGCAGCTGCAAATGAGAATAAAATTGCCATGTTTTTCACTGATGTTCGTAACTTTCTCCATTAAACTCTGTATCCTGTCAAAATTATACCCACACAGGGCTTTGTTGCATAGCAGCTTATAGGTTTGAAAATTGTAGTAAATTGATGTAGTTAATTTAAACTCAACTATACCTATCTGTAATTGTAAGCTGTACTCTTGAGCTCATGATGCGATTATAGGAAATCCTAAATGCCTTGCTGTTTTTCTTTATAGACATTCAGCTTACATTGTATATTAGTCTATCTGGATGATATTTTACTTTTTATAGAATATAATAATTCCCTAGAAATCACCCTACTCAATTCTATTGTACCTTGTTTAACATTGAAACATGAGTCTGGAATCTAGAAATTTTTTTAAAGAACAAAAGTTATTTTAAGTTTCTTTTGGTAAGAAAGACTGGATTACAGTATGCTTTGTTGCATAGCTAAGATAAAAAGAATTGAAAGTTACTAACGAAATTCACTATAAAAAAGGCATTTAACCTACGAAAGAAAAACATGCCAACTAAAATGAAGATCAGTAACTGCCATGGATATAACAGATTTCTACAAGAAAGAGAAAATATTTTTCATTTTATTAATGAGGCAATATTAAGATCAATGATTGCAGAGTTGATAAAAACAATATGGAAGATATTGAAATTGCTATAGACAGTACAAGTATCAGATAATACCACTGGTCAAAGTAAGGAAAATAGCGAAGTATCGCAGTTATAAACAGGTAAGAAAGCTACACGTAATATTGAGTATAAATAAAAAAAGCTATAGCTGCACGATATAGCAATGGTTCCTACTCCGACCATTATGGTGCTTGTGACTTGCTCAGCTTTCAGCATTCTATAAAAGAATTATATGCAGACAGAGCCTATCAAGCTTTATAAATTGTGCAAAAAACATGATATAAAGACAAAATTTTTACCGAAAAATCTTGCAGCGGAGCATCCATAATTGGATTATATGGCTGAAAGGAATGTTGCCATTAGATTATGTGGTAAAGACGTTGTGAAAGAGTGGAAGGAGGAAGCGTTTTATGGAAAAAGTTCATATATTGAAGGATTTTTTTTCAAGATTAAAGCAAATATTTGGGTTTGGTTTTAGAAATAGATCTGAGGTAAATCGATAAAAAGAGTTACTAATAAAATGTTACTTACTCAATAAATTTACTGATATTGGAATGGCTAAGTTTGAGGTAGTTTCATGAATTTTTTATGCTTTACCCACTGTCCGATAAGCGATGTAACAAAGCCATACCAGTGTCATCTACTCGGTTGACACCATCATAGAGATCAGCTACTTGGATGATAAAAGTAAAAAATATCGAAGTGTTGTGCTAGACTTTATACCTCTTGTATTCAAACTCACATAAATCATGAATTATGCATGTTTCACACAAAGGTTTTTGCGCTTTGCAAATGTATCTACCGTGTAAAACTAGCCAATGATGAGCATAAAGCAGGTATTTTTTTGGAACCACATTCAAAAGAGATTGCTCTGTTTTAAATATATCTTTTTCTTTCACAAGCCCAACTCTATTACTTACTCTAAAAACATGAGTATCAATTGCCAATGTTGGAATACCAAGCCCTGAATTTAAGAACACATTAGCGCTCTTTCTCCCAACCCCTGGTAAAGATACCAAATCATCGAAATTAGTAGGCACTTTGCTATTGTACCGCTCAATCAATATTTTACTGAGCCCGATTATATTTTTTGCTTTGGAATTATATAAACCAATACTGCTTATGCATTTTCTCAGCTCACTTTGCCCAAGATTCAAAATTTTTTCTGGCGTATCAGCGATACTAAATAGCTCCTTTGTAATTTTATTAACACTTATATCTGTCGTCCGCGCTGACAGAACTATTGCAATTAATAACGTAAAATGATTGGTATAATTTAGCTCTATTTTTGGCATAGGATTTGACTGTTGAAATTTTTCAAATATTACTCTACTTTTTTTTGAGTCCATGCATAGAGCTAAAAGCTTATACTATACTGTTTGCTGTGCAAATTCAATTGCTCGAGGATGAGGTGGTCCTTCAGTATTAATATCAGACATATCAGTTTTTACCTCATCAAAATTCCTTTCGGCAAACTCGCTTGCCACTTCTGTAAAACACTTTCTAACAAGAGGTATAATTATCGGAATCAATAGCCTTAGTGGATCATACCGTCCTAACAGATTGTTTTTCTTTTGTACTCTATCTCTTGGATTTTCCTCAAGTAAATCTTTCATGTGTTTTTCAGTGTATATTTCACAACCTTTTGAAAATATAGGACTAAATATCTGAGTAGCTAGCAGTGCTAACAATGACAAAGTACCAAATATTGTCACATCAACATAAATTCTATTAGAAATAAACCATCTATCATCAAAGAATCTGTTCATAATCTTTTGAGGAGGAAAGAAGTAAAAGCAAATTTGTAGGCTAGTATTAAGTTTACGCTCGCAATTTTTCCAAAGTCGCCTACATTTTTCCGACCAGGAAAAGAAGATCTCTCAACAACCCATCTTTTTGGCAATACAGCAAAGGTGTGTAATTCGCTTCACCTCGACAGTTGCACCAATAGTTACTTTCATCTGTGTTGCAAAATTTTCTCCAGTGTAGCATGCATCAACCAGTATGTTTTTAACTTCAGAGAGACTTTTTAGCATTTTTAACCATTGTTAAAGCACTGCTACGATCAGTTATTTCTGACGTTGTTATATGAATTGCGTGTGTCAAACCTTGTGTATCAACTGCGATATGACGCTTTATTACTGAATTTTTTTTGCCAGCATCATAACCTTTTTCTTCAGCAGTACCGGTATTTTTACACTTTGGGCATCAATGATGCAGAAGCTTGTTTTGGTATTCCTACCACTGTTCTCTCCAATCAATTTTTTAAGACAATTTCTAAAACACTTTCTCCATCTTCATTCGTTTTTTTACTCCATTTCTTGAGGTAATCGTAACAATTTCGCCATCTTGGAAACTATTTTGGAAGTATTCGCCACTGACAGCCACTTTTTAGTACGTAAAGCACACCATAAAATAACTCGTATAAACCTAATCTTCTTGGCTTTGTTTTCTTTCCCACGCTTTCTAAAATTAGTCTAATCTTTTCAAATTTTTCACAACTTATGTCACTTGGATATGTATTCCTCATACTTTACCCCATGTCAACTATACCTCATCTTACCATATTCAGAGATCACTTACAGGCTCTTAGCTTAATATAAGCTTCCATTCAATTTAATACACTACAATATTACATATATTAGCTAATTTGTTAAAAGATTTACAAAGATTAAATTATTGCTATTCTAAATTTAAGTGTTAGTTAACTGAGTTTACAATGAGTATTAGAAATTTTTTTACCAAGGTAATCGTTCTCCTTTTAGTTTGCTTATTAATCTTTATGGGGATTGACAATCTTTTATCAAATGATGATGAAAGGAAAGAATTAGCTCAAGTAGGAAAGGAAGTTATAACATCAGATGAATATAAATTACTATATCAAAATTATGAAAAGCAAATTTCTGGATCTGATGTAAGTAAAGAACAAGTAAAAAAGATGAAATATGATTTACTTAACGCACTTATAGAGCAAAAACTATTGTTTAACCTAGTTAGCGAACTTGGATTAAAAGTTGGAGAAGAATCTATCAAAAGCCATATAAAAAATACCAAGTACTTTCAGGACGATAAAGGAGAATTTGACCATAATAAATTCCATCAAACTCTAAATAGCCTGCATATAACAGAAAAGGAATATATAGCAAAACTAGAGAAAATCCTCCCTGCAACGATGTTCATGACTTCGTTATTTAAAGATAATTATCCGGTAACTTTTGGTGAGAGTGTTGATGAGCAGATATACAAAAATCGCTACCAAACTAGAGTAGTTGACATTGTTAAAATAACTGAGGATGCAATTACAGACGTTCCTGAACCTGGTGATCAAGCCTTACTTGATTTGTATGAAAGAAATAAGTCCAATTTTTATTACCCTGAGTATCGAACTGCGCAATACATTTCTCTGGATCAAAAATATTTTGAAGATCAAATCAGAATTTCAGATGAAGAGGTTGATAGTATAGTAGAACATCAGGAACTTAAAAATCAAAGAGACATATTCAATGTGATCTTTCCTACCAAAGAAAAAGCTGAAATGGCAAGAAGAGCACTTGAAGAAAGTAAAGCAAGCTTTGAACAAATAATAGAAGAGTTTAATAAAGTGAAACTCGATGAAACCAGAGTAAATAATATAACTAAGGATTTCTTACCTAAAAATATGAGAGAAAAGGTATTTGCTCTCAAAACAGGTGAAGTAAGTGAAGTTTTAACAAGCAATTTTGGATGGCACGTAATAAAGGTAGAAAGCATACATCAAATCTCTGATGAAGACTTGGTTGATTTAAAAAAAGACATAAGGTCAGTTTTAACCAATCAAAAGTCTTTTGAAAAAGTCAATGATTTCATAAACCAAGTGAATTATAAGATATACAATGGTGCAACGATTGAAGAAATCTCCAATAATTATAATTTACCTATACAAACCATTGGTCCAGTAGATGCTAGTGGAAAAGACCAAAGTGGTAATGAAGTAGGAAATTCCAGTGATCTCATTTCTTTCATTTTTTCACGCGAGAAAGATCAGAAGAGTTATTTTAAGGGTGTTGGAGATGCTGTTGTTGGTGTAAAAATAAGTGATATCGTTCCTCCTAAATTACAAAATTTTGAAGAAAGCAGGGAATTATCCATAAAGCTTTGGCGTAGTGAATTTATAAAAGAAAGAATGTTTAAAATGGGACAAGAAGTAGTAGTTCAACTAAGAGAAAAGACAGATTTGGAAGAAATGCAAGGTATAAAATTGGTTGAAGGCCAGCAAATACAACGCAATGAACAAAATTACCCTTTTTCTTTCATAGAAGAGATTTTCAATATGAAAACAACTAATTCGGTAACAGATCCTATTCAATACAATAATGAAATTATAATAGGTGTTCTAAAACAAATGCATTCATCAAATGGTAAATTAAATATGCTTGACACCGGAAAACGTGTGATGATATCACTAAAGGAACAGTTAATTAGCTATCTAAAATCAAAGTATAGAGTAGAAGTTAATTATGCTATGATTGATGATATATAAAAAAGTTTATTATCTTCCTTTTATGAGTGATTGGAGGTGGCTATATTGTATTTTTAGGTAAAAGAGGTACAATTAGTTTGACTTGGGCTGTTTATTGTATTTAAATTGTAATTAATATATGAATAAAGGTTGACATGGCAGTTAAAATAAGGTTAGCAAGGTTTGGGGCAAAGAAACGTCCTTTTTATAGGATAGTTATAGCCGACTCACGAGCACCAAGAGATGGGCGCTTTATTGAGAGAATAGGACAATATGATCCAATGTTGCCAAAAGACAATAAAAATCGTGTTGTGGTAAAAGCTGATAGATTAAAACATTGGCTAAGTGTAGGAGCGCAAGCGACTGAAAGGGTAATGTGGTTCATCAAAAAAGACATAGTAGATTTAGAAACGGAATCGAAAAAAAATAGAAAAGAAAAAAGTTGAGAAAGTACAAGGGCAAGAAGCATAGGTCCTCTTAAATGCTAAACACTTATTTAACAAAAAGTAGTAAATTAGATGATATTGTATCTTCTGATTTATTGGCTATGAATGACTTTATCTTTAAAAATGTCAATGGTGAAGGTACTAAGCTTGCTACCGATATTACATCTCATCTTATTAATTCAGGAGGGAAAAAGATAAGGCCTAAGCTCATTTTTATTATATGTAAAATGCTGAATTACTCTGGAGAGAGTAGGGTCAACATTGCTGCATCGGTAGAATTTATACACAACGCTACTTTACTTCATGATGATGTGCTTGATGAAAGTAAGGCACGCCATGGAGTTGCAACAGCAAATAAAATTTGGGGGAATAAATCAAGCATTTTAGTTGGTGATCTATTATTGACCTTAGCATTTAGATGGCTTATAGAATGTGGGAAATTAAGTGTTATCTCTATTTTATCTAAGGCATCTAATTTGCTTGTTAAGGGTGAGATAAAGCAGATGACAACGCGTTTTGACCCCAATACAATTAGGAAAAATTATTTTAATATCATTGGAGAAAAGACAGCATCTTTATTTTCTGCATGCTGCGAGGCTGCATCAGTAGTCTCTGGAGCCACAAGTGATGAAACAGAGAGGCTAAGGAATTTCGGGTTTAATTTTGGTATGGCATTCCAAATAATTGATGACGTACTAGATTATACTGCTAATCAAGGCACTTTAGGAAAGCAACTTGGAAAAGATTTCTTTGAAGGTAAAGTTACTTTACCTTCTATTATAGCATATGAAAAAGGTAGCCCATCAGAACAAAAATTCTGGGAGAAATCTTTTTCTTCAGCTAGACACAATTTTGACCAAGCATTACAATATATTAATCATCATAATGCCATTCATGTTTCTATGGAAGAAGCTAAACACTATATTAATATGGCGCAAAGTAATATTGATACTTTTTCTGATTCTCTTTATAAAACCACTTTGATTGACTTTTTAAATGCAAGCATAGAAAGACAAGGATAGCTAACGCTTGATATTTTTGGATTGATTGTTATATATCTATTAATTTTGTAAGGGTGAATGATATGTTAGATAGTAATAAAGGGAAAAAAAAGAAATTTGCAGATATGGTCAGTAAACGAAAAGGGGATGATCAAGAAGATCAGCAAACAGGTGATTTAAGTGAAGAGCTTAATATGTTAAAAGAGCGTGCAGTTCAGCTTGAAGATCATTTACGTCGCGCTGTTGCGGATAATGAAAACGTTAAACGTATAATGCAAAAGCAAATTAGCGATGCGAGTGATTATGCAGTCACAAAATTTGCACGTGATATAATCGACTCTTGTGACAATTTAAAAAAAGCAATGGAAAACTTGAAAGATGATGATCCTATTCATAAAGGAATAAAAGTGGCGCACCAAAAGATTGTGAGTGATCTAAAAAAACATGGAATAGAAGAAATAGATCCAATAGGTAACTCTTTTGACAGCAATTTACATCAAGCTATTGTGGAAAGAGAAGATAATGAAAAAGAGCCTGGCACTATTGTAGAAGTACTACAAACTGGTTATACAATTAAAAATAGGTTGCTTCGTCCTGCAATGGTTGTTCTTTCTAAAAAATCTGCTGACTGCGAAAGTAACTAATAAAACACTCAGGGTATGGAAGAAGTTGTCTTCTCAGGTATTCAGCCAAGTGGAGTATTACACTTGGGCAATTATCTTGGTGCGATTAAGCAGTGGATAGGCTTGCAGGATAAATATAGATCTCTTTTTTGTGTTGTTGATCTGCATGCAGTCACAGCAAATAAGCTTCCCGCAAATGAATTAAAAAATAATATTTTTAAAGCAGCAGCAACTTATATTGCATGTGGAATAGATCCGGAAAAGTCGATTATTTTCAATCAATCCGCAGTTAGTGGTCATGCAGAATTGGCCTGGCTGCTAGGGTGCTATACACCAATTGGTTGGCTTAATCGTATGACTCAATTTAAAGATAAGGCTGGAAGCGATAGACAAAAAGCTTCTCTTGGGTTGTATAGCTACCCAGTACTTATGGCTGCTGATATATTGCTGTATCAAACTAAATATGTTCCTGTTGGCGATGATCAAAAACAGCATTTAGAACTTGCACGTGATATTGCATCAGCTTTTAACAATCATTGTAAATGTAGTCATTTTGTCATACCTGAAATCTTAACTTTGGATTGTACATCAAGGATAATGAGCTTAAGAGATGGAGCAAGCAAGATGAGCAAATCTGATTCTTCAGAATACTCATGCATTAACCTTGACGATACAGATGACTTGATTGTCAAGAAAATAGAAAAAGCAAAAACAGATTCAATTCTAGGCTTTGATTTTGCTACTTTAAAGTGCCGTCCAGAAGTAAATAATTTGGTAAACATTTATTCAGTGCTTAGTGATTTAAATGTGGAAAAAGTGTGTGAAGGAGTGAATGATCATGATATGAAACGCTTTAAAAAGGAGTTAGTTGGCTTAATCATCAGTGTTATATCACCCATACGTGAGAAGTTGAACGGTCTTTTGAAGGATAAGATCCATTTACATAAAATACTAAAAGAAGGTACAGAAAAAGCAGCAGAGATTGCAAATAACAATATAAAAAAGATCAAGGATATTATAGGGTTTGTTCAATAGGTTACAACTATTTCTTCCCATGGCTTTCAAAGCGTGCAGCTATTTTCTTTACACTAACATGAGTGAGAAGAGGTTTTTTGCTAACTGGAAGTTTAGAGTTGGACCTTGCTGTTATGGGGTTCATTTTAGATCTTTTCTTCATACCGATATCTGCTTGTGTTGTAGGGGTGGCTTTGCTCTTAGCAACTTGGTTTTGCTCAAATTTTCCTACTATTAACTTTACTATACCGTCCTTCTTGCTATTTACTTTTTCTTTTATAATAACCGCTTTTACTTCTGATGCTGCTTTACCAGTAGATTTTTTCAGGATTGGTTTACTGTCAGTTGATTTTTGCGAAGTCACTTCTACTATTATTGGTTTCGTGCTCACTTGTTGATCAACAATATCTAGCCTTTTAGGATTTGACAGTATTTCAGATTTATCTTCTTTAGTTTCTTGCCTAATTTCTTGATTGGTAGCGTTTAGCGCTGGTGGCTCTGGAGCCTGTCTCTTTTTATATCCTCTTCTTGCTCCTGCATTTTCTTAGGTTTCGTTTTGTGAGTTGGCTCCTTTTTAGCTAACTTTGAGTTTTCCGAACCTTTTGTTGAAGATTTACTACTTTTCTCTTGAGAATTTGATATTTCCTCACGTCCAGACTCTTCACTTAATGAACTTTCATAGCCTGAATCTTCAGGAGATATATTCTCTATTTCTGGTTTGAAGTGTACCTTTTTTGAGGCAGTAGGAGGTAGCGGAGGTGCTGTTGTTGGCCGTTTTATTCTCTTCATAACTAATTTTCCTACCGGCTGTTTTCCTTCTTGCAGCTTAGGAGTATCTTCTTTTGAGGCAGTAGGAGGTAGCGGAGGTGCTGTTGTTGGCCGTTTTATTCTCTTCATAACTAATTTTCCTACCGGCTGTTTTCCTTCTTGTAGCTTAGGAGTATCTTCCTTCCGCTTTGATGTCGTTTTATTTTCCGTGCTTACTTCGTATGATTTATGTTCTTTATTGCTTTTTCCACTCTGCTTCGAATCTAAAATTTCTTTGAGTCCTTTCTTGAATAGATTAATTGTACTTAAAATATTTGTGTATTCGGCTGCTTTTTCTATAGTGAAACCTAATAATTCATCACCAACAAAATTTTTTATGTCATTATCATTAGTTGGAATATCTTTTCCCAAGACTCTATCTAATATCCCTTTTAATGTTCCAATAAAACCGAGTGGCTTTGTGCTCAAAGGTTCTACATAATTATTCAAGTCGCTATATATAACAAATTTTGCTACATCTTTTGCGTTGTTTGTAAAATTCTTCAGAGCTTGAGATAAATCTTTGAGTGTTTCATCATATTGTTCATTAATTTTTTTTGTATCCTTCAGCTTTATGACTCTTATCAAAGAATTGAGATTTTTATCATAATTGTCACTTTTAAGTAGATCACTCATACCAATTACTGTTTATCGTTTACTTAAATATAAATTCAAAGTATTAAGACCGAGTAAATGTTATATGACTTATCTTCTGACTCATAAACCCTTGCGTTCCTTAATGTGCAAAAAAAATTCAACAATCTTTAATCAGCAATAGTATAGAAATCCAAAAAACAAGTAGTTAACACTGGAACCTAGGAATTATGATTGGGCACAAGTTGATGAGTATAATTGTTTTATGTTGAAATACAGCATTTATGGAAAGATTAGATGTCAATCTAGAATGACACCCTTTCTGGAAAAGTGGGATTACAGTGTTTGTATAACTTAATAGTTAGAAACTAAAGGAGTTCTTTTTTAAAAAACTTAAGTTATACTTATAAGTGTTTGATACTTTTGTAGTGACTATGTCTGGTTTTAAAAATAACTCCTGTTTTTATGGCGATAATGTTGAATTTGTGGAAGAAATTTATAGCCGTTGCTTGCAAGGCGATAAATCAATTGGAGAAGATTGGTACAGGATTTTTTCGAGCGATTTAGAAGTTAATAAAGCAGAATCCTGCAGAGCACAGAATGAAGCAAAGGTAGATGCTGATGATTTAGCAAATTTTTTCAGATTTTATGGTCACTTTTTTGCAGACTTAAATCCATTATCACCGAATGTAAATAAGGAAATAGATTATCAAAAATACTTGAATCTTTCTCCTACAAGTGACACTAAAATCTACAGAGATATTTACTGCAAGAATATCGGTTTTGAATTTATGCATATTTCCTCTTGTGAGGAAAGAGTTTGGCTGCAGGGAAAAATTGAAAATCAGGTCTATACGCTAAGCCCTCAGGATAAAAAAGAAATACTGAGGCACTTGATTGAATCTGAGATGTTCGAGCAATTTCTCCATATGAAATTTCCTGGATATAAGCGTTTTTCTATTGAAGGTGGGGAGTCAGCCATTATTGCAATTGAAAGAGTTATTAGTGATTCTGCAGCTTTTGGTATTGAAGAAATAGTTCTTGGTATGGCCCACCGAGGACGGCTCAATGTTCTAACCAAAGTGATGGGAAAAGATTATGCGGCAATGCTGTCTGAATTTCAAGGCAACCTTGCATATCCAAGTGTTCTTGAGGTGTCTGGTGATGTAAAATATCACCTTGGTTACTCTTCTGATCGAGCACTTGCTGGTGGTAAAAAAATACACTTAAGTTTATGTCCTAATCCATCTCACCTTGAGGCGGTAAATCCGGTTCTAGCTGGAAGAGTAAGGGCAAAACAAAATACGAGATCTGTGCTTGGAATATCAATTCATGGTGATGCAGCTTTTATCGGGCAGGGAGTGGTTGCTGAAACCCTGACTTTGAGCAACATTGAAGGTTATAAAGTTGGTGGTATCGTGCATATTGTCATCAATAACCAAATTGGTTTTACTGCGAATCCTCGTTGTGGACGCTCTTCTTTTTATTGTACTGACGTAGTAAAATCAATAGAAGCTCCAATATTTCATGTTAATGGAGATAATCCAGAAGCCGTGAGTTTTGCCGCGAGTTTGGCAATGGAGTATGTGCAGAAATTTAAAAAGGATGTGGTGGTTGACATAATATGCTACCGCAAATATGGCCATAATGAAGGTGATGAACCAAATTTTACTCAGCCACTTATGTATAAAGCAATATCAAGGCATAAAACTCCGGGAACAATTTACGAAGAGAAGCTGGCTGCAGAGAAAGTCATAATTAGTGATGAAGTAAGTAAATTGCGCAGCGAATTTAGGGTAAGGTTGGATAAAAGTCTTGCTGAGTCAGTGACTTACACTCCAAAAAAAGCTGATTGCTTTGATGGAGTGTGGTCGAAATTGAGAAGAGCAAAGTTGAACGATTTGAGTGAATATTATACGGAATCTGGTGTTTCACCAGATGAGCTAAAAAAATTAGGTGTACACATAAATAGCAATATTCCAAGTAGTTTTAATCTCAATAATAAAGTGAGGAAAATACTTGATGGCAGAATAGAAAGTATAAATTCCGGTAGCAACATAGACTGGGCCACTGGTGAAAGTCTTGCATTTGCGTCATTGCTTGAAGAAGAAATAGGAGTGCGCTTGTCAGGACAAGATTCTGGTCGTGGTACCTTCTCGCACCGTCATTCAAGGCTTGTTGATCAAGTAACGGAGGAAGATTTTATTCCACTAAACAACATAAGTGAGAAGCAAGCTCGCTTTGAAGTTATAGATAGCGCACTATCTGAGTATGCTGTGATGGGTTTTGAATATGGATATAGCCTTGACTCTCCATATTCACTGGTGCTCTGGGAGGGGCAGTTTGGTGATTTTGCAAATGGTGCGCAAATCATGATCGACCAGTTTATTGCATCAGCAGAAACAAAGTGGTTGCGATCAAGTGGTCTAGTTTTACTTTTGCCTCATGGTTATGAAGGGCAGGGGCCTGAGCATAGTTCTGCTCGTATAGAGAGGTTTTTGCAACTTTGTGCAGAGGATAATATGCAGGTGGTTAATTGCTCTACTCCTGCGAATTATTTTCATGTTTTACGCCGACAAATTAATCGAGATTTTCGTAAGCCTTTAGTGGTGTTTACACCTAAATCACTATTGCGTCATAAAAGCGCAGTTTCTAACCTTTCTGACTTTGAAGGAAAATTTCTTACGGTAATTCGAGAGTGTAGAACAGGTTTGGTTGCAAGTGATAAAATACGTAAAGTTGTAATATGTAGTGGTAAAGTTTATTACGACATAATTGAAATGCTTGAAGCACAAAAAATAAACGATATAGCAGTAGTGCGTTTAGAACAATTTTATCCATTCCCAGCCGATAAACTAAACAATGAACTCGAAAAATATAAGAACGCTGAAATTATATGGTGTCAAGAGGAACCAAAAAATATGGGAGGATGGTTTTTTGTTAATCCGTTAATAGAAGAGGTTCTATCTAATTTAGGCACTCAAGCAAAAAGGCCTAAGTGTGTTGCAAGACCAGCTGCTGCATCTCCTGCATGCGGTTATGCTAATGTCCATGCTCAACAACAAGCAGAAATTTTGAAGCAAGTTGTGCAGGGTATCTAGCACAATATTGCAGATATTGAAGCGAAACCTAGCAAGCGAACATTGTTCTTAATACTTGGCACTGCAGCCGGGTGCGATAGAAAATATATCACAACAATCAAACTGATTGTATACTCATACAAATATAAAAAGACTTTACTTTTTTAATAAAAGCTTAATATTTATTAACATTTTTATCTATTGTTCTTAATATAGTTAATATTAACTATATTAAGATACATATGAATACAGAAGTATTTGAGAGGTTAATAGGGCAAACTAGTCTACGCAGCAATAGTAAGGCTGAAATCATACAATTAAATAGAAGCGAGAAAGCTTTTATAGATGAGGATAAAAAGTCTATCTAATTGGCTAAGGCTATTTTTGCAGAAAATAATATGTTTCGTTTTCGCAAACCAGGTTCTGCTACAGATTACATTCTGCACAAACTAATAAATGATAAAAAGCTTCTAGAGGAAATGAAAGATAGAGGTACAAGTATAATACGTCTTTTTTCTTTACTATCAATGTATCGTAATCTTCCTGATTGCTATGTTGTGAGAAAAGAAGGGTGTATTACTGAGTTTAAAATACTTACTGGTGTTAACGAATGTCTAGAATCAGTACCTTTAGAAGACTTTATACTTATTGAGTCTGCTTTGTACTAGAGTATATTTTGTTTGACAATGATGATATCATAAATAGGTTAGCTGAAGACTTGACTGAAGATAAAACAAAATTAGATATTTTCCTAAATGGAATTTTAGCAATGAAGAATTCGGATTTAGTGTTGTCTTGTATTAACAAAATACAAGGGCTGAATGAGGAAACTAGAAATTATGTTAATCGCTTACAGAAAAAAACATGCTAGATAAAATATTAAATCAAGTTGATACAACGCTTGAAAAATTAGCTCTAAAGGAGTTATTAAAACTTTCTGTTTTACAGGAAAAAGAAAGCACTAAATTAGAATCTCCTCAAAATTCAGGTGTAGAACATTGTAATGGGCGACAGATTTTAAAATATGCTGAGGCTTATTCAAATATGAGCCTCAGTATCGCTTAACTTTTATGGATCATACTTTAACTTATTTTACTTCTACCAAGGGAATATTGTTCCAGCTATTGCTGCCATAGTTATCAATAGAAGCGTTTGGGTAATCTTTATCAAATCGTACTGGTACATTAAATTCGAAGCTTGCGGTGATTATTGTACCTTTTGCTGGTGGTTTCATAAATGCTATTTCTCCAGTTGAATAATTCACTGAATATTTTTCTGTCTTTTCACCATCTAGGTAAATTTTATTGTATCATGCACTGGCTTTTTAATAATTCGTGTATGCTTGTCTTTTCCACTTATGTAAGTTTTCATCAGTTGAAAGATTGTTTTTTTTATCGTCTCCTATGCCAATTTCTTGATTGATAACTGTAAAGTCTGACCAATCCTTAAAGCGAAACCCTATAGCTTTACCTTTTCGTGCCTGAAAAAATGTTATGAGTTCTGTTAGCTGCTCGTTTGACCTCACTCCATAAGCTATGTTATACCTGGCACGTGCACGAGACCAATTAATATTGCGCTGCTCACAGCCATTATGAGTTGTTACAATGTCAGTGGAAAGTTCTGGTCCTCCAGTGGAACCATAAGATATATTTTCTGGAAATCTAATTTCTGTGAATGACATATTTCCTCTTGTAAAAATAAAGTTGAGATGTTTTAGCTAAAAAAAAGTGTGATTTATGCAAGTTACAACAAACATGTAATAGTATCTAGAAATCTATATACTATTAAAAGATGAAGTAAATGTAGGGTTAGTGAAAAAAGAAATCAGTAATATTATTACTACACAGAAGGTTGTAATAATGGTGTCTTTTCAGACATTTCAACTTCTTGAAGAAGTGTTGATATCGCTCCAGCTTGTTTACGATCATGATCTAAGAAATATATAATTAGTCCAGCAGCTATGCCAACAAGAGGAGATGCTATGATTGCACCTAATATAGCACTAGGAAAACTTACTACATCACACTCTGCTGCAATGCATGTACACAATCCAAATGCAATAAAAGCAAGAAGACTGATAGCAAATGTACGCCCTAAAGCATCATATATAGAGCTTCCTTCTTTCAATTGAGCTTGATCTTTCATACTTTTAATTAGTTTTGTTTTTGTATCTCCTTGAGCTAAATCTAATGGAGTCTTGCCATCTGTATTTTTGATTAGACAGTTTGCACCACACTGCATAAGAGTCGGTATATCGTTAGTTTTATTATGGAAATCCGCGTAGTGCAGCAACGTATTTCCTTCATTATCTTGAAAATTTAGTAGTGTATCAAGTTCTTCATATTGATCTATTGACCCTTTATCCGTATTGTCTCATTTAAATGCTCTATTACATCTTTTAGTGATTGCTTATTAGAATTTTTTACAAAATAAAGCAGAATTTCATGTATTACCACCTTTTTTATAGCTTATGAGCATTGTAAAGCATATCTAAATGTTTCTGTATTAACAATCACTTCATTTTCTTTAAGAGCGGTCTTTAAATCCTCGATCGTCTTTCGACCATCTCTTATTTTAAGAGTTATTAAATATAAATCTGTGTTACTAGTCATATGACTCTCCTAAATAATGTTAATTTATTGAAAATATAATAAATTATACCAAGAGTTAAATAAATTAATATACTAATTATTTCAAAAAGCCTTTACTTTTGACTCAACGTCCATCTTTATCTCCTGTAAAAATAAAGTTGAGCTGATGTAGGAAAGAGCTTAAGCTTTTGAAGCTACTTTATCAATCAGGCTATAAATTTTAAATCCCGTTTCTTCTAGAAAAGTATGAGCAATATTTTCCTTTGGCTCACATTTGAGTTTATGAATGTCGTTATGACTTTGCATTAACTGATATACACAAATACATGCAACAACTAAAGTCATTCCAGCAAGAGATGCTAAAGGAATTGGTTGAGTAAAAACAGCAGCTATAGCAGATGCTGTGAATACTATAGCTGTTATTACAGCATCTATTCTATAAATAGCCTCTTTCATGTAACTATTGATTAATTTCTTTTGTATTTCCTCTTGTTGATGAGTAAAAGTAATTACTGTATCTGTATGAATTGGCTCACTAGCACTGGTATTAATTCTCTCTTTTTGTGTTTCATGATCTTGCACAATTGCTGATTTGCTAATTCTGATATTATATTGTTCTTCTTGCTATGATTAATCAGAAGCAGGAACTTCTGTCACCTCACCAAAGATTTCTTCATTAGACATTGGTTGACTTTCTGTTATATCTTCAGAAATTTCACTTAGGAGTGGCACAAAATGCCTCATGTAATTCACTACTCCTACAGTTTTTTTGCTACTATCTATCTCTAGTTAATTGAGATTTATATCTTGTATAAAAACTTCTGGATCATCATCATGTGCTGTAATTTTAGTTACCGTAACTTTTTGACTATCTTCCTCTATTGAATAAATATAAAGTTCCACTTTGTACTTGTCGCATATCATTCTACCTTCAATGTTTGGACGAACTCATATAGGTGCGTCAGCTGTATGTGTATTAGTAATACACTCTAAATATTTGTAGAAAGACTTTGCGTCGTCTTGCTTATTAAGTCCATTTTCACTTATTACTTCTCCATCAGGATCTTTTTTAGGTAAAAAATACTCTCCAGCATCTTTTGTTACTGCTTTATAAACCCACAAACTTGGCCTTCTATTTTTGCTAGCATAATCTGCACAATCTTTTCTTAATGATTTTGCAGTAAAATGATGGCCGAGTATTAACTCGTTCAATCCTTGAGCCACACAGTCAAAAAAGCAATCTCCTGTCTTTATAGCAGATCCTATTTTTAGCTTTTCAGGATGAGCGCTCTTTAGATCATGCAAAAAACACTTGATTTTTTTTATTTTCTTTGATTTGTTGAAAAAGAGCAATTGGCTCTCTTACGTAGTTAAAATCTCTCATGCTGTAACTCCAAAATAATGATTGTATTTTAGTAGATTAACTATCCTAGGAAGGATAATTACTTAAGATCGTGCTATGTTACAAGCAAACACCAGCTATTCTTCTCGAACTAATATGTAGCACATACGTATTGCTACTTAGTATATCTTAGCTATACTCAAACTCTCTTATGCTGTCAAGTAGGTAATTTATTAATCTTTTAACTCATCTACTTTTTTGCGTAGCACATTTAAATCAGTTGCTCCTACAAGAAGACTATCTCCAATTATCAAAAAAGGTGTGCCGCCTACTCCTAAATTCCTTACTAAAAGTTTGCTGTTGTTTATCATTTGCTCAATTTTGTCTGCATTATTTTTCATAGAGTTATTAAAGTCGTTCTCGTTAATCCCTATATTTTTCACTATGCCTAATATAGTTTTATCTGAAAATTCTCCTCTATGATCTAGTGCAGCATAGTGAAAATCTAAGTACTTTTCTTTATCGATAAAATAAGTTGCTAAAGCACCTTTTGCTGCCTTTAAGGAGTTGTTACCAAGTATTGGAGCATCCCTAAAGATATATTTAATTTTGCCATCATTGATCAACTGTTTTATGTCATTCTTTATTGCCTTACAATATCCACAAGAATAGTCAAAGAACCCTACAGCTATGACATTGCTATTTTCATTTCCTGAGTAAGGATAAGTGGAGTCGAATATTTCATTTTTATGCTGAGAAATTTTATTTTTAGTTGCATTAGCATAACTATTTTTAGCTGACTCTTCCTGGAGAGTTTTTATGATCTTATCAAAATTTTTACTGATGTAGTTATCTAATCTCTCACTTATATGGTCATCGTTTAAGATTGGACTGGGGTGTGAAAGCCAATTTTTTATTACTGGTAAACTTGCTACTGCAAATATAAAAATCAATAAAAATAGTATTTTAGACATACACTTACTTAAAGTATAAAAATACTAAAGAAATTGTCAATATTAAAACATTTTTATCAAAAAATGCAAACTTTATATATGTTATATCAGAGAATCTGGTGATATTAAGTAACGAAAACTTGTGTATAATAAGGTATTTGAGATTTAAGCAATCCTTACCGCCACATATAACAATTGTAACCGCGGAAGTAAAAAGTTGATTATTTTATAACCGCCTCATGTAATGCTGACAAACACGGCGGTAAATTATATGAGAGAACCAATAATTGGTAGAGAGAAAGAAATAGCCATTCTAGAAATAAGCTTCTTTCTCAATCTGCTGAGTTTATTGCAATGTACGGTCGGCGTCGTGTGGGTAAGACATATCTAATAAAACAATTTTTCAGTAAGCATGCCGATATTGTATTTGAACAGACTGGTCTTAATGATGGTACTCTGCAGGAGCAGCTTGCAATTTTTACATAGTCGTTATCACATACTTTTTATAAAGGTGCAAGGATGGCTTTGCCTAAAAAATGGATGGATGACCTACAACAACTCACACTTGCTGTTGATCACAATACGTATAAAGATGAACAAGTTGTTTTATTTTTTGATGAGTTGTTATGGCTCGAGGCAAGAAAATCTAGTTTTCTCAAATCATTGGAATATTTTTTGGAATGCACATTGGACATATCGAAAGAAACTTATCTTGGTTGTACGTGGTTCAGCAGCTTCTTGGATATTGGAAAACTTAATCTATAGTAAGGGGGGGATTACATAATCGTATTACTGCAAGGATACCTTGGCAGACTTTTAACTTACGTGAAGCTAAAGAGTATCTGAGATATTTAGGGGTTAATCTTAACCACCAACAAATACTACAGATCTGTATGGCTATGGGAGGAATAACACATTATCTCAAAGAAGTAAGTAAGGGGCTATCAGCAACACAAAACATTAATATGATCTGCTTTCAGAAGGATGGTTTATTATTTGACGAGTTTGATATGCTATTTCATTCTTTATATGAAGAACCAGAAGCGTATCTAAGCATTATTCGCGCAATTGCAAAAAAGCCAAAAGGAATCAGTATAAAAGAATTGATAAAAGCAACTAAAACAATGGAAGGTGGACGCTTAACTGCTAAATTAAGGAGTTTAGAAGAAGCAGGATTTATTGATGGTTTTTTGCCACTGAATAAGGGAAAAAGAGGAGTATATTATAGGGTAGTTGATGAATATATATTATTTTATCTAATATGGATTGAGCCGTTTAAAGAAGTAACAAGAAGAGCGATAATAAGTGATGTTCATTACTGGGAATTCGCGATAAAGAAACCAGTTTGGCTAACATGGATAGGGCAAACATTTGAAGCGGTGTGTTTTAAAAATGCCAATAAGATTAGAAGAAAATTAGATATAGAACATGTAGGAGTCATATGTGGAGATTGTCAACATCATCCAGAGAAGAACAGTAAAGAAAGTGGTGCTCAGATTGACTTAGTTTTTGATCGAGAAGATGGGTGTACAATGCTCTGTGAAATAAAATATAGCGATAAACCTTACCCAATAACAAAGGAATTTATTTTCAATTAAAAGGAAAGGAGGCGGTTTATAGAGAAAGAACAAAGTCAAGGAAACAGAATTGGGTACTAATTGCTGCAAATGGAGCTCTTGAAAATCAATATCTAAAAGATACGATACATCATGTTATTACACTAGAAGATTTGTTTTGAGTAATTTTAGATTACATCTACAATGTTTGTGCGATTGCAAATTTTAAGTTAAAATCAGTAATAATGTCGTATAAAAGGTATATAGGTATTTTATTTAGTTATAATAATGAGGTTTTTAAAAACTATCCTTAACTTAGTATTGTTAGTATTTTTCATGTCTGCTATAGCTGAAGCAAGGTGGAGCAAGTACGAAGATGCTTCTGTCGAGGTTAAGTTTTCTAATGTTAACATTAATGTTAATAGAGATGTTACCTACGAAACTGAAGTAGAACTTCAAGCAAAAATACTCAACGAGTCTGGGCGTGATAGATTTTCTCTTTATAGTTTAATCTACTATGATGATAGTGCAGATTTGACTGTTTTAGAAGCTAAAATAGCTTATAGCGGAGAGGAATATATAGTCACTGAAGACATGATAGAGGATAAACCGCTAGCTAGTCCTAGTAAAGGCTTCGATCAGCTAAGGCAAGTAACCATATCATTTCCTAAAATAGAAATTGGCACAGAAGTATATTTAAGGTATAAAAAAGTTAACAAAAAGGTTCCTATCGATAATTTTTATGGCTTGAGCCTTTCTTATTGTGGGGATTATTTACAAGCAGATAATACTAAAATCAATTCTGAATTACCCCTGGAGATTAAAGTTAATGATCCAAGAGAAGTATTAGAAATCGCTGAGGAAAAAAATGATGATATATACTCTATAAGCATTGCTTTGAAGAAAGCAGTTTATGAAAACACAATAAATGAACCACATAATGGAATATTGAATATTAAACACAACACTTGGGTATTACTGTCGAGTCTATCTAAATGGGAGGATTTGGCTAAAGAATTAGCTCCTGGGTATCATATCGTCATTAATCAGACACTTCCTGCAGTTTTTGAAGTCATAGCAAAATCTGCTGCTGATAAGAATACTGATGAAGATAAGATCAATGCTGTTACTTCTTTATTGAATGAAAAAGTTCAATACATGGGAGATTGGCGCACAGTCTCAGGAAAATATTTTCCACGAGATTTAGAGAAAATTGCTGATTCTCAAGTCGGGGATTGCAAAGACTTTTCTGCGAGCACGGCTGCTGTTTTACAGGAACTTGGTTATAAAGTTCAACCTATTTTAGTTATGAGAGGAACTACTAGCACTTCTAATCCTGAAGCATTACCTAATATGGGTAATTTTAATCATGTGATGCTCAAAGTAACAAATAAAGATGGAAAAATATATTGGATTGATCCAACTAATACCGTCAGTATGGCACAGGGTATTTTTCCAGACATTGCTGATAGGAACGCTCTAGCACTCAATTATGAGGAAGCAGATTACATAAAAATTCCTGCTGTACAAGATAAAAATTCAAAAGTGATATCTCATAGTGAATTAACTATAGAAGATAATGTTGTAAATCAATATGGCTGGCTTACAGTACAAGGGGAAGCAGCCTTAGGTTTAATAGGGGTTGGATTGTATTATTCAAATGAGCAACTAAGGGATTCTGTTTTCATATGATTAGTGGTATATATCTTGATGAAGAAGAAAAGAAGTTCTTAGAATTACCTGACCTTGCTTTACGTAATGTAGAAGATCTTACAATCAAATATGAGTTTCAGCAAAAAAATAAGATTTTTAAGACAAATCTAGGACCTGCTTTGAATTTAGGAGATAATTGGCTTGATGATGCTGTCAATACAGCTCCTGACCAAATGTCAGACCTTTTTATTGTTGTTCCTCAAACTAAGGAAAGCATATGATAATAAAAGATATCAAAATTAAAAACTGTGAAAATTTGAATTTTGAAACAGATTCTCCCTGGTTATATGTAAATAGGTTCTGTAAATATAAAAATGGTGGAACCGAATTTAGCAATTTAATAACCATAAAGAAAAGATTTATTACCAATGAAGAATTAAATACTGCTGAATATAAAAACTTAAAAGGCGAATTGGAGAATGATTTTTCTAGAGCCTCTATAATAATAAGTGAATGAGTTATGCTGGGAAAAGCAATTCTTAAAAGGCTTAAAATTTTTAAAATATGTACAATAACTTACGTGACTTCATCAGAGCATTAGAAGAAAAAAAAGATCTAATTAGAATTAAAAAAGAAGTTTCAACTATCCTTGAAATGACAGAAATTCATCGTAGAGTTTTGTCAAACAAGGGACCAGCTATCATCTTTGAAAATGTTATCACAGAAAATGGCAAAAATTCAATTCCCGTTTTAGTTAATTTATTTGGTACTATTGAGAGAATTGCATTCGGACTTGGTATAAATTCTGATGAATTAAGGGATATGGGTAAACTTCTGGCATTTTTGCGATCACCTGAGCCGCCAAAAACCTTCAAAGATGCTGTGAAAATGTTTCCTCTACTAAAAGTTGTATTGTCGATGCGGAGCAAAGTTGTGAGTAAAGCCCCATGTCAAGAGGTGGTGCTAACTGGGGATAAGGTGGATCTTAGTTTGCTACCTATTCAGACATGCTGGCCAAACGAGCCTGCACCGCTTATCACTTGGCCACTTGTGGTAACAAAAGGACCAACAGCAGACAAGCAAGATAATTTTAATCTTGGAATATATCGTATGCAGGTTGTGAATAAAAAAACGACTCTCATGCGCTGGCTTGCACATCGTGGTGGTGCAGGTCACCATAAACGGTGGAAGGAGAGGGGGCAAAATATGAAGTTTCCTGCGGCTGCTGTGATTGGTAGCGATCCTGCAACGATTATTGCTGCGGTAACTCCGGTGCCGGAGAATTTATCAGAATACCAATTTGCCGGGCTGCTGCGAAAAAAACCACTTGAGCTTGTAAATTGTAAAACTATTCCTCTTCAGGTTCCAGCTCATGGAGAAATTGTTTTGGAAGGATATGTAAGTTTGGATAATTACCAAGATGAAGGGCCATATGGAGATCATACCGGTTACTATAATGCTGTTGAACAGTTTCCTGAGTTTAACATCACTGCAATTACAATGCGCAAAGATCCAATTTATCTCAGCACTTTTACTGGCAAACCACCTGATGAACCATCAATTCTTGGTGAAGCACTCAACGAAATCTTTGTGCCGATTCTCATTAATCAGTTCCCGGAAATAGTAGATTTTTATCTTCCCCCAGAAGGTTGTTCATATAGAATAGCGGTAGTGTCGATAAAAAAGGCTTATCCAGGGCACGCAAAAAGAATTGTTATGGGCACACTATCTTGTCTCAAACAGTTCTTATACACGAAATTTATTATAGTTGTTGATTATGATATCAATATACGTGATTGGAAAGAGGTGATGTGGGCAATGTCAACAAGAATGGATCCTGTGCGTGATACAATTACGATAGAGAATGCCCCAATTGATTATTTAGATTTTGCTTCCCCTGAAAGTGGTCTCGGAGGTAAAATAGGGTTTGATGCAACAAACAAACTTCCACCTGAAACCAAACGAGAATGGGGAAGAAAAATTGAAATGAGCGAGGAAATAATAAAGAAAGTTACGGAGAAGTGGAAGGAATATGGGTTGACAGATGATTAAACTATTATGTAGACTACCGCCGTGTATTTAGGTGTGGTTTGTGAGGCTTTTATATCTTTTATTTTTGTCAGCATGTTTTTCTTTGTATTACTATGTGGGTCCTACATTCTCGCCTTGCCCAAAAGCAACAGTTTGCTTCTCACCTGAAGAAGACTGTGCTGTACCGATAATCAGCGAGATAGACCAATCTAAAGAGTCTATCTTAGTTCAAGAATATACATTTACTCTTGGAACAGTTGCAAAATCTTTGATTAACGCCAAAGAGCGTGGTGTTGATGTTAAAGTCGTCTTAGATAAATCACAACTCCATTCAAAACATAGTGTCATAAGCGAATTGTTTTCAAATGGAATACCGATTTGGATCGATAACAAGCCAAAAATTGCTCATAATAAGGTAATAATTGTCGATAATCAAAAAGTCATTACAGGATCGTTTAACCTCAGTAGGACAGCTAAAAAGGGAAACGCTGAAAATTTATTAATTATTGAAAATTATCCTGAATTAGTCCAGCAGTATGTGAAGAACTGGGAAATACGAATGTCACAATCCTATCAATATGCTCCCTAGATACTTGATATCAAAAAAAAGTCTTTTTATTAATAGATATAATTTTTTGTGATATAATAAATTAAAAGGTTTTAAGGGGTAGGTAATGGATTACATAAATGATGCTGCTGATAGTTACACTGCCATTCATAATTTTTTTTCCAAAATAATGGTGTTGGAGATTACAAAGTTGAATGCAATTATGGTGCTGTACCGTATGCTACTGACGAATATGTACATTCTGGAGACAAATTTTGGAGCGACTATTTTATAGACTCACCTTTTGGAAAGGAAATAAAAATTTATCCTCAAAGTGAGCTTTTAGCTAAAGAGTATGCTAGAAATACACTACCGGTTTCAATATCACTAAACGAGGATCTAATAAAAATAAAAGAATGTCAGAAAAAAAACTAAATTTGTAGAACTAGAAGGGGAATCAGGTGATATAGTATACAATAAGCAAAAACATATAAAGTGCTACACGACAAAGTTATCATATGACGATGTTTCTTTTCATAGTAAAAACAAATTTTCAATACTGAATACTAGATATGATATACCAAATGATCCGAGATACAGTTTAAACATAGCCTTCACAAAGGTTAATGATAATCAACCAGGGTTTTGGCAAAAATTTAAAAATATGTTTTAATAAAGTAGCTTCTCAATCAGGAATATTCTGATGGAAAATGAATATCTACTTAGTAATGAATTTGGTCAGTAGCTACTAAGTTTTTCTTATAGCTATATAACGAAGGTTCGCTGGTCTTACATTTATTCTCTGCAAGACAAGAAATTCACATAATTGTACACAGTATGGAACAAATAAACTTCCACTATATTTTTTTGATTAAACTTACCTTTTCTCTACTGAACAGATTTTGTATTAAATCTTAAGTTCAACGCACCTAAATATATAATCATTCCCAGCAAAATCATAGGTATAGAAAGAAATTGTCCCATAGTAAAATTGAACAATAAATAACCAATTTGATAGTCTGGCTCGCGGAAAAATTCAACCACAAAACGTGCTATTCCATACCACATAACTGCAATACCAGTTGTTGCACCGTAATATAGTTTTACTCTAGTCAAGAAAAAAAGTGAATTTGCAACTACAAAAAGTAGCGCTCCTTCAAAAAATGCCTCATAAAGTTGGCTTGGATGGCGCAATAAATTATCACCATTTTCTGGAAATACCATACCCCACGGCATATTTGTAACCCTGCCAAATAACTCTCCATTTATAAAATTACCTATGCGGCCTAGAAGTAAACCTATCGGAACTCCACAAGAAATTAGATCCAGTGTGTAAAATATAGGAATGTTATGTCTTCTACAGGAGATTATTACTGCAAGCAAAACTCCTATAGCACCGCCATGAAATGACATACCTCCTTCCCAGGTCTTTAGTATTTCGATAGGATTGCTTATATAGAGAACTGGATCATATATCAATACATACCCAAGCCTACCTCCAAGGATAATGCCTATAATAACGGCTGTTAATAACGAATCGTAAAAATTCTCAGTAAATATTTTTTGATTGTCTAGCTTATGTAAATACCAATAAGCAAAAACTATACCCAGAACATATGCTAAAGAGTACCAATATATAGAAACAGGACCGATGCTAAAAATAACTGGATTTAAAGACATATTTTACTACAAATTATTCTTATACAATCTACTTTTCTCACGTTCCCACTCTCTCTGCTTTATGGTTGCTCTTTTATCATAGAGTTTTTTTCCTTTCACAATGGCAATTTTAGTTTTTGCCAACCCTTTATCATTAAAATAGATAGAAAGTGGCACAATAGTTATTCCAGAGGTTTTAATTTGACCAATTAGCTTATTTATCTCTTTTTTATGCAAAAGCAGTTTTCGTTCTCTTTTTGGCTTGTGATTCTTTTGGTTTGCAGCTTTATACTCTGCGATATGCATATTGTTTAGCCATATTTCACCTTTTTTTTCAGTAACGTAAGCATCAGAAATGTTTGCTTTTCTTTCCCTTAGTGACTTCACTTCACTACTTAAGAGGATCATACCTGCTTCAAATTCTTCTAAGATAAAGTATTCAAACCTTGCTTTTCTATTTTCTGCAATAACTTCCATATCTAAAGATATCTTTAAGCTTCAATATATTACAGAACTTTTGGTTTAATTCATAATAAAACAATTATCTCATTAAATGCAATTTTGGTTAAAAAAGCTCCAATCTTTCTGCAAGTGTAATTTGTTCCACTCTTCCTACTGCCATTTCAGCCCTAGGACTAGCATTGCCTGACAAAGAACTTATCACATCTTTTCAGCCCCATTCAATAGCAAAGTGTAAAGGAGCATATCTATTATTGTTCTATTTACTAACATATGCCCCACTTTCAATTAAAATATCTTTTATGCTTTCATGATCGCTAGCAAAATGCAAAGGAGTGCGTCCACAACTATCACACACATTAACACATACTCCATGTTCAATCAGAGTTCTTACTATGTTTTCATTATCATTTTCAGCAGTAAAATGCAAGGGAGTGCTTCTATGATTATCCCACGCATCGACATATGTTCCGTGTTCAATTAGAGCTATTACTATGTTTTCATAGCCACTCTTAGCAGCAAAATGTAGAGGAGTGTGTCCATCATTGTTCTGCGCGTTAACATCTGTTCCACATGCAATTAGAGCTCTTACTACACTTTCATTCTCACCTTCGGCAGCAAGATGTAAAGGTGTACATACACCATTTTCCCACGCATTAATATTTGCTCCACTTTCAATTAATATATCTAATATGCCTTTGTGGTTCCATTCAGCAGCAAAATGTAAAGGAGTGCATCCATCGCTGTCCCATGCATCAACATATGCTCCATATTCAATGAGAGCTATTACTATGTTCTCATAGCCACTCTCAGCAGCAAAATGCAACAATGTAGTTTCTACAGGATCTAGATCACTATGTGTAGTGAATATATGATTGATATTAAATCCACTATCTTTCCACCTTCGTAAATCAATTCTTTCTAATTTTATTTTTATTCGTTCAACTATGTTGTTCTTGCTTAAACCTGAAGTATCATTTATTTCTTCAAGCATTTTTAGAAAATCATCAAGCGTCATAATCTCCACTACTTATTAAAGTAACTTGGTTACTATGTTCTTTTACACAAAAATCAAGAACTTTTTATTTTCCTAAAAAATCATTTAAGTTATACTACAAATCATGAAAGTCAGGCAAAATATTAAGTTTTTTTCTCTATCATTTGTGATTTTATCTTCTCTATGGATTACATTGTCTGGTTATTTTGAGCATTTTTTTATTCTCTGTGGAGTATTTTCTTCTGTGTTCACATTGATTATCTTTAAAAGGTTAATTGATGCTGAAAGTGCCCTTAGTCAAATTCTAAATGATAGTGGTAGGCTGTCACTTTATCAGCTTATAAGTTATATACCTTGGCTAATTTACCAAATTATTTTTTCAAGTCTTTATGTAACAAAAAAGGTACTACAATTCAAATCTACAGTTGAACCGATTGTTATTGTAAGAGAATGCATAGGACATAATGATAAGACTATTGCATTATTTGCTAACTCGGTTACGATTACTCCTGGAACTTTAACTATCAGTGTCGAAAAGAAGCAGAAAACATATTTATCTACCATATGTTTGATAGATAAGGATCTTGAAAGTGGCGTTTCTGAAATAGAAGGTAAAGTCTTAAAGATGCTACACCTAGTTAAGTAATTGCTTTAAGTAAGTTAACAGCCTCTCTGTATTCTCTTCTTAAGCTCTCAAGCATTTCTTTTGGAAGGCTATCAGTGATAGTAGAACATAAATAATTGTACAAATCTTCTAGCCTTGATATGTTGTTTTTCCTCTTGCTGTTGAATTTGTACGGAAAAATGCCCTCCATAATTTCAATATCAATAACCTTATTTAAAAATGCATTTTCACTTGTTATGCTTATTCTTGTAAGTATGGTATTAATTTTAGGTTCATTACTCGTATAAATATCTGATAATTCTGCCATTTTAATGACGTATAAAGTTACTACTTTTGATAAACAATTATCAGAATATTCACAATTTTTTATTACCTCCCACTGAGTAACCTGAGACTTTCTTGTTTTTGCATTGCTTGGTAATTTATTCATTGAATTTTCTCCATTTAATTCAGTGTAGTAAATTGTACTAATACTTTGTTAAATAAATAATAACGCAGCCATAAAAATATGCATTTATTTACCATAAATTGTATGATTTTCCTAAAATTAAATGTTAAAGTTACTTCAAACTGAATGATTTCTTTAATTCCATATTATCCAGCAGTGTAAAATATTGCTACACAATAGTATTTGTTCTAAAATAAACTTGCCTTTTGAGCTATTTTATTAATATCCGTTCTTACGGCTGCACTAAAATGAAAAAGATAAAACTCGGAATACTAATTTCAGGTAGAGGATCAAACATGCAGGCTTTAATAGAAGCATGTCAAGATCAGAATTTCCCTGCTGAAACTGTGTGTGTTATCACAAATAATAGTGAAGCTGGAGGCCTTAAAATAGCAAAGCAAGCAGGAGTTTCAGCGTTTGTTATTGAAGACAAGCCACTTGATACTGATAAAATTCATGAAATACTTGTTCAAGATAAGGTTGATTTAATTTGCCTTGCAGGGTTTATGAGAATTATAAAGGCCAATTTCCTTAATAAATGGCATAACAAAGTTATAAATATTCATCCCTCTTTACTTCCGTCATTTAAGGGCCTAAATGCTCAGGAGCAAGCTCTGAAAGCAGGTGTAAAAATTACAGGATGTACTGTGCATTATGTTACTCCTGAAATTGATGCTGGAGCCATAATCGCTCAAGCTACTGTTCCAGTGTTACCAAATGATGACGTTCACAGTCTCTCAGAGCGCATTCTAGCTGAAGAGCATAAGTGTTATGCAAAAGCAGTAAGATCAATAGCAGAAGGTATTAACTACTGACCTTGAGCGTTTCTTCCAACTTCAACAAAAAATAAATTTTCAGGATTCAGTAAAGAACTTGCCAGCTTGTTTACTTTTTCCAATTGAACATCATTAATGATATTTGCATAATTATTTATATGGTTAATATCAAGATCATCTATCTGCATACTATCCAGTAACGTTGCTGTATTCACATTATTGGATAGAAAAGAGAAGATAAAGTTATTTACTAAACTGGTTTTTGCATCCTTGAATAATTGTTCGTCAATTCCTTCCTCTTTTATTCTGCTAAATGTATCTCTTACTGCTGATATAGCTTTTCTAGCAGTGGAACTATCAGTACTCATAAATCCAGATATAATACTTCCATGCTTATTAGGAACATTACGTACACTAACACCATAAGTAATACCTAGATTTTGTCTCAATTCTTTCATCAGTATTGAGTTTAGACTCATACCACCAAGTGCATTAATCAAAACACTAGCATTATAGTAATTAGGGTCTTCATATGCTATGCCTTTTTGAGAAAAAAGTATTACACTCTGTGGTATATCCATAAAAACGCTCTTACTTTCTGCAGGCCCAAATTCATTTTTTACAGATACCTTCCTAACTTTAGATCTTTTCGATGGTAACTTAGATAAATATTTATCGAGCAGCATACTAACCTCTTCTTTTGCTGCACAACCAACAATACTAATAACGATATTATCCTTAGTAAAACTACGCTTTATGTATGTTAAAACATCGTCTCTAGTAATGCTCATTATAGTGTCTAGAGTTCCATATAGATTTCTTGAGTAAGGATGTTTTTTGAATAACAACGTATCCAACTCTTTTGCAGCAATAAAATAAGGATCTTTTTCAAAATTATTAAAGTTTACTTTGGCTTTTTCAAAAACTCTATTCAATCCTTCAGGATCAACTTTAGGACGCATTATAGCATCACTTAGTAGTGAAATTGCATCTTCTAAATTCTCAGATAAAGTGTTTAATGAAACCCTAAATGCTTCTAAACCAGCAGTAAAATTTAAGCTAATTCCTTTATCCTCAAGCTTTTTTACAAAATCTTTGGCATCATTTTTTCCTGCTCCTTCTTGAATTACAAGAGAAGTAAACCAAGCAAGCCCATTCTTTTCTGCACTTTCATACACGTAACCTGCATCTTTGAATGATATATTGAGTGAAACTTTTGGTAGATCACGGTTTTCAACAAACAAAAACTTAAGCCCTTTATTAGTAGTAACCTCCTCTATATTTAGGTAGTTGCTTGCCTGCAAATTAAAGACTGGACAGAAAAAAAGTAGAAATATAAGTTTACTTATTCTCATCATAATTACCTCCTTTTGGTAACAAACGGCCGACTAATTTATTAGTAGAAAAAATAGTACGAATTTTGTGATTTACATCTTTCAGATTGACATCATTAATTTTGCTATATGAAATGTCTATTTCATCAAGCGGGATACCTAGTGCTAGACGTGGTATATAAAACATTGCTATACTAGTTAAATCAGATAGATTATCGAACTGTGCTGCTTTGTATTTAGACTTTGTGCTTTGCAACTCTTCACTTGTCATTTCTTCATAGGTAAAGTGATTAATAGAATTTTCTAACTCTCTTGCAACAGTATCCAAATTCACCCCGCTTTTTGGGGTTACCCGAATCTCAATATAACCATTACTAAAAGCTAGGCTATTATAACAAGCAAACACTTCTACTGCTACATTTTTATCTAGAACTAAATCTTTATATAGCTTGCTAGACTTGCCATTCCCTAAAACATCGACTGCCAAATCAACAGAAAGAGTTTCACTTATTTGCTCAAATAAAGGAACACTATAGCGAAAGTATAAAACTGGCTCTTTTACTTCAGTGCTTTCTAAAATCACCGATATATCTGCATTATGTATTGAATCTTGGTTCGGATAATGCTTGACTACAGGCTCAGCTTTAATTGCACCATATTTTTCCTTTGCTAATCCCGCTACTTCTTCAAATTCTACATCACCAACAACGAGCAGTATAGCATTACCTGGATGATAATAGTTATCATGAAACCTTGTTATATCATCTTGATTGTAAGTTTTAATATCGCTCTCCCAACCAATAACAGACCTACCATAGCCATTACGATAAAATGCACTGTTCATTTCTTCCCAGAGTAAAGCTTCAGGATTATTATCAAATCTCATCTTTCTTTCTTCTAATACGATATTTTTTTCTCTATCTATTTTGTCTTGAGTAACATTAAAATTGCCCATTCTATCTGCTTCAATTTCCATTGCTAGTGGTAAATCTTTTTTCAGAACTAATTCGTAGTAGCAGGTGTATTCTTTAGTAGTAAAAGCATTAAATTGGGCCCCAATGCTGCCCAAAGTGGATTCTATGTCTTTAAATTTTCCTGTAGTTTCAAACATTAAGTGTTCAAAGTAGTGAGCCAATCCTGCTTTGCCAATCGGGTCATCCATTCCCCCAACTTTATATATTATTGCATGAAAAACAGCTGGAATTAGGTGATTAGGTACTACATAAACATCCAATCCGTTACTGAGCTTAGCATGCTTTATGATTTTAGCTTCCAAAGAAATTGGACAAATAAAAAAAAACACAGATAGTATAAAAAAACTAAAGAATTTGCGCAGCATTATTTCATTCCTCATTTTTCTTAGGGATAGACCTATCGTATATATACCACTTATATAACAATGTACACATTCCACAAACTATAGATAGGTCAGCTAAATTAAAGGCTGGCCAATACCAATCATTGATATGAAAATATATGAAATCATATACAGCGCCCCAATAGATTCTATCAATTACATTTCCGATCGCTCCACCAATTATCAGGGAAAAACTAAGGTAAATTGACTTATCATTAGATTTATATATCAAGTATGCAAGTATACTAATTATTAATATTGAACATGACGAAAAAAAGAAGCTGCCATGCCGCAGAGTACTACACATTCCAAAGCTAATTCCTGAATTCCAAACTTCAACTAATTTCATAAAACTAGTAATCTCGATTGACTCCCCCTCATCAATCAATGAGTTTATATACAATTTACTTATTTGATCGAATGATACTATTATCAATATAATAACTAAACATATCCTTTTCATAAGTTTATCTTTGACTGGTAAGCCTTCATTATATCACGATCTATCTGTTTTGTTAACTCATTAATACTACGGAATTTTTTTTCTTCCCTAATAAATTTTAAAAGTTGTATGTCAACCTTAAAATTGTATACATTTTCGTTGAAGTCAAATATATGCATTTCTACTATAGGTTTTTTTAAGTCCTTAAATGTAGGTCTCATACCAATGTTGACTACTCCATATAGCCAACTTGAACTATTTTCAGAAAATGCAACTTTGGCGTAATATGTACCAAGCTTAGGTTTTATCATGTAATCTTCTATCGGAATATTTATGGTTGGAAACCCTATTTCTCTACCTCTACATGCACCTTTTGTTACAATACCAGAAACTTGATAAGACCTACCAAGTAATTTATTAGCAATTTCTATTTCGCCCTTTTGTAAACACTCCCTAATTGAGGAAGAAGAGCAAATTTTTCTATCGATTATCAATGGCTCTAATTTAGTTAAAGTATATTCATACATCTGAGAATATTTTTCTAGAGTTAATATATTACCCAATCGTTTGTGACCAAAAGTACAACTTTCTCCAACAGTTATATGTTTAGCACCATACTTCTTTATCAAAATCTTACCAATAAAGTCATCGCAGCTAACCTCAGAAAAACCTCTACTAAAATTAATAATATACAAGTAATCTATACCATAGCTGCTGATTAGTTCCTTTTTTTGTTCTTGGTCTATCAACCTAAAATTGTTCCTACTAAATAAAACAGTTGATGGGTGAGGCTCAAAAGTTAAAACTGCAGAGGGTAATCCTCTTTCTTGTGCTACCTTCTTTAGATTGGAAATTGCAAATTTATGTCCCAAATGAACTCCATCGAAATTTCCGAAAGTTAGTGCCACATTATCTTTTATCCCTTGCTCACAGTTGTAAATAATTTTCATACAATTTGATATTTTATATATATTTTTATATATAATAGTTTTATTTTATAAACTATGGAGATAAATCGTGAAAAATCCTAAAGGAAAAGTTGTAATATATGTGAAGAAGTATTGCCTATTCTGCAAGAAAGCAAAAGAGTTATTGGATGAAAAAGGTGTGAGATACGAAGAAATTGATGTACTTAGAAACTCGGATCTGTTTGACGGTATAAAATCAAAATATAACGTCAGGACAGTTCCACAAATTTTTATTACTGATGAAAATGGTGATTATGTACATCATATTGCTGGATGTGACAAATTGATGGATCTTGAAAAAGAAGGAAAGTTGGATAATATGTTGAATAACAATGAAGATAGCATTAATGAAACAGCTTACACAAGCGGCAGTGATGAACACGAGGGATGTAATGTAGCACATAATGAAGATTTTATGTGATTTTTGTCTTACTGTTGTTGGCATACCCACTTTAAACAATTTTTAATGAATTAAAAATATAATTCATCTGATGAGTTTTTTAGTGGGGAAAAATGATAAAAAATATTATAATCGTTAGCAAGAACTTAATTAGTATTGAATTAATTAATAAACAAGATTTAGAGAGTTTCATCAAGATTTTCACAGTGCTTGATAAGCATATAGCAGCTAAAACTCTTTTTACAGAAGAAGTGACAATAGAGTATAAACAACACAATCGCGTAGAAGTTGTTGAATTGATAAGAGATACAGGTTTTACATATCATGATGTTGAGAATGTGTTAAATCACTTAAGTAATCATGGAATGACAGTGCCAAGTAGCATTATAGCAAGCACCCTTTCTTCTTCATACAATCACGCACTTGAGTCTAAGGATGTAGCATTTGCCTGTTCTAAAGGGTTGCCACAATTTTACGTCAGGGTGAATAAGAATACCTTTATAATGACTCCTATAAGTGAAGAGAATCTGGAATTGAATTCGCAAAATAGCAAAATGCTTATAGAGTCATTAAAGAGCGAAAAAAGCACTTATGATTGCATAGTGGAAGAAAATATCATCAAAGTTGTAGTGCATTCTGAAATACATCAGGCTATAAACTCGATTATAAAATCACTGGTAAAGTCTTGCCTTTTAGCAAGAGATAAAGAAAAAGAATTCAAAGAGAAATTGAGACAACTTGCTTTTAAAGATCAAGCTTTCCTTGAGTATTCTAGCATCAAAACCATTCATAGATATCCGAATAACCATCCTCTGAGAAAGCATGAAAGTGTTATTAAAGATATAGAAAATATTTTATGTGATTTCATAATAAATGAGAACAGCGGGTTTGCTATAGAGCGGTTAAATAGACTGGGCTCAGAAGTCTCTCCAAATACTCCAAGAATCATCACCAAAACTATAGACAAGCTTGTTAAGTTTCACTAAAATGTTGTTGGAATGGTTTTAGCTAGTGTCTACATATATCTGATTTTACTGATTGAGTGGAGCAATTGAGCTGCTCTCTGTCATCCCAGTGTTTAACACTGGGATGATTTCTTTGTATGGTATCTTATATAGTGTCTTACAGATTCACATAGCTATTTCAAATTTACCCATATCAATGTCAGTAAATTTATTGAGAAATATCACTTAGTTCCTTAAATTTATGTTTTTGGATATATACTAATCATTTATTTTTAAAGCCTCAATAAAAGCATTTTGTGGGATGTTTATGTTTCCCACAGAATGCAATCTTTTCTTACCTTTCTTCTGCTTTTCAAGCAGCTTCATCCTTCGTGTAACGTCTCCACCATAGAGCTTGGCTGTTACATCTTTTCTATACGGGTTAATCGTTTCTCTAGCAATAATTTTTCCGCCTACTGCCGCTTGAATCGCGATTTTATATTGCTGGCGTGGTATCAAGTCTTTCAAACGTGCACATATTTCACGGCCTCTTTTTTCTGCCCTGCTTTTATGAACAATGAAGGCTAACGCATCCACAGGTTCTCCATTAACTAAAAAACTTAATTTATCTATCTGACTTTCCTGATAATCGGATATTTCCCAATCTAAACTTGCATATCCCTTGGAAATTGATTTTAGTCTATCGTAAAAATCAAAAACAACCTCAGACAGCGGTAATTTATACTTCAGTAGTGCTGTTGTCGTATTACCAACATAAGATAAATCCTGCTGTTCTCCTCTCCTCTCTTCGCACAGAGATAGAATCTCTCCTAAATATGGATCAGGTACCATTATAGTTGCAGTGATCCACGGTTCTTCCACTATTTCAATCTTTGTAGGGTCTGGCATATCGCTTGGATTATGGATATTTAAAACTTTACCATTTTGTGTTGCAACTTTATATATAACACTCGGTGCAGTTGCTGTTAGATCTAAATCAAATTCTCTTTCGAGTCTTTCTTGAATGACTTCAAGATGTAGCATTCCTAAGAAACCGCAACGAAATCCATAACCTAGCGCATTTGACGTTTCAGCATCAAATGTAAAACTAGCATCATTTAAATGTAATTTTTCTAGTGCTTCCCTTAAATATTTAAAATCATCTGTGTTATTGGGAAAAATACTGCAAAATACTACAGGATGTACTTCTTTAAAGCCAGGTAATGCCTTGCTGCACGGCCTTTTTTCTTCAGTAATAGTGTCTCCTACTTTGCAGTCTGCTACTTCTTTCATTGAAGCAGTTATAAAACCAACTTCACCTGCTGAAAGTTCACCAGTCATAACTTTTTTAGGAGTGAAAATACCGATATTATCGACCTGATATGTCGCATTATTAGACATCATAACGATTCTCATGCCTTTTTTTAGTACTCCATTTTTAACTCGTACTAAAATTACTACTCCTAGGTAAGGATCATACCAACTATCAACTAAAATTGCTTGCAGTGGAGCATTTGTATCACCTTGAGGAGCGGGAAATTTTGTCACTATAGCTTCAAGTACATCCTTTACCCCAAGACCAGTTTTTGCCGATATCAAAATTGATTCAGTTGCATCAATTCCGATTACCTCTTCAATCTGAAGCTTTATCCTTTCTGGATCTGCAGCAGGAAGATCGACTTTATTAAGCACAACTATTATCTCATGATTATTGTCAATTGCCTTGTAGACATTTGCCAGAGTCTGAGCTTCAACTCCTTGGCCGCTATCTACTACCAAAAGTGAGCCTTCACATGCAGCTAAGCTTCGGCTGACTTCATATGAAAAGTCAACATGACCTGGTGTGTCCATGAGGTTGAAGCAATATTTATTACCATTATTTGCAGTGTAATTGAGTCTTACCGTTTGTGCTTTGATTGTGATTCCGCGTTCACGCTCTATATCCATTGAATCAAGTACCTGATTGGTCATTTCCCTTGTCTCAAGACCGTTACATTCTTCTATCAAACGATCAGCAAGAGTCGACTTCCCATGATCTATATGTGCTATTATTGAAAAATTTCTTATATTGTTCATAGATCTACTTATTTAAGTAAATCTATTTTACATTTTAAGTATTACAAGAGCAATTATTTATATCTCTTTTTGCTAAAAACATTAAGCTGAAGTCCTTGCCAATGGCTGGCAATGCTCATTAGCTGATGCTTGCTTCACTGTGCTACTTGGATCTCCTTGCTTTCTACACGTTTTTACTGCATCAGCAAGGCTGAGGTAACCAAGGACAGGAACTTCAATCTTTACATCTTTATTTTTTTCTAAATCTTTATCATCTGGTTTGTTAATTACTATTTTGGTGTACTTGGCAGAAAAAAATAATTACTTTGGCTACGTAACTTTTACGACAGAGCTTGGAAAGTGGAGTAGTGATATAACAAAACTGACTATATGTTACAACTACTAGCAGGTAGCCATACATACAATACAGATTACGTTAGTTTTTATCGGCCAAGACAACTAAGTTTTATAGAGGGAAGTAAAGGAACATTTATTTACGGAGAGTTATGCACAAAAAGTTTTTCTGGTAGTTATGATGAGATATACTATTATCCTTATGCTCCACTTGGAGTAGTATTTGTAACAAATACAACCAATGTGAACATAAATAAAACAATAGAATTTGTTGGATCACCATACTCTAGTACGGAGTATGGTGGAGTAGGATTATTTGTGGGAACTCCTGATAATACTAATTCTAATAAATCAGGTATTTTAAAAATAGTATGGAAAAATGTTTACCAATACACGAGTTCTGATAGCAAGTTAGCCGGATTTGGGAATATAGAAATTCCAGCAAGAAAAACAATTGTAATATTACTTCATACATCATCATTCTAGAACACAAGTTAGTCAAGGTATGCTTGCATCAAATTATGTACACAACTATGATCAATTTATTCAGTGGGGGATTTTATAACATACGTAGCAATGTTCTCACCACAGGACTTGAGGTAGATGTGGAAAGGACGCTCAGGGCTTGGCAATGTTCAGGATTAGAACTAACTGATCAAATATGGCAATGAGGAGGAATTTGTGACTACTTATATACGTTTTGAAAACCACAAGCAGATTGAAACAACAACACTTGAAAATAAGCCAACAGGAAATGATTGGTATGAAGCGCCAAAGAATTTTTATTGGCAAAAAAAAAGCTATTGTTTAACAGAAGGAGGAAAAATTGCTCAGCGTACTAAAGAAGATATACAAAAGGAGTTACTGGATAATGCGAAGCTTTGTGCATTTGATAGTATGCGTTTCTATTATGATAATCATACTCACCAATATGAAGGTCATTCTCACCAAAAAGCTAAATCTTATGAGATTCAAGCGGAAGCCGCAAAAAGCGTTCTAGCAGCACCAGAATCTATAGATGAAAAGGATAAAGAAATTATAAAACCTTTAGCAAAAGTCCGTGGTATTAAGGTTATTGAAATGGCAAGAATAATTGAAGCAAAAGTGAAAAAGCAGTAAAAGAAATAATGAAATGTGAAGAGCTTGAAGATCTAGCCAAGAGAAAGATTGAAGAAGTCAAGAGTGAAAATGAGCTAAAGACTTTGCTCGATGATTTTAGGAAAAAATATAAAGAAATGGCTGAAGAATTTTTACACGGAGTAAATGTTATTGAGGTAACCTCAGGAGCAAAGACAGTACGTACAGCTAAATCATCAGTGATAGGTGTAATTGGTACTGCACTTGAAGCTGATGAGAAAAAAATTCCGCTAAATAAACCAGTGTTAATTTCAGGAAGCTTAAAGGAAGCAGCAAAGCTTGGAAAGAGTGGAACACTACCTTCTGTAGCAAATGGAATATTTTCCCAGATTGGTGCAACAGTAGTAGTTATTCGAGTTAAAGAAAGTGAAAACAGCGATTCAAAGCTTAAAAAAAAAGTGAAACTATCCAAAATATAATTGGCGGTGTTGATAAAGAGACTGGAGAGTATCAGGGGATAGAGGCATTCCTCAGCAGTGAAAGTATAGTTCATGTGCTACCTAGTATACTAATTGCACCTCAGTTTACTCACCAACTACTAGAAGATGGCAAAAATCCATTGGTTGCAGCATTAATTCCTATAGTAGAAAAATTAAGAGCTATAATAGTAGCAGATGCACTAAATACCAATGATGAAGAAGCAATAAAATGGAGAAAAAGTGTGGGCATCTTAAGAGTTTAGGTAGTTGATCCATGGGTAAAGGTACTTATTGAAAGAAAAGAAGAAATTTTGCCAGCAAGCCCATTTGTAGCTGGTTTAATAGCGAAAGTAGATAGCTAACAAGGATTTCGGCATTCACCTTCAAATAAAGAGATAAATGGTATTGTTGGAATAAGTAGGCCTATTGATTTTACACTTGGCGATAAAAGCTCTCGAGCAAACCACTTAAGTGAAAATGAAGTAACAACGATAATTCATCAAAACGGCTATAGCCTTTGGGGAAATAGAACATGTTCAAATGATTCAAAATGGGCTTTTTGTCAGTGAGAAGGACTGCAGATTTAATCAACGATAGTCTACTTCGAGCTCATTTATGGGCGGTTGATTGCAATATCACCAAAACTTATATAGATGATGTGATTGAGGGGGTGAATTCTTACATCTTGCATAGTTCTATGAAACCTTTCACATATACCATTAGTCTGTGGAGAATAAGCTTTGGTTCTAGAATGATCAATATTTTCTACTCTCAAACATAACAGGTACGCATGATTCCCTAGTTTACCACAATACTATGTACCAAGATCAGTTAAAATGCGTAGCAATGGAACTTTCTGTTTATCAAAAAATGGTATAACTCTATCATTGAGAAGATCTGCAGCTGTGATAGCAGTTTTCTCCGTATAAAGCTTAGCGAAGGCCACTATAGAGTAGGTGTCAATAAAAGTTTGTTGATAAATTCTTCCAATACCTTTGATATTGCCTACATAATAGGCATCTTGATTACCTAAGTATCCAGGGTGTTGTTTCTAACATTGGCTTCTTTTTGTTCCTTAGTTTTTTTCTAAAGCAGCAACTTGCTCCTCTGTTAAAATTATACCGTCTTGGACCACCTTTGCTTCCAGGGCTTTCAATCTCTTTTTAAAATTTTCGAGATCGTTTCTTTGCCATATTGACCTTATACCACTAGCAGATATTAGAATTCCTTTTTTCTTTAATTCATTAGCTGCTCTTTCTTGTCCATATGCTGGAAACTCTACTGCTATTTTAACTACTGCTTCTTCTGTATCCTTTGGTACTCTATTGGTAAGTAATGGTTTGCTTTTGTTTATCTCATATAATGCTTTTCCCCTCCTGTTTCATATAGCTCTTTGAAGCGGTAAAATGTATCCCTTGCATATCCCATTACTTTACACGCTTGGGATACATCTCCTAATTGCTTTGCAAGTTCTAGTAACCCCAACTTTGGTTCTAGTGTTTTTCTTGTGTTGTACTCATTTCTGACACTCATTTATAATTTATTTATATTTTTATCTTGCTTCATTAAGCTGTTAGATCAGGTCTAAACTGTTACATATTAAAACCTTTATATAATGCTGTCAGCGAATAGATGTTCGCTTGGCGTTTCTATGCTTTCATCATTAGTAGGATTAAGGGGGAAATTAAACTGAACAAGCTTTGGAAGCTTATTGTTGTTCAATGATTCGTGTAATGCTACTATACCTTTATCGCAGACACTGTCAGAAAGTAAATTAAACTCTTTGAAAAACCGCCATTCTTTAGTGCATTTATAAATTACACTCCACTATCAGGGCTTATATTATTAGAAATTAAATCAATCTTAACAGGATTTGGAAAGTTACCATTCTCTAATAATTTAGTGATTGCTATTGAACCTTGATTACCCCTAATATCAGAAGTTACTTTACACTCAGTAAGATTCGGAGCATTAACATTCTTTAATGTTTCATCTAAAACTTCTGCACCCTCAGAATCAATATAACAGTCTTGTAAGATAAGGCTTGTAATACTTGGATTCTCTTATAAAAAGTTTATTAACTTCTCCATGTGTATATGCAGACTATTTTAGTCTAAGGTATTACCATTAACATATTTATTAAGTTCTACTTCCATCATGTTTATAACTCCTCTGTTAATATAATTCTTATTATAGCATAGACTTCAGTCATTGTCAAGTGTATCAATAAGCTGATACAAGATAACCCTTCAACTTCCCCCATTTATCCACTATACTACTACAGGTCTTATAGCTTTTTAGTTAATGAGTATTTTTAAGCAGGTTTCCTCTCTCATTTCAAGCAAGTTAAATGAGTTGAGGCAAAGGGGTGTTATAAGCACGAATGCAACAAACTTTATCATAGAGCCTCCAAGCAATAGAGCACATGGTGATATCTATACAAATGTTGCTATGGTGCTTGCAAAACATGAAAAGAAGAATCAAATTGAAATCGCAGAAGTTTTAGCTAAAGAGTTTGAACTTTTTGGTGAAGTTGCAAAAGTGGAAATAGCGGGCCCTGGTTTCATCAATATGCACTTGAAAATGGAAGTATGGCATGGTATTTTAAAGCAAATAAATGAGCTAAAAACGGAGTTTGGCACTCTCAACATTGGAAACAATCAGGCAATCAATGTTGAGTTTGTATCCGCAAATCCAACTGGGCCACTACATATTGGTCATGCAAGAGGGGCAGTGTTTGGTGATGTTTTAGCAAATTTACTAAAGAAAGTTGGCTATAATGTCACTAAGGAGTACTATATCAATGATGCTGGAGCACAGATAGATAAGCTAATTCGGTCAGTATATTTGCGGTATAAGGAAGCTCTTGGAGAGAAAGTTAGCATTGAAAAAGGTTTATACCCAGGTGAATATTTAAAGCCAATAGGGAAGGGACTAGCTAAAAAATATGGCAAGGATCTTAGAGAAGAGGAAGATAATCGAGTAGTTAGAGAATATACTTTAAGTTCTATCTTAGAACTTATAAAGGAGGACATGAGCTTACTTGGGGTCAATCATGATATTTTTACTTCAGAGTATGAGCTACAAAAAAATGGCAAAATCGAAGAGAGTATAAAGATATTATCTGATAAGGGTCTTGTGTATGAAGGATACTTGGAGAAACCAAAAGGCAAAGAAAGTGAAAGTTGGACTTCCAGAAAAGAAATGTTATTTAGCTCTACAACATTTGGTGATGATGTTGACCGCGCACTAAAAAAAGAGGATGGTAGCTGGACTTATTTTGCATCGGATATTGCTTACCATTTTGATAAGATATCACGTGGTTTTAACAATATGATCGTAGAGCTCGGCAGTGACCACGGCGGTTATATTAAGAGGCTTAGAGCAGTTGTCTCTGCGCTCAGTGATGATCAAGCAAAGATAGAGGTAAAACTGCATAATGTTGTGAATTTCTTCGAAAATGGCAAACCTGTTAAGATGTCGAAAAGATCAGGAAATTTTCTTACAGCTAGGGATGTAGTGGAAGAGGTTGGCAGGGATATAACTCGTTTTATAATGTTAACACGAAAGAATGATATGGTCTTGGACTTTGATTTTGCTAAAGTTAAAGAACAGTCAAAAGACAACCCTATTTTTTATGTGCAATATGCGCACGCCCGTGCTCATTCGTTAATGCGTAATGCTCCAAAAGAGCTCCCAACAGCAGACCCTTCACTTTTAAAGACAGATGGGGAGCTATTCCTCATAAAAACCTTAGCAAAGTGGCCAGATGTGGTAGAAATATCTGCAAGGCTTTGTGAGCCACATAGAATTACTTTCTACTTACTTGAAGTTGCAGAAGCGTTTCACGTTTTATGGGGGTATGGTAAAAGTGATTTAAATATGCGGTTCATACTAGAAGATAACTTGAAACTCACCGCTGCAAGAATGCTTCTCGTCCAAGCCTTAGCGCACGTAATCTCTTCTGGGCTTTCTGTTTTTAATATAGATCCTTTGAAAGAGATGAGTTAATTTTAAGGCCAAAAATTATACAAGAGGTCTATTAAAATCACTTACATTGATTGTCTTGAAGTCACAAAGTTGTTTTGTAGAGCTATGTCCTGTAATAATTACTATACCGTTCTGCTCAGAGCGTATTGAGATTAGGTTCAATACTAATTCACATGTTGTGCTATCAAGATTACAGAATGGTTCATCTATTAGCCAAATGTTTGCATTAGAAATTAACAGGCGAGCAAGTGCAACTCTTCTTTTCCAGCCTGCAGAAAGTTCACTATATTTGATATTAAGTACAGGTTGCAACTGTAAGCAATAAACGGCTGCCATAATTAATTCTCTAGTATTACGTATTCTTGCCCAGAATCGTATGTTTTCACCAACTGTTGAGTTATCTTTACAGGCATTTTTATGGCCTATATAGACCATGGAAGGTATATAGGATTTTAGGTCATCGTATATATCTTTTCCACAGTACATTATATTACCTGACACTGGCAGCAAAAGTCCAGATAAACTCCTGATTAAGCTGGTTTTGCCGCTACCATTTGGACCAGTGATTAAGACTTTTGATTTTGGTTCAGCTTTAAAATTGAGGTTTTTAAATAGTACTTTGTTATTACGAGCACAGGATAGATTTTTACATTCAAGCATCTATTGGATCTTTAAAGAGAACTTGGAGCCTAAACACTTCAGTGTACGAACATTGGATAGCTTATACAACAAACAGTCAGTGTTTGACATACAACTGTACGAACATTTGGTTTGTAAGTAGCAGATGGTGTCATCCAAGTGCTTGACACTGTGGTCCAGGAATTTTAAGTAAGCACGCTGAGCTGGTTGGCATAAAAGTAGCTGCTTTATGTTAAAATTAATATTTTTAATTAGATTACATGAAGAGCTGGATCCCAGTGTCAAGCACTGGGATGACACCCTTATACTTGACTGACTATAACACTTAAGAAGTTTAATGCCAGAAAGCAGGTTATACAACGGATACGTCATCTACCTTTTCCTTTATACTTACCCTTAGTTGAAGACTGAGCTTTTATAAACAGCTCCCAAAATCCTTTTTTATCACCTTCTCCGTGTATCAATTGTGCAAAATGCTTAATTAAAACGCTACCCATCATAACCATCTTTGTCCATTTACCTAGCGGTTTTGCTATATCAACTATTTCTAGATCTTCTTTGTAAACTTGCATATTCTTTTGTTTCTCCCTTAGCATTTCCTGTTGTTTCATCAACTCTTTTTGCTTATTTTTTTGATATAATTCATTAAATCTTCTATTTTCTTCCCACTCTTCTTTGAGAACTTTTAGAGGAAATATAATTTTTCTAATATGATTTTTGTATATTTTTCTCAAAAAGAGAAATACTGCAATTACAGCAAGTAGTTCCGTACTATATATAATGATTTGTCCGAAAGGCATTTTTATACTCAGCTTATTGGCAAGGAGTACTTGTAATTATACCATAACTATAGAAATTTTACAATTTTTTTCTGGATAAAGATAGTAGACTAAAAATTTCTAAAGAACAAAAGTAACGTATTTACGTACAGGCTATCAACTACTAAACTCAAAACTGACAAGTGATTAATCATTAGAGAGTAGAGGAATCACGGCTCTCTAATGATTAAAGATGGACTGTGGTGGAAATTGAAGAAAATCTAGCTGTCGTTTATCATGCTAGATCTATAATATAAGTTATAAAATTTTTAATCATTTTGGCTTATAATAATTTCTGAGTTAACCTTAGATTTCCTGAGCTGTGGTTTCTTTTACCCATGTTGAATTCTTAGCTTTTATACTATAATTTAATTCCATTTTTAACTATATAGGAGGTCAGAATATCAAACACTATCTATAGTGATCAAGTTAATAATAGTAATTTAGCGATCAAATTAATAATAGTAATTTATATACCTGTAACAGTTTAGACTTGACCTGACAGAAGAATCGAAGAAGTCAAAACCGACATCAGAATCTATTTTAATGTTATCAATATTTTTTTTTGGTAAGCAATATGAATACTATCAAAAAAGGTCTGCATAGGAATAGCAATACTTACTGGAATGAGGTCTATCTCTGTTATAAGAATGCAACCAATGATCGACATCTAATTGAAGCTCCTCCAAAGTACTATAAATCTTTTTCCTAAAGATAATATTGTAACATTCATCTTGCATAGTTCTATGAAACCTTTCACATATACCATTAGTCTGTGGAGAATAAGCTTTGGTTCTAGAATGATCAATATTTTCTACTCTCAAACATAACAGGTACGCATGATTCCCTAGTTTACCACAATACTATGTACCAAGATCAGTTAAAATGCGTAGCAATGGAACTTTCTGTTTATCAAAAAATGGTATAACTCTATCATTGAGAAGATCTGCAGCTGTGATAGCAGTTTTCTCCGTATAAAGCTTAGCGAAGGCCACTATAGAGTAGGTGTCAATAAAAGTTTGTTGATAAATTCTTCCAATACCTTTGATATTGCCTACATAATAGGCATCTTGATTACCTAAGTATCCAGGGTGTTGTTTCTAACATTGGCTTCTTTTTGTTCCTTAGTTTTTTTTCTAAAGCAGCAACTTGCTCCTCTGTTAAAATTATACCGTCTTGGACCACCTTTGCTTCCAGGGCTTTCAATCTCTTTTTAAAATTTTCGAGATCGTTTCTTTGCCATATTGACCTTATACCACTAGCAGATATTAGAATTCCTTTTTTCTTTAATTCATTAGCTGCTCTTTCTTGTCCATATGCTGGAAACTCTACTGCTATTTTAACTACTGCTTCTTCTGTATCCTTTGGTACTCTATTGGTAAGTAATGGTTTGCTTTTGTTTATCTCATATAATGCTTTTCCCCTCCTGTTTCATATAGCTCTTTGAAGCGGTAAAATGTATCCCTTGCATACCCCATTACTTTACACGCTTGGGATACATCTCCTAATTGCTTTGCAAGTTCTAGTAACCCCAACTTTGGTTCTAGTGTTTTTCTTGTGTTGTACTCATTTCTGACACTCATTTATAATTTATTTATATTTTTATCTTGCTTCATTAAGCTGTTAGATCAGGTCTAAACTGTTACATCAAAAAAAATACAAATCTACTCAATGTTTGTTTGCCGAGTTTCGGATTGACGCTTAAAGTTTTTGTATTTGAAGCGCATCCACAAACTGCATCAATGCCCTTCTATAACATATATACTGGATTTCTTACTACTTTTTCCGGTATTTTCTAAAAAAAAGTTAAAATAATTTTAATGCAGCTCAGAAATTACATGAGTTTTTAGTAAAAGCATACAAACAAACTATCTAAATCAGAGATAACGCTATAATAACCTTCTAAAACGTTTTAAATCATAAAATTCAGAGATTTCTCATAGTGAGACTTTAATCTTTAATCCTCTTTAAAAAGTTATCTAATGCAGATTAGAAGCACCTAAAAACAGTTATGTAAAAGAAAGTTGCCAAAAAACTATTGACTTTTTTAACAGTCAGATAAAGGAGCTAAACGATTCCATACAAAAGATTATCGATGAAAATCCAGAGTTAGAGAAGAGCCAAAAAATCCTTATAACAGTGCCAGGAATAGGTCGAAAATTGTCTCAAGATTTTGTATATCTAATGTCAGAACTTGTATACTTAAACAAAAAAGAAGTCTCAAGTATTGCTGGAGTTGCTCCACATCCAAAGTAAAGTGGAAAAACTATTGGCTATCTAAGAATAATAGGCGGTAGAAGCAATGTTCTTACAAAGCTTTTTATAGCTGCGATGGCTGCTACAAGATCTAAATCTGTACTTGGTACTTTTTACTCTAATCTTATTGGTAGAGGTAAAAAGAAGATGGTGGCTATAACAGTTCTAATGCGAAAGATCATAGTAATTGCCAACCCACGACTTAAAGAAGCAATTAATATGAAATAAAAAAAAGCTGCATAGAAATAGGTTGATGAATATGTGCGCCCATACAAACTGAAAGCACATATTCATTAATCATAAGATCCAAGCAGTAACAGCTGTTTGATATAAAATTCTTTTTCTGCAATAAATCAGATTTTTTATTACCGAAGGTACATTTTCTAGTTGAGTAGAAACACAAAATTACAAACAAGAGTTGTAATAAAACTAAACTCAAAAAATCAAAAAAACATAGTTAATCATTGAATGACTTTATTTCTTAAGGATCTATAAAGAGAATCTGCAGTTCCTTACGCTCTACTTTATCTTGTATTTTCATTTTATTGCTTCTAATATCTTACTATTCATATATTTTACCTAATAGAGCTATTCAATATTATATACATAAAGATTAGGAAATGTTAAAACTTTCTACATTCTTGCATACTTCCTATTATTCTTTTAACATAGACGATACTTTTTTTGAATGAGAAATCGCTTTATTAATCATATAATTCTCATGATTGTCATCTATTTTAGGCAGCTCATACAGATAATTCACCATTATTCCGGCTGACTGACTGATGCCTTTTTCAGAAGTATCAGCCATCCAGTTGATCTGTTTAATTGATGCACCATTGCTTAAATGAAAGTGTGCTACTGGATCATAAGCACCACCACCACTGCTTTTAACCTTTAGCAAATAATGTGCACAAAGTTTCAGTAGGGAATGTTTTTTGCATTCAATGTTAGTTTTTATGCTTTCTAAAATTTCTGTACCTGATTGTTTTATATTAAGCTTACCTAATAAAGCTACGTCTTGATTTTTTAGCCATTTTGTAAATCCAGGAACTGGAGAAAGAGTTGCATACACTTTTACGCTTTTAAATTCTTGCGATAGTTTTTCCACGACTCTCTTTATTAAAAAGTTACCGAGGCTAATTCCAGATAAACCAGTTTGAGTGTTTGATATTGAATAGAATATAGCAGTACTTGCACTGCTTGGGTCACTTGAAGGAACTGACTCGTCCAAAACGTGTTGAATACTATTTGCAATCTCATTCATCAGTGCAACCTCTACAAAAATTAAAGGTTCATTTGGTATTTTGTAATGAAAGAAAGCAAAACAGAGACGATCAGAACCTAGTCTGTTTTTTAAGTCACCCCAAGAGGAAATTTTATGTACAGCTTCATATTTTATAAGTTTTTCCAACAATGATGCAGGTGAATCCCAAGTGATTTGATGAAGATCAAGTAGATCAACATCAACCAAAGTACAAAGTATACTTTTTAATTCGTTTTCTAGTGGACTTAGACTTTTATATTGATTCTTCAGCTTGAGTACATCAGAACGCATATCAACAATAAACTTAAGGCCCTCCGGTAAGGAGATAAACTGCTTCAATATTTTAGAGCGTGGTGATTCAAGGACTTTTATTAAGTCTTGTTCAAACTTATAGCTCGACTCAGAATCTTGATTTTTCTTATATACTTTTATTTCTTCATCTATTTTCGTTTTATCCGGATTGAACTTTTCTGCCAGGGTTTGTAAAAATTTTATTTGACCTTCCTCTGATAAACTCAAGTACAAATTACCAAGAGATACAGTGTTCTTACGTGCTGAGACTTCATCCCCCTTTGGGTTTAAGCATTCGTTTATCTTCAAGACTAAACTATCGACATCGCGACTACTACTTAAATCAGGGTTAATATTGCCAACCCATGACCTTACAGCATCTGCTACTTCACCTAATATTTTAAAAAAGCCCTTTGGTGCTTTCTTATCTTCAACTTTTACTATATCAGTTTTTGCTAATGACTCTTTTATCATATTTCCTTTTATCATGTATCTATCTTAATTTAAAGAAAAATCTTAGTCCACAAAGAAGGCATATATTTTCATGGTACAACTATTTTACAATCTATTTAAAGTTTTCGTAAAGAGAGTTAGATTTTTAATTTCATTATTTCTCCTACAAAAGTACTTTTATTATAAAAATGCTCTTTTTTCTCTCACCCTTTCCCGGGTAAGGCTGATTTTGAATTACCTAGTCGAAGTTACTTAATTTTTACATATCTATTGTAAAGTACAAAGGCTAACTTTGGAATGAAAATGCTAGCTGATGCTTGGAATTTATTGATACTTACGCTACTTGAAACTATACTTGGTATAGACAATTTAATCTTTATTTCTCTAGCAATAGAGAAGGTGCCAAATCTGCTGAGAGAAAGAGCCCGCCTGATAGGCTTTTGCTTGGCGCTATTGATGCGTTTTGTAATACTATTTTTTATATCACATATATTATCAATGGAAAAGCCTATATTTTACTCTGTATCACTAGATATTTCAGTAAAAGATTTGCTTATGATTGCAGGAGGGTTATTTCTTATTGTTAAAAGTTCTATGGAGTTATGGAGCGAAACTTTTGTACATAAGGAGAACAAAACAAAGATAAACGTTAAATCACAATTTTTTTTAGTTGTGCTACAAATTATATTAATAGATTTAGTTTTTTCTGTTGATTCAATATTAACTGCTATAGCATTAACTCATTATATGATAATCATTGCTATGGCATTTACATTTTCCATATTAGCAATGCTGTTTTCATCGAGTTATACCGCTAAGTTAATAAAATCGAGCCCAAACTTAAAAGTAATTGCCATTCTATTTATGTTACTCATCGGTATATATTTAATACTTGAAGGACTTCACATAGAGCTACCAAAAGCATATTTGTATTCTTCATTTATGTTTGCACTACTTGTGGAAGCCATAAGGAAAATTCGGCCTTGAAATTATTTTGTACAAAGCAAAAATCTAATTTTATTCCGGTGTATGACGAATATCTGTACGAACATTTCGATGTCATCCGAGTAGCTGACACTGGGATCCATTATTCTTTTTTTTCTGTATTCCAGCGTCATGCGCCGCAGCGACATTAAATATTTTTCTTTGAAATTTGAGTTATGCAAGCAGCCTCTTTGGTGTGATTCGAGTAGCTAAAACTGGAATGAAATTATTGCTACTCCCACTCAATAGTTGCTGGTGGCTTGGAAGTTAAATCATATACAACTCGATTTACTCCGGAAACTTTGTTAACAATTATACTACTGATGTCTTGCAAAAACCTCCAAAATACTAACGAATGTTGATCTTTATTTTCAAATGGAAATGCATCAGCTGTCATGCCATCAGATGAAGTCACAGCCCTTAAAGCGCAAACATATCCGTATGTACGATTATCTCCGATAACTCCCACAGTTTTTACTGGTAACAGTACAGCAAAAGCCTGCCATATTTGATCATACAGATCATAATTTTTCATTGTGTTGATATATATTTCATCTACTTCTTGCAATATTCGTACCTTTTCTTCATCAACCTCACCTATAATCCTCACTGCAAGTCCAGGTCCAGGAAATGGATGTTGCAATATTATCTTATCTGAAAGCCCAATTTCTTTGCCAAGCAGCCTTACTTCATCTTTAAAGAGATAGCGTAAAGGTTCTACTAGTTTCAGATTCATTTTTTCTGGCAACCCACCAACATTGTGATGAGATTTAATTGTACTAGTGTTTCCTGAAGCGTGCCCTGATTCAACTACATCAGAGTAAATGGTGCCTTGCATTAAAAAATCCACATCACCTATTTTTTTTGCCTCTTCTTCAAATACTTCGATAAAAGTATTACCGATAATTTTTCGCTTTTCTTCCGGATCAGTTATTCCCCTTAACCTACTTAAAAACAAGTTTGATTTATCAACGTAATTTATTGGAATTTCTTTTAACATAGCAGTGGTCTGGCTCTTACGCAATAACCCAGTATCGATAAAAATACAGTTTAATTGTTTTCCTATAGCTTTGTGTGTAAGAACTGCTGCAACACTTGAATCAACTCCCCCACTTACTGCAGCAATTACTTTTTTCTCCCCTACTAAGTTCTGAATTTTTTCCTTCTGTTTTTCAATGAATGACTTCATTGTCCAATCTCTCTCACAATTTGCAATATCTAAGAAATTAGAGAGAAGTTTACTACCATTTGTCGTAGGCTTAACTTCAGGATGGAACTGAGTACAGTAAATCTTCCGCTGTTCGTTGGCAATTATTGCGATTGTTTGATTTATTATACCTGAGGCAATAGCAGTAAATTCTTGCGGTATAGTTTCGACACTGTCTGCATGGTTCATTAGCACATCGACTTCGGAATTAACGTCCCAAGTATCCTTTATAATTGGGGATTCTTTTAGTATCTTGATTTTAGTTTTGCCAAATTCCTGATTGAATTCTTTTCTTACCTTTGCCCCGAAATAATGACAAATGAGTTGCTGTCCATAACATATTCCGAGTATGGGAGTGTTTATTGTTTCGTTAAGTTTTATAATTTTATGTGCTACTTCACTTACTTCAGAGCAATTGTCATTTACAGATTGCGGTCCTCCAGAAAAAATAAATCCATTGTATTTTGATACTGTTTCGAAATCGATATTGCTTGGAAATATTTCACAGTAAACGCCCATTTCCCTTATTTGTCTTGCAATAAGCTGTGTAAACTGTGAACCAAAATCAATAATGGCAATTGCTGACAATGTGCTCCTCCATATTATTTAAAGCAATGTTTGATAATAAAGAAAACAATAAAGTAAGTAAACTAAGACCTGTTTAAAAACTTTAATACATGACTAAAGTAACTTAAATTTACCGCAACAGATTTATGATTAAGCTGTCTTAATTATCATTCCGATACTCTCTTCTTATCATAATAGCAACCCCAACATCTTTCCTTAAGTTGATGCCATTGCCTGAACGGATACGTTTAATATATATATAAATTCCTATCTTTTGTATCTAATAAACCAAGTGTTGGTACGATTGTTGCTTTCAGGAAGATGACGGTTTCTACTGTCTTAGCCAGTTTTTTTGACTTTTGATGCAATAAGTTTTGGTTATCTTTTCTATGCTCTATAAGCCCACCAATTACCATAACTTCGCCGCTCTTAATTTTTAACGTAGAGTGCATTTCTCTGGTTTCAACAATTGGAATGTCACTATTTAATTTCATTTTATTCTGTTGTGCGACATATTCTATATTTGGGTCTTTAGTATAATCGTTAATTCTTGATAAGGTTGGTTGTATATCCATGAATATTTCATTAGTATCAATGTTAATGCTTGGGTGGATTATTAACACCACTCCTATTGGAGTGCTATTCATCTTGGTAATTAATGCATGATTAGAATTTTTGGTATTTTTCTGTATATCGGAAGTAAAATAGATATGGTTTTTAGTAAATGAAATCATTGCTCGCTGATTATTTATAGCATGTACTCTAGGGCTTGAAATTACGGTTGAAGTGCCAAATTTGCTTAAATTTTTTATTAAATATCCTAAATCACTAACACTAGAGTTAATTGATAGGTCAATAATAGAGTTACCTTGATTTGTTATAGATTTGGTTTCATTATGCAAATCATTTAAGTTGATACCAGAAAGGTATTTATCGTCTAATAAAACTTCAACTATTTTGGCCTCGATCATTACTTGAGAATACGCCAATTTCTTAACTTTATTAATATATTCCTCAATAGCTTTGTGAGTATCTTTTCTAGCATTTAGTATAATGATACCAGCTTCTCTGTTGGATGAAAGAAACTCACCATCATCTACTCCGTTAACATCCATTATTGCATTTAAGCCTTTTTCTAATGAATTCCATAAATCACTACTATATTGAGATTTCATATAGTTTCTATCACCATCACTGTCGTTAATATTGCTACCAATGATAAAACTACTTTGCGCAGAGTGTTGAATATTGATGAAGTCTACGTAATAATTTTGTGCATATGGCAAATCTTGTTCAATTCTAATTACACCATTATTCATTGAGTAACGCAATTTGGCGCTGTTGGCTATATTCTGAATTACTTCGTTTACATTCTTATCTTTTAGTTTTAAAGTGATATTACCTGATATTTTGGGGTCTATGTCTAAGTTAATGTCAGAAAGTTTTCCTATCTCAATCAGTAAATCCTTTACTGGTACTTTTTCATCAACATTAATCGAAAGAAACTGATTACTGGTTGTAAGATCGGGAAACTCTACCGGTAAAGGTATCATTTCTGGTATTGCTGGTTCGTTATTCTTCAAAGGAGTATTATATTGTTGCAACGAATAATCGTGCTTATTATTGTCTATATTAATAGAATGTTGCTTATTAGGTAGACGTGTACAAGAAATAACGAAAAGGAGTATTAAACATTTTAAAATAGCCATGAGGGCAGCATACAAATCTATACTAATAGTTTTCTGTAAAAATGTTAAAAATGTATTTAATTGTATCCTTTTAGGGGAGTGGTTTAAGAAGTGATAGATAGGAGATTATTAAAAGGGTTTAGCCGCATGGAAGTGGGATGAAAAGAAGCACTGGTTTCACATACGTCTGAAAAGACACAATTTTAAAGAATTTTAAATTTGCCCTGTGCAATGTTTGTACAGTTGCGATAAAATTACTTGACAAATTTTGACAGCTTTGTCATTTCGATAGTGAAGATATTCTATAGCTCGAAATCTATCTTCGTCTGCAGACTTTTTAACTTTATTAATTTGTAACCTCTAGTTAAGGTATATTGTACTTATGTATAGATAACTTCTATCATAGCTATATACATTTTTCTGAGTTTTTTTGTATTACTTATGAGGATCATCATGTTTAAAATCATGGATTACGCATATCATTGACATAAATGCCTTAAAAGGACAGATGTTACCTACGTCCTCATATAGATTATGTATTTGTTTAGATACGGCTAAATTGTGTCTAGTGTAGAAAAAGTTAGACAAATTCAGCCTTATATGGAACCAAATTCAACAGAAGTAGAATTATCCTTATTTCCATAATAGTAAGAATTTACCTCTTGCGTATTATTAACAGCAGTTTTTAATAGTACTTCCTTATCACTATTCCATGCAACTTTCTCCATAATTGGAATATAATCCTTACACTTTTGATTATCTCCACAATCCTTGATTTTATCATCATCATTTAGATAACGCTTCAATGCATCATAGTATACTTTAGTGTTATTACCCTCTTTATCTACCATTTGTCCTAAGGTATTAACAAGTATCAATGGTGCAACTTGTTTTGCTTTTACAACACTTATTTCACTGGACTCTCTAAAGAGATTAGGGCATGATCCTCTAGAAAAAAAAGCGCTTGTTGAATTCTGGATTGCTACGGTAAACTTTCGGGTAGCAGAAACTCTTAATCTCTTCTTCTCGATACTCTAACTCTATTTGATCATCCATACATTTTCACATTCTATATTACCAAGCCAGGATATTGAATTAAGATCCTATGTAAAGGCAAATTTAAAATTTACTGCACCATAATTACCATTTACTCCCTCTTCTATATATTTTGCAATCTTAGGATTACTATACATCTCAGGATATAATTCCTTTAGTAAATCAGATGCACTAAAACCTTGACAACCTATCTTATTATCAACTTTATAAAAATGAGAATAAGGCCCACAATTTTCATATTTGGAACAATCTGAGGTTGCTTTTCGAGATGTAATTTCTCCATTTTCATTATCTCCTTCATCGCTAACAGGTTCGCCTGTACCACTTCCTTTTTTACATTCTTCAGCTATTTTTTATACCACTCAGTCTCTGCTTTTGCTCGCTTAACCTCCTCTTCACATTTCGTAAGCTTCTTTTCTACTAGTTCAAAATCCTCTTTTACTACGGAACTATTTGTAAATTCCTTCACAGTCGTAGTTTCACTCTCAGTGATCTCATCTATATCCTCTTCACCATAAAAAAAAGTTTGTTGTTATATAAATAACTATTATTAATTTGGTCACTATAGGTGTTTTTTGACATCGGAACCTCCTCTACAGTCAAAATTGAAATTGTATTAAAATAAAAAAACTACACATTTAATGTGAGTAAAAGAAACCACATTTCAAGAAAACTCATGGTAACTTAGTAGCTATTATAAACCATAATAATTAAAAATTTAATAACTTGCATTGTAAATATAGCATATCTATCAATAAAAATTTTCTTTCAATTCTAACGTATCTTTGCTAATTTTGCATACAGTTCACCTTAGAGAGTCATGATTCTTCTACTTTCATGTGATTAATCACTATAATCTTGAAGTGTGGTTTGTACGTAATTAGTTCTGGAACTTGCTAATGGATAATTGCTCTACGTTTTAATCTCTATCGCTGTTCACAACATTACACTCTGGAAATTAATGCCTAATACCGCATACTGATTTCCCTCTTTATCTTCTGCAAATTAATTAAATGAAGGGCATTAAGTATCCACACTACTAAAAAGAATGTTGCACAAAATATAAACATTGCAATGAGTGGCAGAAGTAAAGAACCTTCTATTGCTACTCCACCTTTTCTAAAAATACTTGCTGGCTGATGAAGAGTAGACCATAAATTCACAGAAAATTTTACTATGGGAATATTTATAGCACTAAAAATGGCAAATACTGCTGATGATTTCTCTGCTCTTGCTTGATTATCAAAAGCGCTCCACAATGAAAGATAACCAACATACAGAAAAAACAAAATCAGCATTGAAGTAAGCCTTGCATCCCATACCCACCAAGTACCCCATGTTCCTTTTCCCCAGACGCTACCTGTGATTAAGCATATTGCTGAAAAGACTGTCCCTGCAGGAGCAGCGGCATGTGCTAAGACACTGGTAACGCTATTGTTCCATACCAACGAAATGAAACTGAGTGATGCAATGAGTCCATATATTCCTAGAGCAAGCCATGCAGAAGGCACATGAAGATACATAATTCGTACGATTTCTCCTTGTTTGTAATCTCCTGGGGAGAAGAATAATGCCAAGAACATTCCAATTAAAAAACATGCGAAACAAATAACCCCAAACCAAGGTAGAGCTTTTTTAGTAAAAGAAGTGAAATTTGTAGGATTTAATAAAAACATTTGTTTTGAGAATAATTGTGTTAAGAATTTATCAATTAGTTTGAGTTTTATCAATAAGATAGTTTTTCTATATTTACGTAGTATAATAAATTAGCCCACTTTCAGTGGTAGATTGCTTGCCATTATTTTTAGTATAGCGTTGATGATCCTTAAAAAGCTTAACCTACACTTAGTGTCAGATTCAAGTGGTGAAACTGTTATATCAGTTGCAAAATCAGCTCTGAAACACTTTCGTTCTGTAGAAACGATCGAATATGTTTGGTCTTTCGTAAAAGGAGAAGAGCAGATTGACAAAATTTTAGAGGAAATTAATAGAAAAAGTGATGAGCATAATTTTGTTATATGCACTATTACTAATGATGAGTTAAGGAAATATCTAAAAAATAATTGTATAAAGCTAAAAATTCCCTACAGAGCGATATTATCACACATTATTAGGGAAATCTCATCCTATCTTGAAATTGAAAAAGACGAAAAACTTGACTTACACGCTGAGATAAATAACGAATATTTTCAGCGCATTGAGGCAATAAACTATACCATTAATCATGATGATGGACAAAATATTCAAGATATTGATAAAGCCGATATAATTTTGGTTGGAGTTTCACGCACATCAAAATCTCCCACCAGTATGTATTTAGCTTACCGAGGATATAAAGTTGCAAATGTTCCTTTTGTTAGCGAGATACCTTTTTACTTCGACTTAGCAAAATTAAAAAATAAACTGACTATAGGAGTAACAATAGACGTAAGAAGGCTAATAGAAATACGCAAAAATAGACTGACTTCAATTAATAATGAAGGTAATAATATATATGCTGACCCTAGAAAAGTAGAAAAGGAAATTAAAGAAGCAGAGGAGTTCTTTAGGCAAAATAACTGGCCAGTTATTGATGTCACGCAAAGGTCAATCGAAGAAGCATCAGCAACAATTATACAGTATTTTAATAAAATGTGAAAATTTACCAATTGACTAACTCTCTGTCAGTGATCATAATGTAAGTTGATTCTATTCTTACTGTAGATATGAAAGTTAAAGGGTCACTAAAATCTCATCGTAACAGAGATAAAAATTGTAAAGTTGTGAAAAGGGGTGGTAAGGTTTATATTATAAATAAGGTAAAGCCAAGATGTAAAGCGCGTCAAGGTTCTTAGCTTTTTGTTTCCCTCTTTATGTCATATGTTTTTCATGTGGAAGCATGGTTAGAAAGAAATAGGAATTGTTCTATTTAACCATAGCACTGCCCATTTCTTCTCTTACGTTATATTTTGGTATTAGCCTAATTACAGGCAGGCGTGGCTTGTTAACATTAATTAACTTTAAAAAAAGAAATTAGTTACGTGGGTCAACAAGTCCATGAATTTTAGTTCCACCCTAAGCCCTCTTGAGCTTGAGAATTTTTTCTATGTATAGGCTGAGAATGAATGACATCTGATCATCAATTATGCAGATCTCGATCTTGTTGTGCATACTTAAGTCATTTTGCCAAAATTTCCTCTTTGCATCACCTTTTAAACCTTTTGTGTATACTTCTATAATTGTGGTAAATTTTTGATCATTGGCAGCCACTTCTCCGCACTGCTTCCATACATATTCTCAACTTTTTCTCGCTTTTACTGTGTATTCCTTTTATGCTCTGTAAGATGGTACCTTCTATATATATTTACTTTCATTAGGCTAAGTTATCGCTTTTTTCCATTTTTACACTTCCTGCCCTTGATTAATTTGACCTGCTAACATTTTGTTTACAGGGCCTGCTATTAACTATGGACAATTTATTCTTATGGTAAAAACTTCTTCTTCACTCTTATTTTTCCTTAACTTGACGCGTATAGTTTGTTAAATATTCCCGTCTGTCAAGGAATTTCTACTCATGAAAGTTATTGCTTGGAAGATTACTGAAATTTTGAAAAGTGTAGTCTACTTCTATATTCAAATATATCAAGCAGTAATTCAAAATTAGCCATTGTACCTTTTGCACTATTATATGCAAGGTCGAGCAATTCTCTGTCCTCATATAAATCAGCAAATTTAAACTCCATGCACCCTGATTGTTTTGTGCCTAGAATATCTCCGCTACCCCTCAGTATCATATCCTTTTCAGCAATATAAAATCCATCCTGTGACTCACACATAATCTTTAACTTTGAATACGAACTTTTACTGAGATTGTCATATAACATTACACAAAAAGACGGTTTATTTCCTCGTCCTACTCTACCTCTTAACTGATGTAATTGCGATAACCCGAACTGCTCTGCATTCTCTATAATCATAATAGTTGCATCTGGTACATCTATACCAACTTCTATCACAGTAGTTGCAACAAGTAGAGAAAATTCATTCCTCTTGAAGGAAAACATCACTTGATCTTTCTGCTCTTGAGTTAGTTTTCCGTGTATTATTCCAACTCTACCAAAAAATGTCTTTTGTAGTTCCTGAAAGCGCATTTCTGCTGCGGCAATATTGAGTTCTTCGTTTTCTTCTATATATGGACAAATCCAATATGCTTTTTCGCCTCTATTTATAGCATCTTTCAGTCTTTGAATAATATCTGATACTTTTTTAACGTTCATAATAACGGTTTTTATTGGCAATCTAGATTTTGGTTTTTCCCTTAAAATAGAACATTCAACATCACCATACATAGCTTGCTGCAATGTTCTTGGAATGGGAGTTGCAGTAACAAAAAGTATATCGGTATTTTCTCCTTTTCCTACCAACCGATTCCTCTGTATCACTCCAAATCGCTGTTGTTCGTCTATGACTGCGAGTCCTAAATTTTTAAATGTAACGTTGGCTTGAAATAATGCATGAGTACCAATTACTATATTTAAAATACCACTTGCAAGTTCGTTGATAATAATCTTCCTTTCCTTGCGCGCAGTTTTACCGGTAAGCAAAGCAACTTTTATATCAGTACAAGATAGAGCTTCTTCGATCCAATTATAATGTTGCTCAGCCAAGATAGTAGTTGGTGCCATTAGAGCTGCTTGCATGTTATTTTCTACCACATTCAGCATCGCAAAGAGTGCAATTACAGTTTTTCCACTCCCAACGTCACCTTGCAACAGACTTACCATGCGGTATCTGGATTTTTGTCTTTCTGAGATTTCATCTATCGCTCGAATTTGATCATTTGTTAATTGGAACGTTAATCCATTTAAGACCTGCTCTTTGTATTTATTCAATATTATAAATTCTTTTCCCTCTTTTTTTACATGATTTTCCCTTGCAAGCTTTAGTGCCAACTGATACGCAAATAGCTCATCATAAGAAAGTCTTTCTCTGCAAACTTCTGCTTCTAAGAGTGAGCTCGGTCTGTGCAATCTTATGATGCTTTCTTTCCAATTCAGCCATTTCTTTTGCTTGATTAATGTTTCATCTATCCACTCTGGCAAATCAGGCAAATCTTTTAGATTAGAACTTATTATGTTTCTAATGCTCTTGTTAGTAATACCGCGACATAATTGATAAATTGGTTCTATGCAGGCTATTTCTTTAAATTGATTGATATCAGATAACATGTAATCTGGGTGAGTAATTTGCCAATGTTCGGTAAACTTTTCAAGTTTACCACTGATTACTATGTCTGTTCCAACTGGAAATAATTTATACAAATATTTAACTGAGTAATTAAAAAAAACTATAAATAAATACTGACTTTCACTTTTAACGATTATTTTATATGGCCTACCTCTAACAGTGGGGCGCTGGTGCTCATACACTTTTGCCATAAAAGTTGTAAATTCTCCCACTTGAGCATCAGGTAGTGATTTACTTCTATCCACATAACTGAGCGGCCTATAAAACAGCAAGTCCATTACTCTGTCTCCACCGCAAAGTTTAGGCAAAATTGAGGAATGAAACCTTGGTATATTCTCAATTTTACTATTTAGAAAAGTCAGCACACTTGACTGCTCATCAACATTCATACTGTGTAAAACCTTTTATTCATAATAGAGCCTTACTAAAATCCTGCCACCCTATTATGACTGTCTATGTTAAGTATATTATTGACATATTAACTATTTTATTTATTATTATACTATCAGCAGTTCATATCAAAGTATTAACAATGAACAACTCTATACAGGAAAAAAAAGGGAAATCAAGTAGTTACGTTAAAGTCTCAAGCGGAAAAATTTGATTTTAGCAGGTTAAGGGCTGATAAAACCAATGAGTCAGCAAACACTGGTGAGCAGATGTATGAAGATTTTCGAAGAATGAGATTTGTTATTAACAGCAAAAATCTAGACAAAGTTTAATTAGTGCATTGATAGACGGAGCTAAGCAATACAATTTTGATGAAGTTTGGGATAGATATTATAAAAATCAAGTGATACCTGGCAATAAAAAAAATCGACCAATATAAAAAGGAGTTTGAAAGATTTTATAATCTAGGTAAAGGGTACGCTCATCTATTACCAAAAGAAGGAGATGAAAATAAAAGTTATCGTGCGTTTGGAAGAGAAGTTTTTAAGGAAATGTTCAAATATGCTGAAGCTCAAGTTCCAAGCGATTCTATCTTAAAAGAACTAGTTACTAACTGTAACCAAGCTGCTTATGTAGGTACATTATATAATGAGGATAGTCCTATTTTCATGTAACTAAAATACATGAATTAACTTTCGGCTCCAGTCATATAACATATATTAATTGCAGTAATTCAGAACGTGTAGAAGTCACAGTTAAAGAGCTAATCTCTGCCACCGTATTTGTAAAGCCAAATGAAGAATTATATAAATTGAACAGCTCACTAGAATTCGCACTTAAATCTCAAGATGGGAAAGATGATGTGATATACAAAAATGGCAAATTGTCACTTACTGTGCCCCGAAAATTGAGAGACTACAAAATTGATGGCAGAATTTCATTTGATACCATTAAAGAATATTTCTACAAATTCTGTGAGAAGTTAAGGTTCAAGTTTGAAGTAGAGCATGATTTAGGTGATCCGATGAGCTACCTCGAAGAGGTAGCTCTTCCTATTTATAGAAATGAACACGAAAATACACCCTAAAACTAACAATTAAAATATCTCAAGTTCTGTTAGCTTATTTGCATAGTCAGTTGTACTAGATGCAACTTAATCTGACAGAAAAAATAATATCATTCTCTATAAATAAAATATACTTAGCCAAGATATAATAAAGATAAAATTTGAAGAAAAGCCAGGAAAAGAGAGAATTAAAGAGATACTCCAAGCTAAGCCTGAAAAAGACGTAATGTGTGCAATACCTTATTCTAAACCTGAAAGTCGTATTTTTTTTGAGCAAAACATTGTTCAGCTTGCTTTTATCCGTGAATTAAGAGATATGGCTCAATCATATGATGTTAACTTTATTGAAAATGGTGGTAAGCATCTCGCCAGGGAGAAAAGATCGATAATCAAAGGGTTGGCCACAATGATGTTTCTTGGTGTAAAGATCTTTCTATTTAAAAAGAAGAAAGTGAGATTGATGGTATTTTTGCACTATTTATACATTTATCTACCAAAAAATAGTCATTTTGCTTGGATATTTGATATAATTTAGATCTATTAAAGCAAAAGCATGAATGAAGTGATAACGTTTGGTTGTCGTCTAAACTTTTACGAGAGCGAGTTAATCAAAGAAGCATTAAAAAAAGCAAAGAGAGAAAATGTTGTTGTAGTGCATAGCTGTGCAGTGACAAACGAAGCAGAACGCCAAGTGAAGCAAAAAATACGTAAGATCTATAAAAACGACCCAAGTAAAGAAATTATCGTAGTTGGCTGTGCTGTTCAATTAGATCCTAAATCATATAGTGATATTCCTGGTGTAAGTAAAGTGCTAGGTAATCAAGAAAAGCTAAGAGCTGAAAACTATCTACTAAATAATGATAAAATCTTAGTCAGTGATAACCAAGTGGAACCTATTCTCATTAATGGATTTGAAGATAAATCAAGGGCATTTATTGAAATTCAAAATGGTTGCAATCATAGTTGTACATTTTGCTCAATTACTGAGGCAAGAGGAAATAATCGATCTGTGCCAGTAAACAATATTATAGGGCAAATTAAGATTTTCATAGAAAATGGTTATCAAGAAGTGGTGTTTACAGGTGTTGATATTACTGACTTTGGTACAGATTTGTTTGGTAAGCAATCACTCAGTTCAATGATTAGAAGAGTTTTAAAGGATATACCACAGTTAAATAGACTAAGACTTTCCTCTATTGATGTTGCTGAAGTTGATGATGAACTAATGGATTTAATAGCTAATGAGTCAAGACTTATGCCTCACTTACACTTGAGTCTACAGTCTGGTAATAATTTAATACTAAAGAGAATGAAACGTCGTCACAACAGAGAACAAGTGATAGAATTTTGTCATAAAATGAAGAGCTTAAGACCTAATATAGCATTTGGCGCTGATATTATTGCTGGATTTCCAACAGAAACTGATGAAATGTTTCAGGATACAGTTGATTTACTGAAAAAAATAAATGTAGTTTATCTACATGCTTTTCCATATTCAGAGCGGAAAAACACACCTGCTGCACGGATGCCACAAATACCAGAGAATGTACGTAAAGAACGAGTAAAGCATCTAAGAGAAATAAATAAAGAAATGATGAGCAATTTTTATCAATCTTTGCTTGGCACTGAGCAAAACGTTTTGGTTGAGCAGAATAATATTGGTAGAACAGAAAATTTTGCATTAACAAAACTTACATCAAGAGTTCAAGCTAAAAGTATTGTGAAAGCTCATGTTAAAGGAATAGAAAATAATTGTTTAATTGGAAATATTATTTCTTAATTTTTGTACATTAGAGGAATATATGATATAGTAATTGTGCTATAAGTGATAACTCCTCTATGATAATTAGATTATCTGTTGCTTTATTTTTTATCTTCATTCCGTGTGTCTATTTTTTTATTACTTATGTCAGTAATAATACACACATTGAGCAAGTACAATCGTTAAAATTAGAAAAAGATAATAATGAAAGTGTGATAAATTCTGAAGAAGTTACTGAAAAAGAAGTGCCAATAAAACGTCAAGAACTTGAAAGTAGTTCACCTTCTGTTTTCCAAGTAGCTAATCAGAAAAATATGTGGCCAAGTATTGCAGATCAAGCTGAGCCTACAAAGGAAAAACCAAGAAAACTTGTTTTCTATGTTAGTGCTAACGGTGGTAAGATATATTCTGATAACTCAGAAATATTTGTGGAAGGTATGCGTGCAATAGGAAAAAGAATTCTTGCTTTATCTAAGGGCCGTTATGTTGGTGTTCTTTTAGACCTATTCTTAGGAGATGAAATTAAAAACATAAAAAAATTTAACGGTAAAATTGATTTTCAGTTGCTTGGCAGCATATCTGTAGGTTACTCTGCTGGAGAAAATGGCCGAGTTGATTTTGAGACCGTGTATTCTAAAGTCAATATCGAAGATAGTAACTCTCCTCCGGTGTTTTATAAATCAGCAAGCGTATCTGCATTCTTATTAAATTTTTACTATAACCCTAATGTTCAAAATACTCAATTTGCTCCGTATATTGGTCTTGGTATAGGATCAACAGTTTTTAGATTAAAAAGGATTGATCAATCATCTAAAAATTTAGTGCCACTGAATGTTCCTTGGCTTGTTTATCAAATAAAGCTTGGTATTGATTACTCAGTAATTCCAGAAGTTAAAACCTTTCTCGGCTATCGTTACTTTAATATTCCAACACCTATTTCAGATGATATATCCACTCATAGTATTGAAGTTGGTTTAATGTTTAATTTTTAGTAATAATATCTATTCAAGGGCATCTGAAGCAAAAGTGGTCAGTGCTTCTTTTCTTGTCATTAGACTTCTTGGATAACTTAAGAAACAAGTAGTAGAAGCAATATTAAGGAAGGTATAAATTTTGAGCAGGTAAGTAAACTTGATGAAGAGAAGCTTTGAAGACTAAGAGGAGTAAAAAGAAAAACATTGGAAAAATAATAGAAATTTTAATAGAGGAAGAGGCCAAGAAAAAGGCAAGAGGAGGAAAACCAAATAAACAATGCATGTTTGTTAATAGTACTAGAATATTTGCGCAAATACCGTACATATTTCCATATAGCGCAAAGCTATGGAATAAGTGAAAGTATTGCTGACGGCTGAATAGAAGATGCATTGATAAAACATTCAGATTTAAGGAAGATAAAGAGCTATTAAAGTAAAATGTAGAATACTAGATTTTAGTAATATAGCTAACCGAAGTAAGATCTGCTCAAGCACTGAAAGGCAAAATTAATAGCCGAATTAATATTGGGCCAAAAGGTTTGTAGAGCCTTTCTTATGGAGCGCTTGATCAGAACTTCTCAATTCGATTTAAATCTTTCGAGTATGGAGGCAAGAATAAAATTTTACACCCAATATTTTTATCACATTTTTCGTCCTTGCAGATTTATCAAAACTCGCATTGTCGAGAACAATAGTCTGTCCAAGTTTAAATACAGGAACAAGTACATTTTCTACATAAGCATCAAAAATCTTGCTGTTGCAGTAGCCATCAATTATCCATAGTGCTTTAACTTTTCCTTCATTCAGTGCTCCAATTATGCTTACCTTCTTTCTTTTGAATCCTGGGCAAATAACCTCTTGCCTCTTTGAGACCACCCATATTCATAAAATTCATTGTCCTCTATTCCAGACTCATCTATGTATATCAAGTTTTCTTTATTTATTTCTTCTACTTTTTTTTATGAACTCTTTGCGTTTCTCTTTATCTCTTTCTTGATAAAGAAAAGTTTTTTTATATGTATAGTTTACTTTGCTAAGGTAGTTATATACTGTGCTTCTACACATATTACCAAATTCTTCAATTATCTTTTCAATCCTAATATCCTGATTTCCATTCATAAATTTGATAAATCTATCCATATCTTTAATCTTATGGCCATATCCTTTGTGATAGTCTGAAGGTGGTTTCCGTTTCTTTTTTCCTTTTCCTCCACAAATATATTGGTTTTATGCTCACTAAATTGGCAAACATGTTACAAAGTTTTTGAAGACGAAAAGACTGGACAGCTACTTGCATGACAACTATTTAGTTGTCTTTTCTCGTCTATCTTATTTTGTCACTCTGCTGAACAGATACTAAAGTACTAGCTTTTGCAGGTTAATGCACAGTTCTATCAGAAGTTTTGTGACTATAATTGCAGAAAACATTGAGCATAAAACTCCTATCGATAAAGTGACAGAAAACCCTCTAATTGCTCCGCTACCAACAATGAACATTATTCCTGCAGCAATCAGTGTGGTGAGATTTGAATCAAGAATTGTTTTTATTGCATTTTTAAACCCTTCTTCAATGGCACGAGCTGTTCTTTTTCCTGCTCTTATTTCTTCGCGGATGCGTTCAAATATTAGAACATTTGCATCCACCGACATGCCAACAGTTAGTGCAATTCCAGCAATTCCAGGAAGAGTAAGAGTTGCTTCAAGTAAGGTAAGAATGAGTAGTATAGAGATTACATTAAAAACGAGTGCAACAGACGCCAACAAGCCTAGTTTGCCGTAAGTAATGATTATAGATAAACCAACGGCTATGATAGAGATTATTGCTGCAATTTCTCCTGCTTTTATTGACTCTTCTCCAAGGCTTGGACCAATGTTTTTTTCTTCAATTATTTTAAGTGGTGCAGGTAGTGCACCTGATTTTAAAAGTATTGCAAGTTCACTCGCTTGTTTTTCAGTGAAATTACCGCTAATTTCTCCCTCTCCATTTAGAATAGGTTCACGTATTGTTGGTGCAGTTAAGACTGTGTTATCTAAAACAATTGCAAAAGGCTTTCCTACATTTTCTTTAGTAGTTTTTGCAAATTTTTTGCTTGCTATGCTGTCGAATTTGAAATGTACTGTAGGTTTACCTAAATTGCCAAATCTAACTGATGCGTTAACTAATGAATCACCGCCTATTTCAGTTTTGCGGAATATCGGGTAGAAATTACCCAAAGAATCCTTGAGCATAATCGTAGTGTCGTGATCGATATCTTGCATTTTAGTTACATTGGTGTTTACCAAATGGAAGGCCAGCTTGGCTGTTTTGCCAAGCAGAGATTTTATCTGCTGAGTGTCTTCTACTCCAGGAACTTGGACTAATATCTTATTTTGTCCTTGTTTTTGCACACTTACTTCCTTAGTACCAAGCTTATCTAAGCGTCTTTGAACATTGACTATTGACTCTGAAACTACTTCATTGATTAATGAATTCTTATAATGCGTTTTATATGAAAGGAAAATTGCAGTATTTTTTCTACTCAATTCTAAATTTGGGTTTATTTTATGTATTAACGTTGAAACTTTTTTGTAATCATCAATATTATTTAAAGTTACAACCACTTGTTTATCGTTTTTTGCGCTAAATTCAATCTTTTGTGTTAACAGACCTTCTTTTATTTCATCGGTTAGCATGCTTAGTTTCTCTTTGAAGTAAAAATCTAAGTCTACGTTCAGGAGCATAGATGATCCACCTTTCAGGTCGAGCCCTAGATTTATCCTCTTTTTTGAGGTGAGAAACTTATTATCAAAGAAGTTCGGCAGTACTATATATAAAGATAACAAAAAAATTAGCAATACTGAAAGAGATTTAACTGTGAGCTTGTTTAGCATAAATTTAAACTATACTTAGGTAAAGTGTAAACTGAATGGTTGCTAATCACAAGCATCTAAATGAAAAGGTCCGTGAAAGATGAAAAAGAAGCCTAGAACCAATATCTCTATAATTGATTTTGTTCTTCTAGAATATCATTTATTGAAGCAGTATATACACATATATTAGGTTCAGAGTTGGCTCTCAGATTCTCTGTTTGTTTTGTCTCATTTTATCAATTGCAAGGTAAGTGCATAAACCAAGTGTTAAGAAAATAACTATGCTAAGTGGTATGTGATTAGCAAGAAACTTATTATAACTTAAATCTTTTCAACCGAGAGGACTAGATAGAGAGGGGTGAGAGGAAAATCTGGAAATTACTACTACTGCACTTAATGCTGTTAGAATAATAGCGACAGTGGCACCTATAAGAGGTAAAATATTCTTTTTATTAAATATGCCATTAGAATCTTTTAAAAGATCAAACATACATACTCGTCGATTACTAAATGTTCGTGATACTGTGCACTAATTATAAAGTATTCAATAACTAAACTGGAGATAATAAAAATGGACATATAATATAGACATATAATATGAAGGATATATGCTAGTTAAAATAGGTACGAGAGGAAGCGACCTTGCGATCATCCAAGCTTTGGAAGCAAAACAAAGATTATTAGAGTCTTTTCCTAATTTATCCGTTGAGATCATTAAAATCAAAACTTCTGGTGATAAATATGCTAATGTAGCCCTTGCTGAAATAGGAGGTAAAGGACTCTTCCTCAGGGAGATTGAGGCTGAATTACTCAAAAATAATATAGATATGGCGGTTCATTCGCTAAAAGATGTACCTGCGTTTTTCTCTAAGGACTTAACAATTCCTTGTGTTTTAGAGAGGCTAAGTCCATGTGACGTATTTATTTCTCATAAATATAAGAGCCTAAAAACTTTGCCACAGCAGGCTACAATTGCAACTTCTTCAATCAGAAGAAAAGTTCAGCTGTTAAATCTAAGGCCAGACTTAAATGTAGTGTCACTGCGTGGAAATGTGACAACTAGACTGCAAAATCAGAATTTTGATGGAATGATTTTATCTGAAGCAGGGCTGATAAGATTAAAAAAATATCACTTAATTACAGAGGTATTGCCACCAAAAGTCATGTTAAGCGCAGTAGGGCAGGGGGCAATTTGCATTCAATGCCGAAAGAATGATATAAAAGTTATCGATCTTTTAGAGAAAATTAATAATAATATATCTTTTATAAGGGCGAAATCAGAGCGCAGTTTCATGAAGACAGTAAATGGTTCATGTTTTACACCGCTTGCAGCTTTAGCAGAATATGTGAGTGAAAACATGCTACATCTTTATTGTATGTTAGCGGGCGAGAGAGTTATATGCTTTACTGAACGCACTGCGTTTGTAGAAGATGCAGAAAAAATGGGTATGGATGCAGGATTAGAGTTAAAATCAAAATGCTTATAAGCTTACCTAAAGTATGTGGAATATACCGTTATAATGTTTCACTGTCTAAAGTAACTTGGTTAAATGTTGGTGGACAAGCTGATGTACTATTTAAACCACGTGACGTTGAAGATCTAATGTGCTTGATAAAAGATACTGAGTTACCAATTAGCATTATCGGTGCAACATCTAACATAATAGTGCAAGATAGTGGCATTCGAGGAATAACGGTGAAATTAGGCAAGGAATTTGCATATATAAAATGTAAAGGTAATAACTCCATTGTTGCAGGTGGTGCTGCATTGCTTAGTAACCTTGCATACTTTGCCGGGGAACAGAAAATTAGTGGGCTTGAGTTTCTTGCTGGAATTCCAGGAACAGTTGGCGGTGGGATAGAGATGAATGCAGGTGCATATGGCAGTGATGTTGCGAGTGTTGTAAAGTTTATAAGGGCAGTGAATCTAGAAGATGGAAATTTATATGAATTTTCCAGTGAAGAAATGGGATATTTTTATCGTGGACATAGTCTAGAAGGTAGGTGGATTTTTATTGAAGCTGAATTTAAAGGAGTAAGTTCAGAGTATGAGCTTATATTGCAAAGATTGAAAAAGGTTATTGATAAAAAAAATAAAAGTCAACCAGTAAGAGGAAATACTGCTGGTTGTATATTCAAAAATCCAATAGGCTGCAAGGCATGGAAACTGATTGATGAGTCTGGCTGCCGAGGATTAAGTAACGGTAGAGCTAAAATTTCTAAGAAACATTGTAATTTTCTGCTCAATTACAATAACGCAACTGCATTCGACTTAGAAAACATTGGCAACAGAGTAAAAGATGCAGTAAAAGATAAATTTAACATTGAACTTGAGTGGGAGATAAGAGTGTTAGGTGGATAGCTGCTGCTGATTATCTTAACCTAATTCCAAAAGTTATTGTATAGTATCATTTTGAGGTTTTATTTTCGATGCGCAAACTTGCAATATTCTTTTCTATACTATTTGCAATTGTCGCTTACTATCTAAATAATGAAGTGCTATTTGAAGTAGCAAAGCTATTTAGTGATATATTCATCAGTTTGTTGAAACTAATCAGTTTACCTTTGGTTTTTCTATCTGTCGTTTCCACAATTTCAGGGCTTAAAGACTCAATTGAAATTAAAGTATTACTTAAGAAGACGCTGTTTTATACGCTGCTTACAACCATTATAGCTGCATTTGTTTCTCTATCTTTCTATTTATTTATAGATCCAGTAAGAAAAAATTTCATAAGTAACACAATAGAAAGTGTGAGTGACAGCAACCACAATTACTTTTCATACTTAAAATCACTCATTCCATCAAATTTTGTGCAAGTTTTTCTTGAAAATAACGTTATTGGCAGCATATTGATTGCTTTTTTGATGGGTGGAGCTATTATTTCGCTCTCAAAAGAAAAACAAGATATATTACACCAAACATTTTCTGCACTATTTGATACACTTCTTAGCATTACTCAAGGGTTATTAAAGTTTATTCCTCTTGCTGTATGGTCTTTTATCACATGTTTTTTATGCGAGTTAAAAGGTGGCAGCGAATTCCATAGTCTTTTTTGGTATTTTGCTTGCATAATGTCTGCAAATTTCGTGCAAGCATTTGTGATTTTGCCACTACTTATGTGGCATAAAGGTATATCACCAATTCAAACGATGAAAGGTGTTATGCCAGCACTTACACTTGCATTTTTTTCTAAATCATCTAGTGCAACGCTGCCTACAACTATAGAATGTGTGCAAAATCAGCTAAAGGTACCAAAGAAATTGTCATCTTTTATTCTACCAATATGCACAACAGTCAATATGAATGCGTGTGCTGCATTTATTTTAATCACAGTGATGTTTGTTGCAGAGATGAATGGGCACACATTTTCCTTAAGTGAGATGTTCATATGGATTTTTTTAGCTACAGGAGCTGCAATTGGTAACGCTGGAGTGCCGATGGGGTGCTATTTTATGGCAACTAGTTGTTTGGTATCAATGAATGTTCCTTTGTACATTATGGGATTGATTTTGCCTATTTATACAATTATTGATATGTTTGAAACTGCAATAAATGTATGGTCTGATATCTGTATAACACAGATAATTAATAAAGAATTTAAAACTCAAGAATGATATTAGATAATACAATAATAAAAGAATTTGAAGAGGCTGGTGCGATTTTGCACGGACATTTTGTACTCTCATCAGGGCTGCACAGCAACACTTACATACAATGCGCTAAAATTTTTGAAAATCCAAGCGGAGCAATGAACGTTTGTGAGCTATTGGCGAATAAAATAAGAAAAGAGCTTATTGAACCCATAGATTTAATACTATCTCCTGCAATTGGTGGAATAATAGTGGGTTATGAGATTGGTAGACAGCTTGGAATCCGAACAATATTTTGCGAACGTGTTAATGGTGAATTTGAATTACGCCGTGGATTTGAGATTAAACAAGGTGAGAAGATATTACTAATTGAAGATGTGATTACCACAGGTAAATCTTCACTTGAAGCAGTAAAATGTGCAGAAGAGAAGGGAGGTGAAGTTTTTGCTGGAGCTTCTTTGATCAAGAGAAATAGTGAAACAAAACTACCTTTTCCTATCATATCTTTGATTGAACTAAATATCAAAAACTATAGCGAGGAAGAACTGCCAAGTGAATTAAAACAATTACCCATAATGAAGCCTGGGAGTAGAGGATATTTAACAAAATAATTCTATATATGGCTAAAGTGATTCAGTAACTTCTACGTGTTATATGTCGATCTTTTTGCATCAAAGTTAGATACTACAGTTTATTTTTCTGTATTTGTTCAATAGAATGGCAAAATAAGATAGACAAGTAAAGATATAAAGTAAAAACAATAATAGGTGTCATTCCGGTTTGTGAAACTTGCTTTATGTAGTTTCATTGCAAACGTTGTTTTTATTATAATACCTCCTATGATTAGTTTGCCTATGAGCACTAGTGTCTAGGCACTGGAATGAAAAGAAAAGGCTAATTGAGTGACAGGAAAGGGAGTACTAAAAACAAATAGCTGTCATTTCAGCGCGTGACGATGTAATCCAGAAAGGAACAATGGATCCCAATTTCGCACAGTAGACATGCAACTTAACAGATATTTTTCTCTTTATTTATCCTCAGGTTTTTATGGGTTAAAAAAAAACATAAAAACCTTATATAAAACCCCTGTTGTGATTAAAAACACACTAAATCTTAGTTTTTACATATTTCATCTTGTGCAGCAAAAGACAATAATTTTGCGCTCTCAAGGAAACTTTTTGCACTATCTTCTAAGATATTAGATTTTATTTCTGTAAGTTCACATTTAATCTGATCTATTTTCCCATTCATATTTTTATGTGCATCTTCGATTAATTTATTCATTTCATCTTCTAAAAGTATTCTTATTTCTTTGCTTTGTGAAGTGACAATATCGGCTACTTTGTCTGTAATTTTAGGTTTTATAAGGCTTTCAATTTTTTCTTCAGTGTGTTTTTTACTGCTTCTTCTACCTGAGTTTATATTTCTGGCTTTAGCAGGTCTGCAACTTCCTATCCTACTTTTTTTTCACTACTTTTTTAGCATTTGCTTCCACTTACTTTACTGTCTTATCAAGAGAAGTCGATATTTTTCTATTTGATTAGCTTGCTCTTCAGCTAAAGTTAGCATTTTTCCTTCTATTTTTTTACTTCATCTTGAGATGCTTTTCTAGCTTCTAGTTTTAAATAGTTACCCATTTTAGATATTACTTGATTCGCAGCTTCTTTTGCTGTTTTGCTTATACCAAGAATTTTATCAAACATTCCTGCACGATACTCTTGAGAGACGAAGTTTGATTCGTTAGCCAAATTTTTGTAATTGTATTCTTTCATAATGTACTCCTTAATTTAAAAACTATACTAATATTAATATATAAATACAAAAATTATATTAATATTAGTATAGTTTTTCAGGGCAGTAGTATAAATTTATAGTACCTTAAAAAAAATCATGACTTGACGATAAAGAGCATTATATTGGTATCATGACTGACTTGGAAAAGATGAGAGAAAAACTGCAAAATCAAATTAACTATCATAATACCTTATATTATCAAAAAAGTAAGCCAGAGATAAGTGATGCTGAATATGATGAACTGAAGAAAGAGTTAGCTGCAATAGAGCCAAAAGCTTATGCAATACAAGATAGTGTTGGTGCTCCACCTGATGAGAGATTTTCTAAGGTGGAACATCAAGAACCTATGCTTTCTCTTGAGAATGCTTATGATGAGCAAGGTGTAGAAAAATTTTTGTCTAAAATAAAGAGATTTTTAATTGCAGATGAAATAGAAATACTGTGTGAGCCAAAAATTGATGGATTGTCATTTTCTGCAATTTATGAAGATGGGAAATTTGTTAAAGCTGCAACTCGAGGTGACGGTTTTGTAGGAGAGGATGTTACTCACAATGTTGCAACAATAAAAGACTTTCCTAAGTTTTTACAAGATGTGCAAGGAAGACTAGAAGTAAGGGGTGAAATATATATCAGTAACAGCGACTTTTTAAAGTTAAATGAAAATAATGAATTCGCTAATCCTCGAAATGCAGCTGCTGGTTCTTTAAAGCAAATGAATGCGAACATTACAGCAAAAAGGCCTCTTAGATATTTTGCTTATTATTTAATTGGTGGAATAGAGAAAAGTCAAAGTGAGATACTAGAAAAGCTTGAGAAATTTGGTTTTTGCGTAAATGAGCATCGTTCCTTAACAAGTAGTTTGAATGGAATGCTCTCGTTCTATAACGAGATCTATGACTGTCGTTATAACTTGGATTATGATATCGATGGGATAGTCTATAAAGTGAATGATTTGGTACTACAAAGTCGTCTGGGAAGTACACACAAAGCTCCACGCTCAGCACTTGCATATAAGTTTTCTGCTATTTATGCGAAGACAAAGTTAAATAAAATATTTATACAGGTGGGTAGAACGGGGGTTTTAACTCCAGTTGCAGATTTAGTACCAGTCAATATTGGTGGAGTATTAGTTAGAAGAGCAAGTCTACATAACAAAGATGAGATAAAACGTAAAGATATAAGAGAGGGAGATGTTGTAACAATTAAAAGGGCTGGGGATGTAATTCCTCAAATTGTCAAAGTAGATGAAGGTTCTCGTCATACAAATATGCCTGAATTTGTTTTTCCTGACATATGTCCTGAATGTGGCAGTAAAGTGCAGATTGAAGGAGTGGCAGTAAGATGTCCTGAAGAATTTAATTGCAAGGCTCAAATAGTAGAAAAACTAAAACATTTTGTATCAAAAGATGCATTTGACATTGTTGGCTTTGGTGAAAAACAAATAAAGTTTTTTTATGATCTTAGCCTAATAAGACAAATTCCAGACATTTTTATTTTAGAGGAAAGATTAAAAGAGTTTTCATTGAAAGAGCATCATGGTTGGGGCGAGAATTCAATAGCTAATCTATTAAGTGCTATACAAAACAGAAGAGTAATCACTCTAGATAGGTTCATATTTTCTTTGGGTATCAGATTTATCGGCCAAGTTGCAGCAGAATTGCTCGCAAATTATTATGTATCTTATGATAACTGGTATAATGCGATGTCATTAAATGATGTTGAGTTGGTAGGTATAGATGGTATAGGAGAAAAAGTAGCTGAATCTTTAAAATCGTTTTTTTCTCAGGAACGTAACATTAAAATGTTAAATAACCTTACTGCATATCTGCAAATTCTTCCCGTGAGCTCCAACTCTAGCGATTCTTTTTTGAATAACAAAACTATAGTGTTTACTGGTAAGCTACGTGCTATGAGCAGAGGGGAGGCAAAAGTAAGAGCTAAAGTTTTAGGGGCAAAGATCAGTTCAAGCCTTTCTACTAAAACTGACTATTTAATTGCAGGGGAAGATCCAGGTTCAAAATATAAAAAAGCAATGGAATTGGGTGTGGAAATTTTAGATGAAGAACAGTGGAACAAGTTGTGCTAAACACAACTTAATCTGATGGGAATGAATTAACTGATAGAAGAATTAAAAACTAATATCAGACTCTTATTTAATACAATTGAACACTCCCTGCTCTTTATAAACATTTATGCAACAAAGCCAGTTAAATAGCTAAGCACCCCTCTAATATATGATTTCTCTGTATTAAACAAGATTTAATCTGACACTTTAAAAAAGTAAGTTATAAAATAATAAAGAAAGGAGTGTTAGAAATGAATACAATACAAACAAAAATATTAAAACCAAAACTAGGTTTATTAGAGCTAGCAAAACAGCTCGGGAATGTATCTCAAGCGTGCAAAGCAATTGGATATTGAAGAGATACGTTTTATAGATTCAAGGAGTTATACGAAAATGGAGGAGAAGAGGCGTTACATGAAATAAGTAAGAAAAAAAACCGCTATTTGCAAACAGAGTTTCCGAAGATATAGAAAGAGCAGTAGTAAATATTGCAACAGAATTTCCAGCATATGGACAGCAAAGAGCTGCAAATGAGCTGAGAAAAGAGGTATCCGAAGGTGGTTGTTATAGCTAAGAAACGACATTAAAACGTTCAAAAAAAGACTTAAAGCCCTTGAAGCGAAGGTTGCACAAGATGGAATAATTTTAACTGAAGAGCAACTTGCAGCTTTAGAGAAAGTGAAAGAATAAAGATGGTGAAATTGAAATACTGGTTATTTGGGTTCTCAAGACACTTATTATGTAGGCAATATCAAAGGTATAGGAAGGATCTACCAGCAAACTTTCATTGATACCTATTCAAGGGTTGCTATGGCAAATAGACAAAACTGCAATCACTGCTGTAGATCCTCTTAATATACCATTCTTTGATGGATAAAATGTGTCATTATCACGCATTTTGACTGATAGGGACTGTGGCAAAACAGAGAATCATTCTTATCAGCTTTATTTGGGAATTGAAAACATTGATCATTCAAGAACTAAGGCCAATTCTCCACAAACTAATGTAATATGCAAGAGGTTTCATAAAACTACGCAAGATGAGTGTTACAATATTATCTTTAGAAAGAAAATCTACAGCTCTTTGAAAGATTTGCAGATTGATGTTGATCATTGGCTGCGTTCTTACAATGAGACAAGGCCTCATTTAGGCAAATATTGCTATGCCTATGCAAACTTGTCTTGATAGTAAACAAATTGCTTTTTAGAAAAATATTAGTAACATTAAACAAGAGACTGATATTAGTTTTGAATTCTTCTGTAAGTTAATTCTCACCTGTCAGATTAATTTTTGTCTAGTACAATTTATATTAACTCTCTCTAGAAAGCTAGATGGATTTTCCATTGCACAATCTGACTTTCTAATAGTCTCACCGAACTCTTTAAAAGCACTACTATTTCTTTCGAAATACCCATTTTCTATAACTGTCAAAACACTTTTCCCACCTAAAAGACAACTCTGCCCTAAACTTGATTTATTCTCTAACTTATTGAATCTTACTTCATCGACAAGACTCACTTCTATTTTATTACTATCTTTATCACTAGGACACAGATGAATACTGATCTCTCCTACTTCAGTGGTAAAAGACATTTCAATGACATCTCCCGATAATTCTGTATAATTTCTCCTTCCTCCTACATTTTCAACTCTAATTATACTGTTTCCAATTTGAAGTATACCAATGTTTAGATTTAAATCTTTAGCTTTTTGATTATTGAATATCCTTGCAACTTCAACAATACTATTTTGTGGATAATCTATGCAAAAATATCCATTATCTATTTCTAGTCCAAAGTCATGCCCATCAATTTGCTCACTTTTATTTAAAATACTTTCAAGTGCTAATTCCTTAAGCTTTAAAAGGTTTTCGGATCGTTTACTCAAAGTGTCTAAATCTGAATAAATTATGTTCACAAAATCTTCATGCTCTTCGTCGCTCGATCTATTTAAAGATGCACCTTCTGATATTACCTGAAATATTTTGCTCTTGTGTAAGAACTCATGAATTCGAGTAGTTTCAGCATATAAATATAGCTTTTGAAATGTGTCAGCTATACGATCTATCAAGGACATACCAGACTTATATGGAAAAGTGAACATTATTCCTTGTTCCAGTGCTGCGCTTATAACTTTATCAAATTCTTTTTCGCACTCCTCATACTCTTCTTCACTACCAGAGCAACCTAAAATGTCTAGATAATCATGAATCTTATTTATTTTTTGCCAAATACTTTCATACTTTTCTTCTTCTCTTGTATTCAGCTTTACCTTTGTTAGAGAAAAAGAGTCTTTTTGACGGATTAAAAGAAAAGTATCTTTTCCTTTTTCTTTGCGGTTTATCTCGTCAGTATAGAATAGTTGACTATAACAACCACCAAAACTTTCATCATAATCAGGGCAAGGGCTAACATTGTCTTCTCTTACGTTTTCTTTGTTTATTTCATCTGCAAGAGACACTTCATTACCAATATAGAAATTTTTCTGTTTTAAACTCTCGTTTTCCTTCTGCAGACTACTTAATTCTGCAAATAGCTCTTTATAATCTGATAAATAAATATACAATTGATCTCTTATGTCACTAAGTTCCTTCTTTGTTTCTAGTATCTGATTTTCATGATGACCTTTCAAATTCTCTATACTGTTTATCAGCATTGTACTTTCTTTTCTTACTCTGTTTAACTCAGCTTCAGTCAAACCCAGTTTTTGATGTAACTCTTTATTTATTTTGTCTGTTAACTTAATTTCATTCTTTGCCTCTTTTAATTGGTTATTTAAGTTCTGAGTTACATCACTTTTGTTCTTAATTTCTAATAATAATATTCCTACTTTATGTTTTAGCTGTTCGATTTCTTGATCATTTTCAGTTAAACTTCTTATACTTTTTTGTAATTTAACTTCAAGCTTTTTAGTTTTTTCTTCTAGGTTTTGCATTTCTCTGGAAAGTTCACTTACTTCCTCTTCTACCATTTTCTTATAGTGTTTTTGTAACTCTATATTTTTTTTAAGATCAAAATTTTCCTGTTGTAGATTTTCTATTTTGCTTTCTAAACTATCTTTTACTTGATTTTCTTCACTGCTAATCTCAAATACCTCTTCAGGAAAATGTGCAAATTTATAAGGTGAAATGCCTTCATTGTATGCTCTATATTTCATAAATAAAATAGGTTTGAATATAATCTATTTACTAATTCGTATTGTGAATTTTTATAGAAAAGATTTAGGTGTAAAATATTATAATATCATTAAAGTAGATGGATAAAGCACAGTCTTTTTGAGAGGATAAATTTAATGAAAAGACCATACTAATAAGTGTTATAAGGAATTTGATCATTTACTCTTTCAAAAAATCACAAAAAAGCACCTACCTTCGTGAGAACAATTTAAATAAAAGCGCGTTGTGTAAATAAGAATGTGAAATTGTCGTAACAAAGTTACACAAAACAGTTCGTATGTAAACATGGTAAAGTAGGTTAATATAGTTGGTTTTAGCTTACAGTGAAATCACCATATAAAAAGTTCCTATATATTACGTGGTAGTCCAACGCATACCAAAACAAACTCTTCTCTCACTAGCTAGTTTTGGGTTCTGGAAATGGCTGTGTCGTTTAGGTTTTTAGTGATGTGTGAGATTAAGTGGGTATTAATTTATTTATAACAGTTTAGACTTGACCTGACAGAAGAATCGAAGAAGTCAAAACCGACATCAGAATCTATTTTAATGTTATCAATATTTTTTTTTTGGTAAGCAATATGAATACTATCAAAAAAGGTCTGCATAGGAATAGCAATACTTACTGGAATGAGGTCTATCTCTGTTATAAGAATGCAACCAATGATCGACATCTAATTGAAGCTCCTCCAAAGTACTATAAATCTTTTTCCTAAAGATAATATTGTAACATTCATCTTGCATAGTTCTATGAAACCTTTCACATATACCATTAGTCTGTGGAGAATAAGCTTTGGTTCTAGAATGATCAATATTTTCTACTCTCAAACATAACAGGTACGCATGATTCCCTAGTTTACCACAATACTATGTACCAAGATCAGTTAAAATGCGTAGCAATGGAACTTTCTGTTTATCAAAAAATGGTATAACTCTATCATTGAGAAGATCTGCAGCTGTGATAGCAGTTTTCTCCGTATAAAGCTTAGCGAAGGCCACTATAGAGTAGGTGTCAATAAAAGTTTGTTGATAAATTCTTCCAATACCTTTGATATTGCCTACATAATAGGCATCTTGATTACCTAAGTATCCAGGGTGTTGTTTCTAACATTGGCTTCTTTTTGTTCCTTAGTTTTTTTTCTAAAGCAGCAACTTGCTCCTCTGTTAAAATTATACCGTCTTGGACCACCTTTGCTTCCAGGGCTTTCAATCTCTTTTTAAAATTTTCGAGATCGTTTCTTTGCCATATTGACCTTATACCACTAGCAGATATTAGAATTCCTTTTTTCTTTAATTCATTAGCTGCTCTTTCTTGTCCATATGCTGGAAACTCTACTGCTATTTTAACTACTGCTTCTTCTGTATCCTTTGGTACTCTATTGGTAAGTAATGGTTTGCTTTTGTTTATCTCATATAATGCTTTTCCCCTCCTGTTTCATATAGCTCTTTGAAGCGGTAAAATGTATCCCTTGCATACCCCATTACTTTACACGCTTGGGATACATCTCCTAATTGCTTTGCAAGTTCTAGTAACCCCAACTTTGGTTCTAGTGTTTTTCTTGTGTTGTACTCATTTCTGACACTCATTTATAATTTATTTATATTTTTATCTTGCTTCATTAAGCTGTTAGATCAGGTCTAAACTGTTACACCAAAGAAAGGTGTTACCCCTTTATACTTGGCAGCAGAAAATGGTCATACATATATAGTTAACCTTCTTCTAAAGGAAAAGGCTGATGTTAACGCTAAGATTAAGTAAGGTATTACTCCTTTACGTTTGGTAGCACAAAATGATCGTATAGATATAGTTGATCTTCTGCTTTCTAACCCCAACATTAATGTTGGTTGCACAGATCTTAAACTTATTACTGGAAAAAGTGCAAGCAAAAAAAATCTTGTTCAAAAAAGACTTCAAGATAATGTATTGTTTAATACGCTAAAATAAGCAGCAACAGAAATAGGTTAAAATAAAGTAGATGAATTATTGGAATCAAAAAATAAGTATAGTTTCAAACCAAGCTTAAACTACTCTCAAGATGGTAATAATGAAATACGACTATTGAAATTGCTATTAAAGCTGGTGGAAAGTTATTAGATCTTTTATGTGCTTATGCTGAGAAGAATATAGATATAGACACTGAAATATTTAAACGACTCAAACATGCTAAAGAAATCTCTCATTCTAAGAGAGATCTTTGTGATGTTTCTGTTTTAAAACATTCTACTCCAGATCAAGGCTTTTTGTTTAGTAATGGTTAATGCTTCCTTCTATAATGCAAAACCCATACTCACCCAGCCTAATTGATTACTTGTAACCTTGATTCCAGTTTTAATCTACTCGGATGACAGAGAAAGGGCTACTTGCATGACATGAAAAAGGAGCACCGAGCAGATCACTTCTTCACAAGGATCTTATCAGCAACACGCATATCAATTATGCTCCAATTGCTAAAAGTAAAGTCGGTTGTATTTTGCAAGTGGCTTAAGTAATCCCATGCGCTATAAGGATTATCTTCAGGCAATTTTACTGTGGCACTGTCATCGAGTATGATATTCCATCTTCTATTTCCTACATAAACACAAGAAGAAATATGATCACTTAATTGAGTTTTCCTCTCTAGTATATATTTAATGAATTTTAGGCTTGATAATGAATTTTGTCCTTTGATTATAACGAGGTTATCTATCTGGTAATCATCTACAATTACTTTACCTTCAGAGTTAATTACTGAAGTTTTGTCATCATCTTTCCAAAGAGCAAAAGGTTTGTGTTCATTTATATCAATGAGTAAGGTGTTGGGTAAAATCCTATAAATTCTTACATGTGTTATCCATTCGCTTACAGATTGTATATTATCTGTTAGTTTTGAGAGTGATACATACATGATAGGTTGTGTTCTATCTACTAAGCTTAGAATGTTCTGTTCATTTGTAAATTTGTTTCCAGTAACGGTTACTTTGTCGATTGAAAATCCATTGCTAATTAATAAGCTCGATAAGCGATCGTTACACCAAGTAAAGTAGTAATTGAATCGACTTGTTATTTTATCAAGTGAACTATAAAGTACTAGTGTAAGGAAAAGTGCAGTTATAATCATGAAAGCACATTTGCGCAAAAAACTCCTTTGGCTTCTAGTAACATTGTTCAACATCGGCTTGATCTCTAATATTCTTGTGATGTAAACTGTCTTTGACAATAATTTTAATTAATTCATTAAAATCAATTCCTTTTGTCAATTTTGCAATTTCTGGTACTAACGATAATTCAGTAAAGCCAGGATGTGTATTAATCTCAAGCATTTTTAAAGTGTTATTTTGGGGATTATAACGGAAGTCTGAGCGGGAGACAGTTTTGCATCCTAAAAATTGATGAACTTTTAGTGCGTGTTCCAAGGTCATTCTATATATGTTGTCAGGAATTTTAGCAGGAAATATATGTTCTGCAAATCCATCTGTATACTTTGCTTCATAATCATAGAATTTATTTTTTGGTCGTATTTCCATAGTGCCAATTGCTTCGTTCAGCAATACAGCAGTATGTAACTCTATACCCGGTATGTATTCTTCTATGATTATCTTTTCCATTATAGTAGAACTGTTATTTTTTAGCTCTAAGTAATCCTCATGTGAGAAAATCATGTGTACTCCAATGCTTGAGCCTTCGTTAATCGGTTTTAAGATGTACGGGTAATCAACTTTAATATTATTTTTTAGCACATCTTCCCGACTAATTACATAACCTCTTGGAGTATCTATATTAAGAGAATGGAATATATGCTTTGACATCACTTTATTCATAGCAACAGCCGAAGCCATAACTTCTGAGTGTGTATATTTTATACCTAAAATCTCCAATAAACCTTGAATACAGCCATCTTCACCATAAGGTCCATGTAAGGCAATAAAAGCAAGAGCGGGATTAGTTTTTTTAAGCTTTTGAGCAATGTTGATATCAACATCTATTTCTATTGCCTTATATGAAAGGCTGTCAAGCGCCTTCTTTACTGCTTTTCCGCTCATAAGCGATATTTCTCTTTCGCAAGAAAATCCACCACTTAAAATTGCTATAGTTGGAACCATAAGCACCATAATATTCTGCTATACATCATATGTAAAAGATACTTTTATCTTCAATAGAAAAAAACGCTTTGAAAAATTCCACAGCTGTACAGATATTGAAACTTGCAGATGGTGTCATGCAAACTGGTTCCTTTATGATCAGACACCAGATTGAAAGTAAAACTGGAAGATCTTTTTCAGTAATATTCTTTAAAAATTTAATTTTGTAATCCACTTGACTTCCACTTTACATCTGTGTAATCAACTGTTTCTACACCTTCAATGTCATATTGATCAGCAACTACAGATAGTTCCATTTCACAATCTATTTAATCAAAAAAAAATGTAAGTATATTTTTGTACTCTATGACCCTAAATTTTCATCAAAATAAGCTGTCTTATCCTTTTTTTCTTTATACTCTTCTGCTGTATCTAGGGGTTGCTTTTTAGCTGTAATGTTTGGCCATTTTTGCGAATATTCTACGTTTATGTTGTAAAATGATTTAAAGATTTTTTGTTCATTGTTCAGCAAGCCTTCTTCTAGTTCTATAATATCTTTTATGGAATCATCAGTTACAATCGCATCCACTGGACACTCAGGTATACATACTCCACAATCAATACACTCATCTGGGTTAATCACGAGCATATTTTTACCTTCATAAAAGCAGTCAACGGGACATACTTCTACACAGTCCGTATATTTACATTTTATGCATTTATCTGTAACAAAATGCGTCATAAAACACTGTATATCTACATTATCTTGGGTACACTAAATTGATAAGAAATTCAAGCCTTTTATGAAGATAAATAAATTAAATAACGAAGAATTAGAAATATGGCTAAGCTTGTCTAGAACTGTGGGACCAGTAAAGTTCTTTAGTATACTTAGAGCATGTGGGTCGCTATATGAAGTGCTTAAATATCTTAATAAGTTGACTGACAAGGATTATGGAATTTAAAATGCACGAAAAGAAATTAAGAATGCAGAAAAATTGGAGACAAAATAACACCAGCATGTGATCCAGATTACCATGAAATTTTAAGGAATATCTCTGGTTGTCCTCCTGTAATAACTATACTTGGTGATGTATCATTATTAATTCGTAAGATTATTGCAATAATCGGTGGACGTAATTCTTCAATGAATGGGAGAAATTTTGCCAATAAGTTGGCACTCGATTTAAGCGAAGCTGGTTTCATCGTAATTTCTGGTCTTGTAAGAGGGATTGATAATGCAGCAAACAGTGTAATATATAAAACTACCCCACTATTGCTGTTACAGCAAGCAGAATTGACGTAGTATACCCAAGAGAAAATTTTGATCTATACAAAAGAATCAATGAAAATGGCGTATTAGTAATTACTCAGCTTCCATTTGCTACTAAACCAAAGCCTCAGTATTTTCCCCAAAGAAACCGAATTATATCTGGACTTTCACTCGGTGTTGTGGTAATTGAGGCATTAAAAAAGTCTGGTTCTCTCATCACATCAGATTTTTCTTTGAATAAAGGGAGAGAGGTATTTGCAATTTCTGGTTTCCCTTTAGATTTACGCTGTAGTGGTAGTAATTATTTAATTAAGAACGGCGCTAAACTTATTGAATCAGCTGATGATATAGTAGAGAGCGTGAGATTTATTTTACCTCTGCAGCAAAAAAATCTATTTGATACCGTTGCTGAATTAAAGCTGACAAATCCTTAGGAAAACATAATCCTCCAAATCATGGACCAGCTTTGAGAAATTCCTTACCCATTCTATGGTCCATTATCACACTGTTAGCTAAAAGGTCAATTTCCGCTCCTAATAGCTCACATAAACCTGCCATCTCATTGATAAAAGCAACCTTTGTTGCTAAAAAAGCATTAGAAGCATATTTAATCATTTCAGCAGTAACTGTATCAGTGATTATTAACGTAATATTCTTATCTATAAATGATCTATATACAACTTCTTGTTTTGCCCTAGCTAGCTTAGTTTTTACTACTATTATTATCCTATCTGGGTATAAAAAATCTGATATTGCAGATCCTTGCTTGAGAAACTCTGGATTAACTCCAAAATCAAAGTTATAGCTCTTATTAGATAAATGATTATGTATATTTTCTGCAGTACCAGGAGGAACAGTTGGCTTTATTACTATTAAGTAATCTTGATTAACTCTCTCAGAAACTTCACTTACTGCATTATATACATTCTTTAAATTTGCATTTCCTAGGTAGTCTGATGGAGTATATACAGTTACAAATACTACTTCTGTATTGGGATTTATTTGAGAACACGAATCAAAAAATCTTACCCTTTGTGACTTTATATTATTCTCTAAATAATCTGCCAATTAATATCTATATAGAGGAATTTTCCCTGATTTCAAAAGTTCAATCTTCTTAGTATTTATGTCAATGCAATCAACTTTATGGCCCTGCTCCGATAACATTGGACCAGATAATAAGCCTACATACCCTACTCCTATAATAGTTATGTGCATTTTATTATCACCTTAAAAATATAGCTTAGCATCTAAAATAAATACCATTAACAATTATAAACTTTTGTTGTTACATTATTTTGCTTAATTGCCTTACCTTCCGAGTAAACTATAAATAAGGTTGACGGTATTAATATCAAGGTACCATATAAAGCACTTTTATCAGGTAATTCATTAAATATAACGTATGCTACTATTGCAGAAATTATTAGCTCTATGTATCTATACGGTGCAAGTGCAGTAGCATCAGTAAGAGCAAAAGCTTTTAACATGAAGAACAGAATTAGGTTTGAACTTATTCCCAAAATCAGCAGTAATATTAATTCTGGCAAGGAAGGCATATGCCAATAAAATAACAAAGATGGAGTGGAAAAAATTGTTGTTGTTAGAGCTGAGTAAAATAATATAGTTATTATTGACTCCTTCATTACAATCTTCTTGTTAAGTACATCTAGTGTAGCGAAGATTGATGCGGATAAGATAAAAATAAGAATTTTAGGATTAAAGTCCTCGCTATAAGCTTTAGTAGTAATAGCAATACCAATAAAACCAATGACAGCTACTACCCATCTTTGCCAAATTATATTTTCTTCCAGAAAAGGAATTGCAAGAAGCATAACAAACAATGGTATTGAGAAACCTATAATTGTTGCAGTTACTATTGGGCAAATAGTCAACCCATAGGTCCATAAGGACATTCCACAAAACAACAATGCACCTCTAGTTATTTGAATAGATATTCGACTTGTTTTACAGACTCCTATTCCATAGTAAAATATAAAAGGTATAAGAGTAATAGTGCTAAATAAAAAACGGAAAAAGATTATTTCAAAACTTTGAAGGTGTAAACCGAGACACTTTGATATAGTATCATTGACTACACTACTAAGTAAACTGAGTATAAACCAGGTAACTCCAAGCAAATAAGCTCTCAGTCCGTGATACATAAAACTCCCATTTAATATTTATGAGATAACTTGTACTGCACAAAAGATCAATAATAGAAAAGGCTTCTTCTGTCTACTGTTTAACCATATTCATAAATATTTAGTAGAAATAATTTGAGAAGCATTATATAAAATGCAGCTTTGTTGTACAATTTTAATAAACAGAAATGCTAACTGATTTTTTTGTAATATATGATAATACTTGCGAATACTATCATATTATCAGGAAAAGTAATCGGGAGTACTGACGGCTGTGGCGATTTTACCAGCTAGCTTCTCTGATAGCATTAGCAATATGTGTTTTCAGTGTTAGCTGTGATGACATTAAAGACAGTTATCAAACAAGCAGGTTAGCAGCAAAACTTTATGAAAATGCTTCAGTTGAGTCAGCTAAACAAGGGTTTAGAATAGATATATTAACTACTTTTATTTATATCTTAATATATTATTTTTGAGTCAGTAAGCTATCACTATTTTTAACCCAGGTTAAATTTTGAAAGTACAATTTTCAAGCTCCTCAATAGAAACATCCAGCATACGTAGATTATTTGCAACTTTTATTTATATTAAGTATATAACTATTTTTACTTGTATCTTAATATATTATTTAACACTCCCAACCGTCTTTAACACAATTCAATTTTAACAATCACCCAACTAATCATCAATTAGGCCACTTGCTCGCACAATAATATCACTAGCAACATATGCCTTTGCTATATTTTTCGCAACTTTGATTTTTTCTGTTTTTTTCACTTTTTCTTTACTATCCTTTATATCCCTAGATAAAAATTTCTTCACTAATTCTTGCTCTTCGATTTCTTACTGAGCTTACAGGAAGGAAAATAAATTATATAATTCGCTGTCCAAGTTCGTCTTTCAATGAAATAAACGCTATGTTTAAGACGGAAAGCCCATCTAGTACGGTGGTAGTGTCTACCGCACCTATTAGAGTAGCAAGACAGCTACGAAAGCTAGCATTACCTGATGAGATGAAATTCAGGTTAGTCAAAATAATACTTTCTTCTGGATAAGTTGAAGTGTTAGTAACATCTCTGTTAGATAAGCAAAGTTTTACAGTCGAAGAGTTTGAGAGATTATATTACTTGCTCTGGGGAGTAGAAACATTTTTTCTAGGTTGAAGGGAAGATTAAATTTAGAGAATTTCACAGGAAAAAGCATTGAAACTATCAAGTAGGATTTTTGGTCAATTATCTTCATCAGTAATCTAGAAAGTATTATGATAGAAGATGATGAAGAGACATTGAGCGCATAGAATAGTAAACTAAAAAAAGCATCAATAAATCTGTCTCATTTAATGCGATTAAAACTTAGCTTTTGATATTTTTTTTACAGAGTCAGACATAGACTGCATTATGGATCAACTATCACAGTTATTTTTGATGAACACTTTAGTGGTAAGAAAAGGGAGAAGAGTTGATCTTCATAAGATATTTGATATTCGTTCACTCAACTACCAAAAAAGAGCTAGAAAACATGTGTTTTAAATTCAAGATATCTTTTCAGTATCATTGCATTAGTACATTCTTTGCAAAATAACCTGCAATTATTACTTTTTTAAATAACTTGCACTTTTCAGACTCCGTTTTCTTAAAAATTCACCCTAGTATTTACCATAATTATCAATCACTTCAAATTTTTTGTCCAATCTTAATTTCTCTTTCCCTTAACTTAATGGCAGTGGGGAGGTTCCGCCGGTCTACTATCCAAGATTTCAACTTAATTCTACCAAGAGAAGCAGTACCTAATTCTTTCGCTTTTGAATCTTTTATCTTTGCTCAGTAAGGGAATGAGCTGGCTTTACCTATTATATTAAAATACCTTTCTTGCAGAACTGTATTTAAAGATTTTGGTCAAAAACTACAGGCTAAAATAGATCAAGATATAAAAGAACAAAACGATTCTAAAATTTCTCAGGAGATTAAGTTATGCAAAAAAGATATTTTAAATCTTCTAAATGGTGGTAAATCAGTATTAGATGTGCAATTGAAGCAGCGGTATAAAAAATACTATTCGTCAATAGATAACGATATTGAAGAGTTAAAGACTAAAATTTTAAAATAACTAGAAGATTATATTAGCAATACTAACGTTAATGAAATGTATCGAGTCCTTAATAATAACAAGAAAAACGAAGAATCATTAAAAGAAGTAGTGTTAGGATCTTGTTCACTGGTTGGATTTTGAGTGTTAATATTTTTTTTCACTTGGTTTTTTATTTTTTTAGCAATAACCATTGACTCACCTGCTCATATGAGCATGTATAAAGTAAAGGTTTTTAGGTGTATAGGAGATTCACCTTTAGTTTTTGCAGCATTAGCACTAACAATAGCAGGTGTAGCTTACTTAACAAATTGTTATCTAAATCATAGTTTTACAGAAGAAGTACAAGACTATATAGATCAACAAATAAAATGTATGGATAAGGCAAATAATAATAAAGAATTAGACAATTTTCCTTCTGACAATTATGAAAAAGTACAACTTTCAACATCGCTTGAGGAACTACTACCCTCACACGAAGAATCTTGTTACAGTAGTTTAGGTTATATTCAATCATCTAATCCAATACAGCAAAATAAGTTATTATAGTGAAGGTATAAAGAGAATAAGCAAAATTATATTTGTAATTTTGCTTCCTTTATCATGACTTAGAACATGCAGCAATATGATGATTTGTCTATACTTTATCGAGTAAATTAATGGGTAAATGTATTTTAATACAATCTTATTATAATTATGAATACGTTATATGTGAGAAGATATGGAAGATTTTATAACTGAAGAAGGAAAGATGATCCTGTGATATCTGTTTGTCAGGATAATGAGAAAAAGAACGTATTAATCTTGGGACTCAAGCAAGCTGCAAGGAATTTATTAAAATGTGAGGAAGAGAATTTACTTAATAAGCCGTTAATCAATATTTTAAGTAAAAGAGCAGCTGAAGATATGAAAATCTATTTGGAGTATACTGAAGATGGGCGCGATTTGCACGATATATTGCCAAAAGTGATAGGCTTTTCTTTAATCGACGCTAAAGGAGAAGATATAAAAACAAAGGTAAAAGTTTTTCGCACAACGTAATTTACTAATAGCAATATTAATTATGAGCTATTAATACGTGACATTAGCCTATTTCATAAGCTGGTAATGTTTAGGGATAAATACCTGATAGGTAAAAAATATAAAAACCACAATTTGTTTAACATACCAGATAATGAGTCCACTATTTTGAGTTATATGTTGTACTAAATTTTGCCTTTGAATATCAAATTAATGCAGTTATAGGGATAATAGGCTTCAATAGTAAATTGATTGAGACGAACGATCCATTGAACGTGCTCATAGAGCATTTTATAAAAATTGCCATATTGGTGATTTTTTGTGGATTTCTTGATGAGAATAAGGTGCTTTTTATTTTGATGAAATGTGTTACAAAAAACACGTCTAAAATAGTGAATCGTATACGCTCTGCTATTAACAAGCAGTTATTAAAGCGAAAACTACCAAGTATATCAATTATTTATGGAAATATAATTCAAAAGCATAGTGTGAAGAATGCTTAAACGCTTTTGTCATTAATTGGTTTGTAGTATCTAAGTTCTACACGATATAAGGATTGTTTTTTATTTCTGTTAAGCTTATAATGAGAGTTTAAGCTTACTTATAAGGTTACTAATCACACTGTTTTTATCATTGCTAGTGGGAGGAAGTGCTAATGCTAGGGTAATTCTGGATAAGGAGATGTCTTATGTAGAACTAGATGGAAAAGTAGATTTAAGATTTGGCTACGCTTTCAATAGAGATTCTTTTAGCTCTGCCAAAGACAAGACCTCAAGTTATTCAGACATGCGCTTGCTTTGTTTACAGCAAGTTTATCCAAATACTAAAATGGGTTTTGATGTTAAGGCAGGAGTTTCTGGTATTGCAAACTTAAAGGCACTAGACATAGAAAAGTTAGAAATGGAGAAGTGGTATTTTGTCATAAAGAATAAGGAGTTTGGATCATTTGAATATGGTAAAGGAAGTTTAGTTAGTCAGAGTATGTTAATTAACACTTCAAAAATTTATACAGCTGCTGGGGGAATAAATGGTCATTGGACAAACTATGCAAATCTATGCGGTAATGGAAAAAAAGATGATGACTCTGGGTATAATAAGGACAAGGTATTTTGGGTAAAACCCAATGTTTACAGCGACTATAATGGACTAGAGATGAAGTTAAAACAACCAATGATAAACTATATTTCTCCTGAAATTCATAACTTTCAACTTGGATTCAGTTATGTTCTAGGTAAAAATAATTTACAATATAATAATTTAATAGCCGCTGGTCTTTCCTATAAAAATGACCTATCAGATGAAATAAATTTTACTACTGCTTTGACTGGCGAATTTGCAAGGGAAAATTTAACTGACTGTACAAACAAAAATTCTAGCGATCTTCAGTGTCATAATCAATTACTACACTGGAATTTTGGTGTGAAACTAAAGCTTTTTGAACTTGATTGCATTTTGTCGTACGGGAATGGTGGTAAATCTGGTGAGAAGGGTAGTCATGAAACGAATAATATGCATTATGTAAATGCAGGTATTGCTTATCATTCTGATTCTCGTAAAGTGAGCTTAACATATTTTAATAGTGTTAGGGATATTACAGACAAAGGTACAAACGAATTAACATCACAGGCTTTCAGTCTTGAATATCCATTAGCTGTTGGTACTTCATATTACTTTGATATTGTAAGATTTAGTACTAAGGAGCTTGCAGTGGAAGATAATAACTTCGGATATGTGCTTTTTGCCGGATTGAAGCTAAGTTTTTAGTGAAGTAACTGGTATGTAAGTATTATAATAATGAGAGTAAAATTGAGTTGTTAATATATTTACTATTTGATATTATAAAAATAACTCTTGCATAAGATTTTCAATAAAAAGACATTATGTTACTAATCCAAGTGTAGAAGAAAACGATTATTAATTAGCAAACCAAGCTCTTCAGTAAGCGCATCTCTTCAAGTGCTCTTTTTTTCTTTTTTATATATAAAAAAATTAGATAGTATTGTGAGTGCGGTTTTTTCTGTGTTCTGATGCTTTTCAATTCTGTAGCTTTTGTATTAAATTTCCTTTTTTTACTACTATTTCTCTATATTGTTGTAAGAAAGAACAGAAAATTTAGTGAGAATCTTGAGAATAATTTACTTAAAGTAGCACATGAACTTCAAGAGTCAAAACAGGCTTTAGTAGATAAAAATAAGGAAATAGTTGATTTAAAAGTGAGGAACGCAGAACTTGAAGTAATTCTTCAAAAAGAGCGTGAAGAAAAGAAAAAGGAAATAGAATTACTAACAAAAGCAGAGGAGAGGCTTACGAACACTTTTAAAGCACTTTCTCTTGATGCTCTTCAGGTAAACAATAATAATTTTCTGAACTTAGCAAAAGAAGTGATCGATAATAAGCTAAAAGAAACAGAAAGTGACTTCAAAAAAAGGCAAGCAACGATCAACGAAGTTATCACTCCAATAAAAGAAAAATTAGAAAAATTCGACAGTGAAATACGTGAGCTAGAGAAAGAGAGGGTAGGGGCCTACGAAGGTTTAAGGGAGCAAATTGGAGCATTAATGAACCAAACTTCTAGCCTTGCCAACGCCTTGAGGAAACCTCACATTAGAGGTAAGTGGGGTGAAATGCAGCTCAAAAGAGTGATAGAGATGGCGGGAATGATTGAATATTGCGATTTTTTTACTCAATCCTCAGTAATTGATAAAAATGAGGACAATTTGTTACGTCCTGATTTAATAGTAAAAATGCCATCAGGAAAGCAAATAATAATAGATGCTAAAGTACCACTTGATTCTTACATGGATGCTATGTCGCAAAATGATTTACAGATCCAAAAGGAAAAATTGAAGAATCATTCTCTGGCAATAAAAAAACATATAAATAATCTAGGCAGAAAGGAATATTGGAACCAATTTGAAAATACGCCAGAGTTTGTGGTGCTTTTTTTAACAGGAGAAGGGGTTTTCAGTGCAGCACTAGAATGTGAACCAGCTTTGATAGAAATTGGAATAGAAAAAAAAGTAATTATTGCAACACCAATCACTTTAATCGCGCTACTTAGGGCAGTAGCCTATGGGTGGAAGCAAGAGATGATAGCTGAAAATGCAAAGAAAATAAGTGAACTAGGCCATATTTTATATGAGCGAATCTGCACAATGGGCGAAAATTTTGATAATTTACGCAGAAGCTTAAAAAGTGCTGTTGATCATTACAATAAAACTGCTGGTTCGCTTGAGGCAAGAGTGTTTCCTGCTGCTCGAGAATTCAATAAGCTCGGTATACATGCAAAAAATAAAGAACTCACTGCTGCAAAAGAGTTGGAATCTTTACCACGCAGTTTACATGCTGAGAGGTTGAAAGTAGATTAGTATTTCAGGTCTCCTTAACTTACATTTGCTGATTAAAACAACTTTCTAAAAATTTTTTTTATATAGCTCAATTCCTGCACATCATTTGCTGCATAAACAGGTATAGTTTTTTGCTCAGCACCAGGTATTTCTACAAAAATTTTGCCCACTTCTTGGCCTTTTTTAATTGGTGCGGGTACCATATCTTTATACTTAATACGCACTTTAATTTTATCATATAATCTGCGGTTATAAGTTATGGTAACATCGTTTGCAACTGTAACGGGAACTTTTTTATCTTTTCCATAAACAATATTTATTTCTTCAACTACGCTATCCTTAGCAAATATTTTCTTGGTATTAAAATGATTTAAGGAATATTGTATTAGTCTTTTTGCTTCCTCTATTCTCTCTTTCTCGGTGTCCAAACCATTCACAACAGCAAAAATTCTCCTATCGTTCCGTTTTGCAGATACTATAATGCCATAACCACCATCACTTGTATGACCTGTCTTTAGACCATCAACTCCAATATCATGGAAAAGTAAAAGATTTTTATTTTTTTGTACAATATCGTTATATGTCAAATATTGTTCAGAGAATAAATCATAGTATTCAGGAAAATCGGTGAAAATTCTTTTTGCCAGTGTTACCAAGTCTTTTGCGCTCATAAAATGGTTTTCATCTGGCCACCCGCTTGAGTTAACAAAATGACTATCATTAAGATTTAAATCTTGTGCAACTTCATTCATTTCAGCAACAAAATTCTCCTCTGATCCTGCAATACCCTCGGCTAGCGCTATGCATGCATCATTACCTGAGGCAATTGTAACTCCTTCAAGTAGTTCTTTTACCGTAACAAATTGACCTTCTTTCAAAAACATGGAAGAGCCTTTTCTTTCCCACGCTTTTCTACTTACTTGAAATTTATCTTCCATATTTATTATTCCAGCTTTTAGATAATCAAAAGCTACATATAAAGTCATCAATTTGCTCATTGAAGATGGGACCATTTTTTCCCTGGAATTGTGTTCAAAAATGAACGAGTCTGAAGCTAAATCTAAGACAATTGCTTGCTTTGCTTTGGTTCTAAACTGATATGAATATGAGTAAAAAGGAAATATAAAAATTAATAGCAAAGTTACTAATTTGCTTAACATATTTATAATAATAAATTTATAGTATACTAATTAATAGTATGATTTTGCATGAGCATTTCAATAGATCTCTCGCATAAAACTTCCTTGACAAACTGCGCCAGCCCCTTATTATGATAACGAGAGTATTTATCCTTGTTTTAGATTTGCGCGGGTCCAACAACAAAAATTAAGTAAAAAAACTCAGTTATTCATTGGCAAATTAAATAAAAATTATAGCGGCTGCATATCTTTTTTTTTTATTTTTCTACATTTAGCCAAAACGCGCTTATTTTAAGCGTTGGCACATTATTACAGCGCCAATTTACATTATCATAGGGTCAAAACTCGACTCGTTACACATGGATTTTTTTTGCCTTTTTTTTTGCTTGGTAAATTTCTTAACACTTATAGCTAAAGCCTCAGGCCAGCACTTAATAATGGAATTTTTTTTGAGCCTAAAAGTTATGCTAGGTTTTTGTTGGTAAGAAAGGCTTGATCCCAGTGTCAAGCACTGGGATAGAGGCTACTTGAATTGATAAGAAGGAGGGAGTAGGAGATGACAAGAGATGGACTACTTTCATTTGCTGTCTTCAAAAATTTACAATTATGCTTCATGTGTTTTATTAAATATTTTACTTAAAATTTAATTTATTATTATAAGAGATAAGCAATTCATGAATAATGAAAGATTACAAAAAAGGTCATAGAAAGCGCCTAAGAGAGAATTATTTTAGATAACGGACAATCATTACTTGATTATGAGATTTTAGAACACATTCTATATTCAGCATATAGTAGAATCGATGTAAAGCCAATAGCAAAGAGTTTGATAGAAAATTTTGGTAGTTTAAATAAGGTTTTAATGCCGATTGGCTTTATTGCATAGAACTGATAGTGCATGTAAATCAAAGTAAATTTACGCAGCTAATTTAAATTTAGCCACACCTATATCAGTAAATTTATTCAATAAGTAGCACTTAATTAACAGCTCTTTTTCACGATTTACCTCTGATTTATTTTTCAAGTTAAACACAAATATTTGCTTCAACCTATAGAAAAAGACTTCAATATAAGAACGTGCTCCATACTTAACTTTTTTCTTCCATTCATTAATACCATCTTCATAATTCTCATATTACCTAATTCTACTAATGTACTCGTTTCTTTCTGAGAAGTAATCAGCTAAACAAATTTAAGTATCCTTTCTAGGGGAATAATAGGCACAACATTGTATTTTCTGCATTCTTTATACACACTTTTTATATCATAAGCCACATCTGCTCGAATAGAACAAATATTATATTTATCACTGACTTCTTCTCACATATCACAGACCGGCAAATAGTCTACAGCAACACCACTAGTGTAGTTCATGCTTATTGCTTTCTTATCATTCACGTTTAAAACAACATGTAGTTTTCTTACTTGACCATAACCACTGTATTTTCTTTTTCGAGTATTAAGCCTACTATGCCACCGTTATTATTTTAGATACCAACTCTAGTGCTATCTACGGCAATTTTAATATTTTCAAAATCATCCTTATTGGCTCTATGGTCATCAATCTTCAAATTAAGCTTTTTAAAGCTTCTGGACGCTTGTGTATAGCTGATAATCTTAAGTTTTTTTGCCTATTTGTACCATATAACCTTTTACAGAACCTACAGCTTGTCTCAAGCCAATTCTAAAAAGATGAACTATTATGTGTATTAAAATTACAACCTCATCACTATAAGTGATATTGCCACCTGCAACTTTTGGACTATTTTCATACCAATTTTCTATAGCTTGATTAACAAAATGAAAAATATTTCCTCTTTTTTTT
>NZ_CM003641.1:111440-204543 GCF_001439985.1 Wolbachia endosymbiont of Trichogramma pretiosum
TTTTGTTCGTTCTGTACGAGAAGAAGTAAAGGACCCACCTATAATCAATAACTTGGAAATTTGCTTGCTTATTTAAAAGCAAGTATAGCAAGCCTTAATAAAGAAAATTTTTCCGTCATCTATATGAATAAAAGATATAGTCTAATAGCTGAAGATCTACAGAAATTTGGTACAGTAGATCAAACTCCTATTTACGTTAGAGAGATCATAATACGAGCTCTTTTGATTGGCTCAACATCCATTGTAATATCCCACAATCACCCAAGTGGAGATATACAACCTTCAAGTAGCGATGTGTTTCTCATCAGACAGCTTGCAAAAGCATAGGAATAGAACTAATAGATCATATTATTATCACACTTAGTAGCTATTTTAGTTTTAAGGAAAATAGGCTTTTATTAGAGTAGATCTAAAATTGCTTTTGCCATTTTTCTTATTGTGGAAGTAAAGCTATACATGAGGTGGTTGCCAGTGGAACAAAATTTTCCTTCTGGAAGACAATGTGTGATTTAGGTGGCGTAATAGTTGCAAATTAAAAGAAATACATGGTATTTGCCACTATTAGAAATCTCCTGTTTTGATAAGACTTATGAGGTCTTTATTGGGTTTTTGAATTTTGTTGAAGCACTCACATGCTTACTCTGATATTTTATTCATATAGCCTAGTTAGTTCAAATTCAACGTTAATTTGTGAAGCTCTGAGTTCTATTAGGGGGTTTTCTGGTTGAAGATCTAGCTTATTCTGTATGTTCGGTAAGCAAATTAAAGATGAATCAAAAATTTCATCATACTGCTCTGCTTCATTTACACAATTGATTATTTTCTTAAATTATTCCACATCTTGCGGCGTATCTTTTAATATTGCGCTTATTTGGTTGGGTTTTGACGAAATTTCCTGATATACAGCAATTCTCTCTTGATATATATCAATCATTTTTTGACATGTACTACCTCTAAATGGTTATTCTGCTTTTTCCTTTATGTAGGAGCTCTGAAAATTTTTGCAATTAAGGACTGCTTCTCTACATTTTTATGTCACTAATTATATTGGTTATTGACTTACTTACTTTCTCATGCTCTTCTTTTTTTGATTATACATTTATTCTTTTTATGGCTCATTTTATCATACAGATTTCTGCATTCTTTATATGATACCAGCGGTTGTAGTATTCCTTCCTCTACACCTTTATTATAAAAATTCTTCAACTCATCGCTTGATAGTATTCGTATAGCATCTTCCCTTTTACCTTGTGATTTAGGATACTTTTTGTTCAGTGAACTAATATAATTTAATAGGAAACTATTGGTTAAATCTTCCTTTTTCACTTTTGATAATTTTTTTAGTATTTCTATATATTTCAAAGTTTACGCAAAAAGCTGCGTATCAGATATAGCAAATCATGGCAGTGGTTTGCTCTGCGCCTTATAAAAATCGGTTTGTAAAGAATCTTCGGCTTATTTTTTTATTACTGAAAGTTCATTGAAGGCTTTTTCTGGATTGATTTTTTTTTAAATACTAGTAGTTTTTTAATCGTTCTTTCTCTCTTTTTATTATCTTGTTTTTCGTTTAAGATTAAGCTTTCAGCCTCAGTAAAAGCATTGCCTTGGGCACTTTTGGCAATATTACAAACAACGTCTTTTACAACTTGCTTAGTTGCTACATAATCTATTTCCTTTGTAAAGCAATCAATAAATAGATGCCAAATTTTTTTTTTGTTAACGGACTTACTTGTTTTATGTTCTAAATCTTCTACATCTTTGAATCCCAAAATAGTATAGAGATTTTTCAATTATTGGTTAAGCATGTTGTTTTACCACTTTACCTTTTATATCGAATAGAAATTCACTAATCTTAGTTGTGCCCATAATATCACCTCACAATATTGATATTATATAATATAAAGTATAAAAGCTTAATGCTTAATTTTTACTTACTATTAATATAATTGAAGATTAACTTTGTTCCTATATTAAAACTTTAATTCCCAATTTATTATTAGTAATATCATTATATGAATCTTATGCCTGAATTTGGGAATATATTTTTATTGGTAGCCTGTTTGTTATCTTTAACGTATTTGTTTCTACCGTTTAGTTTTTACCGATTCGTTTCCTCTGCCATATTTTTTTGTGTGTCAGCATCAATGGCTATTTTGATCTACTGCCACATTAAAAATGATTTCTCACTTGAAAACGTATATTACTACTCACACACAACAAAACCTTTGATCTATAAGATTTGTGGTGTTTGGGGAAATAAAGAAGGGTCTATGTTGCTTTGGACCTTAGTGCCTGTCATGTATTTATTACTAATGGATATTTATATACCTTCTGTCATCCCAGTACCCAGACACTGGGATCCAGACAATTTAATTGCAAGTGATTACATCAAACGGCGGTGTAATAAAAACTGGATTCCAGTGTCAAGCACTGGAATGACACCAGAACGAACTAATGGTAGTAAATTAAAAAAAATATCTCTTATCACCCAAGGCTTGCTTTGCTTTTGTTTTTTACTGTTCACTTTACTTGAATCCAACCCCTTCACTAAAATGCCAGGCATTGAAACAGATGGACTGGGTTTTAATCCGATATTGCAGGATATAGGCCTTGCTATTCATCCACCGGTATTATATTTGGGGTACCTTGGATTTAGCGTTCCTTTTTCGCTCTCTATAGCTGGATTAATTTTAAATACTGAAGGAAATGTTTGGGCTAAAATTGTCAGGCCTTGGGTACTTATTTCTTGGTCGCTGCTCACTTTTGGCATCAGCTTGGGTAGCTGGTGGGCATATCGTGAACTCGGTTGGGGTGGATTTTGGTTTTGGGATCCAGTGGAAAACGTTTCTTTGATGCCGTGGCTAATTGCAGTGGCGCTGACACATTTGTTGCTCGTTGTACGAAATTTCAATACTTTAAGGAATTTTACTATTTTACTTACGCTCACAACTTTTATATTGAGTGTGACTGGAACATTTCTAGTCCGCTCAGGAATACTTACCTCAGTGCACACGTTTGCAGATGACCCAAGATATGGACTGTATATATTAGCTCTACTTGGTGTAATTACAGTCAGTAGCTTAGTAATATTTGTAGTGTTTACGAGAAAGAAGCACACATCTTTCCAGTATTCGATATTGGAATCTGAAAAGAAATCTGCTACTCAAGTGACAGAAGGTAGAAGATTCTTTTCACGCCTTACGATGATGCTGATGAACAATTTATTATTCATCACTGCCTTTTTCATCGTGTTCGTTGGTACTTTATACCCTACAATGCTTGAGTATTTAACAGGTGAATTAATTTCAGTTGGAGCACCATATTACAATTCTTTATTTAACTCTATTGCACTAGCTATTCTAGTGCTCACCATGATAGGGCAATACTGCAGTTGGCAGGGAAATAGTCTATTGCCAATATTCCATGAATATAGATTTTCATTTTGTAGTGCTGCAGCTATTTTGCCGTTTATCTTTCACATGGAGCTAATGATTGTACTATCAATTACCATCTCCATAGCATTATTAATCTTTGTTTTAGAAGCATATAGTAAAAGAATTTGTTTATTTAAGGTAGCATTTTGTGAATCACTTTTATTAGTAAGAAGAGTGTCTAAGTCCTACTATGCAATGATGCTTGCTCATGCTGGAGTGGCAATTCTAGTACTTGGTATATCTTATTCAGTTGGTTGGCAGGAGAAAAAAGAAAACTACTTGGGAATAGGAGACAGCATAACAGTCAATAAATTTAAAGTTACTTTACGAAATATTGAGCTAATAAAAGAAAAAAATTTCCATGCAGTGAGGGGTACAATGGATATCAGGAATTTGCTGAATTATAAGATATTAGGTGAAGTAACTCCTGAATATAGATTTTACCTTGTGGAAGGTCAGAAAAATGTTGAAAGCAGTATCTGCCATAATTTATTTTCTGATATTTATGTTGTAATTGGAGAGATTGATAAGAGTAAGAGCAAAATCGCAGCTAAAGTGCACTATAAACCTGGAATGTCTATAATCTGGCTTGGATCCTTTCTTATCGCTTTTGGTTCGCTCCTTGCTGCTTTGCCTTCTAGCAAAAAAGTAGTTCCTTCAGTATCATAAAGTTTGCATTTTTTGGCAATTTAAACTTAAGTTAAGCAACACTAACCTTGCTAGCGAATTTTCTCTATGTTCTGTTGTACAGTAGGCAATAAAGATATATTTTCTAACGAAGAGCTTACATGATACATGGAATCTACTTCCTTAGGCCTTTTAAAATATCCCTGCTTAATAGCGTCGTAGAAAGAAGAACCACCAAGCAAGCAGTTCTCACCTAACTCTTCTTTATAATTTTTAAACTTTTCAATATTTCCTCCTTGTTACTCACTTCTACTATAATTTTTCCTTCATCTTGCACATCAGAATACAATCTAGCATCTACTTTTCCCAAATCAGTATGAAAAGTCAGTACTATATTACCTATAAGGTCAGTATAATTTCTTACCCCACCTTCTGTTAAAATTTCTGTCTTGCTTTCACCTATTGTTATCACTTCTCTTCGAAATTCTGTGCTTTCATCTGTTCCATTTATGATTTTTGCAACCTAGACTATACTATTCTTTGAGTATTTCAAGTAGAAAGTGAAGTTGTCCATTTTTGCCTCTTTTACCTTACCAGTAGTTGCGTTTTTTGCAGCTTGCAAAAACCTTAGAGAGTAATGTATATAGCTTTTACTTGCTTCTTTAAGATTAGCTTTGTGGTCTTTAAACTTCTCTAGTTTATCAATTACAATTATTCTACTTAGAGTTTCAAATACTGCACCTCTTTTTACCAAATTACATACTATGCGACTAGCAACTTCTATGTCCCTTTCACCTTGAAAAATCTTTAATTCACTAATTCTTCTTATTACATAATCTGTAAAATTATACTTACTCTCATAAGTATTTTCATATATATTTCCCTCACAAGTAAGATTGAACCTTACCCTAGATTTTATAGCTTCATTTACAACCTGTTCTAGCTGATTTATGTTTTGAACTTCATATAATTTACAAAAATATTTATCTGGATCTTACTCATCTAGTAGAAAATCCTCTCCCCATAGATTTACACTTTTGTACAAATACTTTTTTCCATTATAGTCAACTTGTGTTTTTTTACGAAAAGCTCCATAAATAACATCATCAGTTAAAAATTACTCTTCAATATTAAGGTTGGGATTATTAACTGCAAATTCTATTGGGGTTTTACCTTTTTTTATCCTTTATATCAAGATTAGCTCCTTTCCTTAGAAGCAATTTGATAATTGTATCACAATGACCAGAACGAGTAGTATAATGCAAAGGCGTTCTTCCTGTGTCGTTTTTTTCATGAGGATCAGCACCTGAATTCAACAGTAAATCTATGCATTCTTCTGAATTGCTACATTCCATACTTGATAGAATATGCAGTATTGTCAGTTTAGATTCTCCTCTTTTAAGGTTGAGAATGGTTTTTAGATCTTGATTACTTTTATGATCTAGTAAAAATTTTTTAATTTTTTCAACATCGTTCTTATTATCCTTATAAGTAACACGTGGAAAGTCTTTAAAAGTACTTAAGAATTTTTATTCAACTCCTTCTGACTCTCTGTTAAGTTGGACATGTTAACAAGCAACGTAGATATCATCTTACCAAATGCACTTCTTTCGACAACATCCGTTAAGGAGCAGTCATTGCGAAGTAGCAACGAGTATTTAGTCAATTCATATTCATCATCTTTTTGTTGCTGTGTTTTTTCTGCTTTCTTAGAGTGCTCAAAATCATTTTTTATTCATTCAATCAAAAGCTTTAATGTGTTAAAACTTTTACGTCCCAATGAAGGATCTGCTTTGTTTTCAAGTGGAATTCTTGCCATTTCTGAATAGCCATTTCTAATAGTTCAGCATAACGAAGTACGCCTGTATTCAGGCTACGTCAACATTAGCCCTTTTCTCTAATAGGAGTTCTACTATTTCTTCATGTCCATTGATAGTAGCACAATGCAAAGGAGTAAACCCATTTTGATCTGCTACATTAACATTAACTTCGTTTGCTATAAGAAGCTCTACCACTCCTATACTGCCACTTGCAACAGCAAAGTATAAGGAATTCCATCTATCTTGATCTGCTGTATTAACATTAACTTTTTTTTTATTAAAAGTTCTGCTATCTTTACAAGATCATTTCTAGCAGCTATATGTAACAATGTACTTTGATCATCGAATGTATAATTTATGTTAAATTCACTATCTTGCCACTTTTTATACTTTTCTGGATCTTTTTTTTTCAATTCCTCTTTTACCTTTTCGATTATATTGTTCTTATTTAAGTCACTTATTGTCCTTAATATTTTAATAACCGTTCATATTCCATAATTATACCTCAAACTATTTGTTTTTGTACTATAGCTAAAAAAAATTATTTATCCATTATAGTATAACCAATACCAGGGTAAGTGGTTTGCTGCTAACATATTTAAAATGTTATGAACTTGATAAGAGAAAAAAATACCCCTGCAATGGAGCAATATTTAAATTTGAAAGCTCAATACACGGATCATCTATTGTTTTATAGACTGGGCGATTTTTATGAATTGTTTTTCGATGATGCTGTTAAAGCTGCAAAATTGCTGAATATAGTGCTAACCAAGAGGGGCAATTCAAATGGACAAGAAATACCAATGTGTGGAGTGCCAGCACACAGTAGTGAATCTTACCTGCACAAGCTAATAGATTTAGGATTCAAAGTAGCAATCTGTGAACAATTAGAAACTGCTGATGAAGCAAAAAAGAGGGGCTATAAATCCATAGCAAAACGTGATGTAGTGCGAGTTGTAACTCCAGGTACAATTATAGAAGATTCACTACTGGAGGATAAAAGCAATAATTATCTTGCATCCATAGTTGAACAAAATGATGAATATGCTATTAGTTGGCTTGAATTATCGACGGGAAAATTTTTTCACACTTTAACGAGTTTGAAAGCTCTAGATAGTGATTTGTTGCGTATATCACCAAGAGAATTATTAATTTCTGAAAAATTCATTGAGGACGAAAAAATTAGATCGATTTTAAAAAATTATAAAATATCAATTACACAACACGTACAGAGTTTTTTTGAGTATAGTAAATCTCACAGAACGTTATGCGAGTTTTATAAAATCAGGGAACTTGGAAGTATAGGAAATTTCAGCAAAGTAGAAATCATGGCGTGCGGTGCACTACTTGAATATGTTAGAGTAACACAAAGGGGCTCCATTCCAAGGCTTGAATTCCCGAAAACCTATAAGCAACAAAATTTCATGCTTATTGATGCTTCAGCAAGGAGAAATCTTGAGTTATTCTCAACTCAATTTGGTGAAAAGAAAGGTTCACTAATTTCAGTTATTGATCACACAGTTACAGCTTCTGGTGGACGCCTGCTCAAACAAATGCTTGCTTCACCACTTACTTGCTCCAAGGCAATCAATTTGAGGCTCAACACCACTCAATTTTTTGTAAATAATTATGAGACACGTAGAAAAATACGAGAGATATTATCTAACATTCCGGATATTGAGAGGTCTTTATCGCGCTTAATACTAGGACGTGGTTCGCCAAAGGATATGAACCTATTAAAAATAGGCCTAGGAAAAACTTTAGAGTTATCTGATTTTCTGTCTACCTTGCATAATTATTGTTTAAGTGAAGAACCGGCAGCTAACTCTCAGATGTCATTCAAATGCTTGAACAGAGAAAAGTCTACTACTCAGGTGATAAGTAGTAACGAAAGTGAACTAAGCACAATACATAAAAGTCTTGGTAATCATAAAGATCTATTCGAGCTTCTAAACAGTGCTATACTTGGTAACAACCTCATTTCCGTAAAAGAAGGAGGATTTATCAATCCAAAATATGATCAAGAATTATCCGAATTATACTGTATATTGAACAACAGTAACAAGTTGGTAACTAAGCTCCGTGAGTCTTATCGCGACCTAACTGGCATTGCTGCACTCAAAATATTACACAACAATATACTTGGTTACTACGTTGAAGTATCGGCAAATCACAAAATAACTTCGAATATATTTATTCATAGGCAAAGCTTAGCAAATAGCATGCGCTATACTACTAATGAATTGAAAGAACTAGAAAATAAAATTCTTACGGCACGTGATGCTGCAATCGGCTTAGAAGTGAAAATTTTTAGTGAACTATGTAGTAAAGTCGCTAAAGAATCTGAAAAAATTGCTCTTGCTGCAAATGCTTTGGCAAAACTTGATATTAGAGCCACGTTTGCGGAGCTTGCAGTGCAAAATAATTACGTAAAACCCATTATCGATGACAGTAAAGAGTTCAATATCTGTGGTGGAAGACATCCAGTGGTTGAAGTTAACGATAAATTCATTTCAAATAGCATCAATTTAGCTGGTATACATCTAATTACTGGTCCTAATATGGCGGGAAAAAGCACTTTTTTGAGGCAAAACGCTCTCATTGCAGTTTTAGCTCACATGGGGTCATTTGTGCCAGCAGAGAGTGCGCATATAGGAGTGATTGACAAGATATTTAGCAGGGTTGGTGCAACAGATAACATAACAGCTGGTTATTCTACCTTCATGGTAGAGATGATCGAAACAGCAACGATAGTAAATCAGGCAAAAGATCGTTCCTTGGTGATACTTGATGAAATTGGTAGGGGCACAGGGGTATATGATGGATTATCTATTGCACAGGCGGTGATTGAACATATTCACAACATAAATAAGTGCCGCGCCATTTTTGCAACTCATTATCATGAATTGACTAAAGTAGGTGAATACTTAGAAAATGTAAAATGTTTTTGTATGAAAATAAAAGAATGGAAAGGAGAAGTCATCTTTTTACATGAAGTAATTGAAGGCATTGCAGATGAGTCATATGGAATACATGTAGCAAAACTTGCTGGGTTTCCTGATTCTGTTTTAAACAGAGCAAGAGAAGTATTTGAGGAGATAAAGGCTTGCGGAAAGTAACATTATATTACTCCACAATTATGGGGTTTTAGCAATCTATGGCGCTTTAATTTTAGTCAGCTTTCTGAATAGCTGAATTAATGTAGCACTGATCTATTGCCACATTGGTCAAGATTCCAATTCCTTCACCTACAACTGCACCTACAGCTCCTAATGCTAGTTGAGTACCAATTCCAGCAGAAGATCAAATAATTAAGGAAGTAAGAAAATATAATGCTAAAGCGCAAGTTATTGCAGCTACACTTATAACAGCCAGCTTTCTCGGACAAAAATTTTCTGGTGACTCAGCACTAGATATGAATGATGATTTTACTAGATTTTTCTACTTTCGTGATCTAAAAAGCCACTCACTGTTCTCATTATAGGATGGATAGATCGGTCACTAGTCAAGTAAATTCTATCTCCCACTATATCATGAAGCTCTTTAACTTGAGCTTTATATTCATCCCAATAGTTTGATAACTCTTATTGGTCATTGAGAAGATCTGGTTTATTTGAAGTTGTTAACAAGTGTGAGTCATGTTCCAAAATATATCTAATTGTAGCTTTCCCTATATCTATATGCACTTCAGTAATTGCATACTTTAAAACACCTTCTGCTTTTTTTTCTTCCAATATTAAGATCAGCACCAGCTTTTATCAATAATTCTACTATCTTTGGAGAATTATGAAATATAGTAATATCTAAAGGGACCATCTCATTACAATCTTTAATATTTAAGTTTGCTTTTTGTTCTATTAAATAACTTATAAATTTTAAGGTTTTATCAGATTTTTGATTGTCTATGTCTTTATGTTTGTAATATATTATAATTGCAAAATTCAACGCAGTTTCACCCTTTAACTCACTACCACCCATAATTAATGTCTGATAGCTTTTTACCCCTTGATTTATTAAGTTAACATCCGCGCCGTTTTCTATTAAAGCCTTAGCTCCTTTGAAATTGCTTTTTGCAATTTGCAGATGAAGTAAGTAACAACCAAGATGATCAGTTGCATTAGGATTTACACCTTGTTCAATCAAGTACCTTGCAATTTTATCATTAAATTTGTGATCATAAGTTGCAGATTGTATTGGCTCAGGATTTTGCTGTAACTCATCTTTAGCTATTAATCTACTCACCTGACAGATTGATTTTACTGACTCTAAATCTCTTCTTCGAATTTCCTTTGTGACTGCAGCGCTAAAGCTTATAACCTTTTCTATTAGATATTTGTCCATTTTACTATCAACAGCATAACCTAATCAATTTGTACCATTTTGGGAATTAATCTCAGCAACAACATCTTTAATAATAGAGCTGTTTTTCTCAAAATTAATTTTACTTTTTCTAAGTCATTCTCCTTAACAACTCTAAGAAGCTTTTTTTAATACAGAATCTTTCTTCTTATTTTTAGCTATAATTTTCTGTAGTTCCTCAGGATTCATAAATACACCTCAACACATACAATCAAAGAAATTATATCCAATTTTCTATAGCTTGATTAACAAAATGAAAAATATTTCCTCTTTTTTTTGAGAAATTCGTTATATTCTCTTTGGTTACTTACTCTCATTTTTTGCGGCATAAGTTATACTTGTTTGGAAAATGCCTATTCTACAACTAAATTCGTTAGTAGTCATATATTGAAAAGCTTTTCTTCTTACAACAACCTCTAACGACACTAGCCATGAAACAAAGCCATCCGGAATTGTTTGTAAAGGATCTTTAGATATTATCTTGCCCAAAGGTTAATTTATTTTATAATCTTTATGTATTCTAGAAAATTTCAATCAAATGAACTGCTATAAAACTCACACGTGTAATGAATTAAGGAAGAATGATGTAGAAAAGGAAGTTACTCTCTCTGGATGGCTGTACCGTAAACGTGACCATGGTAACCTAATCTTTGTTGATTTAAGAGATTTTTATGGAATTACTCAACTGGTATTCAATAATGACAAAGACTTTTTTGATGAAATTTCAAATTTAAAATCAGAGAGTGTGATTACTGTCACAGGAACAGTCAAAGCTAGAACTGAAGATACGGTAAACAGCTCTATTTACACAGGAGAAATTGAAGTAATAGTTAGTAATTTACAAGTTGAATCGGAAGTTGAGTTCCACTGTGATGAAGAAATAGCAAAAGAAGAAAGGAGTATATTAGCAAGTATCTCTGGTGAGCAAGAATACCCAGAAAACATGAGATTTAAATACCGTTTTCTTGATTTAAGACGTGAAAAGGTTCGTAATAACATCATTCTGCGTTCACAGCTCATTTTAGAGCTCAGGAGGTTCATGATAGAGCAAGGATTTTTGGAAATTCAAACTCCAATACTTACTGCCTCTTCTCCTGAAGGTTCACGTGACTACTTAGTGCCAAGCAGACTAAATCCTGGTAAATTCTATGCATTACCACAAGCTCCACAGCTTTTTAAGCAGTTGCTCATGGTTTCAGGGTTTGATAAATATTTTCAAATTGCACCTTGTTTTCGTGATGAGGACGCAAGGGCTGACCGTTCTCCTGGAGAGTTTTATCAGCTCGACCTTGAAATGTCTTTTGTGACTCAAGAAGATATATTTCAAGTTATTGAATCTACTTTATATAAAGTATTCGCGAAATTTTCTCGCAAGTCTGTCGATAAAGATTTTCCACGTATTACATACAAAGAAGCAATGCTCAAATATGGATCTGATAAGCCAGATTTGCGTAATCCATTATTAATTAGCGATGTAACAGAAATTTTCCGTGATTCAGAGTTCAATATTTTCAAAAGCAATATTGAACGCGGTATGGTAGTGAGAGCCATTCCTGCTCCTAAAACAGCAGAGGAACCTCGTAGCTTTTTTGATAAAAAAATAGAACATGCACAAAAGGAATTCGGTTCTAAAGGTCTTGGATATATAACGTTTGATAAAGATGGAATTGCAAAAGGACCAATTGCTAAATTCCTTGATGACAATAGGTTAAATTCCATAAAAGAAATAACAAATGTAGAACCTGGAGATAGTGTATTTTTTGCTTCTGATAAGGAAAATGAAGCAGCAATAATTGCAGGGAAAGTGCGTATTCTTTTGGGATCAGAACTAGGTCTTATAGATGACAATATCTTCAAATTCTGTTGGGTGATTGATTTTCCTTACTTTGCGTATGACGATAAAAGTAAAAAAATTGATTTCTTTCATAATCCATTTTCTATGCCACATGGTGGCTTGAAAGATTTAGAAGAAAAGAATCCACTGGATATCCTTGCTTACCAATATGATCTTGTTTGCAATGGAATAGAGCTATCAAGTGGAGCAATTCGTAATAACAGACTAGATATTATGTACGGAGCTTTTGCCATTGCAGGCTACAGTAAAGAAGAAGTTGATGCAAAATTTGGTGCGCTTGTGCGTGCATTTAGGTTTGGAGTGCCACCTCATGGTGGAATAGCACCAGGAGTTGATAGAATGGTTATGCTACTTGCTGATGAGCCTAGTATTCGTGAAGTAATCTGTTTTCCTATGAATCAGCAAGGTGAAGACGTTCTAATGGGTGCTCCTTCTAAAGTAGAGGATAAGCATTTACGTGAGTTGTCTTTAAAGGTTGTTGAATAAAGTTACGTATAACTTGAGTTTGGGTGGAAAAAAAACAATAATATTGAGTTCTGTTAAAGTAGTGCTAGGGCTTAGCACTACTTTATAGTTTTAGGATATCAAAACGTTTGGTCTAGCGGGACTTGGCCATGTATTCCGTCTACTTCTCCTTGAGAGGTATAATTCCAATAAGTATAATTTTTACCCGCATCCTTCCAATCTTTAGGTAGTTCAGGCTCCGATCTTCCTCTCCAATCAGCAACCCATAATGGGTAGTGAGAAAAATTATATTCTTCTTGTGTATAGTAATCATCCCACATTTTTGGTGAAGCATATACAATTGGACTGTATCCTTTTTCATCCAATTGAGTCAATAAAGAATGAAGTTTTTCGGCTCTCTGTGTGTTAGTGTGTTTTGTAGGATCATCACATTTTGTTGTTCTTCCTGTGCAAATACCAGTTGTAGAACTAACAGCTAGCTTATTTGTACCTGGCTCAAAATTAGCTTTTTTAAGTTCGTTAACTATGTTATTCAACTGACCTTCAGGTGTCGAGGTCATCCTAAATACGTGATATGCCCCACCTTGCACATTATTATCTTTCATACCTTGAAAATTTTGTCCGAATTTACTGTCTTGATAAGTTTCTCCCTCAGTTGCTTTGGCAAATGCAAACTTTACCCCATCTTTTGCAACTTTCGACCAATCAATCCTTCCATCCCAATGAGATACGTCTATACCTTTTTGACTCATAATAACCACATAACCATAATAAATGCTGATTATAGTGAAAATCTTGAGATACGTCTATACCTTTTTCACTCATACTAACCCCATGATTACAATAAATGTTTAACATAAAATATAATAGTGAAAATCTAACGAATATCTTTTGAGCATATTGTAAACCATTTTATACTAAAACAGTTACAAAGTTGTAAACTACAATCTACAGACAAAAAAAACTTATTATTAGTAAGCTGAATTATAGTGGGTTAAAAATCATGAACAATATTCAAAAAGCAATATTATCAAGTATAATCTGCAATATGATTATATGGTATGAAATAACTCTGTTCGGAGTTTTAACGCATATAATAAGCAGCGTTTTTTTTTCTTCAGAAAGTGATTATTTAAGCACAATCAAATTTCTTGGCAGTTTTGCAATTGGATTTGGATTTAGACCACTTGGTGCATTTATTTTTGGTTACATTGGAGATAAATACGGCAGAAAGAAAATTTTGCTGACTTCCGTAATATTAGCTTCGATATCATCTACTGCAATTGCGCTTATACCAAGCTTTAAAGAAATAGGAATATTTTCTCCTATATTGCTTCTGCTTTGTAGAATGATACAAGGAATGGCAGCAGGTGGAGAAACAAGTATCAATTCAGCTTTTTTAATAGAGCATTCAAGCGATAAAAAAAATCTAGGCTTTTTAGGTAGCATGAAAGCTTTTAGTGGTGCTCTTGGTTCTATTCTATGCTTTGTAATGATAGCTATTTGCAAAAAGTTTACAGGTGAAAGTTATGAAATTTGGGGTTGGAGGCTGCCATTCTATTTTTGCTCTATTATGGGTGTAACAGGCTTTTTAATAAGATACATAATGGAAGAGAGTTTAGCGTACAAAACTCATGACCAAAATAAAAGCTTATCTAGTTCTCCATTTTTTGAACTAATCAAAACCTACAAAAAAGCATTTATATTAGCAATTGGACTTGGTATTGCCCAAAATGCAATCGTTTATTCGGTAATTATGTTTTATAACATATCTGTCAAAGAACTTACCTTCTCAGGCATTGATATTAAAAATCTAGTAAGGATCATGGTTGAAATCACATTTGGAACGTCTGCAGTGCTGTTTGCAATACTTTCTGATAAAATTGGAAGAAAAAATGTGATAATTCCTACATTAGTAACTTTAGCTTGTGTTAGCTTGCCTGTACTTTCGCTATTATCATGTAATAATCATTATATTATAACATTCACTTTTCTGTTGATGAGCATACCAATAGGTGCATCTTTTGGAATATATAATTCTCTCGCCTGTGAGTTATTTCCAACGAAAGTTAGATGCACTAGCTTCAGCTTAGCTCATAACATATCAGCAGGTATTTTTGGTGGCCTTTCTCCATCGATATGCATGTGGCTTATAGAAAAAACTGAAACAAAACTTGCAGCAGGGATTTACCTTACTGTTTGTGCATTAATTAGCCTAATATCTGTACTTCAAATTAAAGCCAAAGACAAAAAAATTGATTGGTGAAATCGCTTCAGTCAAAAGATAGCGCTTCAATAGATTTTTCGATATGTTTAGGGACAGGAGCAGTAATAGTGACTTCTTTATTATTTGGCAATTTTAGAGACAAAGAATATGAATGCAGGTGAATCTGATTTGCTACTTCATCAATAAAAGCTTTTTTACCGCCATATTTACCGTCACCAAGAATAGGGCAATTTATATGAGCTAAATGTACACGCAACTGATGGGTTCTACCAGTAATTGGTTGTAATTCTAGATAAGAGATATTGTGTTTTAGCCTTGACACAATTGAAAAGTGTGTAGTGGCATTATGTAGTGAGTCTTCATCAATGACCACTCTTTCTTGTCCTGAAATATATTTTTTCACCAACGGATAGTCTATTGTTCCATTATCTTTGCTCGGTATACCAGAAGTTAATGCTAGGTAAGTTTTTTTTATCCTCCGTCCTTTAAATTCTTCCATAAGGTATCTTGCAACGCTAGCATTGCGTGCGAATATTATTACTCCACTTGTATCCCTATCTAGCCTATGAACAATTTTAAATATTTCTCTCTCTCTTATTTGGTCAAGTAAATCACTAATGCTAATTTTTACCTTTATGCCGCCTTGAACAATGACCCCTGCGGGTTTGTTTATAGCTAGTATATATTCGTCTTCATATAATATGTTCTCTCTTAGTAGATTCACTAACTTTTCATTATATTTGTAGTCAGAATTAGTGTTCTCAATATAGTCTAAGTATCTTATCATTATAGCTTGCCCAGAACTTACCCTATCTCTGGATTTTGCCGTGCAATTATCAACCTTGATTAATCCTTTCCTTAGAGATTTCTCAATTGAAGATTGTTTCAAATTGGGAAAAATTCTTCTGATGTACCTGTCTAGCCTAACGTTATTGTCTTCTACTAATATAGTTTTGATAACTTCTGACATCTTACTTATAAAAATTTTATTGTGTAAACTAAAATCTAACATAGCCAATTTACTCCTCAGTTTCAGCTACTTGCATCGAGTGCTACGTGCTGGAATTTAGAGGATTATTTAACTATTTATAACAGCTTCATACATAGAGAGGTGAGTATTAGGCTCTTTAATACTAGGGCCTGGAAACGCTTCAGTGTTAGGCCCTGACTTCATACACTCAATGCCATTAGCTAAAGATGTTACTCTTCCTACATTAACATTTTTAGTGCGATATGACCACCTGCAAGTACTATGTAATATTTGTTCTTTTATTCCATCCATTTCAGTTGGATACACTTTAGTGTTAGTCCCTAACTGCACACATTTAATGCGGTCAGTTATAAGTTCTACTCCTTTTTCATTAAGTTTAGCGTTATACTGTAATTGTTCAATTTGATTAGCTTGATCTCTTATCATACGTTCAAAGTTGATAGATAGATGTAATTCTATTTCTCTCAACATATGTGATGCTATGTGTTGCACTATCATTAATGCTGTGTTTCTGAGTATACTTGATTCTAAGTCAAGCTGTGTAAGTATAGCTAGTGCTCTTTGTTCTGCTTCCACTAGAAGATTACTTATACCTTGACGTTTAGCTAAATCTCTTACAGTTTTATAATAATTATCAGGCAATGAAGGATTTGCGCCATAGCATAGTAAGGTTATTACTACTATCCAGTTTCTACGTTCGACAGCATAAGTTAAAGGAGATTCCCCTAAGTCATTCTGCGCATTAACATTTGCTCTATATAAAATTAAGATCTTTACTACTTCCTGATGGTTATACTTGGCAGCTTTATGTAAATCAGTTGATCCTAAGTCATTATCTGCATTAGCATTTACTCCAGCTTCTAATAGGGCATGTACTATTAGTGTATCACCATTTCCGGCAGAACAACGTAAAAACTCGGCTCCCATCAATTTCATCACATCCTTCCATATTCCAAGTTGTATCATAGTAGTTACTGCTTCTCGATAATTATATGGACAAATAGAAAGTAATATTTTCTGTGGATCATTCGTCTCAATACTTGCTCCATGGGCTATTAGATAATACATTACTTTTCTATTGCCTTTTGTAGCAGCACAATTAAAAGGAGTCCACCCCCATGCATCCTTATGGTTAACATTTGCTCCATATTTTATTAAGAGCCCTACCACTTCCACATCAACATTCGTAGCAGCAATATGTAAGGGAGATCGTCCAATTAAATTATCCTCTAGATTAACATCTGCTCCATATTCTGATATGCCCTTTAATAGGGCTTTTAATATTGAAATATCGTTTTTTGTAGCAGACCAATATACAGGAGTCCATCCAGATACATCTACCATCTCAATATTTTTGTCAATATTCTTGTCGTTTTTTATTATACAATCCACCATCGCTCTATCAACATTTGCAACAGCAATATGTAAAGGAGTAAGTTTAAGCGCCCCATTATTCTTAACATCTGCTCCATTATTCATTAAGAACCTTACTACTTCTTTACGTCCATTCCTGGCAGCTTCATAATACACATTTTTACTTTCTTTAGTCTATTTAATGTTTTTAATATCTTTTGTGTATCTAGCATCACTGGCACCTTTTCTGAGATCTTTCGTTCATTTAGCACATCCTCTAGAGCCACTGTTTTTGATTCTTCTGATTTCTCTTGTACACCTAACCTTTTTAGCATTCTTTTTACCATCTGTTGAGCATTTGACACCCTTGACTTCTTTTTTAGTCTCTTTTTTAATGACTCTTGTGTCTCTTGTACTCTTGCTTGATACTTCCAATCCATGCGATATCTCTTCTAACATTCTTGATGTTTCTGCTTGTCCTAGTATCTTTACTTCCTTTAAGAGCTCTCTTATTCTTTCAATTACATTGTCTTTACTTAAATTTACCTCTTGATCAATTAACCTAATATTGTGTTCCACTGTTCATATGTCATTACCATAGCTTTACCTCATACTATAGAGTATTTTTTGATGCTATATATTATGGTAGAATAGCCAACGCGTTTTCCATAGTGTAACTTTATAGTCTAAAAGGACTGTTATTAACTTACAGAAAACCAAGCTTGCCTGAAAGCACTTAATTGATTATAATCACAGGTTTTAAGGCAGTAAAATGACAGCTTTTTTTCCTTTGGTTATTTTTTTGATCTTATACCTTGGAAGTGGTGTCTATTTTTCCTTTATTGGAATTGATAATCCTCTTAGCCAAGTTTCACCAGTAATTTGCCTACTACCGGCGCTATTTTTTGCTGTTGCATGCAGTGCAGGTAAAATTCAACGTAATATCGATACTGTCATCGAGGGTATGGGCGATAAAAATACCCTTACTATGTGTTTAACTTTTCTATTTTCTGGAGCATTTTCTGTGGTGACTCAATCAATTGGTAGTGCAGATACTGTTGCTGATTTAATTCTCAATTTCCTTCCCGCAAGATTACTACTGCCTGGAGTATTTTTGGCTTCCGCTTTTATATCAACTGCAATTGGTACGTCTATGGGGGTTATTGTATTAATGGTGCCAATAGCTGTTAACTTGGCAAAAAGTGGGGCTTTTGGTCTTGAAATAGGAACTGCAACTGTAGTTGGAGGTGCCGTATTTGGTGATAATCTTTCAATAATATCTGACACTACTATTGCATCTGTGTCTTCACAGGGGGCCACGATAAAGGATAAACTTAAAGTGAATTATAAAGTAGCATTTGTTGCCAGCATTATAACGCTTGTCTATCTGGCAATTATTGCAGATAGTACAAAAATTATTCCTACATCAAATTTAGATTATTTGTCAGTAATAAAGATTATTCCTTATATTTCTTTAATAATCATGGGATTATTTGAAGTTACTACTTTAGTAACAATAACTATAAATATAATTGTTGCTAGTGTATTAGGGATGACTTTTTTTGACTATACTATCATTCAACTCTCTCATGACATATATTACGGTTTCAAAAAAGTAAACGAGATAGTGATATTTGCTCTATTTATTGGCGGATTGAGTCATATAATGTACAAGCAGGGTCAAAAGGCATTACACAAACTTATCGATGAAAGCAATATCACAAAAACTAAAGCTGAATTTGTAATAGCTGGCATAGCATCTATGTTTACTGTTTTAGTTGCTAATAATACCATTGCTATTTTGTTAAGTGGCGATATTGCAAAAAGGCTCGCGCAAAAGCATAGTATTCCTTCATACCGTAGTGCATACTTGTTAGACATTTTTGCTTGTGTTACAAAAGGCATTTTGCCTTATGGTTCCCAGCTGCTGTTAGCAGGTAGCATTGCTTCCGTCTCACCTATTACTTTGTTAACACAAATTTATTACTGCTTTATTTTAGCAGCAGTTACAGTAGGTGAAATAATCATCGATGGCAGACGTTGCGTGGCTACAACTTAATGTACGAAGATTTCTCTTTATATTACATTTTTGTTCCCATAAGAAACGAGTTGCCATTTTCATCAGCTACTTAGATAATAGATATATTCACAAAATTGTTCTATTTTTCTCAATAGATTTTGGTTTTCTTTTTCCCTTATTAGAAGAGCATAAAACTTAGCTTTTTAATAAATCTCATTTTAACTCCAATACACTAACTATGAAACAATCTATATTGCCATCAAAAACGGAATTTATATTGCCAACTTCATGTCCAGTCCTTAAATCCTTTACCATTTGATATGGATGCATAACATACGATCTGATCTGACTGCCCCAACCTATATCGCATTTCTTGCCATATTCTTCGGCCATTTTCTGTTCTTTTTTTTCCAATTCAATTTGATATAAACGCCCTTTAAGTAGTTTAAGTGCTTCATCTTTATTTTTATGTTGAGAACGACCATTTTGGCATTGAGCTACAACGCCTGTTGGAATATGCGTAATACGTACCGCGCTTTCAGTCTTATTTACATGCTGACCACCTGCTCCAGAAGCACGGTAAGTGTCGATCTTTAAATCCTTTTCATCCACAACAATATCTATTGAATCTTCAATCACTGGAGTTACTCCTACACTTGCAAAACTGGTATGACGTTTACCATTTGCATCAAATGGTGATATTCTAACTAATCTATGAACTCCACTTTCGCTTTTTGCCCACCCATAAGCTTTTTCTCCGATGATCTTTATTGTTATAGATTTTATACCAACTGCATCACCATCTAATTTTTCTACAACTTCAACTTTAAAATTGTGATAAATTTCTGCCCATCTTGTATACATGCGCATGAGCATCTCAGTCCAATCATTGCTCTCTGTTCCACCAGCTCCTGAGTGGATTTCTAAAAAGCAGTTATTGTTATCTGCTTCACCAGTAAATAAGGATTCTGTCTCTTTAAGTTTGATTAATTTCTCTAGCTTTACTAACTCACCTTTAACTTCAGAAAAAAATTCTTCATCATTCTCATCAATAGAAGATTTCATCAAGCTGATAGCATCGTTGTAATCGCTTTCTAGCTTTGAAAACGACTCTATGTCATGCTTAATTTTAGAGCGTTCTTTTAAAATTTCTTGTGCTTTTTGATTGTCTTGCCACAGATTATCATTAGACGCTTGATAATCCAGATCTTCAAGACGCAACTTCAATTTTTCTATGTCAAAGACACCTCCTAATGAGAGAAATACTTTTATTTAAGCCTTGAAAGTATTCAAGGATTTCTGGATGGGTTTTCATTATACCTTAGACTTTAATATATTTATTATCACTAACAATAACAGCAAACAAAATAGAAATTTAACCATATAATAGTTAATTCAAAACAATTTCATTGTACTTGAATGTTCAATAAAATCAAGTGTGTATATTTATTAAAAATAAATAAGGTAAAGTAATGAATATTAAAACAAGTTCTCATTATGGTTTAGACAAAAAGGCTATTGATGATTTAATAGAGTCTCTCGATAATCAAGAATTAGAGAACGTTCGTAATATTGTAAAAACGATAGATAGCGTTCAGTATAATAGTTAATTCAAAACAATTTCATTATACTTGAATGTTCAATAAAATCAAGTGTGTATATTTATTAAAAATAAATAAGGTAAAGTAATGAATATTAAAACAAGTTCTCATTATGGTTTAGACAAAAAGGCTATTGATGATTTAATAGAGTCTCTCGATAATCAAGAATTAGAGAACGTTCGTAATATTGTAAAAACGATAGATAGCGTTCAGTTAGCTTATTTTTTATCTACTTCGATCAGTGATCACAGGGAGAAATTAGTTAATATACTTGATCAACACTTGTTAAGTGATGCCTTAGTACATGTAGTACCAGATTTACAAGTAGAGATCATAGAAATATTGGGAATAGAAAATACAGCGAAGTTACTAATGCTTATTGATATAGAAGATATAGTAGCCATAGTGAAAGATTTAGATAGGAAATCTATAGAAAATATACTTAACTACTTACCCAATGCAACTCAAAAATTAGTAGAGGAATTGTTGTCATACCCAGAAGAAAGTGCAGGAAGGTTGATACATAAAAATATGGTTATAGCTCCATATTATTGGACGATAAATCAGCTAATGGAATTCTTGCGCAACTATAAAAAAATACCAGAAACATTTTATCAAATTTTCATCATTAACTCAAAATTAGAACCCATAGGCATTTTTAACTTAAATAAGGTAATATCTCACTCAGGAGAAACAACAATAAAAGAGATAATGAGTCAAGATATAAAAATAATTAAAACTGGAATGGACCAAGAAGAAGTAGCAAGAATATTTAAAGATTACGCTCTATTATCAGCTCCAGTAGTAAATAAGAATGGTAAAATTACAGGTGTAATACTTATTGAAGATGTAATCAAAATTGTTCAACAAGAAGCAGAAGAGGATGTGCTTAAAATAAGCGGTGTATCTTCTAAATCTGATATAAATGCCCCTATACATAAAACTATAATTAAAAGACTACCTTGGTTGCTGTTTAACCTCTTGGCTGCAACAATATGTTCTGTAGTAGTTGGCTTTTTCGATAACGTAATACAAAGTTTTATAGTACTGCCAATAATTATGCCAATCATTGCATCGATGAGCGGAAATGCAGGATCCCAAACAGTAACACTAACTATCCGGGCAATCGCAACAAAATATCTAACTGAGCAAAATGCAAAAAGAATACTGATGAAAGAATTTTTAATAGGTCTTATAAACGGGGTGATCTTATCTACTATTTCATTAGTAGTGTTAGCAATAAGGTTTCACAATGTCAAAGTGGAGATGATTTTTGTGGTCTCCATGATTATGATGTCAATTATTGCAACGTTCATTGGAACTTTCATTCCTATAATGCTTCACCGTTTAAGATCCGATCCTGCTGTTTCGTCTTCAATCTTAACATCAGCAACAACTGATATTCTCTCAGCTCTTATATTTTTTGGTCTAGCCACGATCTTTTTATTAAATAGCTGAATCTTGCTATATAAAAAAATTGCTTTACAAGCTTTACCGTCCACGTTGTCATTGCTCATAGATGCATTGAAGAAGAAAAATAACAGTCGATAAGAAAATAAAAGTACATGAAACTGAGCTGCTTTAGTTTTAAAATAAAAACTAAAATAAAATACTAAAGTATGCAAAAAATTCTTGCTTTACTAGGTCTCTTTAGCTAGAATGCAGCGCAATGTAAAGAATACATGGGGTGTGGGTTAGATGTATTGTATTATGCATATCACTCAGAAAGCAACTAAGGATTTTTTGAGCATATATCTATTTTAGTCAGAAGTCAAAAGAAAAGCACACTGTTACTCAGCAATTAAAGTTACTTAGGATTAACGTAAGGTTTCTACCGCAATTTGGTTTGGTACAGCTACATAAGAATCAAATGTTGAAATCAATCTTCAGAAAAGAGGTTTACGACAAAACAATCAAAATATGAATATTAAAATATAGGCGGCTTTATGTTAGGTAAAGAAAATATAGGAGAACAAGTAGCAGATAATCAAATGGATTATGTAGATGCTGGATCAGCAATAGTTGATTATGAAAATATATTATCTAGTGAAGAACTTCAGTGTGGACGAAATCAAGAGAGACCTAGAGTAACAAGATCTTCATCTATAGGCAGCAGTAGTACATCGACTGATGATGAAGAAATGTTTAGCTGTATAAGCATTACAAGTGATGAAATAGTGAAAAAAGCAAGTTTTTTTTTGTTACGACTTTTGTTAAAGAATTCGAGGAAAAACTATCTGAATGTTCTAAAGAAGCGAAACCAGGTTCAAAAGTACGTAAAACAGGTAAAGTAGTAGCTAAGGTTGTATCAACTGTGGGTAATTATATTCCACCAAGTGTGGAGAAAGTAGGTGCTTCTCAAGTTATGGAGTGTGTGAGTTTTATTTCTATAAACCAACATAGGAAAAAAAAGCAAAAATATTTTCTACAATAGTTGCGCCTTCAGAAGCTAACTTAAGAAAGATTTTAATAGAAGCTGGCTTGGAAGTTTTTCAAAGTTTTGAGAAACAATTCACTAAAATTGTGGATACTAATCAGTCGTCTTGTAATAGGGGGATTGAGAAGTTATCAATGGATACTGTATCCAGTGTAATAAATTACACTACATCTTGCAACGAGAAAGGAGAATTTTCCAATCTTCACATAACTAAAGGTGTTATTTTAGGTAAATCAAAAAGAAAGTACCCGTTTACTATACGTACTGGACATCAAGTAAAAGATAAACAAAGTGGTGAAATGTTGATGACTTCAGAGTTATATGAAAAGGTGTAAATAGAGAAAGCAGAGGATGAGATTATTAAGTATTATAAATTGAAGGAGCATGACTTTGCTGAAAAATACGGCTATCGGCTTCCCTTTAAGGGGGAATTAGAAAATTTGGAAGAGTTAGAACAAAAATATGTACTTAGTGAAAAATCTAAAAAAAGAGAGTATGTGCGTATTTTAGATGAGGAAAAAAAAGAAAGGATTGGCTAGTAGTATATTAAAAGAGATCAATGAAAACGATTCAGCAAAAAAAAAAGGATATACAAGGACTGCGTGAAGAAATCAGAAATTTAAGAATACTTCATGAAAAAGAAGGTAAAAATACATTTTCCTTTAATTTGGGCTATTTACCAAAATTCTTTCTAAAAAGAGAAGTGATGTCAGACGAATTAAAAAAGAAATTAGATAGTAAAATCAAGAAGTAGAACTTTCACGAATGGTCTTGATTAATGGAGAATATGGAATAGGAAAAAGTGAATTAGCTAGAAGCTAAGCATATAGTAAGGAGAGTAATATTTGGACAAAAGTTATATGGATAAATGCTAAAACATATGACACTCTTTTCAATTCATTTCGTAATTTAGCTAAAGAATTAGAAATTCCTACAGAAAATGATAATGATATGGATTTTAATGTTGTTCGAGATAGAGAAATAGAATCTATTGTCCAGGATGTGTACCAGTATTTTCGAGACGTAAAAAGTCTTTTCATCTTTGATAACACCATTAAGTATAAGGAGATCGAAAAATTTTTACCATCCTATTTTCCTAATTTGTTTTTTCATGGAGAAAAGCCTTGCGTTTTAATTACTTCTCGTAGCAAGAATTGGGAAAAAGAAATAGAAAAGACACAGTTGAATGATGGATTTTCTCTAGGAGAAGCTATAACATTTATTGAAAGAACCTTAGAAGTAAAAGATAGGTTACAGGATTACTATCTAGTAGAGTTAGCACAAATATTGGGCTATCTTCCATTAGCTTTGACACAAGCAACAGCATGTATATTAAACAAGAAAAGATTAATGTTAGTGAATATCTCAAACTCTATAATGAAGAAATGAAAAAAACCGAATCCTGATTATCTTGAGGCTCTAGGTCTCAATAAAATAAGAAGAGAAAAATGTTGGGTAGCAATCGCATGATATTGTATCATATATGGCTTACTTGGATCCCAATCAAATTGATATAGAAGAAATTTTCCTCCAGAAGAAATCAGAAAAAGGTAAGCAACAAGTTTTGGATTCTCTTAATCTACTCAATAAGTTTTTAGTGATTGAGATAGAGGAGTCAATAGCAAGAGTTCATAAAGGGATAAAAAAACAGTAAGAGTAGAGAAAGAACGAACAGGAATAGAAGAAGAAACTTTAAGAGAAATGATGACATCATTCTGACTTATAAATCCAAATGACATTATATCTGTTTGGAGTCATGCAAGTAAATATGACAGATTAGTTAATGAATTTATTGATTCTATTTATGATAGAAGTACTATCTTACATTTACTAGCCAAAGATGGTAATGAAGAAGTTATTAAGCTGATATTAGAGAAAATATAACCTGATAAATTAAGCAAAATTATTAATGCTATTGATGAAAGGAATTTTACTTCTTGAGATTATGCTATCATACATGGTCACTTAGGTACTGTTCAGCATCTTGTAAGGAAAGGGGATGATATAAATCTAAATAACACAAAAGGTATGAATCCTTTGCACTTTGCTGCCGTATATGGTCACTTAGATAGTGCTAAATACCTTGTAGTGCAAGGGGCTATAATAAAATTATTAAACAAAGATAGTATGCGTCCTTTGCACTTTGCTGTTATATATGGTAGACCGGATATTGTAAAATTTCTTGTAGAGAAAAGAACTAATATAAATCTATGTAGCAAAGAATTTGAGAGTCCTTTGCACTTTGCTGTGATGCATGGTCAGTTAGATATTGTTGAACACCTTATAGAGAAAGGAGCTAGTATAGATAGACAAGGTGAAAAAATATGAGTCCCTTGGACTATGTTATTGTATATTCTAACTCAGAAGAAATTATTTATTATCTTGAAGATATGCACTTATCTCCAGACTTAAAAACACAATCACATAAAAGAAACCTAGAGACATTTGATGAACATACACTACCTAAAAAAAAGAAAATTAAAAAATATAAGTGAAGCATTGCAATTTGAAGATAAAAGCACGGTTAACTTAACTCATAGGTCACCTATATCTTCATTTAATAGCGTCTCTGTACAACCTGCAAACAAGGACTTAAGACTATAATTTTACAGTAAGCTATTTAATTTATGAAGGGAGTTTCAAAAAAAAGAGAAATAAAGTAATAAATTGATATAAATTCACGTAGAACAAATGGTAGACCATACGATCTCAAAATAAAATCTTCTTACAATAGCTAGTTTTGGTTGCGGAAGTGATTGTATTATCTAAGTTATTAGTAATATATACTATTAAGTCAATATTAATTCGTTAAGAACTTTCATTAAAGATTATCAAAAAAACTTCTAAATAGGGATTGACAAGTTTTAGAGATGGAGTGCTTTATGAAAAGTATATTGAGCTATTAATTTTTTATGTATCATAAATATGATAGTGAAAATATTTTTCTTTATATTATGAGGTAGCTGTTTTATTCAGAAAAAGATTTTTTTCTTACTTTGAAATTTAGTGGTTTTTATGGAGGTTTAAATGATTAATGAATTATTTGCTGCTGTACGTAGTGGAGATGCTAATCAAGTTGCGGATCTTATCAATAAAGGGCATGATATTCATGCCAGGGACAATAGAGGCAATACTCCTCTACATTTAGCTGTTCTTGCAGATAAATTACAGGTAGTAGAAAAGCTTATAGAGAAAGGGGCTAATGTTAATGAGAAGAATAAATATGACAATATCCATCTGCACTATGCTGCAGGTTATGGTAGCTTAAGTGTAATAGAAAAGCTCATAAAGGAAGGAGCTAATGTTAATGAAAGAAATAAATATGGTAATATCCCTTTACAATGGGCTGTAAGTTATGGTAGGTTAAGTATAGTAGAAGAGCTTATAGAGAAAGGAGCTGATATTAATGCTAAGAACAATAATGGCAGTATTCCTTTGCATTGGGCTGTTAAAAGCAGTCATTTAGAAGTAGCTAAATTTCTTATAAGTAATCATGCTGACGTTAACGCTAAAAATAAAGATGGTTGGACATCTTTGCACCTTGTAGTTGCTTATGGCAATTTAAATGTAGTTAAGCTCATTCTTGATCAAAGTGATTATGTTGATGCTAGAGGAGCTTTAGTCGTGGCAAATACGCTTAATGAAGAAGACAGCTTAGAAATACGAAACCTTCTAGAATGAAGAATAAGAATAAATGAAGAAATCACCCAACATCTTAACTTACAAGAAAAAAGCAGCTCCCTATCAACACGTGTCCATAATCTCCGTAGTATTGTAAAAGAAGATGAAAATTCATTGAAAAATGATAAGATAGGCCCTAATAAAATAGGAGTTACAAGAGGAACAAGTAAGCCATCTTCATTTATCAATATTTTTGCTTACACTACGGCAGATGCTATTAAAGGTGTTTTTAGTTTGTTTCTTCTCCTTTTAAGGCTGCTATAAGTATGGAACCTTCTAAAGCTATTACAGTTCAGGGTATTGATAACAACGGTATACTTCTTTTATTAGATGTATTTATAAGGAAAATCACAGGTCAGAAGTATATTTCCACAGTAATTCAGTCTATATCACCATTAGAAGCACAGGGCTATGCATTAAGTATTATAGAGGAATTTGAGAAAGTAGTAGAGCAAGCTGCATTAAAAAGTGGGATATCAATGCATAGGTTAAATATTGATTGTGTAGAAATGCAGAAAGAGGTTACTGAAAAAATCACGGGTGGTAAGTTTAATGAGATTTTAGGATTTTTTAACTCATATATAGTAAATCAATCAATGCAACGGATATTATACAATAGAGATAGTACATTAGAAGTTGAAGAACAGCAAATAAACTTAGAGCCTCAAAGTTATTTAAGTAATACTTCTGTTCAAGGTCATTTAATTCAGGATAGAGGTTTAATAAATCAAGGTAAGGATTAATTCCTTAGCTTTTTGATTTCATCTAGTAAAAGGTTGGTAATTTGATCTTATAACATCAATGGGCACACCAGCCTTTACTTTGTATGCATTCAAGCAATGTGTGACTATTACGCAACCTAAAAAAATAATCATATACTTTCTTCCATAGAGGAAAATCTTTTGCTCTACTGGTAAATACCTTTCATTATGCATTGTATAACATTAATAATTGTTCTTATTTTGTGCTTTCTTGGCCACACCTTGTGCAACTCTTCTTGGCTTAAGAAATTTCCATTCTTTGTCACTTGGATATATTTTTTATTGATCCTATCATATTATCTTTCTGATTTCCTTTCAAGATATGTTCTAAAAAGTAGAATCCGTTCAGCAGGGTGACAAAATAAGATAGAAAAGACAGCCATAGAAATAAATGGTGTCATTCCAATATGATGCTTTGTCTGTCATCCCAGTACTTGACACTGGAATGACAACATTTTTGCTTCGATATTTACACATTAGCCATGCATCTGAACGTATACAAAAGTAGAATTTATAATTCTATCTAAAAGGATACCAAAAAAGAGCAAGAGTCCTATCTGGGAATTATTTTTAAATATGGACATGCATTGATTAGAATCTTCTGGATTGAAATTTTTATGTTGGTGGTGAAATATGAATCCTATGGCAAGTAAAGCAATATAAAAGATGTTATTTAATGATGATAGTATACCAGCGTACAACCATGCCATTAAGGATATTAAGTAAAATTTTTTCAACCAAGACTTTGTTGTATTGCCAAAATATAATGCAGTAGATTTCATTCCTAATTTCTCATCATCTTTTTTATCTTGATGAGCGTATATAGTATCATAACTAAGCGTCCAAAAGACGCATCCTATATAAAATAGCAAGGATTCTATGCTAATCTGGTTTGTTATTGCTGCTGAACCCATGAGTGATCCCATGTTAAAAGTAAACCCTAAAAACAATTGTGGCCACCAAACGTAACGCTTTAGCAAGGGATAGATAACTATCATGCACATTGAAACTATTCCAAGTATAAGAGTAGTTTTATTGGTTAATAATAAGATTACCAGAGCAATATACAGTAACAGTGAAAGTAAAGCCAAAGCTTGCTTTATGCTTAATGCACCATTTGCAAGTGGTCTATATTTTGTTCGTTCAACATGTGCATCTATTTCTCTATCGAAGATATCATTGATTATGCACCCTGCGGATCTCATTAAAAATGCACCTATAGTAAACAAAACAAGGAGAAAAAGAGCTTGATACGATAGAGAAGTTGATGCTAAAAGAATGCCGCTTAAGCTAGAAAATAGCAGAAGCCATAAACCTGTTAAACAGTGTATTCTCATTAATGAGAAATAATGGTTGAAATACATTAATTAAGTGTGATTATGTAATATTTTGCTTACATTGACAAAATTATCGAATGTTAAATCAGGCTTAAAAACCAACTCAGGTATAAATCGCAAATCAACATAACACAATATAGATTTACGTATTGACCATGCAGATTGGTTCATTTCACTAACAACAGTGCTGACATCATCATTATCATTTTGGATGTTTAATGAAGATAACACAATATATACATCTGCTTTCTTCAAATCTTTGCTTAGCTTTACATCAGATACTACTACTTTTTGATTAAGAATATTACCCTCCATTAAGACTTTTGATATTGCCCTATGTAATACCGATGCTACCTTTAGGTTTCTAATTTCCTTTTTCATATTCAACTACTATAACGTCCTTTCTTCTTGCACTAATTGATAAGCTTCCAAAATATCTCCAACTTTAATATCGATATTACCCTCTAGCGATATTCCGCATTCAAAGTTTACACCTACTTCTTTAACGTCATCTTTAAATCTACGTAGTGCTTTTAATTTTCCTTCATGTACCAATTTGCTGCTACGTACTACCTTAATTAAAGAATCTTTTTTTATAACTCCATCAGTGACATAACATCCGATTATATTACCGGCTTTGGATGCATTAAATATTTGCCTTACAGATGCAGAACCAACACGAACCTCTCGTGTAACAGGCTTTAACATTTTAGTTAGATACATCCTCATGTCTTCAATAAGCTCATATATTATATTGTAAGTATGTATTTCTATACCTTTTTGTTTTGCTAATTCTCTTATTTTTGAATCCACTTTTACATTAAAAGCTAAAATTACCGCGCTTGATGCTTCTGCAAGTAGCACATCTGAATCTGTTACTCCTCCTACTGCTTTGTGTAGAATATTTAGTTTCACTTGGTCTTTACCAAGCTTATCAATTGAGCTTGATATTGCTTCAATAGAACCAGTGACATCGCACTTTAAAACTACAGATAGTTCTTCTATTTCACTATCATTACGACTGAATATATCTAAATTATTGTTGTCTAAATCTTCTTTTTTTTTCTTGATTAATTCTAATCTGTATCCAACAATTTCACGAGCCTGCTTTTCAGAGTTTACAACAACAAATTTATCTCCAGCATTTGGTACACCATTTAAACCAGTAACTTCAACTGGAGTAGAAGGTAGTGCCGCTTTTTCTCTTTGACCAAGGTGATTAATCATACTGCGTACTTTGCTGTATGTTGTACCAACTATCAATATGTCACCAATCTTTAATGTTCCTTCTTCAACTATTAATGTAGCTGACATTCCTTTAGCTTTATCTATTTTCGACTCTATCACCCATCCAAGTGCTCGACAATCCTCTATTCCTTCTAGCGTCATTAATTCAGCAATTAATAAAATTGCCTCTTCTAGTTTATCTAAGTTGATTTTCTTTTTTGCCGATACTGGCACAATTATAACATCACCACCAAGTTCTTCGGGGATAAGGTCATACTGAGGCAAACTATTAATTATTCTTTCTACATCGCCAGGTTGTGATTTATCAATTTTATTAATGGCAACTATAATAGAGACATTTGCTGCTTTTGCATGGTTTATTGCTTCAACTGTTTGTTTCATGATTCCATCATCAGCTGCAACTACTATTACAACTATATTAGTAATATTTGCACCACGTGCACGCATTGCAGTAAACGCCTCATGCCCTGGTGTATCAATGAAAGTAATTTTTTGCTTATTTTTTGTCGTTAATTGATAAGCACCTATATGTTGAGTGATGCCACCTGACTCTCTTTCTGCAACGTTAGATTCACGAAATGCATCGAGCAATGATGTTTTACCATGATCCACATGTCCCATAAAAGTAACGATAGGTGGTTTTGGTTTTTTAGGTAAGTTTTCTCTGTTGCTTATGAAGAGTAAATTCTTTTCTTTATCAGCATCACTCAATCGTTTAGCTGTATGACTAAATTTTTTTGCTATTTCGCATGCTATATCTGGATCTACTAGATCATCTACTCTATAGCTCTCACCAACTTCTTCTTTGAGCATTTTTAGCACACTCATGCTATCTTCTGCCATACGAATAGATAACTCCCTGATAGTTATTTTGTCTGGTATAATAACTTCTCTTGATATATTTTTACCCTTAGCAAACTTTGATTGTTTACTTCTTATACCAAATTTTTGCTTAAATACAGGGAGGTGTTCATTTCTTTCATCTATTGCCTGTGTAATTACTAGCTTAGAATGCTTAGAATATATATCTTTGCTAGCTTTGAAAGACTTTTTATCATTGTTCTCATATTCAATACTATCTTCTTTTTGTTTAACTGAGTTAGTATTACTTAAAACTTCCTTATTTACTTCTTTAGGTAAAGAGTGTGATTCATTTTTGTCTTCAGCTTCTTGATTACTTTCTTCTTTTTTTATTTTTTCTTCTTGTTCTCTCTGATTCCTTTCTTTCAGCAAAGTAGCATTCTGTACAGCATTAATGCGAGAAATTTGTTCTTTTTCAGTTAAAGAGCCTAATTTACTCTCGTCAAATAAACTACATTCTTCTGCAGAATGAATTTTTCTTCTTTTTTTTACTATTGTAGTACCAGTACTTTGACTGTCTAAAGAGTTTAAATTAATATCTAGTTTAAGCTTGCTTAAGCCCTGTAGGGTTAATTTTTTATTACTGATATCTTCATTATTCATATTGTTTTTATATTAATCCAAGCTTTTTACGTGCTTCTATGATTATTAAATCTGCTGTATCTTTTAGATTTTCTTTATTATTAGTTGAGGAAGAGATTATGCTACAAAATTCATAATTTGATAAATCTGCTATGTCCTCTAAAGTTTTAATATTATGTTTACTAAGAGTAATTTTATTATCTATTGATAAGGCTAAGTTGATTACATCGTCTTCCATACCTAAACTTTTTAGTTCTTCTATTTTTCTATCATTCTCCGCTTTCAGGTAATCATTTGCTCTATTATGAAGTTCATTTGCAATATCTTCATTGAATCCCTCTATTGAAGCAAGTTCCTTAATTGAAGTATTAGATATATCTTCTACACTTGAAAAACCTTCTGTTACCAATAATTGGCCCATAATCTCTTCTAAGTTTAAAGCTTCAGCAAATAAAACTGAACATTGACTAAATTCTTTATTTCTTCTTTCTGATTCTTGCTGAGTGCTTAATATCTCAATTTTCCATCCAACAAGCTCTGAAGCTAATCTTACATTCTGACCCTTTTTTCCTATAGCCAAGCTCAATTGATCTTCAGCAACTATTAACTCTATACAATTTTCATTTTCGTCAATAATGACCTTTGATACTTCTGCAGGAGTAATGGCTCTAATAACAAATTGACCCAAATCTGATGAGTAATGTACGACGTCGATTTTCTCACCGTTTAATTCGTGTATAATAGTTTTTATTCTATCTCCTTTAACTCCAACGCAAGCACCTACTGGATCGATATTCTTATCAGATGAAAAAACAGCAACTTTAGATCTTGAACCAGCGTCTCTAGCTATACCTTTAATTGTTATCAATCCGTCAGCAACTTCTGGTACTTCTTGATTCAATAATGCCTCTAAAAAGCCTTCATGAGTCCTAGAAAGAATGATTTGACGTCCATCGTCAGAGCGCTTAACAGCTTGTATGTAAGCTTTAACCTTATCACCTTCACGAAATGACTCACCACCAATTAAGTTTCGTAAAGGGAGGTATGCTCCAATTCCATTTATGTCTACAATAAGATCCGAATATTCTACTTGTTTAACGATGCCATATCTCATTTCTCCCACCTTATCTTTAAATTCCTCATATTGCTTTTTTAACTCTTCATTTTTGATTATTTCAGAAATCTTTTGATGGGCAATTCTTGCTGAAACAAGATCAGTGTTAAGAGAAATCAACTCACTAATAGTATCTCCAACTTTTGCATCTTCTTCTATTAACTTAGCTTGCGTCAGCTTAATTAAGTCACACTCACTTTCATTTGATTCATCATTAATGACTTTTAGTTGTCTATACGAGGTAACTTTGCCTGTGTTTCTATCTATATTAACTACAATCTTACTTTTGCTACCATACTTTTGTTGAGCTACTGCTTCGATAGCACTTTTAAGTGCATTTATTATAATATTAAAATCTAAACCTTTTTGAAGTGAAAGCTCCCCCGCTGTTTTTATTACATCAAGGCTTCCAACTATGTTATTTTTGTTGCTTTTCTGCTTAACACTGCTTTTACGATTAGCAATCATATAAATAAATCCAATTTAATTAGTTATAATTATAGCTTCAACAGGTAAAGAACGCTATCCTAAATCTTAGATGATTGCTAATTTAAGTCAAGTTTTTTCATGTCTTTGTATGATAAGTAATGCCGTAGTAAAGAATAAAGTTAAGACCGTTGCAGCCAATATTCCACTTGCTATGGTTGCTGAAATATTAACCCACCACTGGCTTGATGGAACATCATATGTGATTTGTAGCGTAAAAAAACTGATATTTAACCTAGTAATCATCGGTACTAAACCAAGAACTGTAGTTGCAACGGTAAGTAGTATTGTCCTGATACAAGAAATTAAAGCGTTTATTATACATTGCTTAATTTTATTTTTGCGCACCTTAATTTGCTAATTAAAGGCATAAAGCAACAGTATACTATTATACACTATAATTCCTGCTAAAGCAATTAGCCCCACTCCACACATGACAACTACAAAAATTTTCTAAATAAGAAAGAAAATGAAAAATACACATGTTGTTGATAAAAACACCGCTGTCATTGTAATTGCTAATATAAAAGCCTTTAATAAAAATGCTCCTGATTTTTGTTGATCTTCCTTGTCACGTTTGAAATCAATCTTTACTCCTTCACTACAGTCTTGAGTAATCGAATTTTGAATGAACTTAACTCTTTCATCAACAAGATAGCTAGTATCAACATCAGCAGAGATTGTTACTGTGCGTGATCCATCAATCCTACTTATTGTGTTTGCCTTTTTTTTCGGGAACGTATTTTACTATGCTTCTCATAGAATATGGTCCATTTGCTGTATTTTTGCTGTATTAATAAAAAGGTTATCTATAGTTTTTATGTTGCGATTCTTTCTGGGAAAGCGTAGTACAATATCAATTTCTTCATCTACGTTATTTGGTCTATATTTTCCAATTAATACTCCATTTGTAACCATCTTTATAGAATCACCGATGGTTGCAATACTTACTCCAAAGCTTGTAGCCTTACTCTTATCAATAATCATATTCCACTCTATTTCAGGTGCTGATCTACTATCTTGAATATTTATAAATCCAGATGAAGGTTGGTCCATAATTTTTAGGATTTTCTCTGCTACTGAATTCAAGTTGGATGCACTTCCGCTTAAGTTAATTTGTATTGGCTTGTCAGCTGATGGTCCTGACTTTTGTTCCTATACATCAATCATTACTCCTTTTATGTTTTGTACACTACTCCTTATATCATTTAGTATTTGCTTAGCTTTGCGCCTGCAGCGCCAACCTACAAGTTCCAATTGAATTTTGGCAATAACGTTATCTGAAAAATTTCCTGATCGAGCATAAAAACATAAAATTTCTTTTTTAACACCCAAATATTTTCTTCTACTTTCTTAAGTATCAAATCTCGTTCTTTGGCTGATAAGCTTTCTTTTACTTTAACGCTGATTAAAATGTTATCTGAATCTACATTCGGAAAGAACTTTAATCCAGGACCAAAAGTAAAATATAATATACTAGACAAAAATAAAACAAATACAATAACACATACAAATTTTGGGGTGATCTAAGACTTTCTCTAACATACGTACATAAGTACTTATTATAAGCCCAGTATTTTTACCTCACCACTTTCTATAGCACTCATTCTTATTATTTCTTTTTTTTTGAAGTTATTGAAGGTTCACCAAATATTGCACCAAGTGTTGGTATAAAAACCAAAGCCATAATTAGCGATCCAGTTAAAGTTAGAGTTATTGTAATTGGTACGTACTGCATAAATTTACCGACTGTATCGGGCCAGAGTAATAGAGGGAAAAACACTGCTAATTTAGTTAATGTTGATGATAAAACTGGATAGAACATATCATGAACTGAGGTGCAAAAGGCTTCTACTTTATCCATGCCACAAATCATCTTTCTATCAGCATATTCGCTGATTACAATTGCATTATCAACCAGCATCCCAACTGCCATAATTAGACTGAAGAGCTAAACTATATTTAGAGTAATACCCATTAGGTAAAGAGCCATTATTCCTATGAGAAAGGAGCCAGGTATTGATAGTGCAACAAGAATAGCAGCCCTTTTACCATAAAGAGCATTATTATGATTAGTATTAGTAATACGTCAAATACATGCCATTTTCCAAGTCTTCAAGCACATCACGTACATTTTTTGACTGGTCATTCAAATAAACTACTTTTAAATTTCAGGTAATTGATCTTTTGCTTTGTCCATTAAGTATTTTACTTGATTTACCGTGTCTATTATGTTTTTTCCATTACATTTTGAAATTTCTAGCACAATACTAAGTAGTCCATTAATACGAGCAAATCCTTGGTGATCTTCAAACCCAAAGTATACTTTTGCTATATATGTGATTCTCAAAACTGCATCACTTTGAGATCTAATAGGAATATTCATAACATCTTCTATGTCTTTTAATAACCCTGATATTTTAATCGAATATTTACCGGTATCATTTTCTAGTGATCCAGCTGATACCAATCTGTTGTTGTTTGATATAGCTTGAAATATCTCATTTGACCGAATGTTATATTTTGTTAGAACTGTAGGTTCAATTATAACTTTCACTGTTTCTTTATGCATACCTACCACTTCAACTTTAAGAACATTTGGCAGAGATTCTATTTCTTTCTTTAGTTTGAGTGCTATCTCAGTTAAAGCTCTTTCCGGCAAATTACCAATCAAGCCAACGTTTAGTATCGTAAATAAGCTCAAGTCTATTTAATTGATTATCGGAGATTATCCTTCAATAGGTAATTTTGATTTTATATTTAAAAGCTTTGAACGGACGTTATCAAGCACTTCTTTGTTATCATATTCTGTACCAAACTTAATTATCATATGAGCAACGTCATTAGTTGCAAGTGCCTTTAGCTCTCTCATGCCCTAAATGGAACTTAGTTCTTTTCTATTGGAATAGCTAATAACTTTTCACTATTCTCTACAGAAATACCAAGAAACTCAACAAATACGCTAATTATAGGAATCTGTATATCAGGATTACTTTCTCTTGGCATCTTTATATGAGTGTATGAGCTGAAGGTAAAAATCACGATAAGCAATAATATTGCTGTTCTATTCCTCTCTACAAGTAAGCTTTTCATGCCAAACATTATGCATATTTATATCATATTATAGCTAAGATAAATTATATGTTAATTAATCCTTATATTTCTTTATGTAAATGACTAAAATTTTTATTGCTTTGCAAGCGTGAGAAAATTTCTATATAATATGACTTTAGTGTGGTATTTGAGGTGTTATTATGGCAGCAGTTTTAAGTGTGACAGAAGGCAAGAATAAAGTGATCGTATCTGGGTTGGTTGGTGTTTTATCAACTTTAGTATTTTTGACGGTGATTCACATTGCTGCAAAGATAGCCATTATAGTCACTGCTACTGCAGTTGCTTATGCATTACTTTCATTGCTTAATAAATTAGGACCTAAGTCTGTTAAAACTGATGATATGTCAGAAGATGAAGGGTATAGCAGTGTTGATGAAGGTGAAGAAAAAGATACCATAAAAGAACTAAAAATAACTGAAACTGAGCTAGAAGGAGGATTAAAAAATAAAAGAGCAGAAGAAGAAATGAAAAATGGACTACCTAAACGTATGGATTTCGCAGGTAATTCACTTTCTAAAAGTGCTGATACTAAAGATAGTCATTTCGTTTCTAGTGCTACAAATATTGTTATAGAACCTTTATCTAAACACATTGATGTGTTTGGTAATCCACTTCCTGAGCAGCCACCGAGCAACCTTACCAATATAGGGCTTGGATCATCTGAAAGTACGCGGAAACTATATGCTGCAGAATGGCTATTACAGCATGGGAACATAAATAATGATGTGAGGAAAGTGCTGGGATTGACAATTATCTCAAAGGACTTTAATGGATTAGGGTTTAACAGGTAGTTGCTATATCAAACTCTCCATCTTATATTGAGGATCAGATGCAATGCCATATACTCTATTTGGCGGGGCAATTTTGTTCTCTATACCAAAAACTATACCTTCAATTATTGCTGTCAGTACTTTTTCAAGATTACAATCTGCTCCAGGAACACGGTGCTCTAGGCGGTATCTTTTGGAATCGTTGCCAAAATAGGGAATTCTTATCGCAGCAGTTCTGTTATTTACTCCCCAACTAATTGTAGTTGGAGTGTGAATATCTGGGTGCTGAAATCTTAAATATGAATCACCATTTGGAGCAAAAAATAGCATATGTTTTTTCATCATTGCACATAATCCACCTATGCTGTGAATCAGGTGGTCACTATATTTTTGCTTATTGCCATAAAATAAGTTATGATTATTTGAATCCATGAGGCTAAAATTTACATTTAGTGCGCTGCCTGCTCTGTCCAAATAAGGTTTTGCTTTAAAAGAAACATTGCCCCCAAGTTTTTGTCCTACTTCAGTAAGTAATTGTTTTGCCAACTCAAAATGCATAATTAAATTATCAGAGCTCGTATAACAGTCACTTTTTATCTCATATTGGTTTAAAGAACTCTCTTTCTCACAAAAAAATCCAAGAGAAGCTATTTTATTTTTGATGCTATTCAGAAATAAATATTCTTTTTTTATTCCCTCAGTGTAAAACTCCAGTTCAATACCGAATACAATATTATGACTCAAATTACTTAATATAATCACAAATTTACTTCAATAAATTTATACTAAATCAGCTGTATTTATAAAGTATTTTACTTATTTATCAGTCAATTTAATATCTCATTTATACATAATATATTACTGTTTTTTTTTAAATATACTTCTAATCCTTGGTAAAAGCGACATTTACAAATTGATTGTTTTTATTTCAAAAAAATGATCAATTTTAGTGCTTTTATACTCTTTACAACTCGTCAAAAAATCCACATAATTTTAGGTGTGTATTAAGTAGTGTTAGCTTTTTATCTTGCAATAAGCTATTGATTATCTTGCATCTTTCTGATTGTTGTTCTTTCTTGGTGTGGTATATGAACTTGACTAACCCTAAGGCTTCTACTATGTTTTTTGATCGGATTATTACAGTAACGGACCACAATGTTACTTGGGAAAAAATCCAAAATTATCTCCATAATCTCTATGGAGAAGCAACATATAACAGCTGGCTGAGTTCACTAAGATTTATCAGTAACAGAAATGGAGAAGTTTTGTTGTCTGTGCCAACAAGATTTATAAAGGAGTGGATTACAGTTCACTACATGGAGAAAATATTATTATTATGGCAAAGCGAAGATCAAAGTGTATGTTCTATTGATATTCAACTAATTGAAGAAAGAAATTCAAATTCTAATACGATACTAAAAAATAGAGAGGAAAATAATCATAATCTTGGTTCACCACTAGATACCAGATTCACTTTTGATAATTTTGTGGTAGGAAAGTCAAATGAGTTAGCATTTACAGCGGCAAAGCGTGTAGCGGAATCTATAGATCCAATATCAGGAAGTAACCCTCTATTTCTATATGGTGGAGTGGGACTTGGTAAAACACATTTAATGCATGCTATAGCTTGGTACATAGTCAATTCTCTGTCAGCAAAAAGAAAAGTGGTATATTTATCAGCAGAGAAATTTATGTATCAATATATTACAGCGCTGCGGAGCAAAGATATTATGTTATTTAAAGAGCAATTTAGATCAGTAGATGTATTGATGGTAGATGATGTGCAATTTATCAGTGGTAAAGATAGTACACAAGAAGAATTTTTTCACACTTTCAATGCGTTGATAGACCAAAATAAACAATTGGTTATATCAGCTGATAGGTCTCCTAGTGATCTCGATGGAGTAGAAGAAAGAATAAAATCGCGACTTGGTTGGGGACTAGTTGCAGATATTAATGAAACAACTTTTGAATTAAGACTTGGTATATTGCAGGCGAAAGTGGAACGAATGAATATGTATGTTCCAAAGGATGTCCTAGAATTTTTGGCAAGGAATATAAAATCCAATATAAGAGAACTAGAAGGAGCATTAAATAAGGTTGCTCATACCTCTTTAATTGGAAGAAGTATGACAGTAGAATCAGCTAGTGAGACCCTAATTGATCTTCTTAGGTCAAATCATAGGTCAATCACAATAGAAGAAATACAGAGAAAAATAGCTGAATTTTTCAATATAAAGGTTGCAGATATGCAATCTAATAGAAGGCTTCGCAGTCTTGCGAGGCCGAGACAAATAGCTATGTATTTTGCAAAGAAGTTTACGCAAAAAAGTTTACCAGATATTGGAAGAAATTTTGGTGGTAGAGATCATGCTACTGTTATACACGCAGTCAAACAAGTGGAAAATTTCATAAGAACCGACCCAAAATTTGCTGATGAAATCAATCGATTAAAAAAGATGTTTAAGTAGCACTTTATTAATGACAACCAAGCTGTTTTCATTTTTTTTGATCAAATATCTTTTTCAAGTAGATTAAGTAAATCAAAGATCATTATCAATATAAGTTAGGAGAAAATAGCTAGTCGATTGCTTAAAAAGTGTATAAAATCACAATTTAAGTAGGAAGTATGGCAATTAGACTTATTCCAGATAATCTTGATATAAGATTTAGTAAATACAGAAATTTGACAGCACTTGTTAGCGTTATTCTTATCATTTTTTCAATGCTTGCTTTTATGCTGCGTGGAATGAATTTGGGTATAGACTTTACAGGTGGAATTTTGATAGAGATACAATCTTCAAGCAAGGATGATGCTATTCTCAGTATATTAAAAGAGAGTGGATTTACGATACAGAGTTCAAAAGCTGGTGATAACTTAGTTGTGCGGTTTAAAGATGAGGAAGATGAAGATAAAATTAAAAAGGTTAAAAGTATATTAGAGAGCAAATTAGGTAATTTAGTAACTTATCGCAAAATAGATTATGTTGGTCCACAAATAGGCTCAACGCAGATATTTGAGGGGATATCAGCCATGTTAACTGCAATTATTGGAATATTTTTTTATGTTTGGCTTAGATTTAACTGGCAGTGTGGACTTGGTGGAATAATAGCACTGATCCATGATGTGATTTTAACTCTTGGCTTTATCAGTTTAACGAGTATTGAGTTTAATATTTCATCAGTTGCAGCTCTCCTTACCGTGATTGGCTACTCAATCAATAACTCAGTGGTTATATATGATCGAATTCGAGAGTATCAAAAAAGTGGAAAAAATACAAAAATAGATGAAGTAGTTGATGCCAGCATTAATTCGACGCTATTTCGCACTATGTTAACTTCAGGTACTACTCTTCTTGCCGCTCTTCCATTAGTGCTAATTTGTACAGGTATGGTCAGAGACTTCTGCTTAATCATTTCTTTTGGCATTGCAATCGGAACCTGTTCCGCAATATTTATCTCTGCTCCTATATTGACCTGCAGAGCGTTGATAAGTAGAGTATAGAACGTTTAACTACGATATAATATTAGCTTGTTATCCCTAATAGTGAAATGAAAATATCTCAAAAAGCTCATACCAAGTAATGAATGGGACATAGAGTGAGTATTAACACTAGCGTGCACATCATTAATTAAAAAATTTCCTATTTTAACTTGAGGTATTTGAACTACTCCAGCTTTTATTTGACCTTTTGCAGTTTCATATATTTTAAAGTCTTGAATGTTTTGTAAGTTAATACCAGCATGTAACGCATCTTTTTGTGATAGAACAATATCAGTTGCTCCGGTATCAAGCAAAAACGTTATATTACGATCATTGACTTGAGCTTGAATATAAAAGTGTCCATCGTATGACTTTGTAAATTCAATACTTCCGCCATTTTGAACCCTTCCTTTGTACGGTAGAAAAGTGCTTAGAAACCTATTGCTTAGTTTATCCCCTTGTGAATCAATAAACATTGCAGTAATGACTATTATCAGTAGCCAAATAACTAGATTTTTTGCTGCATTCATATTATGAAAATTTGAAGCCATAAGAGTGAATTTTTAAGATTAGCGTTAAAAGCTATTATTAAAAATAGGTAAATTTTATTGTTTTAGTACAATATTTAATATATTGTTTAAGGAGCTGTGTTCGATTTAATTTCATGTCAGAAGCAAAAAATTTAATTTTAGCAATAATTCTTTCTATATTGATTATAGTATTATGGTATATTATTTATGATAATTTTCTTAACACGAGTCAAAGCCAACCATCGGTTGAAAATATTGAACATATCGAATCTTCTAACGACCTTGCTCCTGTGGTATACCAAAATCGTTCTGAAATTATTAATTCTACTAGAGAACAGAGAGTTAATTTAACCAATAGCATGCTTGAAGGATCAATTTATCTGAAAGGTGCAAGGTTTGATGACTTAATCTTAGCTAACTACCACTTAGAACCGAGTTCTTCTTCTCCACAAGTGGTGTTACTGTCACCTGCAGAATCAAAAGATGTATATTTCGCAGAATTTGGGTGGCTCGATCCGAGTGAAAAAATTAAAGTTCCAGATTCTAAAACAGTATGGCAAGCGGATAAACTCAATCAAAAAGAGGTCAATTTATTTTGGGATAATGAAAATGGCATTTTATTTAGAATGAAAATTATCCTTGACGATAACTACATGTTTAAAGTTGAGCAAATTATTGAAAACAATACAAAAGGTAATGTGGTTTTGGTTCCCTATGGTAAAATCAATCGTAAACGTGATAACATTAACGAATCCTATTGGATATCACATGAAGGAGTACTAGGTGCATTTAACAATAAGCTAGAGGAGTGGACATATAAGGGTATTTCTAAGAAGCGTTTAATAAAGGCAAGCACGAGTGGAAAAAATTGGTTTGGTTTTGCTGATAAATACTGGCTTACAGCCATCATACCTGAGAAATCAGATAAAATAAATGTGAGCATTAAACACACGAATGTTAATAACATTGATAAGTTTCAAGCAGATTTTGTTAGACCTTACATACACGTACTCCCTGGTACAAGTGCTTCTACTCTGAACTACTTTTTTGCTGGGGCAAAGAAATTGAATTTACTTGATTCTTATAAAGACACTCTCAATATACCTTTGTTTGATAAGGCTGTAGATTTTGGTGTTCTTTATTTTATAACCAAGCCGGTGTTTTTACTGCTTGAATATTTTAACTTTGTTTTGAAAAATTTTGGCTTGGCAATATTATTGTTAACTTTAGTAATCAAACTTTTGATGCTTCCCTTATCTAATAGATCATATATTTCGATGTTCAAGGTGAAAAGCCTGCAGCCTGAATTAACTCGTATAAAAGAGTTGTACAAAAATGACAGCTTAAAGCAGCACAAAGAGACAATTGCGTTGTTCAAGAGAAATAATGTAAATCCAATGTCGAGCATTTTCCCTATGCTCATACAAATACCAGTATTTTTTGCTCTGTATAAAGTATTATTTGTTACTATAGAGATGAGACACGCCCCTTTTTATTTGTGGATTAAGGATCTTTCAGCTTCTGATCCAACAAACATTTTTACATTATTTGGGTTGTTTAATTATAACTTTCCTATTTCTATAGGCATTTTACCTATAATTTTCGGCGCTACCATGATAATTCAACAGAAGCTAAGTGAGAAAGATCAAACCAGTAAAGATGATATTCAAGTAAATATTATGAAGTTTTTACCTTACATTTCTGTCTTTATTTTTTCTTCTTTTCCTGCTGGCCTGGTAATATATTGGATATTTAGTAATATTATAACTCTGGTTCAACAATCATTGATAAAGTTGCTTTTAACAAGAAAAATGGGGATGAATGTCGAAAATACTAATAGTTAATTCAATTTACCACACTGAAATAGCGAAACTTTTGCTTGAAGGTGTAGTTGATAGATTAAAAGAAAGTCATGCAAGCTATGACATAATTGAAGTTCCTGGTGCATTTGAGATACCAGCTACAATTCTCTTTGCAGTAAAAAGCAAGAATGCTAATTATGACGGTTATTTAGCTCTTGGGTGCGTGATTCGAGGTGAAACTGATCATTATAAATATGTTTGTAAAGGAATAATAAAAGGCTTAAATGAAGTTATTATGCATTATGGAATACCCCTTGGTATGGGCGTAATTACCACTGACAGAAAAGATAAAGCACTAATTAGAGCTGACAAAAATAAAAAGAATGTTGGTGGCCATGCAGCCTCAACTGTTTTGCATATGATAGATCTACACAATAAATTAAAATAATGGAGGAAAAACCAGTAGATAAAAAGTGGCGCATAAAAAGAAGTACGGCAAGATTTCTTGCTGTACAAATTGCTTATTCAGATATTTTTGTAAGTTACAACAAAAGCACTTTTAAATTGGAAAATTGTGAGCTTAAGGACTACATAAGTACGTTGAAAGATATATTTGAATGTGAAGAATTTGAACACCAGTTCTTAGAAAACTTGTTATGTAAGGTTATAAAAAGCAGTGAAGAATATGATAAAATAATAGAGTCTTATTTACACCCAAGCTGGTCACTTTCACGATTAAATCTTATAAGCTTATCTATTTTGCGTATTGCAGTATGTGAGTTAATTGATTTTGATACACCAGCACCAATTGTTATTAATGAATATACTAACATTGCATCTGATTTACTTGATGCTCCAAACAAAATTGGCTTTATTAATGGGTTGTTAGATAAGGTAAAGGATGCAGTCAGACTAAATAAAAATCCTTAGTAACTTCTCGTAAGGTATTCGTTCAGTAGGATGGCAAAATAAGATAGAAAAGACATCTATAGAAATAAATGGTGTTATCCTATATGATAGCAGTGCTCCTTTTTCTGTCATCCCAGTGCTTGACACTGGAATCGAGATTGCAAGTAATGCATTCGGTTTGGTAAATATGGATTTTGCGTTATAGAATGAAACACTTTTGGTAAATTTATCAAGAAAACTGGATCCCAGTGTCAAGCACTGGGATGACACCACTTGAACGGATACTTTGAGACAGCTTCTATAATAAGCTTAAATAACTAACACTAAAAAATGAAGGGCAGACTTATTTAGTCTACCACTTTTATACTTAGTTGGATAATGATCTTTCTTCCTTTTGTTGCTCAATTCCTGGTGATCTAATAATTGAGCTTGGCACAAGTCTAATAATGAGTTTTTTAGGACCATTTTCTTCAAAGCCTAAACCTAATGTTTTTAACTTTTGTTCATCTTCTACTTTCTAAGCTAAAATCTATAAGATCCTCATCGAGGATAACACTGCCATCTTGATTCTTATTTTGGTTGTGTTTTTTGATATACCCAAAATCTTCATTTTTTACTTTCAAAAATAGATCTCCTTTATTACTTCTCATAACAATGTTCGGAGTTTTAGGCTCAGATATTTTATTGTTTTTGATGATGGAATATATTGCTAAACTAACCAGTGCAACAGCAGCAAATGCTAAAACACTTATTCCAAGTGGTGCAGCTGCAAAAACTGCAAGTGGCACTAAAAGCGAAGTTGAAGACACTCAATAAGGTGTTGAAAGTACTGCTGCTTTGCCTATAACATACAGAGAAGTAAGCGCTACAAGTGCAATGTTCGTTTTGTGACAGTGGTTTTTTAAAATTGACATAATTTCCTCTTAAAAAATGAACTACCTACCGCTTGAGCCAAAGCCCCCTTCATTGCGGACGGTTTCTTCTGTATAGAATTCTTCTCTGTCATCCCAAATTACTTGAGATACAGGAGTAATGAGGATTTGTGCGATTCTATCTCCTCTTTTTATTTCATATGGTTGATTACTTAGATTGATTAGGCAAACTTTAACTTCACCTCGATAATCGGAGTCTATAGTACCCGGAGAATTTAAGACAGTGATTCCATGTTTTGCAGCCAGTCCAGAACGTGGGCGAACTTGCCCTTCAAAACCGTTTGGTATTGCAATTACAATGCCAGTTGGAATAAGTAACCTTTCAAGTGGATTTAAAATAACAGAGTCGTCCAATGCAGCATAAAGATCCATACCAGCACTCTGCATAGTTGCATAACAGGGAAGAGGTAGGCTTTCGCCATATAATAACTTTTTTATTTCTACTTTAATTTTATCTCTTTGCATTTTTATTCACTATTTATGAAAATTTTATTGTAGCATGTAAATTATGGCTGTAAAAGATAAGAAAACTACTTGACAAACTTTTCAGCTTCCTTACCATAAAGTTGAAGCAATTTTATTGCCTTCAATCTATGCAGATTAAACGACAAGAGTATTATACAGTTGGCCTCTTATAAATGCGCTATGTGCACTTTGTGTCCTCACAATAATTTCTAGGTTTTTACCTAATATAAGCTGAACCGGGCTCATAAAATGTTTAAATACAGTATAGAACGCCAATTTTTAGGATTAGAGAGTAACAACTGGCTAACGCTTTTGCCTTTTTTTTGGTAAATTTATTAATGTTTATACAGAGGGTGTCATTCCAGAGCGTGACGCTGGTTCCTGGATCTCACTGTCTGGGCACTGGGATGAGAAAAAAAAGGGCTACTTGAATGACACACTTGAATTTACACTATAAAGTTAACCTATTTGGTGTGCTGCTGTTGTTTGCAGTATTGTAGTGCTAATTTTTTATTTAGGTAGTCTTTTTATTGTCATTATAATTACAAGAATAGTTGAGGCCAATTAATATGAAAACTTTTGCGAAAAATTTTCAAGGTAAGGAAAAAAAAAGCTAGAAGAGTTCAATGAGAAAGTAGAAGACATATCAGCTGTAGCTCAAGATAAGTTTGCACACCAACTTGAAAATATCGCATGTGAAAGTGTGCAGAAATTTTGCAGTCTACTTGCGAAAGAAATAAACTCCACTTTCAATAACACTCATTCTCAGAATGTCAATCTACTAAAATTCGGCTTAGTAAACCTGATCAATAAAAATGAGAAACAGCGTTAATACGTTTTCTTCTCAATATACTTGTACGATAGAGTTGCTGCTGCACTTTAATATTAAGTGATAACTAAAATAAGTAAGATTTTTTATGGATAAGTCTTACTTATTTTAGCTATATATATAAAAGGAGGGTTGTTATGTCAACAAGACTAAAGTATCCAATCATAAACATACAACGTAAGTCTAAGCCTAAATCCTTTCCAGTAACTTTAGGAGAGGTTAAATCTTTTTTACGAATTGAAAATGATCAAGATGATAAGTTGATTTCAAGTTTTATTTTTATGGCAAATGATTATGCTCAGTGGCATATGGAAAAGTCTCTAGTAAAGTAAACGTGGCAAGTTTCATATGAAGGTTATATATCTCGTAGAATCTATTTAAGCTATGTCCTGTGAATAAAATAATATTGGCTACTGATAAGAATAAAAAACTTAGTTATTATTTTCGTGATATAGGAAGCTATATTGAATTTTCAATTATTTGAGCATAATAAGAGCTGACGTTGTATATGAAGCTGGTTATGATAGTGTTCCTGAGCAAATAAAGCTAGGTATTATGCAGCATGTTTCTGCTCTCTATAAAAATCGTGAATCAGAAGTAAGTAGCCATTTATCTGAAGTGAAGAAGGTGTATTCTCCATTTCGCGAACAAAAGGTTGTTTTGTAGCTCCTGTTTTTCATTCAATAGCAGATACAACAGATGGTGTCATCCGAGTATCCCATTCGATGTCATCCCAGTGTCTGAGCACTGGGATGACATCATTATAAAGTTAACCAGTGTCTGGGCACGGGATGACACCATCTGTTGTACCTACAAATTGCAATCTTCGTAACCGTATCTGTGAGATGGAAAAATTCAAATTATAAATGAGTTGTATAATAGTATTTATGCAGAATTAAAAGCAAATTCTGATTTAAAAAAATATGTTGCTAACATGTATGATTACCTGCCTAAGCAGGTTACTATTCCTTATTTGAGATTGCGCATAGTAAATTATATTAACCTGCATATGCTATCTAACTTTGCTACAAAAGTAAGATTTTCATGCGACATATATACTTATCATATAAGCTGGTATGCTTGCTGCTATAAAGCATGTTAGCTTGGTGGTAAAGAGCATTAGTAGTGAGACCATTTTGGAAAGTAATTGTGCTATAAATCAGCATGATGAAGTTTTATATTCAACAATTAATTTTGATATTATAATACAGGGAGGTAGCGATGGGCAAATTACAGCTAAAAATTAAAGGTCATGACAATAATTTTGTTGTGCTGAATAATATACGAAACTTAAGGTTTACTTTGCGTAATAACAAAGAAGAGATGAAAGATATTTCCTCTTTTGGCTGTAGAAAAGTGCTTGATTGTGCTGGAAGTAGAAAGATTACAATAAAAATCAATGGCATTTTAAATTCAGTATTGGCTGATGAATTATTGCGTAATTCTGCAATGTTAAACTCTAATAGTGATTATGGGATTAGTTTTAATGTTAAGGAGAAGATAAAACTCAGGTGTTCGGTTGAATTATATGAGAGATATTATGATCCTGCCACTTTTGACAACTTTACTGTAGTTTTAGTTAGTGCTGAAGTTGTGAACACTTTTCATTAGTGTTAATTTAATTTTTTCATATACAATAACAATAAGTGGGAATACATTAAAAAAATTATGAACGATGAGGATCTTTTCGAAGAAGTTGATGATAATGTTGAAGAGAATAGCGATGACAGAAGAGAAAGGAATTTGAAGAATGAAAATCAGCTTGAAGAGCAGTGCAAAGAGTATTTAAAACCTTTAGAGGATATTTTAAGTCAAATTGATGAAGGAGTTGATAATTTAGATAGCTACGAAAGGACTATGCAAGTAAAGCGAAGTATAGATAGGCTCATAGAAACCTTATATAGCCAAGCAGCATCTGAGGATATTGATGTAGAACTTGAAACCACAAAACACACTAGCGATAAATCAGAGTCCAAGAAAAGAGTTCTGGAAAAGAGAAAGAAACAACTGATGGAAGAGATCTTAAGTTTTCAACAACAAAAGGAGCTAATGAATAGTAGGGAAAAACATGAAGTAGTAAGTGATGGGGATGTTCAGAAGGCAAAAGCACGAGTGAAATCTTCAATTAAGGGGGTGTTGTTTTCAGTTATTGCTCATAGAATGGATCCAAGAAGGAGGGCAGGGGAAACTGCTGATGACAATGAAAAGCAAGCTCGTATGTATGGTAGAGAAGCAGTTGGTGGAGTTTTAGGTGGATTGTTCAAGGCATTTTTAACTGCAGTTGCTGCTGTTATGCGCGAAATTGCTAAACCACTTCAACATATGAACACACAAGAGACGTCTTTTGCAAAACAAGTTGAAGAAAGCAGAAACCAGGATTCACAAAAAGGTCGATCTGTGTAGGTCAAAGTATAATTTTTAAAAAAAATTTTGAAATCGTATGTAATAAACAATATCTATTCAACGCAAATTACAACAAACGCAGTAGCATAATCTTGATCATCACTTAGAGAAAGGTGTATCTTGTAGTCTTTCGAGATGAAATCCTTTGTCATAACAAGATGGGGTTTTCCCCTGATATTACTGTATATTTCTATATCTTTCATTATAATTCCTTGGCTGAATCCAGTGCCTAGCGCTTTAACAAAAGCTTCCTTTGCAGCAAAGCGTTTAGCAAAATATTTTGCTCTTACTTCTTGGCTATTATGTTTTTTGCTTATCTCTATCTCCTTCTTAGTATAGACTTTATTGAGAAATTTCTCTCCGTATTTTTGTGATATTCTCAATATCCTGGGTATATATACTATGTCAGTACCAATACCGTATATCATTTTGCGCTAAAACGATTTATTGCTTCTTCAACTTGTATTTCCTTTACCTCTCCAGTTGCCCTATTTTTTACTTCAACTATATTTGAAGTTACTGCTTTCTTTCCAAGAATTATTTGCCACGGCAAGCCTATCAGATCCATTCTGGCAAATTTCACTCCTACACTTTCGTCCGTATCATCATAAAGCACTTCATCGCTTTTCAAAGCTTTGTATATTTTATCTGCAGCCTCTGTTACTTTCGTTTGTAAACTGATCAAACCAACTTTAAAAGGAGCCACTTCCTCTGGCCAGATAATTCCTTTATCATCATGGAAAGCTTCTATTATTGCGCCAACAAGCCTTGAAACTCCAATGCCATATGAACCCATATGTATGTTAACATTTTTTCCATCTTGAGAAGTAACACTTGCCTTCATAGGTTTTGAATATTTATCACCAATATAAAAAATATGCCCTATTTCAATACCCTTGCTAACATTTAACTGTTCTTGCGGTATAGGACAAATTTTAGGATCATGCATATCATCTGCAACTACATATATGGTCTTCAGTCTTTCAATATCTTCACTCTCTAGCAGTTCAGAAAATTTATTGTCATAATATAAAGTGCTCTCACCTGTGCTTGCCAATATATGGAATTCATGACTTAAATTTCCTCCAATTGGTCCTGTATTTGCCCTCACTCCAATTGGAGTAAGTCCCATGCGTTTGAAGATTTTTATGTAAGTTTTATACATCAAATTATATGAATTCAGTGCACCTTCGTAATCTACATCAAAACTGTATGCATCCTTCATCAGAAATTCCCTACCTCTCATAACGCCATAACGAGGTCTTACTTCGTCACGAAACTTCCACTGAATTTGATATAAACAAAGTGGCAAATCTTTGTAACTTTTTACTGTATTTCTAATCAAATCAGTTACCACTTCTTCATGTGTTGGACCAAAAAGCATATCGCTTTCATGCCTGTCTTTAATACGCAGCATTTCTTTGCCGTAATCATCGTAACGTCCTGACTCTTGCCAAAGACTTGCTGGCTGCACACAAGGCATCAACACTTCAATAGCACCAATTTCATCTCTGATAATATTTTCAATATTTTTAAGCACCAAAAGGCCAAGAGGTAACCAAGAATAAATTCCAGATGCTGTCTGCTTGATTAAGCCCGCACGTAACAAATATTGATGAGAAATAATTTCAGCACCAGCAGGGGTTTCTTTTAAAGTTGGCAGGTAATATTGAGATAAGCGCATTTGATAAATCTGATTGTACTAAGTAATCTTAATACAATTAGACTCATAGGTAAACTTATTTCAGAAGGGTGCACTACTGCTCTTACCTCGATCTGTGACACTTTTAAGTTGACATGGGTCTGCTTTTCCACCAAAAAGATTAACCTTATGGATTAACCTTATGAATAACAAAAGAAGATGGTTTTTGCACCTCACTATTCACTTGGTCAACATTATTTGTTTGTACTCCAGGAGAAGCTTCAGATTTCGTTTGTAAACCAGCAGTCTTAGGCGGTACCAGTGGCTTACCTTCTGATTGCGGAGTTGAAGGTGTTGAATCTTCCCACTCACTATCATATGTACGATTTTGATCATCATCTTTGTCATCACTTTCGCTATCTAAGGATTTAGTTACTTCTAGCATAGAAGAATTATGCAAATTCTCAAATGCGTTCTTTATCAAATTTGTATTTTCGTTATTACTTAGCTTTTTATCATTTTTATTCTGATCGGAAACTTTTCTCAACGTAAAATCCTTCTTTTTTATTTGTTCCAACAAATCATTTCTATCATCCGATTGATTATCGTTATTACTAACTTCAGCACCAGGCTTATCAGAACAATTGGTCTTTTTTAATGAATTAATTCCACCTGGAGCTGAAGGAGGAGATGGTGGTGAAAAAGCACCTTGTGGCAATGGAGATGGTAGTGTAGGTGTACTGGATGTTCCAGGAGTTACTGGAAGTGATGATGTATGAGTATTGCTATGTTCAAGTCCTTTTGCTTTCTGTAAACTACTATCTTGTGTAATAGTTTAGACTTGATCTGACAGATCAATAAAGTAAGATAAAAATATAAATAAATTTTAAAGAAGTGTCAGATATGAGTATAACACAAGAAGAAATACTAAAACCAAAGTTGTGGTTGCTAGAACTTACAAAGCAATTAGTACCTGTAACAGTTTAGACTTGACCTGACAGAAGAATCGAAGAAGTCAAAACCGACATCAGAATCTATTTTAATGTTATCAATATTTTTTTTTGGTAAGCAATATGAATACTATCAAAAAAGGTCTGCATAGGAATAGCAATACTTACTGGAATGAGGTCTATCTCTGTTATAAGAATGCAACCAATGATCGACATCTAATTGAAGCTCCTCCAAAGTACTATAAATCTTTTTCCTAAAGATAATATTGTAACATTCATCTTGCATAGTTCTATGAAACCTTTCACATATACCATTAGTCTGTGGAGAATAAGCTTTGGTTCTAGAATGATCAATATTTTCTACTCTCAAACATAACAGGTACGCATGATTCCCTAGTTTACCACAATACTATGTACCAAGATCAGTTAAAATGCGTAGCAATGGAACTTTCTGTTTATCAAAAAATGGTATAACTCTATCATTGAGAAGATCTGCAGCTGTGATAGCAGTTTTCTCCGTATAAAGCTTAGCGAAGGCCACTATAGAGTAGGTGTCAATAAAAGTTTGTTGATAAATTCTTCCAATACCTTTGATATTGCCTACATAATAGGCATCTTGATTACCTAAGTATCCAGGGTGTTGTTTCTAACATTGGCTTCTTTTTGTTCCTTAGTTTTTTTCTAAAGCAGCAACTTGCTCCTCTGTTAAAATTATACCGTCTTGGACCACCTTTGCTTCCAGGGCTTTCAATCTCTTTTTAAAATTTTCGAGATCGTTTCTTTGCCATATTGACCTTATACCACTAGCAGATATTAGAATTCCTTTTTTCTTTAATTCATTCTTTATTAATCTGTCAGATCAAGTCTAAACTATTATAAATAACTTCACGATTACTATTTAAACCCAACATCTTTTTCATTCCTTCTAACTCATAAAACGAAGTTTTACCATCTTCTAACGAGTTCACTATAAAGGATACAAAATTATTGTTTACGGCAATAAGTACGCTGTAAGTAATTTTGAATATACCTTTGTCACGTTTGACACATACACGATATTTTGATTGATCTTCATAATTAATATTTCTCCAATCCAGAGATTCTAGTATGTCCTTGTCCCTTATATGGATTACTAACCGCTTACTATTATCTTCTACAATAGCAAAAGAAAAATTGGCTTTAACATTTATTAGTTTCGTCATCATATCTTTTCTTGTTAGGATCTTTTGATCCGATTGACCAGACCACAAGTTTTTAATGCTGTTCCAGACTGATGTAATTCTTCCTGCAATCCACTTAAAAGACTCTTTTATTTTTTTTAACATATTTTACTCTTTAAATTAATAATAATTTAATTATTATATAAAAAGTATAATATGTCAATTATTTCATAAAAATGAAAGTACTTGCTCGCAATTTTCAACAATTTAATAGCACTGGTGTTGACAACCTCCCCGTCAACATGCTTAGTGACAAAAAATCTAACATAAGGTTTGTTTGTATAAGGGTCTCTAAGTAGTTCTCATTTCTCTATTATCTACGATCTTATAAGCTTGTTTAAAATCCGTACTGCAATCATTGTAGGTGGCATATCAGCAGATTGATATACTGGTATTACCATTAAAGTATCTGGTGTTTCAAGTGATAAACTCGGCTGCCAAAGATACTGACCTGTTTCAGATTTTAGTAGCATCACGTCCTTTAACGTACTCCTGTTCATCAAAAAGATGAATTTTAGAGTAATGTTCATTTAGAGAGTAGTACAATATCATTATAGCGTCGATGTCTAGCTTATCAGCTTTAATTTGCTCTATCTTATTATGACCATTTCCATTTTCGTAAGTTAAAATTCCTTTAGGCTAAAAAGTGCCATCACCTTTAATAAAGGCTTAGTTCTCCTTCTTACTGAAATTTTAGACAACCTTTTCTACAAGTCAATTTTCAACATTGACAAATGCATCATCGAGCAATTTTGTGATATTTGCGGCTGAGCATAGAGCTCATAAGTTGTGATGGAAATCTTTTGAATTTTAGGTGTACTTGTGTCTTATGCAAAATCATACTTGGATTTATAGCTACCATCTTCGTCGTATGCTACTTCACTACTCCAACCTGCACCAGAACGGTCACAATCTTCTATAATATAATCCAGCGTTTTAGTAGAGATTCTTTGATTGGAATATATCTGCCGCATTGGAGATGAATCAGTTACACGCTTGTTTATGCGTTTTACAATATGAGGAATAACTAAATACCCTCCAATATCATTGTCATCTTCACTTAGGGTTTTATGTGATAACCTGTTTTCCATTCCTTTGCGAATATAATCAGAAAAATATTTATCACCTGTATTAAAATCTGTGCTAATCTCTGGGCGTTGAGCTGAGGTTTCAATAAAATCTAAGCGCTCTTTGCAATTGTCAATATTACTATTTATCTTGCATAGCTGCTCGATCGTTGCAGGTCCTTTGCTTTTGATTTCTTTTAGTTTGCGATCATTTATTAATTTAAATTGCTCTCATGATGAAGCGAGTTCGTTAACACGGTGAGCGATATCAGCAAGTGAGATAATAGCCTCCTTTAAAGGAGTAATTAGAATAGTATTGTAATTTGAAGGTAATCTTTCATCTCAGTACCTTTTTGTTATCATGTAAACTGCATTCAGAAACAAGACCGGTGAATGGCAGCTTATTATAACTCAAACGCTTATTTACAACATGGATCCCAGTGCTGAGATGTTGCCCTTATGGTAAACAACGTTCATACAACTGTATACGTATAATGCTAGCGCCTGCCATTCACTGGTCTTTTTTCTGGATTCTAGCATTAGCTTTATGGTAGATAGAAATGAACGTAAGCTACTTGGTAGTGAGAAAAAATCATAATGATTACTTGTTGAAGTAAAAAAAGGTAGTGTAGTATTACACCACGGTAAATATTATACTTAAATGTTGGCACTATACAGCATCAATTTTTTTTGTGTCAAGCATTTTTTCGCTGCGTATCTGTTCAGAAGAATGTGCAAATAAAGTACGTAGCTGTACAAACTTGCTAAAACAATAAATGTTATCCTTTAATTATCATCTTTTTATCATTTTATTCATAGCTGTACGAACATTGTGGCAATTTGCATAGTAAACGGTGTCAAGCACTGCCTTTGTGTTCGAGGCAAAATTAGTTTAACATACTGTTTTCGAAATAAGTAGCTTTGCGTGTCTATGATGTCATCCCAGTGCTTGACACTGGGATCTGGTTTTTGGACATTGTTTTTGACATATGTCCTTAAGTACTATTGTTTACTGCATAATTTGCGAATACCTTTTATATCTGGATCCCAGTGTCAAGCGCTGGGATTACACCCATTTAGTTATCTTTTCTCGTCTACTTTGTTTTACCACCCTGCCGGACGGATACATACTATTTGTTGCTTTTACTCTATGGTACCTTATCTGCCCTGCTTCAATCAGTAAGGGATTTCAATATTAATTCTGCACTACTTGCGGGATTGTCACTTTTTGTAATGGGTCTGCCAATTATGATATAATCGGTTCCTGAATTTATTGCTTCTTTTGGTGTTGCTGTCCTTTTTTGATCATTATGAGTTGAATTCATACGGATTCCTGGAGTAATAATTTTAAAGTCTTTACCACATTTTTGGCGCACTTCTTGAGCTTCTAGTGCAGAGCAAACTACTCCATGTAGTCCAATCTTTTTTGCAAGCTTTGCCAGCAAAATTACCTGTGATTTTGCTTCCCTTGCTACTCCTAGTTCACTCAGATCTTCATTGATCATGCTGGTCAGTACTGTTACTCCAATTAGCTTTATTTTCTTTCCTTGCACTACACTTAGTGCTTCTTTAAGTATTTTTGTTCCACCACTGATATGTAATGTTATCATTTCAACATCTAGAATCTTGATTGCTTCAATCGTTCTAGCGACAGTGTTTGGAATATCATGCAATTTCAGATCTAAAAAAATTGGTATATTGCATTTTGCAACTTCTCTCACTCCAGAAGGGCCATGTGCAGCAAAAAATTCTAACCCAAGCTTGATCATGCCAACCTTATCACGCAGAACATTAGCTAAAGATATAGCTTTATTCAAATCTTGTGTGTCTAGTGCGCATATTATTGGGTTCATTATCTTGTATGATTTTATTTATAATAAGAGTAATTGTTGCATTTTACAATCCATATTCAGGGATTGGTCCACTTGCAATGCTTTGTATAGACATTGAACACGATAATCTGGTCGGAGTGGGTGAACGACTGGCATATCCAAGATCTTCCTGTAAAGGATCAGACGTTTCCTCCGATGTTTTGGAACCTTTAATTGGCTTGAATTGTACAAGCTGCCCTAATATAAATTTTATTTTCTGAGTCTCTCCTAATACTATTTTTTTTGCTATCATCTTTAATTGTTTCATTTTCTCTCATCGATTCTTCTATCTTATCTATCACATATTGAAGTTGTTTTATTTGACTGTCTCGCTCTAAAAGAGAATTTCTTAAATTTTTCACTTCGTTATTACAATCTTGTCTTATTCTGTCTGACTCAAAAGATTGATTTTTAATTAAACCGTCTGCTTTATCTAGCTCTTCAAATTTCCTTTTTAACTCTTGAGATAAGTTTTTATTTTTCTGATCAATTTCTTTAAATTTACATTGTAGTTCATCTAATTTCATACAAAGTTCTTCTTTTGTTTTATGTAATTCTTCTTTTTTATATATAGTATATATTTCTCTTTACGTAATTTGTCTATTTCCTTATATAATTCTTCATCTTTATCACTGTCTATTTTTCTTTTTAATTCGATTATAAGTTTTTTCCTCTCAGTTAGATTATCTTCTTTTTCCTGTAACTGTTTACACAAATATGAGATTTTATGGAGTAATTCTTTTTCTTGTGCAGCAAGCTCATCTTTCTCCTTCGTCACTTTTTCTAATTCGTCTATTATTCCAATAATATGGATCATTTTCGTATCTATTTTCAATAGATTCATCGATGTATAGCTATAGTTTTATCAGTGTAAGGCTAAATATGCTAAGCTTATAAAGATGACAAAGCTTCAAAAAAAGCCTAACATAGTGGAAAAAGCTTTATGAAAATCAAAGTTGGAGTAATAGGCTGCTTAGGCAGAATGGGTAAGAAAATACTCAATGAATTAATTACGAATACCAAAGTGGAAGTAGCAGGTGCTGTTGCTCGCTTGGGTAGTGAGTATATAGGCTTAGATATTGGGCCTATTGTAGGAAATAATTGCAATTTAGGAGTCAAAATTACAAGTTCTATTAGTGAGGTATTTGAATCGTCCGATGTTGTAATAGATTTTACAACTAAAGAATGTATGCTAGAATGCCTTAAGGCGGCCGTGAAATTTAAAAAACCGCTAGTTAGTGGCACAACTGGAATAGAAGGTCTAAATTTAAAAGAATATGCTGCTAAAGTTTCAATATTATGGTCAGCGAATATGAGTATAGGAGTTAATGTGTTGCTGAAATTGGTAAAAGAAGCTGCCAACCTTTTAGGTAATGAGTATGACGTTGAAATTTGGGAAATGCATCACAATTTAAAAAAGGATTCACCATCTGGAACAGCTATAGAGTTTGGTAAAGCAGTTGCTAACGCTGCAAAAGTGGATTTTGAGCTCAATCAATATTCACATAATAATTCAAATATAAGAGGGAAAGGAGGAATAGGCTTTGCAGTATCTCGTGGAGGTGGAGTAATAGGAGATCACAGTGTCATGTTTGTCAATTCCAATGAACGAGTAGAATTAAATCACAAGGCAATTGATCGTACAACGTTTGCTAGAGGGGCGATTAAGGCAGCAATATGGTTGTGCGAGAATAAAACTTCAGGACTTTATTCAATGCAGGATTTAGTATGAGAGATAAATACGCTTTCGTTAAAAATTTAAATCTTTGGTATGGCTCTAAAAAAGTTTTATTCGATATAAATTTGAATATTTGCAAAAAGAAAGTCACAACTTTTATCGGACCTTCTGGGTGCGGTAAATCGACATTTTTGCGTTGTTTTAATCGTATGAATGATTACGTACCTGGATGTAGAGCGACTGGTGAACTGGTAATCGATGGGCTGGGTAATATATATTCACGTGATATGGATGTTGTATTGCTCAGAGCAAAAGTTGGTATGGTATTTCAAAAACCCAATCCTTTTCCAAAGTCAATATATGATAATGTTGCTTATGGGCCTAAGTTGCATGGAATGGTGAAAAATAAGCAAAAATTAGATGAAATAGTAGAGAGTAGTTTAACTAAGGTTGGTTTATGGGAAGAGTTGAAAGATAGATTGCAAGATAGTGCACTAAATTTATCTGGTGGCCAGCAACAAAGATTGTGCATTGCTCGTGCAATTGCAGTAAAGCCAACTATTTTATTAATGGATGAACCATGCTCTGCTCTTGATCCAATGGCGACCAATGCAATCGAAAATCTTATACAAGAATTAAAATTGAGGTTCACCATAATTATGGTAACTCATTCGATGAAGCAAGCTAAAAAATTATCTGACAGCATAGTTTTCTTTTGCAATGGCAAGATTGTTGAATTCGGAAGTACTCAAGAAATCTTTGCAAATGCTCAGTCTCCTTTAACGAAGGAGTATATTCTGGATCATTAGCTTAATAGTTGATATTTTAATTTTTTCTATTTATAATTTATCAGGTTTGTTGTGATAGGGAGTTAAGATGTTTAGTACAAGTGAAGCAACAAAAAAGTTGTTTAAAGCTATTGAATTTCAAAATGCTAGTGGTGAAAGAATAACACCTGAAGAACTTTGGAATCATTATTCAATAAGCATTGAAAGAAGGAGCGAATATTAATGCTTTTGAGGATGGGATGACACCTTTGATGTGCATTGCTTCAGCTTTTGTTACTAGTAATAACAGAGGAGTGGTAGATAGGAGTCCATGTTTTCACTGCATATACCTTGACAATTTACAACCTGTTAATGAAGGATTTATACTTCAAAATTATGCTCGTGCAGAGGAGGAAATTAAGACCGACAAGAAGGAAAAAAATACAGCTCTACACATTGCCTGCAAGTTGGGAAATGTAAACATGACAAAAATATTACTTACAACATCCAAAGATCAAAATTAATATTAAAAACTATGAAAACAAAAATCCAAAAGATTGTATTGCAGGATATGCCAAGAAAAAAAAGTAGAACCAGAATTCCTAAAGATAGAAGCAGTCGCTCAAAAAAGGAAACAAACTAATTATGATTGTACTTTTTTTGTTACCTGGAATACTTACTGCTAGTCTATGTTTCGTAGTTGACAACCCAGTTCCACTTACTGCAACTTCGTTGCTTTTTTTTGCAATAGGATGTGGTTTCTATATAGAGCAAATACAGTTGTTAATGATGTAAACTTCTCTCAGGCTGGTTGCGAACATGCTAAGTGATCCATCTGTTCAGGTAAGGTATCATTCCAGCACTTGATGCTGGAATCCAGTTTTTCATTTAATCTCATTGAATTTAGCATAGGCTCATTTTGCTTGTAAATTTTTTTTTGGATCCCAGTGTCAGCTACTAGGATGACAGGAGTATGAAATGGGGCTACTTGACCATTGAGTTGTCTTTTCTCGTCTACCTTATTTTACCACTCTGCTGAACTTATACCTTTATTTTCAATAATTTTGTTAGCAATAATACGGCTTTCACAATCGATACTTATTATGTCAGATAGTGAGTTAATATCAGAGTACTTGTCAAAATTTTCTATTGTTGATTTTACTACTTTTACTACTTCTAAAAAGCCGATTCGTGATTTCAAGAATTCATTAACAGCTATCTCATTTGCAGCGTTCAAAACAATACTATTTGTATGTGGAGAAGAAGAATTTAATACTTCCATGCTTAGCTTTAGTGCAGGAAAACGTTTATGACCTGGTTCTTGAAAGGTCAATTTTCCTTGCTTTGTTAAATCTAATTTATAATTTAAAGTTGATCTTTCTGGCCAAGACAAAGCATATGCAATGGGAATTTCCATATCGGTTTCTGCAAGCACAGCAAAGCTGAATCCATCGTGATACACGACAATTCCATGTACTATCGATTCAGGGTGCACTACTGCTTCAATTCTATTTGGACTGATATTGAATAAATAATGTGCTTCTATTATTTCTAGTGCTTTATTCATCATTGTTGCACTATCAACTGAGATTTTCTTTCCCATTTTCCAAGTAGGGTGATTTAGTGCCTGATCTACTGTAATATCTTTTAATTGTTCAAGGCTATAATTTAAAAATGGTCCACCAGAGGCAGTGAGTATAACCTTTTCTACACATTTATCATCATTGTGCAAAACTTGAAAAATTGCGTTGTGTTCAGAGTCGATGGGAATTATTTGTACGCTCCTTTCTTTAGCTTTTTCAAGCAGTAACTTGCCACCACAAACAATGCTTTCTTTATTTGCTAGGGCAATAACTTTAGTACCGCTTTCTATGACCTTTATAACTGGATCAAGGCCTGCGATGCCAACTATTGCAACAACTGAGAGATCAACAGGTAGAGAAGCAACATTTTCTAGACCTGGAGCGCCAACTTCTACTTTGACGTTTGTACTAAGTAGATCTTCTTTTAAATCTTTGTAGAACCTTTCATCAGAAATGGCAGCATATTTCGCATTAAGTAGATTTGCCTGTCGTGCTAGTAGAGCAAAGTTAGAATTGGCACTTAGTGCTTCCACCTGATATTCTTCCTTTCTCTTTAAGAGCAAATCTACAGTCTTTTTTCCAATGCTTCCTGTTGATCCTAAAACTGAAACTTTTTTCACCAATTACAATAAAATCTTCTTAGCTATTTAGCAACCAAGCTCATGATTGTCACCAACCGATGGTGAAGGACCAGGTGAAAAATATTGGCCATGATGATCACCTGCATCATGCATATCATGCAAACCATCAGCACTTTGAGCTATTTCACTGTTAGAGTGGGGATAATCATCCGGATGATGCCCCTCATCACCGTAGTCCATACCCATTCCCTCTGATGGCATATCTTCTCCACCACCACCTGAAAAATATTCCGTAAGACCTTCAAGAAATTTTATGCCAAATATATTACCTGATTTCCCAAATAACGTTACTAAACTGCTACCACTGATCAAACCTTCAAACACATTATTATAAGCAGCAATTGCTCCTTCATGAAAGTTGAACATCCACTTCATTCCATCCACAATTGTTGCAACAGAGTCACTATAACCAAGACCGAAACCACTTTTCTCACCAGCGGCTTCCTGGTGTTGCTGCTGTGCCTGCCATTCTGCAATATTTGGACCTTGTGCTTCACTCATAAACTTTTATTCTAAGCGTTAAGCTATTATTCTACCAAAAATACTGTAAAATATCAATTTTTTAAGAGAGGTTATCATAAAAATAGCTAACACTAAGCTATTTTTATGATTCTTAATACTAAAACATCGATAATGTGCTGTAGTAACAAAGTGATGAAGGAAGATCCTTGAGGTTTAAAACAGTTTCTATTTCTTCTTAGAATACTGCTCCTCTCTCTTTTCTTTTTATTATCTTAATATAAACTTATTCATAAATTTTTTGACAAATACTAATAATTTAGTTATTATTAGTACTATATTAATGATAAGGAAGAAAGGTGCTTACTAATGATTTATCTAATAATAACACACCATCATCAGCTCCGCCAACGCCACCTCCTCCTTTACCACTCGGAGGTTTAAAGAATTGGACACTTCCACAGGATAATGGTAATAGTAAAAAGCCTTATAATGTGGCTATATCAGGAATTAGCAGTCGCACTGAACCAAAAAAAAAGGTCAATCTAAGAGTACTGTTCAACAATCAACTCTTAATTTTGTAGAAAATCCATTATTAAAAAAACAAGAAGAACATAATGTAAATAGCGAAACTACAGATGAAGGAAGCAAGAATAGTATTCATGTTAAGAATCCAGAAATCAGAAATAGCGCTCAGTCAAAAGAAGAAGATAATGCGAGTGACAAAACTAAAAATGATAGAAGCAATACTAAATAGGGTGTGCCGAAAAAACCTATGACTGAACAACATAATGGTGTACACTCTGATAGTGAAAATCAAAAGTCATTGTAGCGGAACAAAAAAATCAACTGGCTTAATGTAACAGTTTAGACCTGATCTAACAGCTTAATGAAGCAAGATAAAAATATAAATAAATTATAAATGAGTGTCAGAAATGAGTACAACACAAGAAAAACACTAGAACCAAAGTTGGGGTTACTAGAACTTGCAAAGCAATTAGGAGATGTATCCCAAGCGTGTAAAGTAATGGGGTATGCAAGGGATACATTTTACCGCTTCAAAGAGCTATATGAAACAGGAGGGGAAAAGCATTATATGAGATAAACAAAAGCAAACCATTACTTACCAATAGAGTACCAAAGGATACAGAAGAAGCAGTAGTTAAAATAGCAGTAGAGTTTCCAGCATATGGACAAGAAAGAGCAGCTAATGAATTAAAGAAAAAAGGAATTCTAATATCTGCTAGTGGTATAAGGTCAATATGGCAAAGAAACGATCTCGAAAATTTTAAAAAGAGATTGAAAGCCCTGGAAGCAAAGGTGGTCCAAGACGGTATAATTTTAACAGAGGAGCAAGTTGCTGCTTTAGAAAAAAAACTAAGGAACAAAAAGAAGCCAATGTTAGAAACAACACCCTGGATACTTAGGTAATCAAGATGCCTATTATGTAGGCAATATCAAAGGTATTGGAAGAATTTATCAACAAACTTTTATTGACACCTACTCTATAGTGGCCTTCGCTAAGCTTTATACGGAGAAAACTGCTATCACAGCTGCAGATCTTCTCAATGATAGAGTTATACCATTTTTTGATAAACAGAAAGTTCCATTGCTACGCATTTTAACTGATCTTGGTACATAGTATTGTGGTAAACTAGGGAATCATGCGTACCTGTTATGTTTGAGAGTAGAAAATATTGATCATTCTAGAACCAAAGCTTATTCTCCACAGACTAATGGTATATGTGAAAGGTTTCATAGAACTATGCAAGATGAATGTTACAATATTATCTTTAGGAAAAAGATTTATAGTACTTTGGAGGAGCTTCAATTAGATGTCGATCATTGGTTGCATTCTTATAACAGAGATAGACCTCATTCCAGTAAGTATTGCTATTCCTATGCAGACCTTTTTTGATAGTATTCATATTGCTTACCAAAAAAAAATATTGATAACATTAAAATAGATTCTGATGTCGGTTTTGACTTCTTCGATTCTTCTGTCAGGTCAAGTCTAAACTGTTATAGTTAAATAATAAGTTTCAGAACTTTCTTTTTCCAACTGCGCTTCTAACTCTGCTATTTTTTTCTCTTTCTTTGCTAAAAATGTCATCAATTCTATTGCTTTTTTAGATTATAATTCATGTGATTGACTTTCTAATCTCTGGATTTCAGTATATTCATCACCTATCCTGTTCTAACCTTTAATTTTCATTTATTGATTCATCCAGTTTAGGATCTGATCGCCCTATTTGATTAACTAGTTTTTGTATTTTGACAACTAGAATTTTAGTATATTCTTCCAAGCCTTGATTTTCTTGCACTAATTCAGCTTTTTCTTTACTTAACTTTTGTATCTCTTTTTGCGCTTTCCTTAATTTCTCCTCTAACTTTTCATTCTCTACTTTTCTCCTTTCAAATTCACTCTCTACCGAATCACTTAGCTGCTTGAGTTTTTGTGTTACTTCAGCCAAAACTTCATCTTTTTCCCTTACTTTTCCATTTAATTCCTCTACCTTTCTCATTCTTTGCTGTAATTGTTTTAATATAGTTTGATTATTTCCAATTAATCTTGTATTTTTTTTTTCCAATTTATTAATTCTTTCGTTTAAGCTGTCATCTACAACTTGTGCAATTTTATCTTGCACTTTAGTACTGCCTATTTGAGCTTCTTTGCTGCCACGCTCAATTCTTGAGTTGTTTGAATGTTAATATTTCTATTACTATTTTCTATCACAATCTCAGATGATTTATGATTGCCTTTCTCCTTATTTCTAAATTTTCTTTGATACAAGAATAAGTTAACCATTTTACATCTTTATTTTCTTTCAATTGATCATCTGTAACACGATTACACTCGATAAGTTCTATACCATTAGCATCAATATTAATTATAATAGTGCACTTTTTTTTCCGTCCTCATCATACCAATTCAGAGTCATTTCGTATGCACCATCAGTTACAACATAGTGCCTTATTCCTTCTTCAGAAACAAAACCGTGCATTCCATTTTTCCATTGCTATGCAGAGTTAAAAACCCTATAATTCCATTATCTTGGCAGAAATTACTATTCAAAACTCACTGACTTTGAATTTGTTTTTATTAGCCCCTAATTTAACTTCTACACAACCACCATATACTGACACTTTTTTAACGATACTTTCAATATACCCATTTAATACTTTTTTAGCCTTATCTTGAAGCTCTAGTCTCATCTCCTTTACATTATTGAAATCTTGGATAACGGCTTTATATACTTCATCTTCATTAAAATTGGCATTATATTTTATTAAACAAAGATAATATGCAAAAACTAGCTACAGCAGTGTGAACTGATTTATTCTTTTCTTTTATCTTACCGAGGAAAAACAAAAACCTTTGAATGAAGTCATGATAACCATCTTTTTGTTCCTCAATTTTATTATTGTATGAATTACCAATCATTATTATCTCACAACTAAATAATTAGTATAGTAATACGAATGCTAAGTTACATCAATCAATAAACTTACAGTAAATTTTCCATTCTCAGTTATAACCTCTGCGTCTGTACTCTCAACCCATTCTATCACTTCAGCATTGCAAACTGACTGCAAATCATGCTGAGCAGAATAATTTAACTCATCCTCTTTTACACTCGCTTTTATCATCAACTTTTGTATAGGATGCTTAACTGATACGTTATTATCTGCTTTTATTTTTCTCACAAGGTTTAATATCTGCACGAAATTATCTCCCATTTCCTCAGAATACTTCTCATAGATAAGTTCTTCCTTATTAGGCCAATTACTTTTATTGTGAATAGAGTTATAACTATACAACTGATGATATATTTCCTCTGTAATGTATGGCAAAAATGGTGCAAATAACCTCAAAATAATATTGAGTACATATGCCAAACTCTGTTTCGCACTCATGTTTGCCTCGCTGTCCAATGCATCTCCATATGCACGTTTTTTAACTAACTCTAAGTAATTATCACAAAAATCTTTCCAAAAAAATTCTTCTATTGCGCCCAAAGCTTCGCAGTATTCAAACTGTAATAGGTTGTTCGTCGTTTTTTCTATCACTTTATATAATTTGGACAATATCCACTTATCCATCGTCTCACTGATGGAATTTATGATCAATGCTTGATGTTTTTCCATAAATATGGAAACAAATTTGCTAGCATTCCAAAGTTTCGTAACAAGTCGTTTGCCAATTTTGAAGATATTTTCAGAGTAGACTGTGTCAACTCCAAGTCTTGAGTTTGCTGCCCAATAGCGTACTACGTCAGCTCCATAGGTTTCAAGCATTACATGAGGAGTGATGATATTACCTTTTGATTTACTCATCTTTTTTTTATCATCGGCCAAACACCAACCACTAATCATTATATTTTTCCACGGCAGTGAATCTGCATGATAATGTGCCTTCAAAATCGTATAAAAAGCCCAAGTTCTTATTATCTCATGACTTTGGCTGCGTAGATCTGCAGGAAATATCTTATCATACCGATGGCTTGGTAAACCGAGATCATTGTTTACTGCTAGTGCACTTAGTTGAATAGTGATCGCACTTGTGGCCCAAGTATCCATTACATCTTGGTCTGGGGCAACCTCTTCTTTAATATACCCTTTTGGCAAATCTTTGAGTGGATCGATAGGCAAATCCTTTACTTCAGCTAGAATGATTTTACCCTCCTCCCCTTTGCGTTTTGAATACCACACCGGAAATGGCACACCAAAATAACGCTGTCTTGAAATGCACCAGTCCCAATTTAGCCCTTCTATCCATACCTCCATGCGTTTACGCATAAACTTTGGATGCCAACTACACTTTTTTACTTTATCTAACACTTGAGCTTTTTGCTCTAAAATCTTGATAAACCATTGATAAGTTGGTAATATTTCAAGTAATGCGCCAGATCTTTCTGCACACTTTACGAAATGAGAAATGTTAGTACTTTCTATCAAAAGGTCCTTTTCAGTCAGGATTTTAATAATTCTTTTTCTTGCTTCTTTAACCCTTAGGCCGTTTATTCCATCGTAGATTCTAGCGTCACGCGCTGGAGCGTGTGTCTCCTCTAATGGCTGGATTCCAGTGTTAAGCACTGGAATTTCACTCCCTTTTGTTATCCCAGTGCCTTGACACTGGGATCTATTATTACCATATACTGAATCTAGACTTATCCTATCATCCTGATCGATAATAATTTTCATCGGTAGATCATACTTTTGCTGCCAATATATGTCGAGCTCATCACCAAACGTACAGCACATAACAAGCCCAGTACCTTTATCTATTTTAACTTTATCATCAGCTATTATTGGAACTTTTGCTCCTGTTATTGGAACCACGGCTATTTTTCCAATCAGCTGAGTGTAGCGTGCATCTTCTGGATGGCAAAAAACTGCAACACATGCTGGAAGCAACTCAGGCCTTGTAGTTGCAATCTTAATCTGCTCATTTTCTTCAGTGGAAAAAACTATCGTGTTCAAAAATGACTCAAAGACTTTATCCTCTATTTCTGCTTGTGCAATTGCAGTTTTATCGACTGGGTCCCAAAGAATAGGTTGCATTTTTCTGTATGCGTACCCTTTATTATATAGATCAATGAATGACATTTGAGAAAGTGCCACAGCTTCCTTGCTGATCGTGTGGTATTCCAAATCCCAGTCATAGCTAATGCCAACTGATTTAAACAATTCCTTGAATTCTTGCTTTGATTTTTCAATAACCTCATGGCACATCTCTATAAATTTTTCTCTGCCAACTTCTTTTGCGCGGGTTTTATAGGTTTGCTCAACTAACCTTTCAGTCGGAAGGCCATTATCATCAAACCCAATTGGATAAAATACATCTTTTCCCAGCATACGCTGAAACCTTGCAACAAAGTCTGTGTGGCAATAGCTGAATATATGGCCAATATGCAACTTTCCTGATATCGTTGGTGGGGGCGTATCTATAGTGAAAGTGTTACCCTTTTCACTACTCCATTTATAAACTTTACTTCCTTCCCATAATACATTGTATTTGTCTTCAACTTCTCTAAAGCTGTATTTTTCTTCCAACATAAATATTTTTCAGTTTTAAGCTTTAAGTTAGCACAATTGAGCAAATACAGCAATTTTAATGTCTGATATTTTAGTTTACAATACAAAATTTCTTGATTTTAGTTTTTTATGTATTACACGATAAATTTTTAGTATTGAGATTTATTATGCCTGATTTTAAATTTTCTGATTTACAAGATCTTGTTAATGCTCTATATGATCCATACTATCTACCCTCCAACGAAAAAATAAAACTAGCAGAATTGATTGAGGATGTGTTGGAACTAGAAGTTAAAAAAAAGTCTAGAAAAGGCAATATCTAAAATAAAAAATGAACTAAAAAGTGAAGTATCTAATGAACTGAAACAAAAAATAAATACTCAAATCAAGCAGTTACAGCAAGAAAAGAAAATATTAGAAACCAAAAATGAAGCAAATAAACAACTAAAAGAAAAAGTAACATACATCGCTACTGCTAGTACTGGTTTTGCTTTTGGGTTAGTAGTGTATATTACACTTGAACATACAACTAAATTTGACATGTGGTTAATCGTTGTTATAGCAAAAGTATCTGCATTCTTAGCTAGTGGTTTAATAATAAAACCTAGCTCTCAAGTGAATGGAACACAAGAACCACAAGGAGTAGTAAATAAGAATTCAGTCTAGCTTGATATAGTTTTTTTTATTTTATTACCTTTCCAAATTTGAAGCAGGTTATTTGAGCCATAGTAGAAAGTAAAAATAGTAATTTTACACTAAAATTTTAGTTTTCTTTCTGTGGGTTGGTTGGTACGAGCCTTGCCTTTAAGAAGATGTAAAATCACAATTATTACGAATGACATTCCACCAATAACTGATATAGCTCCACCCGTAATAAAACAAGCACGTGCCAACATTGATGAAATACTTGGCAGATCTGCAACTTTTCTTAAGGCACCATATCCACCAAGCCAAACAAGTCCAGTAATGTGGAGAAAATGTCCAAAGCTATATGCATAAATCTGTAATCTTACTATGGAGATTTTTATTTCTTTACAGCCCAATTTTGGTAACAGCCAGTAGATAAAATTCATAAAAGCTATAGTAATACCAACCACAGAACCGTGATAATGCGCAGGGATAGTGACATTTCCTTCAATAGTTAGCACTCCAAGCACACCTCCATAAATGAATAATACAAACGAGTGGAGAAGATGATTGCCCTTATCATTGAGCAGAGTTTTTGTGTTGCAACACACTAATATTGTTAAAAAGCACGGCAGAACTGCTCCAGCAATTCTCATATGCCAGGTAAAAAACTGTATCAATTCAGCACTATCCACCGAATAAATAAAGTATATAAATGGCGCACCTACGGTCAAAACTGTGTTTATAAATAGTGGTAAAATGGTAATTTTATTTAGACTAATATAGCGAGCATTCAGTATGATCAAATAAACTAAAAACATTGCTTGAGTAAAGGCAAACTGCAGTAAATGTCCGCCTCCCCAAAAGAGATATTCATAAAATAAATTCTTGTCTGAATGATATAGACCTGGAGGCATATTTTTATGTGCTAAAACAACACAAAGAAATGATGACACAAGTATAATGACCAGGCCAATTTGTCCGATTGAAAGATATGAGTCTTGTTTATCTGACATGTAGGCTAGAGCTGTATTTATCAATATGCTGGTAATGAAAAGACTGAGTCCAAGTAAAAATAATTTGTTTTGTAACACAGGTATATAGTTACTTTTGATAACTTCAGTGTTTGGAACAAATGCAGATATAAACATTAGCAGCATGGAAAGGATTGAGAGAATCCATGAGAAGTTAAACCAATGATTGGTTTTTAAGTTTATGATGAAGAGCAGAGATATTATAGAGCACATCCATACCAAAATTGACAAATTTACGTGTATCACCAGTGCATTATCAAAGATATATTGTGCAGAAGGAATGAGAGAAGAAATAAAAGGCAATCGTAGAAAAATAACAATTATTGACAGCAGTCCAGAACAAGCAAGAGCAAGTACTGCCAAGAATATCCATTGCCTGCAAAGTGAAGCGTTATTTTGTATGTTGAGCATTTACTTTTAGGTACTATAGTATAAGACAATGTACATTTTTCAAATTGATATTCATAGTTTAAATGAATGACATTACAATAATATCTTTCATCGTAAAAATGATGCATCCACTTCCATTTCATATTATAGTAATATTACTGACAGCGTTGGTCTGGGCTATCGGAATGTGTTTTAATCAATAATTGATAAAATTATTACAGTAAGAGAATCTTTACATAATAGCATGACATTACGTTAATGCTTTTGATCCACAATTAAGAACATTTTCGTTGTGATTTACGTTTCTAGTATGTATATTAATGGATCTTGTTTTCACTAGATAATGAAAATAATAATTGTCATGATAATACTATTGTATAGTAATTATACAATAGCGAGCGAACGAATAGGTTTAGTAGATAAAAAATTATCTCAAGGATATGTAGCTCCGATACTTACAGAAAATAGCGTTATTTTACCAGACAAGCACGGTAACTTATATTCCTTTGATATCGATAACCCAAGAGTTACAAATTGGAAATTATACCTCTCAAGTAGGAAAAAAATTGGTAATATGAGTTTATCGAGCTATAAAGAAAATGTTTTCTTTATAGTGGATAACATTCTACATACAATAGATGCGAAAACAGGGAAGATTCAATGGGAAAAAGAATTAAGAGCTCCGGCAAGAGGGAAAGCAATAGTAGTAAACAATAAGTTGGTGGTATTGACTATTGAGAACTATCTACATGTATTTGATATAAGAGATGGCAGACCCATTTGGGCTTATCAAAATGGTATAAATGAGGTTCGAGGTTTATATTCCGTCTCACCAGTAGTCTCTAATGATAAAATAATGGCACCATTTTCAAATGGCGAGTTAATATCTTTTAATGAAGAAGGTAAAAAATTATGGAGCCAAAAATTAGCTACAAATCTTTTAGAAACACAGCTTACAGATGTAACTACTACACCTAGAGTACACGATAATATCTTAATAGCTACGAGCAACTCTTATATTTATAGCATTGATGTAAACTCAGGAAATATTTTATGGTCAAGGCCACTACAAGTAAAAAATATATCAAATATTGAGTCATATTATAGCCCTCTTGTTCCTGAAGAGAAACAAAAAGAAGGCGGAAGAATTTTTATGGTGACTAAAGATAACAAGGTAATTGGCATAGACATACAAAGTGGAAAAACAGTTTGGACATCTGATTTTATAGAGAATGTGCAATTGTTTGTTCCAATTATGGATGCCCATACGCTCTGGGTAACAAGTAATAAAGGTTTAATATTTGCTTTTCCTGGATCTGAAAGTACGGGAAGAGTGATTAAAATACCCGGTAATGTGTTTCATCCTCCAGTATTTACCCATGGTAAAATATATATAACGACTGAAGGAAATGGTGTTTATTCTTTAGAAAATAGGTCTGTTTTTTATGACTGATTATGATTTGATTATTATAGGTGGTGGTCCAGGTGGTTACAAATGCGCTATTGCTGCTGCAAAACTTGGACTCAAAGTTGCTTGTATAGACAAAAATAGCATTTTTGGTGGCACGTGTTTGCGAGTTGGGTGTATACCATCAAAAGCATTACTCTATTCCTCTTATCAATATGCTAGCGTGAAAAATAATCTATTAAAACTTGGCATAAAAGTTAAGGATGTAAGTCTCGATTTGAGAGAAATGATAGGCTATAAAGACGCTAGAGTTCAGGAACTTGGAAAAGGCATAGAATATCTGTTTAACCTTTACAAAATTACTAAGATCAATGGACTTGGAAAAATTACTTCTTTTGATCAAGGCAACCTTGAAGTTTTAGTTGAAGGTAAGGTGCTGAAGACAAAAAATATAGTAATTGCAACCGGTTCTGACGTTATTTCTTTGCCAGGAATTAATCTCGATGAGAAAAGTATTATTTCATCAACTGGTGCATTGTCTTTAACTGAAGTACCAAAAAAACTTGTCGTAATCGGAGCCGGGGCAATAGGGCTTGAAATGTCTTCTGTATGGAGGAGGCTAGGGTCTGAAGTCACTGTGGTAGAATTTTTTGACAGAATCGCTGCAGCAATGGATGGAGAATTAAGTAAGTCTCTACTTTCCAGTCTACAAAAACAAGGAATAAAATTTTTACTTAGCACTAAAGTTGAGAGAATAGAACAAAGTAGTAACTCTTTGAGTGTGAAAGTTTGCTCTGTAAAAGATAATCAAACAAACTCTATAGAGGCGGATAAGGTATTGGTGGCAGCAGGACGCAAACCATGTACTGATGGTCTTGGTGTTGATGAAAAAATGGAAAAAGATAATCGCGGTTTCATTCAAGTTAACAACAGATATGAAACTAATGTGAAAGGAATATTTGCTATTGGTGATGTGATTGGTGGAGCAATGCTTGCTCACAAAGCTGAGGAAGAAGGGGTGGCAGTTGTAGAGATACTAGCAGGGCAATTGCCTCACGTTGATTATGAAATCATACCGTCAGTCATTTACACCCACCCTGCAGTTTCTTCAATCGGTAAAACTGAAGAAGAACTCAAAAGTGCTGGTCGAAAGTATAAAGTTGGTAAATGTCAATTTGCTGCGAACGGTAGGGCAAAAGTCACTGACGATGCTGAGGGATTCGTGAAAGTTCTGACTTGTAGCAAAGCAGATACAATACTTGGTGTACATATCATAGGAGCATACGCTGATACGCTAATCAATGAGGCAGCAGTTGCAATGGCATATGGTGCAGCAGCAGAGGATATATACAGAATTTGTCATTCTCATCCTGATATAAATGAAGCCTTTAGGGATGCGTGCATCGATGCTTTCTTTAAAAAGTAACTGTGGACCTCGGTTCGATCATTGAAAAATGGTATGATTGGCTAAAGTACAACAGGTCTTACTCATCAAACACTTTGGAGTCATACATGAGAGACCTCAAAGATCTTATAAGTTTCCTAAATACTCACATTGGTGAAGAAGTAAATGTTGGCTCTTTAGAAAAATTAAGCATACCTGAACTGAGAAGTTGGTTTACCTCTCGTTATGCAAGAGGTGTAAATGCGAGATCTAACACTCGCGCATTGTCAGTAATCAGAAATTTTTTTAAATATATAAAAAACAATTATGAAATCAATAATGAAGCAGTATTTTCTTTATCAAGGCCAATTCAGAGAAGAACTCTACCTAAAGCACTTTCAATATTTAACATAGAAACTCTATTGAAAGAAATGAAATTGCCTGATCTAGGCGAGCCTTGGGTAGTAAAAAGAGAAATTGCAATTGTCGTTCTGCTATATGGTACGGGCTTAAGAATCACTGAAGCACTGAATCTTAAGGTTAGTGATATTAGCAATGAAAGTTTAATAGTAACAGGTAAGGGAGATAAACAAAGGCAGGTATTTATTCTTCCAATAGTAAAAAAGTGTATACAAAAATATATAAAAGCTTGTCCCCACTTTGACGGAGCGGGACATCTTTTTGTGGGGGTAAGAGGAAAAAAATTGGGAAGAACTTATGTTGCTAATCGTTTACAAAAAATAAGAAGATTTTTAAATTTACCAGAAATTTTATCTCCACATGCATTTCGCCATAGTTTTGCTACTCATTTACTTCAGGAAGGTATTGACATAAGATCAATACAACAGCTGCTTGGCCACTCAAGCCTTGAAACTACTCAAGTTTACACTTACCTAAGTTATCAAGATGTCTTCAATATGTATAAAAACTTTCAGAAGAGTTTGAATAAAAAATCAAAATCTTAACTTCGTCTAAAATCGATAATATTGCCGAACTGAGTACTTGCAACATCATTCAATACTGTACTTGCTTTATATAAGCAATAGTGACCAGCAGAGAAGAAAGCAAAAACGTTTTGCAAAATGTTATGAATGAAAGATAATAGACAGCAGAATTTAAATTAGAAGCTATGTAAAGAAATAAGTCAAGCAAATAGCAAAAGATCTGGGACCGTACACCTAGGCACTCAATTTTAATTTTTCACTCAAAACCAAGTTTACGACATCAGGGCTGGCTTTTCCTCTGGTGGATTTCATGACTTCACCAACAAAGAACCCATACAATCTTGTTTTACCACCCTTATATTCTTGAACTTTATCTTGGTTGTCATTGACGATTTTATCTATTACTTTTGAGATTTGAAATGTGTCAGTTATTTGCTTGAGATTCTGCTCTTCTATAATAAGGGATGCAGGCTTTCCAGTTTCAAACATAATATCAAAAACTTGTTTACCAAGTTTAGCAGAGATCGTTCCATCGACGATAAAGTCGAGGAGTTCGGATAAAGCATCTGCTTTAATTGGAGAGCTAACAATATTAATATTTGTTTTATTTAAACGACCGAAAAGCTCGACGGTTAACCAGGTAACTGCAATCTTTGAATCGTGCTTTTTTGCTAATTTTTCAAAATAATCGGCAATTTCTTTATCAGAAGTGATAACGTCTGCATCATATTCATTGATACCTAATTCTTCTATGTATCGAAGTTTTTTTTGATCTGGCAATTCGGGTAAAGATGATTTAATAGAATCAATTTTGTGTTGGCTTATTTCAACAGGTAGCAAATCAGGTTCAAGGAAATATCTATAGTCACTTGAATCTTCTTTGCTTCTCATCACTTTTGTTTTTCCTAAAGTGACATCAAACAATAAGGTATCTTGACTTATTTTTCCTCCGCTTTCCAAAATTTTGATCTGCCTTTGTGCTTCATAATCTATAGCTTGTACAATATAACGTATTGAATTTAAGTTTTTTATTTCACAACGAGTGCCAAATGTGCTACTACCCTTTGGGCGAACAGAAACATTTGCATCACAGCGAAGTGACCCCTTTTCCATATTACCATCACATGAACCGATGTAACGCAAAATCTGCCTCAATTTTTTCATGAATTCTGCAGCTTCTGCAGATGAACGAAGATCTGGCTCCGAAACAATTTCCATTAAAGCAACACCTGCACGATTTAAATCTACGTAAGTTTTGCTTTCTTCATGAATACTCTTTCCTGCATCTTGCTCTAAGTGAATTCTTGCTATTCTTATTTCTTTTTCATTATTTTTGATAAACACTTTACCATTTTTAACTATTGGCTCAAAAAACTGGGTTATTTGGTAACCTTGTGGTAAATCGGGATAAAAATAATTTTTACGATCAAAGTAAGAACATTTATTAATTTCTGCAGAAAGTGCAAGACCGGTACGTATTGCTTGCTCTATGCAGAAATAATTTAATATTGGCAATGTACCTGGCATTGCTGCATCAACTAGAGAAACTTGAGTATTGTGCTCAGTGCCAAATTCCGTTGGTGAATTAGAAAATAGCTTTGTCTTAGAAGAAACCTGAGCGTGTATCTCAAGTCCAATTACTGTCTCCCAGTTTTCTTTTGTCATGTATTTTATTCAATTGATAACTTCATATTCTGCAAACTAGCACAAAAAGTCAAATAAAACTCATTTAACCTATGATCCAAGAGTAGTGTATATCAATAATATAAGAGTTACTACAGTTTCTATTGACTAGGCTGTTATATAATAAAGCTAAGTGCTGCCAAAAAATATCTATAGTAGGCCAAAACACAATTTTGATAGCAACTGATTAGCTAACAAATTTATAAACATCAGTATATAGTTCATCAATGCCTGGCTCTTTACTATTTTTAGCAAAATCTTCTGACTTTTTTACTAAATCTCGTATTTCCTTATCAATAGCTTTGCACTCTTCATCAGAAGCGATTTTATTGTCTGTTATATACTGCTTTAGGGTAATTATAGGATCATGATTTTGCTTCATATCTTCAACTTCTTCTTTTGAGCGATAAGTAGCAGGATCTGACATTGAATGGCCACGATATCGATATGTCTTCATTTCAAGCAAGAGAGGTCCTTTTCCCCCACGTACATGCTCAGCTATTTCACTTGTTAACTCATAGACAGAGAAAAAATCCATTCCATCAACTTGTTTTCCAGGAATACCAAAACTCTCTCCTCTTTTATATAGTTCAGTTACTAAAGTTGATCTGTGTACAGAAGTTCCCATTGCGTATTCGTTATTTTCTATGATATAAACCACAGGTAACTTCCACAAAGATGCCATATTAAATGATTCATATACTTGTCCTTGATTTGCAGCACCGTCACCAAAATATGTGAATACAACGTTATCTTTTTGCTTGTATTTATTAGCAAATGCTATTCCTGTCCCAATTGGGACTTGTGCACCTACTATTCCATGTCCACCAAAGAAATTTTTTTCAACATCAAATATGTGCATTGAGCCACCTTTGCCTTTTGAACACCCTGTTCCTTTGCCGGTTAGTTCTGCCATCACAACATTCGGATCAGAGTTACATGCAAGCATTAATCCATGGTCTCTATAGCTTGTGATAAAAGCATCACCAGATTTTGATGCAGCTTGAGTACCAACTGCAACTGCTTCTTGCCCTATTGATAAGTGACAGAATCCTCCTATTAATCCCATTCCGTATAATTGTCCTGCTTTTTCCTCAAATCTACGTATGAGAAGCATTTTTCTGTAGAATCCAATCACCTGTTCTTTAGTGAAATTTTCTGCTTTCATATTGACTTTCTTTTATTAAATTGAGATCATACCAGAAATTTTAACATTTTATAATACTATCTATATGGACTACTATCACTGGCTTGAAGCTTGTCACGTTATCTCTGTAATTATGTGGGTGGCAGGTATGCTCTATTTGCCAAGGCTTTATGTTTACCATGCATCTGTAAAAACAGGTTCAGAAAATGACAGCTTACTTCAAATAATGGAGAAGAGACTCCTTAGATATATTATAAACCCTGCAATGCTTTTCTCCCTTGGTTTTGGAATTATGCTAATGATTATTAGGGAAGCATATCGCGAAGGGTGGTTTCATGTAAAAGCGCTAGCATTATTCTTAATGTTTGCTATTCATGTCCTACTTGCAAAGTATAGAAAAAATTTTGCAGTGGGCTTGAATAAGAAAACTCACGTTTATTTTCGTGTTTTAAACGAAGCAGTAACAGTGTTAATAATAATTATAGTTATTATGGTTATTGTAAAACCTTTTTGATTTTCTATCCTAATGCTGAACCGTTGAATAGAGTATAAGAATTGTTACTAAATAGTTTATTCTAATGCTCCGTAGTCTAAGTAAAGTACTTAAGGTATAGATTCTTTGTTTTTGTGTGTTATCCTGGTTAACGAGAACTCGCAGTAGTATTATAATGAGTGAGTTAAAGAAGCTTAGTGCTGGACTTTCTTTGACAGGCCTGATTGGTAGTGATGATATAGATATGCAAAGGACGGGAAATAGAAAGAAGAAATATCGATTTTTGGATAAGGCGTTCGCATGGATTGATGCGATGATAAATTTTATTTTTAAACGTGAGAGTAATAACGTAAATGAAGTCCTAAAAGTCACATGGGGACCACTATTTTTTGGTTTAGTGGTGATATTCATCTTTTTTGGAATAGGTGGTATTTGGTCAGCTATAGCTCCAATTGACGGAGCAGTGCATGCAAGTGGAGAAGTTATTGTCTCTTCAAATAGAAAAATAGTGCAACACTTGGGTGGGGGAATAATAAGCAGAATTTTAGTAAAAGAAGGTCAAGTAGTTAAAAAAGATGAGCCTTTAGTTTTATTAAGTGATGTTAACGAAAAGGCAAATTCTAGTATAATTAAAGAAAAACTCTTATCACTTTTGGCAACTGAAGCAAGACTTATTGCAATTAGGGGAGACTCAGATACGCTAGAATTTTCTGATGAAGTTAAAAGATTGTCTAACGATGAACTTGTAAATAAAGTGATAAAGAATCAGGTAAAGTTGTTCAACTCTCAGAGAGAGAGTATATTAGGAAAAACTGGCATACTGCAACAACGTATAAAGCAGTTAAATGCTGAATTAGCAGGGCTAAATTTTCAACTAAATGCAGCCCATAAGCAATATGACTTGATAACTGAGGAGTTAGAAACAAAAAGACAATTACTTGATAGTGGCCATATAAGCAAACCACACATTTTATCTTTAGAAAAACAGTTTGCTGAAATTGAGGGTAGAGTTGGACATTACTCTTCTGCAATATCTCAAGTACAGCAAAAGATTGGAGAAAATGAGTTAGAGATTATAAATGTGAAGAATGATGCTCAAGAAAGAGCAAATGCTGAGCTTAAGGAAGTTAATACATCTATTGCAGATTTAAAGGAGAGGCTGATGGTTGCTGAAGATTCGTTAGCACGTACAATAATTAAATCACCTCAAGATGGTATAGTTACAGATATAAGATACCACACTGAAGGTGGTGTTATACAATCTGGAGTTCCAATCATGAGTATAGTACCATCAGATGATGATCTAATAATAGATGCTAAAGTTCTAACCAGAAACATAGAAGAGATACTGTCAGCAAAAAAGAAAGATAGCAATATAGTTTCTATCGATGGACTAGAAGGGCTGAAAGTTAAAGTAAGGCTAAGCGCTTATAGTGCACGTCGCTTAAGTTTAATTAACGGTATAGTAAACCATATTTCCCCTGATGCTCTTGATGATCCAAGGATGGGGCGTTATTATTCAGTGCGAGTGGTGATACCAAAATCAGAACTTGCTCAGTTTAAAAACGTATACCTATATCCTGGTATGCCAGTAGAAGTATATGTAGTTACTCAATCCCGCACTCTTTTATCATTCTTGTTTACACCTATAATTGCAACATTCGACAGATCTTTCATAGAGAGATAATTTATTTGGCTTTTCTAAAAAAATCTGTTTACAGGGTTTGATGTGCAAAAAAAAATTACACACAAGTAGTATATTATTTTATAATTATTTTCTATAACATGTAAATCTTTGATCTAGGATGCAAATGGTAACGTAAATATTAAAGGTTAATTAGTAAACTCAGCTGTATAATAGAATTAAATGAATTAGTAAGACTTTTACCTTAATGAGTTATAAACAGACAAACTTACCTCAAGTTTAATAGTGTCTGTTACTGCTTTTAGGTGTGAGGCTAGAGGGTTATTAGCAATAACAGACACTATTAAACTTATTATAGAATTCCCTTAGAGTAAATACTTAACTTTAAATATTATAATATTTTAACTTAAAATAGATTCATGTAAATGCTTTTTACTCAAGTTAGTATCGTGTCATTATATTTATTAAATGCTAAAAAAATATTAATCATCATTTACTTTTGATTCAATATTTAGCAAAACACTTGTGTACATTCTATAATCTCTGTTTGCATAGTAAGTTTATATATATTATTATACAATTGTTTTACAGCAAAAAATATGGTGAAGTTATTTGCATTGTTGATGATGTTTTACTCAAACGTATCGGTTGCTTCTGCTCCTACTTCTTGGCAATTTGGATTTCCTACGCCTGCAACTGAGATAATGGAGGTTATAGTTAAGTCGCATTCGTTTGTGATGAGTGTAATGATTGCGATTATGCTTTTTGTATGGGCCCTGATTGCTTATGTAGTATTTCGCTTTCGTAAGAGCAAAGTGAAAAGTGTTAATAAAATAACTCATAATATCTTTGTAGAAATTATCTGGTTTGTTATACCAACGATTGTTGTTGGGGTATTGGCTTTTAAAAATGCTGAATTAATTAAACTACAGGAGAAAGTGCCAAAAGCTGACATAACACTAAAAGTTATTGGTCATCAATGGTATTGGAGTTACCAGTACCCAGAATATCAAGGTATTTCATTTGACAGCTATATAAAAGGAAAAGAAGACTTTACTGAAAGAGATTTAAAACTATTCTCTGTCGACAATAACGTTATTTTACCTATCAATACTAATATTCGTTTACAAGTGACAGCAGGAGATGTAATACATAGCTGGGGAATACCGGCTTTTGGTATAAAAATTGATGCAATACCAGGTAGGCTGAATGAAGCATGGTTTAACGTTACCAAGCCCGGTATTTATTATGGGCAATGTTATGAACTATGTGGTCAAGGTCATGGATTTATGCCAATTGTTGTTGAAGCAGTGAGTAAAGAAGATTTTAATAAGTGGATTGAAGGTAAAAAATTAGCAAGTTAAGTTTGGAGTATAGATATGAGTGATGTACCAAAAGGTATAAGACGTTGGCTGTTTTCTACTAATCACAAAGATATAGGGACACTATACATTATTTTTTCCATATTAGCTGGAATTATTGGTGGATTACTATCGGTAATTATTCGTACTCAGCTAATGCACATTAATATATTTAACAATAATTACCAGCTATATAACGTAATGATTACAGGGCATGCGGTAATCATGGTGTTTTTTATGATAATGCCAGCCTTAATGGGAGGATTTGGTAATTGGTTCGTACCTCTCATGATTGGTTCACCAGATATGGCATTTCCTCGTATGAATAATTTGAGTTTTTGGTTGTTAGTTTCATCTTTTATTTTGCTTGTCCTCTCGGTATTTGCTGGAGAAGGTCCTGGAACAGGATGGACTTTATACCCACCTTTGTCGCAAATTATGTCCCACCCAAGTGCAGGAGTTGATCTTGCTATACTTGCACTTCATATTGCTGGTATGTCATCAATTGTTGGAGCAATCAACTTTATAGTTACCATATTCAATATGCGTGCAAAAGGTATGCCACTCACTAAGATACCACTATTTGTCTGGTCTATTTTACTCACATCATTCATGTTAATTGTTGCCTTGCCGGTACTTGCTGGTGCTATAACTATGCTGCTCACTGATCGTAATATAGGTACCTCCTTTTTTGATCCTGCTGGTGGTGGTGATCCTGTGTTATTTCAACATCTGTTTTGGTTTTTTGGTCATCCAGAAGTTTACATAATTATTTTTCCTGCATTTGGTATCATTAGTCAGATTGTGTCAACTTTTTCTCATAGGCCAGTATTTGGTTATATGGGAATGGTTTATGCTATGATAGGAATAGCAACGTTTGGCTTTATGGTTTGGGCTCACCATATGTTTACTGTTGGGCTTGGCGAGGATGCTACTATATTTTTTAGCACTAGCACAATTTTCATTGGTGTTATAACTGGTGTAAAAGTCTTTAGTTGGATTGCAACTATGTGGGGTGGAGCGATTGAATTGAAGACACCAATGCTATTTGCATTAGGTTTTATTTTCATGTTTGTTGGAGGTGGTATAACAGGGATAATTCTTTCTCACGGTGGAATAGATAAGCTTTTGCACGATACCTATTATGTCGTTGCTCACTTTCACTATGTCATGTCGCTTGCTGCATTATTTGGAGCTTTTGCCGGTTTTTATTATTGGATAGGCAAAATGTCAGGTAAGCAATATAACGAGTGTTTAGGAAAGATACACTTTTGGCTCACTTTTATTAGCACCAATGTCACTTTCTTACCCCAGCATTTCCTGGGATTAGCAGGTATGCCAAGGCGTATACCTGATTATCCCGACGCGTTTATCCCTTGGAATTATATATCCTCAATTGGTTCATATATGTCCTTTGTTTCAGTTACGTTCTTTGTATTTATAGTTATACATCTCTTTAAGTGGGGCAAAAAGACTGGAGATAATCCTTGGGGGGGTGATACCTTAGAGTGGACTGTATCTTCACCACCACCTTTTCATACTTTCGAAAAGCCACCAGTGGTAAAATAAAGTGTATATAAGTGCTTTGTTAAACGTTGAATCGACAATATTGGACTTTTGGCATTTGCTGAAGCCAAGGATAATGTACCTTGTAGTGTTTACTGCAATTGCTGGAATGGTTGCTGCACCGGGTAGCATTCATCCTTTCCTTTCACTAATATCTCTTATGTGCATTGCTCTTGGTTCAGGATCTGCAGGTGCAATAAATATGTGGTATGACAGAGATATAGACTTGCTTATGGAGAGAACAAAAAACCGCCCTATACCTTCAGGTAGAGTTTCTGCAGAAAGCGCGCTTGAATTTGGCATAACTCTTGGAATATTGTCAGTATTTATCATGGCAATAGCAGTCAACTATGTTTCTGCTGCTTTGCTTGCAATTAGCATATTATTTTATGTTTTTGTGTATACAATTTGGCTCAAAAGGCGTACTCCGCAGAATATTATTATTGGTGGTGCAGCAGGTGCTTTTCCTCCAATGATTGGCTGGGCGGTTGTAACTGACTCTGTAAGCTGGGGAAGTTGTGTTCTATTTTTAATAATTTTTATGTGGACTCCACCACATTTTTGGGCTCTATCCTTAAATAGATCTGAAGATTATAAAAAAGCATCGATTCCAATGTTCAATATCGTTTATGGTCCAGAAAAAACGAGGAAATATATATTAATCTATAGCGTGTTACTCGTATTAACTAGCTTACTTCCAGTATTTTTTTTGAAAAAGGCTCTATTTTACCTCAGTATGGCAATTATTGAAGGGGGTGTTTTTATTTGGTTTGCTGCATCCGTTATAAGGCTTAAGAGTCATAACTCGCAGAAAAAAATGTTTTCTTATTCGATTTCTTATCTATTTTCTCTTTTTGCCAGCGTTATTTACTGCTCTATTGATTTGTTTTAACCATGAAAGAACATAAAAACTATCTTTTACTTTCTCTTCTAATAATGCTCGTTGTAGCACTTTTTTTTATTTCCATAATAAAATTTAAAGGTGCAGCTTAAATTGCCTCTATATCTATGAAAATAGTGATTTTATAGAAGCAACGATATACTGTATTAATTCATTACAGTTAAAGATGAAGAAAAAGGAAGTGACAATATATACAGATGGAGCATGCTCTGGTAACCCAGGGATAGGAGGGTGGGCAGCAATCATATTATTTCAAAATCATAGAAAGAACATCTGTGGTAGAGAAGAAAATACTACAAATAATAAAATGGAGTTAACAGCAGTGATCAATGGACTTAAGGTATTAAAATTCCCTTGTAATATCAGCTTGTATACGGATAGCCTCTATGTTAAATATGGTATAACAGAATGGATAAATAAGTGGAAAATGAACGGTTGGAAGACAAGTAATAAGAAGTCAGTAAAAAATATAGAATTATGGAAAGAATTAGACGATGTTGCTTTGCAACATGAGATTAACTGGAAGTGGGTGAAAGCACATAATGGTGATAAATACAATGAAGAAGCCGACAGCTTAGCAAGAAAAGCAATAATCGATGCTTAAAAAAATAGCTCTATCATTTTCTATAATTTTATTATTTATATTCTGCTTCTTTATCCCTTTTAAATGGGAAGGTCCTTTAGAAATCAATATTAGTTATATTAATTTTTATATAAAGAAAAAAATATTAAAGATATTTACCAATTCGGATGTCAGCATGGAGAGTACCTCGTTTATCTGGCAGAAAGATGGCAAGCTAGTCATTACAGATTTAAAAATAACAAATCCTGACTTTACTATAGAAGTTCCTGAGCTTTTTGTACACTTTAAGTTAAGTTCCAAAAAGTTCTCTCAGGTTTTAGCTAGTAATGTACAAATATATATCAAGAAGGAAGAGACCAGAGGAATAACAACATCTGTAATCACAGATAAGATGAGTAGTACAAAAAATCTGCTGAAGACAATAAGAAAAATTTTTTTCTACTTAAATGAAGACTCAAGGATTAAAATTACTAACATTGCTATCAATAAAAATATGGAAGGTGAATTCTTCATTGATAAAGTATATGTAGGAAAGGAGGAAAATTTTAATGTTTTGGATGTTCGTGTTCATACAAAAGATAAAAAGGGGATTCTAGATGATTTATCTATTGTGATAAAAAATCGCAATAATTTGTTAAATTTGTATGGAACATTTTATAACCTAAAGTTGGGGCTATTTAACGAGTTTTCCACACTAGTTAAAAGTTACAATTTGGACAAAGAAATAGGGTTCAAAGGGAACTTCTCAATGAAAATTGATGGAAATGATGAAGTTATGGATGGAAACATATACGTGTTAAATACAGAGAGTCACTCAGGTAAAAACTTAGCCTTGACTAATGTAAATGTGAATTTGACATATAGTGATAAAATCATTAGCGTAAAAAACTTTCATTTTAAGTTAAATGATACTTACCTTTCTTTGATTGGCAAAATGAACTTTGGCACAAATCATGCTTTGCTTAGAGTTAATATTAGTAAACTTGTTGCAAAAGATTTATGTACTTATGTACCAGATAGTCTAGTGAACAATAAATTTAGAAAGTGGTATTGTAATAATATTGATGGGAATATTATAAATACAATTATAAGTTTTAACGGTAAAATCGATAGTTTGATAAATGATGATCTGTCAGATATTGCAATTGTTGCTGATATAGAAAATGGCAGCGTTCAATTTGATGAGGATTTTGAACGAGTAGAGAACTTGAAAGGTGAGTTAACTCTCAAGGATAACAATCTCAAAATTATTGTAAATAGAGCTAAGTTTCAGAATTTTACTATCAACAGTGGTCATATTGAAATGAACTCTCTAAATAAAGAAGATTCTGTTCTTACCATTAATGGTCAGGCTGTAAGTGATGCTTATGGGTTATATGAGCCTATAAAATTTAAGCTGGATGATGTGGTAAAATTTGAAAGAGATAAAGTAGGTGGAATAGCAAATTCTATATTCAATTTTCGTATTTTCAATCTAAATGGTGATAGTAAAAAAGTGGACTTCTCAGCAAATTTCTATTCTGAAATTGATAATTTGGTCGTATATAATGAAAGTCTTGGTAAGTATAATATTAAGCTTGATTTCGGCAGAGATTTTATTGATTTAAATGGCAGTGGTATGGTAAATAATACACAGCTGCTATTTGACCTCAAAAGTAGCAATAAAAATGAAAATTTTGCCTGGAGTTTGACTGGAGATTTACCTGCTCAAATATTTAATTTCGGTGATGGTTATATCAATACAAATATAGAGTCAGTAATTTATCAAGACAAAACAGGGTATGTTAATGGTAATATAGATTTATCAGAGCTCGAGTTGCGTTCAAGCTACTTAGGTTGGAAAAACTATTTTGAAGATCACAATGAAGTTTTATTTTCTACAAGGCTAAAAGGAGCAGGTAAGTTACTAATAGATAAACTAGATGTTGTGGGAAATGATCTAGACATAAAATTTAGCGGAAGAGTAGAGAATGGAAATCTATATTTAAATTCTAGCAACTTTAAATTATCTGATACTAATTTTAGTATAGAAATTGAATCAGGTAAGGAGAAAAATGCCATAATTATTAACGGTGAGAAAATCAACTTAAGTGATGTGTTAGGTTTACTTGGCAAAGATAGTAATCGATTAAATAACAAAATAGAAATTACTATGAATGTTGATAATATAATTATGAAAGAAGGAATTATCATAAAAGATGCTAAGCTAAATGTAACTTGTGTTAAAGGTGATTGTAGTGGAAGTCAATTCACAGGACATTTTTTAGAAGATAACAGTAATATTCTAGTAGAACATAGTAAAATAGGGCTTGAAATATACGCGGATAATTCAGGTATGCTTTTGCGTTCTTTAGGTATTGGTAAATCAGTTAAAAATGGCAAATTATCCCTTTATCTCTCTTCTAAGAGAGAAAATGGAGAACATTATGGTATGTTATCTATCAGCAACTTCTATATCAAAGATGCTTCACTGCTTACCACTTTATTATCAATGTCTTCACTGCCTGGTATTGTAAATGCTATAAAGAACGAAGGTGTACACTTTTATAAGTGTAATGCACCTTTTTCATATAAAGATGGCACTGTTGAAATTGAAGAATCTTGGCTTGAAGGAGCGGAATTAGGCATTAGCACTAGTGGTACGCTCGATATTAAGGGTTATAAATTCCAGGTTGAAGGACAAGTAATACCGGCATACTCAATTAACAAATCTTTGTTGAAAATCCCTATAATCGGAAAACTTCTGACTGGTGGGAAGAGTAGGGGGATTATTTCAATAGACTACAAAGCAAATGGTGATGATAAAAATAACAACGTATCTGTTAATCCTATCTCTTCGCTAACCCCAAGCTTACTTAAGAGGTTATTAGGAGTATTTGATCGTATTATGACAAAAACTAATAAAAGCATTTTAAAAGGTAATTTGAAGAAGAAATTTAGCTCAATATGACCAGAAGAAAAGTTGTTTATTGATGTTTAGTTAGATGATAAACGTTAGATACAACAAACAGAGGAAGTTAGATAAAATAATTAAGGGAATAAGAATATAAAGGTTTAACTTGAAGTAACCGGATAAAATCTGAGTCACACTTCCAAGTGGTGGTACCCACGAAAGCAATGCAACTGCACAAATCAGTAGGTGCCTTACAATTTTTGGTGTTTTGTCTTCATTCTCTAATTTGTGATGTGATCTTCTGATAAAAATTGTTATTCTACCTAAATACCAGTTAGCTATTCCACCAAGACTGGATCCTAATACTCCAAAAAGTAATATAAGTAGTTGATCGTAGTTTGACCTAAAGCATAACATAGTGTAAAGTACAAAACCTTGATGTATGGGTAAGATAAGCGACGATACTAGGCTATCTATAAACAATAGGAGATAATTTTCCATACCAAGTTGTTGTACCATCTTCATTGTCAGAAATTGTAACCCCTATTTGCTTCAATTGATCTCTTATTTTGTCTGCAGTATCATAATCTTTATTTTGTTTTGCTACTTTTCTTAAGTCTATCAACCTTTCTATTTCTTGATGACTCACACCACTTGTAAACCACTCTTGATAACTTGACTCAAGAAGACCAATGAACCTTGCGCTTTTAACAAACTTCTTAGTTAATTTGAGCCTCTCACATTCATTACTTGTCTTATTGATTTCTGTAACCATTTCATGCAATGTGGCTACAGCTTCAGGAATGTTTAAATCGTTTTTCAAAGCCTCTATGAAATCTTTAGAGACTTCTGCATCACTTTCCTTAATACATGTACTACGTAATAACCGATAAAACTTGTTTAAAGTTTCTTGCGACTCAGAGATAACATTTTCTGTCCAATCAAGTGGTTTTCTATAGTGAGTTTTGAGCAGTGCATAACGTATTACTTCACCTCTGACTCCACTATCTAGCAAATCCCTTACTTTGACTATATTAAATAATGATTTGCTCATTTTCTCTTTATTTACCGTAAGAAAACCGTTGTGTATCCAATATTTTGCAAACGTTGACTCAGCAAATGCAGATTTACTCTGCGCAATTTCATTCTCATGATGAGGAAATTGCAAGTCTATACCGCCACCGTGAATATCAAAATCTTTTCCAAGATAAGAATATGACATTGCTGAACATTCTATATGCCACCCCGGTCTTCCTTCTCCCCATGGACTATTCCAGTGACTTGAAAGTTTATAGTCAGTTTCGTTTGCAGGTTTCCAAAGTACGAAGTCTCCTGGGTGTTTTTTATTTTCACCCACTTCAATTCTACTACCATGATCCAACTCATCAATTTTTTTTCCTGATAAAACACCGTACTCAGGGTAAGATTCTACACTAAAATATACATGTTTATTTGCTTCATAAGCATGCCCAGACTGCAGCAAAGATTCAATTAACTCAACAATTTGGTCTATATTTTCTGTTGCTTTTGGTTCATGTGTTGGTTCTATGCAATTTATGCTTCTCATATCTTCATGAAAAGTTTTAGTGTAATATTTGCTGATGCTTTCTATATTACTATTTTTCTCATTTGCTGCATTGATTATCTTGTCATCGATGTCGGTTATATTACGCACATAAGTAACTTTTCCATAACAAAATTTAAGCAGTCGAAACAATACATCGTAAACTACAATAGAACGTGCATTACCTATATGTGCTGTATCATATACTGTTGGCCCACAAACGTACATTTTTATATGATCTTTATCAATCGGTGTAAATTGCTCTTTTTTTTTTGTTAAAGTGCTGTAAAGCTTAACCATATACAAAGCTTTTTAGAAAAGAAAATGCTCCAAATATAAGCTGTGGTCCTTTAACTATGACGACAAGAGTAAGTAATAAACCACACAACGATACTAATACTCCCATTATAGAGAGAAATCCATCTTTGCTCATGATACCCAGCGAAATGAGAGTTGTACCAATTGCAGGAATGAAGTTAGTTAAAGGAAGTGGGATTGCGATCGATAATGCACAAAGCAACATCATAAAAGCTAGAATCTTTTCACCAGGACCACGAAAAATGAAAGACATTCTTGGTTTCATGAACTTTTCTATTTTTTTTAATGTAGGTGAAGTTTTCTCTACCACGAGAGCTAGTGTTGAACGTTGAAAAGATTTCCTTTCTAGCCAATTAGGCATCCAAGGAGAATCAAACCCAAATAGAAGCTGCAGTGAAAATAAGATTAAAGGTATAGAAAGAATGGTTGTATAGCCAGGTGGAACAGGTATAGGTACTGATAGCGGTAAAGAGAAGATGATTATCAAAATACCAAAACCACGCTCATGTAAAGCTGTTTTAATATCAAATAATGTTACTTTATCAGTATCGTTATTATTAGTATCTGCAACCTCTTTTAGAATATCAGAGGCCAATTTTTTATCTTTAGTCAATCTCTTACTTTTTTCCACAGTTACCCTTTAATAACAATACAAATTCTAACTAACATAGTTATTGCTATATTTCAATATCGATTATTCATTTCATACTGTACTTCATTCTTTTATTAAAGTTTTTTAAAGCTTTTAATTTACAAGGCTTTTAAGAAGAGAAAGTGTTCCGGCTATAAGTTTTGTTCCTTTAACTATTACAATAAGGGTAACCAATAACGCACAGAATGAAAATAACAATCCCAGCGTAGATAAAAATCCATCTTTACCCATAATGCCGAGTGAAATAAGAGTTATACCAATTGCAGGAATGAAGTTAGTTAAAGGAAGTGGGATTGCGATCGATAATGCACAAAGCAACATCATAAAAGCTAGAATCTTTTCACCAGGACCACGAAAAATGAAAGACATTCTTGGTTTCATGAACTTTTCTATTTTTTTTAATGTAGGTGAAGTTTTCTCTACCACGAGAGCTAGTGTTGAACGTTGAAAAGATTTCCTTTCTAGCCAATTAGGCATCCAAGGAGAATCAAACCCAAATAGAAGCTGCAGTGAAAATAAGATTAAAGGTATAGAAAGAATGGTTGTATAGCCAGGTGGAACAGGTATAGGTACTGATAGCGGTAAAGAGAAGATGATTATCAAAATACCAAAACCACGCTCATGTAAAGCTGTTTTAATATCAAATAATGTTACTTTATCAGTATCGTTATTATTAGTATCTGCAACCTCTTTTAGAATATCAGAGGCCAATTTTTTATCTTTAGTCAATCTCTCACCTTCTTCCACGATCAACCTTTAATAACATTGTAACTAACATAATTATTACTGTACTTCAATCATACCTCTTCAATTCTTTAGCCTTGTTTAAACAAGTGACACGCACTTTAGTGCGTGTCACGAAACATAAGGAAGCTAACGATCTGGTTCATTAGATGATAGTTTCTCTGAATCCTTAAGTTCTTGTTTAAGGTTTTTAATGCCTTTTCCTAAATCACCCATAACTTGTGGTAACCTACCTGCACCAAACAGAACTAAGATTATTATTAAAACTAGAAATAGCTGCCATGGACCTAAACTCATTTGTACCTCCATTGAAAATATTAACTTTTAGGTATTAAAACTTGACTGAAGCCAAGTGATACGTAAATTATATCACTTTTATTGAATTATAAATCAATAGTTTTTAATTATCTTATAATAGTTTTAGCCTAACATTAAGTTTAGTTTAGCTGTAGAGTAAAAGGAAGCTCACTAAAAAATTTTGCTAATGTATCATCTTTAGGTCTGTGGTATATGTAGCTAGGAACTCCTGATTGAATAATTTTACCATTTTTCATCACGTAAATAAAATCTGCAACTTTCAACGCTTCTTGCGGATCATGAGTTACCATGAGTACAGGAATATTTTTGCTTCTAAAAAGTGACAATATATGGTGCCTTATTCGATATTTGAGCAGTATATCTAAATTAGAAAATGGTTCATCGAGCAAAACAACATCAGGATTTTGCGCCATTACTCTTGCTATTGCAACTAATTGTTGCTGTCCTCCTGATAAAGCATGAGGGTACATGTTTTCATATTTTTCTATATTAAATAGCTTTAAGATTTCCAATGCAGTAAGGTATTTTTCTTTCTTAGAAGTACTGTAAGTAGCAAAAGTTACATTTTGTATTACTGTTTTATGAGGAAATAATGCAGAATGCTGAAAAATTAATCCGATATTTCTACGCTCTATAGCAATTGACACTTTGTTACTTGCAACCAATTTATCATTTATAACAATGGTTCCAGATTTTGGATTTTCTATTCCTGCGATTAATTTTAGAATTGTTGACTTGCCACAGCCAGAATGACCTAGTAAACAGACAACACTTCCTTTCTTCACTTTAATGCTGATGTTGCTTAAAGAAAAGCCATCTTGGTTGCTATAAAAGTAACTAATATTGTTAACTAGCATTAATCTTTCAATTGGAATCTTATTGTTAAATATAACAGTATTACATTCAAGAAATACAGAAATATTTTTTATTATTGTGAATTAATTGTACAGAGTTCCTAGAAAAATGCGAGACTTTTTGCTATAATTTTGCATAAATAGCAGAAGACATGGGACTATAGCTCAGTAGGATAGAGCGTTGGATTCCTAATCCGAAGGCCGTGCGTTCGAATCGCACTAGTCCCACTTAATTCTAGTAAAGTGGTTTGAAAAGTGATTCTAGGAGCTAGATTGCATGGTTTCTCAAACTTTAATTTACAGGTTCAACCTTATTTTCTCTAATTTCGCTGTAACTTGGAAGTGTAAAATTTTTTACATGTAATCCAGTTACTATTACAACCAAAATAGCTAGGACACTGCAAACTCATGCACCAGCTAAAGATGGAACCATCACAGCAGCAACAAACAATCCTGCAATAATAACCACAACAACATCACTCCTTAATAAGGAGTAAAAACTCTCCTTACTTTTTTTGTATTTAGTTTCTTTTTCATGTGGTGGAGAAATTGAGCCTCTACAAAGCCGTTAGCTTTCTTATCATTATTTGGTGTGACAGTTGGGCTAGTCCTTGTTGATACAGGTGCTTCATTTTTGTTACTATTACCATTAGTACTAACTGGAGGCGCTGTTGCTACAGATCTATTACCAACGTTCCATTACTGCTGCAAGGTTTTGCTCTATCTTCTTCTACATTAGGTGTATTTTACTCTTCTTTTTCTTTGTTTTCATCAGCATTTACTTGTTCTTGCTCAGGAAGCTTGAATCCATTGTAAGGAAAGATTCCCTAACACGTAGGTAGTCATTTTCATATACAAATTTTAAAATTAAATCTCCTAATGAATTGTTCCCTTCGCATTTACTTTGCAAATCAATGTCTTTAAATTTAGCCTTTCTTCTTAACCTATTTTGCAAGCTTTCAAGGGTGACTTTATTGCTGTATCTATTATCATTAATTAAAAATTTATCTGCATCTAGCTATAACTCTCTGATGTCCTCCTTACTGTACAGTATAATTAAACCTACTACTACTATGTTTTATTATATCAATTCCATCAAAATTAGTAAAGGAATCTTGCAGTATCAAATGGCATGATATATATATTGATTTATGATTCTCGAGCAAACAATAGAAGATTTAGCCTATAAGTTAGTGAAAGCAACCGAAGCTGCAGCACTTGCTGCATATAAATTGGCAGGACTTGGTAATGAAAAAAAGGCCGATCAGGTTGCAGTTGATGCAATGCGTACGGTGCTAAACTCAATGGAAATAAATGGTACAATTGTAATTGGGGAAGGGGAGAGGGACGAAGCACCTATGCTATATATCGGAGAAAAAGTTGGCACAGGAAGTGGCCCTGAGATTGACATCGCTGTTGATCCACTTGAGGGCACTACGATTTGTTCTCATTATAAACAAGGGGCAATGTCTGTTCTTGCTGCAACAAAAAAAGGTAATTTTTTACATGCACCTGATGTTTACATGGAAAAGATAGCAGTGGGAAAAAATCTCCCAGAGGGTGTAGTCTCACTAAAAAATAGGATTGAGAAGAATCTGGAGAATTTAGCCAAGGCAAAAGGATGTAAAGCAAGTGATCTTATAGTAACTGTACTTAAACGTGAAAGACATGATGAATTAATAGCAAAAATTAGGAAGCTAGGAGCAAAAGTGAAATTAATAGATGATGGTGATGTTGCAGCCATAGTTTCGTTAATAAATGGCAACCACGATATGTATATCGGCACAGGAGGAGCTCCAGAGGGAGTGCTTGCAGCAGCAGCGCTAAGCTCAATCGGTGGGCAGATAGAAGGAAGATTAATATTTGACACGGATCAATTAAAAGAAAGAGCAAAAAATTTGAATATCACTGACCCAGAAAAAATCTACACCGTGAAAGACATGGCAAGAAGTGAATCAGTGTTCATTGCAACTGGAGTAACAAATGGAGAGTTTGTGGATGGAGTAAAGTTTGGCCAAGATATTTGTCTGACTAATTCAGTAATAATATTACCTGGTAAAATAATAAAAATACAAATAAAATCAATATCTTAAACATTTTTCATATGCTGATTATAAAATTTTTATAGAAGGAAGATACTTATAACTGTCTTAAAAAATTAATTTACATATTAATTTTATATTTACAACATTTGGCATTAAATTATAGTTAAATAGTAATACTAAGAAGTGCTTAATGTTTGGTTCACTAACTAATTTTTTACTAACACGTCTAAAAAGAAAAGTTCTCAATCTGAAGAAAATAATTATTCTTTCTCTAACAGCACAGAAAGTTTATTAGTTCAATCTACTAAAAAAATCCTCAACTTGATGATCAAAGTAGAACTGACGCGTCTCCTCAAGCAAATCTTCATTTAATGAGGATGATGTAAAAACGTGCTCCAAGACTTCAAAAATTGGATTTTAAGAACAGTAATGAGTACTTTAACGAAATAGCAGAAGATTATGAAAGGAGAAAAAAAAGTGACCTTTTTAACTACGTAATATTAAATAAGCGAAAATACATAATAGATATATTAGATCAGAGGCTTGCCCACAAAAATTAAGAAAATTTTAGGAAGAAATTTAGTGAATATCTTCTTAAAATAAATGAGAAAATGAATTATGGGAAAGAATTTTAAAATAAACTTCAATTTTTTGAAGATAGGGTAGAAGAAGTATTATCATATTTTAGAAAATTGAATTTTGGCCTTAAGGATAATTTGTGTGAAGATGATAAGGATAACGTAAATTATAATAAAGGCTGGCCTGCAGATCCATTTGACAAAATAACGAATTATTATCGATGGAATAAAAACATTTCCCTTTTCAGTTATGTGGTATTAAGTAAGCAAAAAGAAATAATAAGTATATTGAATGAAAAGTTTATTCCTGAAGACAAGCGAAAGAATTTTAAAAAGAGGTTGGGTAGATATCTTCTTCGAGTCGAAGAAGGGATAAGTAACGTACAGGAATTTCTCAAAACTGATAGTGCATGCCTTTTTTGATGGATGTTATGTGCCATGCGCATATGCAAAACGTTCTATTAATCATTATGATCATCTTAGTATTAATATTTTTAATCCTGGGTATAGCTTAGAAATCAGCCATCTTTTCACTGACAAAATTGAATGGATGGAAAGAAATGAAAGTTAGGTAAAGATAGTAGAGATATACAGTAACGATAAAAGAATAGCAACGGTTGAGAAGAATGATAATGGAAAAAGAAATTACTGCTTTGCAAAAGATGCAACATGCGATATGAAAATTAGGTGGAGTGCAGAAGATAAGAAAGGTAATTATGTTAACTACTTTATTAGTTTAAATGTAAATCTTAGTGAAATTGAGATTGATCAGGCAACTATTAATGGTAAAGATGTTGAACTAGACGAAATTTTGAAATTAGCTGAGCAAAGCGAAATGTGCTTATAGAAGGTAAAGCTTTACATGAATTTTTAGTAGGATATCTGGAGCAAGATGTACAATCACATGAAGAGATAATAAAGAGATGTGATAAAACTCCTGGAACTAAACTTGATAATCTGGAGATAGGGCAGTTCTCTTTCTCTCCTTTATCTGAAGAAGGCTGGCTTTGTTGAATAGCTAGTGTTGGTAGAGGTTATTGTAAGAAGAAAAGCTTTTCAATATATGACTACTAACGAATTTAGTTGTAGAATAGGCATTTTCCAAACAAGTATAACTTATGCCGCAAAAAATGAGAGTAAGTAACCAAAGAGAATATAACGAATTTCTCAAAAAAAAGAGGAAATATTTTTCATTTTGTTAATCAAGCTATAGAAAATTGGTATGAAAATAGTCCAAAAGTTGCAGGTGGCAATATCACTTATAGTGATGAGGTTGTAATTTTAATACACATAATAGTTCATCTTTTTAGAATTGGCTTGAGACAAGCTGTAGGTTCTGTAAAAGGTTATATGGTACAAATAGGCAAAAAAACTTAAGATTATCAGCTATACACAAGCGTCCAGAAGCTTTAAAAAGCTTAATTTGAAGATTGATGACCATAGAGCCAATAAGGATGATTTTGAAAATATTAAAATTGCCGTAGATAGCACTAGAGTTGGTATCTAAAATAATAACGGTGGCATAGTAGGCTTAATACTCGAAAAAGAAAATACAGT
>NZ_CM003641.1:204593-209527 GCF_001439985.1 Wolbachia endosymbiont of Trichogramma pretiosum
GGAGAAAACTGCTATCACAGCTGCAGATCTTCTCAATGATAGAGTTATACCATTTTTTGATAAACAGAAAGTTCCATTGCTACGCATTTTAACTGATCTTGGTACATAGTATTGTGGTAAACTAGGGAATCATGCGTACCTGTTATGTTTGAGAGTAGAAAATATTGATCATTCTAGAACCAAAGCTTATTCTCCACAGACTAATGGTATATGTGAAAGGTTTCATAGAACTATGCAAGATGAATGTTACAATATTATCTTTAGGAAAAAGATTTATAGTACTTTGGAGGAGCTTCAATTAGATGTCGATCATTGGTTGCATTCTTATAACAGAGATAGACCTCATTCCAGTAAGTATTGCTATTCCTATGCAGACCTTTTTTGATAGTATTCATATTGCTTACCAAAAAAAATACTGATAACATTAAAACAGATTCTGATGCCGGTTTTGACTTCTTCGATTCTTCTGTCAGGTCAAGTCTAAACTGTTACAGGTATAATATTTAAGTTATTTATGATAAAAAATAGATTTCTTGCATAACTAGCCAGTCTGGGATTTAGCAAGAAAATCTAGATTCCAGTAGTGCAAAAAATCTAATTTCTACGTATTCAAATATGGAAGTTCTAGTTTGTTAAACAGAACGTTGAGAAGTATCAATAATAAGCTCCCTTTTGAGTAAATTTTCTGCAATGGAGTTATCGTAATAACATCCCTTGTGTACGTTGAATGAGCAAATTGGTCAAATATACGAAAGAGTTATAATACAGATTTTACTCAAAAAATATTGAAACAATCTCACAAATCTTAAACTAATTTCTCAATTTCTTAAAGAAATCTTTTAATAAAAGAGAACATTTTGTTTCTAATATTCCACCATAAACTTCAGGTATGTGGTTACAGAATTGAAATATTCTAGTGCCGTTTTCAACTCCTCCACCTTTGGGATTGTAAGCCCCGAAGTAAAGACGTTTAATTTTTGCAAAAGAGATAGCTTGAGCGCACATCGGGCACGGCTCTAACGTTACGTACATTTTAGCTTCATAAAGCGTGGAAATTGAAAATGCTTTTCTAATTGTTAACATTTCTGCATGTGCAGTTGGATCATTAGATATATTGTGTGCAGAGGAGATGATATTGTTTCCATTAACTATTACAGCACCTATTGGCACTTCGCCATCTTTCTGAGCAAGTTTTGCTTGCTCTATAGCAAGTTCCATGTATTGGTACTTAAACATTAGGTTGTTGGATAAATATAATTTTCTTTTCTTGGCTTTTCTATTTTTTCTAGGTTATAGAATTCACTAAGGACTATTGTCCTTTTTACAAGGCTATCTATTTCTCGCTTTAAATATTTTTTTATTTCTTCTACCGATTTTAGTTCGTTTATAGCTACAACTACTTCTTCCATTATATCCTCTATAATTTGATCCTCCTCTAATTTATATATTATTTGTTCTATATGCTTATCCTCGAAGGTCGCAGATCCATATGTAATGCTATCTTTACTATTTCTTAGTAAACATTTTACCTCTCTATTAGAATAGAGTTTATTCAGTTCTATTAAACTCTATTGTCAATAGCTGCCTTAATAAAGGATATAAAGAGAGGATGAGGAGAAAATGGTCTTGATTGAAATTCTGGATGAAATTGCACACCAATAAACCATGAGTGATTTTTTAGCTCCACTGCCTCTATGCATGTTTTATCTTCTGATATACCGCTGCATATCATTCCATTCTCTTCTAAGTTATTTTTATAATCTAAATTAACTATATATCTGTGTCTGTGTCTTTCTGAAATAGTGACACTACTATATACATTTGCCATTTTTGAATTTGGATTTACATTACACTTGTATGTTCCAAGTCTCATGGTTCCACCAAGATCAACGTTCTTACCATCAGCGAGCTTGATGATTGGGTGTTTGCAAGTATAAAATTCTTCAGAGTCTACATCTTCAAGCTTAATAACGTTACGAGCAAATTCAATCACTGCAAGCTGCATACCAAGACAGATTCCTAAAAAAGGAATGTTATTTACACGGGCATAGTTTATTGCCAGTATTTTGCCTTCTATCCCGTTATCACCAAATCCTCCTGGAACGAGGACTGAATTAGAGCTTTGTAATTTTTCTCTGATAAAATTTGCATCTATAGATTTTCCATTCTCTTCTCTTGAGTTGACCCAATTTATCTTCACTCTAGCTTTATTACTAATTGCACCATGGTTTAATGCTTCAATCAGTGATTTATATGCGTCAGGAAATTCAGTATATTTTCCTACTATGGAGATGATAACTTCTTGTGTTGTATGTCTCATAGAGAGTACTATTTGGTCCCATTCAGGCAAGCTTGGTTTTGGCTTACTTAAGTGAAAGTGATCCAAAATTTGTGTCCCGAGCCCACATTGATTATACAAGGACGGTAACTCGTATATATGGCTTACATCAGGAGCAGGTATTACGTTAGATAAAGAAACATTGCAAAGATTGGCTATCTTTTCTTTTTGATTATCGGAAATTTCTTTTTCACTGCGACATAATATAATATCTGGTTGTAACCCCGCAGAGTTTAACTCTCGAACTGAATGCTGTGTCGGTTTTGTCTTTAATTCTTGTGCTGCAGTGAGATATGGTATTAAAGTTAAATGAATAAGGATAACTTTTTGCTTTCCTAGTTTATAACTGACTTGGCGTATAGCTTCCAAAAACGGTTGGCTTTCAATGTCGCCTACGGTTCCTCCTATTTCGCATATTACAAAATCTAAATCCTCTGTACCATTAAAAATGAAAGATTTGATTAAATCTGTCACATGAGGAATGATTTGCACAGTTTTTCCTAGATAATCACCACACCTTTCCTTCTTTAATAATTTATTATATACTTTGCCAGTAGTTATATTGTCGTCCTTGGTTGCTTTAATTTTAGTAAAACGCTCGTAATGTCCAAGGTCTAAATCAGTTTCAGCACCATCCTCAGTAACAAATACTTCCCCGTGCTGAGCTGGGCTCATTGTTCCAGGATCAATGTTGAGATATGGGTCAAGCTTTCTGATGCGAACATCGAACCCATGAGCTTGAAGGAGTGCTCCCACACTTGAAGCAACCAAACCCTTACCAAGTGATGAAACAACTCCACCCGTAACAAAGATAAACTTGGTTTCTTTCATTAATTTTCAAATGGAACAGAAGTTGATTGGCCTTCTTGCTTTTTTTCTAATATAATCTTCTCTGCAATTGATTTTTTATGTACATCTTTTGAACATAATCCTGATAGTAACAGTGTATTTATGATGAACAGTCCAGCAACTATAGAAGTTATTCTACTGAGTGGATTTTCAGAAGACTTCACCGGAATTATTGAATTCATTCCCTGTTGTGAATTACTAAAGCCACTTAACGAATTACTTTCAGGTGGCTGCAAGAGCACTAAAATTACCAATACAACAACCAATATTATTTGAAGTACACCAAGTACTGTTACTGACATTATGAATAGAGCTAAAAATAGAAATTTTAGGAGCATAAGGATCATAAGTCAAGAATATCTTTACCCAAGTAACTTGACTACTGGAATTCAAGTATGTATTAAATCTTATTTAAATAATGAGCTATCACATTTTAAAATACAAAGATTATGAGCCAAAAATAGATGAAAGTTCTTTTATCGCAGATGGTGTGCGTATCATAGGTAACGTTAAAATAGGAAGGAATGCGAGTATCTGGTTTAATTGTGTGATCAGGGGAGATGTTGGATCAATCGAAATAGGTAATGAAACGAATATTCAAGATGGCACCGTAATTCATGTAAATAGAAATCCAGGCGGTGACACGATTATTGGTAGTATGGTAACGGTTGGACATTTTTGTGTGTTGCATGCATGCACAATACATGATAAAGCATTTATTGGTATGGGCTCTGTTATAATGGATCATGCGATTGTCGAGTCTGAAGCTATGGTAGCTGCTGGTTCACTGGTGACACATGGAAAAATGATAAAAAGTGGTGAAGTATGGGCTGGCAGGCCAGCACAATTCTTTAAAAAAATGTCAAACGAAGAAATAAAACATATTACACAATCTGCACAAAACTATATCATGCTGATGAAAGAATATAAGGCTATATACTAGGTTGAGAAATCTTCAACTCTGATGCACATTCTACGCTAACTACTTCAAAAGTTTCTTCAACGATATGATTCTTATTAATAGAAGGCTCAATCGCTTTTTCAACTCTAGTTTGCTTATCAATAAGCTGATTAATAAAACTACCTCTGACTATAATATCCTTTATTGGCCAATTTGTTTGTGTTGGAATACCTGATGATTTAGCTGCAAGTTTTATCAGTTCTGATGTTAGAAGAAGAGATATAGTATTGTTTGATTTGAGAAAGAAATTTACATAATTCCCGCAGTATTTAGAAGATTTGCCCACTAGATAATCTGGTATTTTACCTACAAAATTTATTGTTATCCAATTGCATTCTTTGGTAAGTATGCTTGCTTCTTTTGGAACTTGTAGCAGTATTATAATATCATTGCTGATCCCATTTTCTTGTTGAGAAAAAAGTTCGTTATAAGCTCCTTTTTTACTGTGTTTCTCAAAGTACTTAGGAAAATAAATATTGAGATATTTAGAGTATAATTCTATTCGATTTTTCTGATCATTTTCTAAGAAAAACGTACATTTATCAACATTTTGCTTAAGTTCGCATAACTTAAATTTACTAAGGTCAGAGTCTGGAAATGGCTTTTCAATTTTAAAAGTAAGTGTAAGAGTGTGCGTTGTGTGATCAAATTCATTTTTTTCTTGTAGACTATCTTGTAGACTATAGTACTTATTTTTTTCATATTCCTTTTTTTCTCTATTAGCACTAACTTTCTGTTCATCAAAACTTTCAACATCACAAAAAAGTTCTTCTTCATCTAGCTCTT
>NZ_CM003641.1:209577-221969 GCF_001439985.1 Wolbachia endosymbiont of Trichogramma pretiosum
ACTGATATAGGTGTGGCTAAATTTAAATTAGCTGCGTAAATTTACTTTGATTTACATGCACTATCAGTTCTATGCAATAAAGCCATTCTGGTTTACATTTAAATTCTATTACATATTATTATAAGTATTACAAAACTTTAAAGGATAATTATGGCAGTTATGTCAGATAAATGGATAAGGGAAAAGGCTGAAAGCTCTAAAATGATAGAGCCTTTTTTGAATCATAAAAGCAGTAAGGGTGTTGTATCTTTCGGATTATCATCTTATGGCTATGATGCAAGAGTTAGTAATAAGTTTAAGATTTTTACTAATGTTAATTCAGCTATTGTAGACCCTAAGAATTTTTCTGAGAATAGTTTCATAGATAAGGAAACAGATGTATGTATAATCCCACCAAATAGTTTTGTACTTGCCAGCACGGTGGAATATTTTCGTATACCAAGGAATGTACTGGTAATTTGTGTTGGTAAATCAACTTATGCAAGATGTGGTATTATAGTAAACGTCACACCTTTAGAGCCTGGATGGGAAGGTCACGTCACACTTGAATTCTCTAACACTACTCCACTTCCTACAAAAATTTACGCTAATGAAGGTGCATGCCAGTTTGTGTTTTTAAGCGGCGAAAGTGAATGCGAGAAATCATACGATGATATGAAAGGAAAATATATGAATCAACATGGTATCACTTTGCCATTAGTTAAGTGATTACTTTAGATAGAGCTAGATATTGATTCTTTGTATTGAAGATTAGCAAAATTTTCTTTTATTAGTTCATCACATTTTTATCACCTAAAACTGTACGTGCAGAGTGATTTTTAAATGATTCTATAAAGCTAATAAAGAAATTTGTAGAAGGATTACTTAAAGCTTTTGCAACTTCTTTTTTTTCTTCATCATTGGCAAGCTGATTAAATAATTCTTCACCTTTTTTTTGTAGCCCATTTTGAAATTCTTGTTTTACATTAGCCTTATCCGCTCTTTGCAAGAAGGAAAACTCTTCAAAAGTGTACAAGGACGAGACAATACTGTTAAAGGTACCAGTAAAACATGCACTGCCAACAAGTACTCCTTATTCTGTTTTTAATTCTACTAAATGTTTAACCAGTTGATATTTTCTCTGTGATATGCTGGTATTAATATCTATACTGTTATCAGTATTTTTTTATTTTTATCCTTACAAGCTTTCCAAACCAAACTTAAAACTTGCTTCAATCTTAATCCACTTCCACTATGTGAATCAGGTTCATTTTTTTTATACGCTTTAGGCACTCAAGTGCATGTTTTTGCTCATCTACTGTAAGTTGATCTTTTATCTACAGCTTTTGTGTGCCATTTGCTATGCACTCTAACTGATCAATAAATCCTTCTATTTCCTTTATAAACTTATCATCAACATAAGGCTCGCCATAGTTTTCTTTTAGCTTTTGAACGTTAATATTAATTGCATCATTTACATTAGTATCATGCGTTGTTTGCGGGATACGTGCTGCCTCTATAAATGCTTCAGTTCTTTGATCTAACCATTCTGGTAATTTACCTCCTGCAAGAACATATAGCTTAGTCAATGCTTGAGCGACTAGAGTTAATGCTAGAACAAGAACAATAGATGCTATTAGTAATACTACAGCTAAAACAATGACTAGCTACCTCATAGGGGCTAGTAAAATATCTCTTAATTTTGATGTTCTTTGTATGTTACCTGGTGTATCTATTACCACTGGCATAATTAATTAAATAGTCTCACTGTCGTCATACACAAGAATTTTAGTTGTTTTTGTTGCTATGAGTTTTTTTTAAGCTCAGCACGTTTTTCTGTGTCCTTAAATAGTCCTAATTTTAATTTGTTTTAAGTTTAAAGTCTTTCGTTAGGTTTGCAGAATATATTTCCTTATTGTCTTGGTTATAGAAAGTAAATTTGTGATCGTCTAAACCTAATATTGCAAAGCCAAAGCCGAAAAAGTTTCTAACTTCGTGTGCTAAGTAATTTTTACTATTTGGATAGTTAAATTCTACGTTTTGATAAACAGGTTCTTGATCTTGAGCGTGTAATAATGCACCGCCGTTTCCAACTATAATCTGATCTGGAACACTATCCATTAATAAAATCTGGGCTATATGAATGTGGCCAGAAACTATGGTAGCAACATTGCTTGGAAATTTATCTCCAAAAGCTTCAATTTGTGTAAGATTACCATGGCTTTTTAATGTCAAAAGTTCTTTTTTTGGAGATCTCCAAAGTGGTTTATGAGTCAAAAACCACGTGGTCTTATCCTGTATCAATTTATCAAACTGCTTCTCAAAAGCATTAACTGTGCTTTGGGTTGTCAAAATTTCCTCACCGGATGAAGAGTCGAAGATAAAAAACTTCATCGGCCCAGCATCTAAGAACCAACTGGAAATAAGATCCTCACATTTTTGAGGGAAAAAGGGGTATGAATCTAAATATCTGAACCATCCTTCATAAGCTCTATTACAACTCTCATGATTTCCACGAATAAAAAGAAAAGGAGATTGTGTTAAAATATCTTTTGCAGGCTCAAACCAATCAGCGTACCAAGCTTCTTTACTATATCCATAAATATCGCCGCACTTTTTTGTGTTTCTACATTTTGTTTGTCTATAATGATAATCACCAACGTGGATAATTAAATCTGGTTTATGAAAAGCGATTGAATCCAAATTTTTTTTCAAAGGCCAGTTATCTACAGAATTACATTCTTGCTGAAATAACATATTTATTCTACATCCTGTATCACCAATGAAGGCAATTTTACTGATCTTTTCAGCTAATACGGGAACTTTTATATTGTCAATACTAATGTTTTGAGCATTTGTTTCTACTATCAGTTCACAAACTGTTTCGGTATTGTTAATTGAGCTGCGAATTAGCATTTCTACTTCCTTATTATCGACGTAAGCAATGGGACACATATTATTGTCTATAATCGCACGTATGCTTAATTTATTTTCTGGAATGATTTGAGACCATGTGTACAATATTTGTGCATGAGTGGGGTAAAAGCTAATTGCAAGAGATAGAACTAAAAAAATGAAGATATTAGCTATTTTCATCTGTATAAAGACCTAAATTAAGAATTAGTAGTAAGATTATCTTAAATGATTAAAGTTTGTAACCATAAAATTCATAGTTAAATTATACAGGAATTTCCTAAATTATCCTAGTATCAGATTGACACTTTAGATGAAAAATCCTAAAATGATGAAGTAATTTAAAGTAATTATATAGAAAATAGAATAAAGTGCGGTCGTGGTGGAATTGGTAGACACGCAGCGTTGAGGTCGCTGTGGCTCACAAAGCCTTGGAAGTTCAAGTCTTCTCGACCGCACCAGGTTGTTTGGTGTAGGTGAAATGTTTATAGGAAATCAAAGTAGAAATAAAGTAGAAAGGGCCATCAGTGAAGTCAGGCGTGGTCTTCCAATTTTAATATATGATAATAAAAATAACTATTTATTGTTTGCTGCTGCTGAAACTTTAGAAAAAAAATTATTTAGTCAATATAAGCTTATATCAGGTAATGTGTATGTTACTTTGACTGCAAGTAAGGTAAAATACATATGTCAGAGTAAAGAACATAGTAGTAAACGTCTATTGGTAAGAGATTTTGATGAACTACTCCATTTAATAAACTGTTCAAAGGAAGATTGGATAAAAGAGTTGCAATGCTCAAAGACAATAGATGAGTATGCTATTGCCTTGCTTAAGTTCTCAGAATTATTGCCATACGCGTTAGTGGCTGATATGACTTTTGAGAATAAACATGAAATGCGAAATTGGTGTGAAGAAAATGACATTATTGCACTAAATACGTTACTTGTGAATGATTTTCAACAAAATCATAGTGTGTATGAAGTGTGTAAAACATCATTATTTTTAAAACAGACTCAAGAAGTAGATATCATATCTTATAGAACCAAAAGTGGCGGAAGAGAACATTATGCAATTATCATTGGCAATCCAGATAAAGATAATGAGCCATTAGTGAGAATTCATTCTTCATGCTATACAGGAGACTTATTAGACAGCTTATCATGTGATTGCAGAAGCCAGTTACATCAAGCGATTCAAATAATGACCGACTTTGGGAATGGCATTATATTATACTTGATGCAAGATGGGAGAGGCATTGGTTTAACTAATAAGTTAAGAGCATACAGTATGCAAAGAAAATATAATCTTGATACTGTTGATGCAAACAGAGTATTGGGTTTTGAAGATGATGAAAGGAGCTTTGCTGTTGCAGCTAAAATACTTAAGAAATTGAACATTAACAAAATACAGTTACTTACAAACAATGGTAGAAAGTTATCAGAGTTGAAAGATAACGGTATAGAAGTTACAAAGTGTATACCACTTATTATGGAACGCAATGAATATAATGATTCATATATGGAAACAAAATTTGGCAAGTTAGGCCATGGATTAAGGGTTTATTAGCTTTTTTGTTATAGCTACTTTGTTAGCTTGCTATGTTAATTAATATGAGTTGAGATTTTTAAGAATATTGAGATGCTGAAATTTTTTAAACAAGAAAAAAGTAATGAGTCATTGGATAAGGATATAAATTGGAATTCAAGTCGCTATAGCACAATTATTGCTCAGAGAAATACTTTACTTTTATTTACATTAATGTTACTAGTTGCAATTTCTATAAGCATATTAGCTATATTTAAAATTAGCACAAGTAGCACTATTGAGCCATTCGTTATAGAAATTGATAGAAAGTCAGGAATAGTGCAATTGGTTGATCCTGTTACAGTAAAACAATATTCTGCAAATGAAACGCTGAACGATTATTTTATTTCAGAGTATATAAAAGCAAGGGAGGTTTTTGACCCGTATAATTATAATTATAATTATTATACAAAAGTAAGGTTGTTTTCTTCGCCTAGTGTATATAGTGAATTTAGCAAATATATAAAATCGCAGAATATGAATGACCTTTTGAATTTATATTCAGATGCTAAAGGTGAGTTGAAAATTCGTTCAATCCAAAAATTAGGTAACGATGCTCTTCAAGTGAGATTCTCTATAGAATTTACACGAAAAGATGGAAATTCCTCAAGGAAAAATAAGATAGTTGTGATGTCATATAAATATGCATCGCTTGAAATGAATGATCAGCAAAGATATATTAATCCGTTAGGGTTTCAAGTTATTTCATATAGAGTAGATGATGAATATGTGTAGGATATTGTTAGTTTTGGCTTTATTAATAAGTGGCAACTTAAATGCATCCATTAATAATAAACCTATTTCTGTAGATAGTAGAATAAAGACTTTTGTATATAGCCCTAATGAGGTGTTTACAGTAGTTTTTAGTCAAGGTTACTATTCTTATATAGAGTTTGCAGAAGGGGAAAAAGTCAAAAATATTGCTGTTGGCGATGCATCAAGTTGGAAAATTAATCCTTATGATAATAAACTGCTTGTCATGCCATTTGAAGTCAGTAGTCGCACTAACATGATTATTACGACAACTAAAAAGAGAAATTACATTTTTGATCTAATTTCAAGACCAAATTACGATAAATACCCAGATACTGATGCTAAAAAAGTCGATCATGATTATTCCCTTGAAAAGGATATATCTTACGTAATACGTTTTTATTATCCTCAAGAAGAAGATGAATTTGATATTGATTTAGATGAGGTTTCTTTACCTACTCAAATGCAATACATTACAGAAAAGCCAGAAAAAATAATACAAGAAAATAGTACGAGGTACAACTATACATATATTGATGAAGGTGGTAACGTAGATATAGTTCCAATTGAGTTATTCGATGATGGTTATTTAACCTATTTAAAGTTTAGAAATAGTAATAAAATTCCTCAGATTTTTATAGAAGGCGAATCCTGTAAAAGGCTGTTATTTGATGATTATGTTGTAATAAAAGGAGTACATAAAAAGCTATTAATGCGTTATCAAGGTAGTGAAGTTGAAATTATAAATAGGTCACTTTAGTTGTGGTACATATAATATGAGTAAAGAAAGGCATAATAGTGTAGAAGATGAATCAGAGATAGAAAGCAAGATAGTAACAGTTGGCTCTAATCAAGGTTATAAGGCATTGATGATAGTTGTGGTGGCGCTCTTGGTTAGTGGAGTGTACTATCTTTATTTTAGTCCTTCTGATAAAGAGGTTCCAGAGATTGTTAAAAAAGAGGAAATAAAGCAAAACATTCAAGAATTGAAAGGAAAGTTAGAACAAGTTCCAGATAATGAAATAGTTTCCGAAAGAGTAGTAACTGATCTCTTGCCGCCCTTACCTTCTCTTCCTGTTCCACAAGTCATACCAGAAGTAAAACAAATCAAAAAAGAGGAAGTGACGAAAAAAGAAGAGCAACTAAAAGAAATTCCCTTGTCAAATATACCTATTTTACCAAAGCAAAATTTTCCTTCTGGTAATGTTACGAGCAATTTGCCTACTTCATTTCCTACAATAGGGGGTGGAGGTTATCCTAGAGACAGACGTAGTGCACAAATGTTAGCAATTTCAGGTGGTAGTGGGGAAGGTAAAGCTACAGATACTGTTTTATCCAATACCTCAGCACAATCGAGCAAAGCTACCAAAGCTGGAAAGCTTGGTTTAATGATTATTCAAGGTAAAGTTATTGACGCTATTCTTGAAACTGCAATAAGTTCTGACTTACAAGGAATGCTCCGTGCTGTTGTTAGTAGAGACGTTTATGCAGAAACTGGTGATACAATTTTAATACCAAAAGGTTCAAGGTTAATAGGTGGTTATTCATTCGACTCAAATGTTGCAAAAGCCCGCGTGAACATAAATTGGAGTAGGATAATTCTTCCTCATGGTATAGATGTTGCTATTGAATCATCTGGTACCGATGAGCTTGGAAGGGAAGGGATAGCTGGAATAGTTGATAATAAAATAGTAAGTGCATTATTCTCTTCAGTAGCACTTGCCGGTGTTTCGATTGGTTCAGCTATTGTAGGAAAAACAGTCTCTAATCTTGTTGATGTGCTAACTGCCATGGATGCAGAGAAGTCTATTACTGCAACTGAAATAGATATTTCTTCTCTCAAAGGGGCTATTGTTGAGAGATTGGAGAATTCTATAAAAACTGAAGTTGAGAGGATAGGGGACGAAAAATGGAAATTGGGTATTATGGCTATTAAAAAAATTCAAAATGCTAAAAGTGATCAGGATTTGCTGAGAATAATAAAGGAAGAAATAGTAAGTGTGATAAAAAGTTCTGGAGCTAGTGGAGTTGATGCAATTACTAGTGACAATATCGGTATAACTTTAGACGATGTACGTCAACTGTTGATGCAAACTCAGAAAAGAAGCAAATCTATTTATGATGAAGTAATAGGGAAGTCAATCAATGATTTTTCCAAAGATATACGAAATATAGTTGATAGAAGTGTAGATAAAAAACCAACTCTTTATGTTAATCAAGGAACTGCATTGAAAGTATTTGTTAAACAAGATATAGTATTTCCTCCACAGTCAATATTAAATAACTAAAATGAACTATGCTGCACTTGATACATATTTGGAGCCATTACAAGGCATATTTCAAGAGGAAGGTGTAAATGAAATATCAATAAATAAACCGAAGGAAGTATGGATTGAAAATCGCGGTGAAATAAGATGCGAAAAGTTAGAAATATTTGATCTTAATCATTTAAAATCTCTTAGTAGGTTGATTGCTCAAGCTACAGAACAAAAACTGAGCGAAGAGACACCGCTGCTTTCAGCTACATTACCAAATGGTTATCGTATACAGATAGTGTTTCCTCCAGCATGTGAGCCTGATAAAGTAGTCGTTTCAATTCGTAAGCCTTCTTCTATGCAATTGGCATTGGATGATTATGAAAAAATGGGGGCTTTTTCTGAAACTGTTATAGAAGCGACCGATAATCCAGTCGATCTTCATCTAGATTTGCTACTGAAACAAAAAAAAATAAAAGAGTTTTTAGAACATGCTGTAATAAGTAAGAAAAATATCATAATTAGTGGTGGAACTTCCACTGGTAAAACCACTTTTACTAATGCTACTTTGCGTACTGTTCCATCTGAAGAAAGAATTATTACTGTTGAAGATGCAAGAGAGATAGTTTTGGATGATCATCCCAATAGAGTCCATTTAATTGCTTCTAAAGGAGGGCAAGGCAGGGCAAAAGTAACCACTCAAGATTTGATAGAGGCATGTTTACGTTTAAGACCAGATAGAATAATAGTTGGTGAGCTGCGTGGAGCAGAAGCTTTTAGTTTTCTTAGAGCAATAAACACTGGCCACCCAGGGTCAATATCGACTCTTCATGCGGATAGTCCGGCAATGGCTCTTGAGCAAATAAAACTTATGGTTATGCAAGCAAATCTTGGCATTCCCCCAGATCAGATCATACCATACATTAGAAATGTAATTGATATTGTTATTCAACTTAAAAGGACCAGTGGTGGAAAAAGAAGCATTTCTGAAATATTATTTACTAGATCTTCAAATGAAAATACTTAAATTTATACATAAGTTAAGAAAAAACAGTTTATGAGTAATGGAAATCACCTACGCAATATTCTCATAGGAGGTGTAGTATCTTTTAGCATACTTGAATTTTGCTTCTATTTGTCTGGTATATTATTCTACCTGTTTGTTGACGGTCCAGATGGTGTAGATTTTAGAGCAATTAATCCTAGCTTGACACCTTTTCCTCAAGCTCTCTGGCCGACAATTTTTGATCATATACAATATTGTTGGCACCGTCCAGAGCTATATAGCTTTGAGCTCAAAATTAAATTAGTTGTATCTTCTGTACTTCCTCAAATTGTTTTGATGATTATTTTATGGAATGTCAGAGAAAGACTAATTGAGTGGAGGCCATTTAAAAAGAAAGAATCACTTCATGGAGATTCACAGTGGGCATCAGAGAAAGACATACGAAAAGCGGGATTAAGAAGCAAAAAAGGTCTATTGCTTGGTAAAGATAAGAGAGGATATTTTATTGCTGATGGGTTTCAGCATGTATTGCTCTTTGCACCTACAGGCTCTGGTAAAGGTGTTGGTTTTGTAATTCCTAATTTGTTATTTTGGAATGATTCGGTAATTGTGCATGATATAAAATTAGAAAACTATGAAATAACAAGTGGTTGGCGAGAGCGACAAGGACAAAAAGTATATGTATGGAACCCGGCGCAGCCAGATGGGGTAAGCCATTGTTATAATCCACTGGAATGGATTAGTGAAAAACCTGGACAGATGGTTGACGATGTGCAAAAAATAGCTAACCTAATCATGCCTGAACAAGATTTTTGGCAAAATGAAGCAAGAAGCTTATTTGTTGGGGTGGTACTATATTTACTTGTTGCACCAGAGAAAGTTAAATCTTTTGGTGAGGTTGTGCGTACGATGCGTAGCGATGACGTAGTTTACAATCTTGCTGTAGTTTTGGACACAATGGGTAAAATAATACATCCGGTAGCGTATATGAACATTGCAGCTTTTTTGCAAAAGGCTGACAAAGAAAGATCAGGTGTTGTGTCAACTATGAACTCGTCGCTTGAATTGTGGGCAAACCCATTGATCGATACTGCAACTGCATCAAGTGATTTTAATATTTTAGATTTTAAAAAGAAGAAAACTACAGTTTATGTTGGTCTAACTCCTGATAACTTAACTAGGCTAAGGCCTTTAATGCAGGTTTTTTACCAACAGGCAACTGAGTTTTTATGTAGAAAATTGCCATCGGATGACGAGCCTTACGGCGTATTATTTTTAATGGATGAGTTTCCAACACTTGGAAAAATGGAGCAATTTCAAACGGGCATCGCATACTTTCGTGGCTATCGAGTAAGGTTATTTTTAATCGTTCAAGATACTGAACAGCTTAAAGGAATATATGAAGAAGCAGGAATGAACTCCTTTTTATCAAACTCAACCTATAGAGTAACTTTTGCAGCCAATAATATTGAAACGGCTAATTTGATATCTCAGCTTATAGGAAACAAAACTGTACAACAAGAATCATTAAACAAACCTAAATTTTTAGACTTGAATCCTGCATCAAGATCATTGCATATCTCTGAAATACAGAGAGCATTGCTCTTACCTCAAGAAATTATTATGCTGCCACGTGATGATCAAATAATTTTGATAGAATCTGCTCATCCAATTAAGTCAAAGAAAATTTTGTATTATAGTGATAGCACATTCACAAGGAGGCTGATTAAACCAACACGTGTGCCTACACAAGAGCCATATGATCCAAACAAGGTCTTTTCTGCTGCTAACAAAGATAAGATTAGTAATGAAGAAGAGAGTAATGCTATTGAAGCTGCTGATCATCCTGTTGAAGCTAAAACTGAAGATGCAATATACGATGAGCCAGAGATTGAAAATGGATTTGAAGACGAAGATATTGATGATAAATTTGAAGGTGGTGATGGTTTTGATGATGAGGAAGATGATGATGAATTTGAAGATGAGGACAAACTAGACGACAATAAAATTAAGGATAGAGGTTAATTTTACCTATTTTTTAGTTTAGAAAATAGTTATTTTTTCATATTAAATCATTTTAAATTAATTAGTACTATACTGACTACTTTAACTAGAGGGATAGTCATGGTGAGTAAAAAAAACATTAGCAGTTACGACACTTGCTTTATTATTGTCACAACAATCTTTTGCAAGTAAAACAGGAGGATTTTACTTTAGTGGTGGATATTACGGTCAATATTTGAACTTGGGTAAGTTAAAAGTAAAAATTGGAGGCAAAGATGCTACAGATGATAATCGTGTATCTATAAATGACATAGACGCTCAGAGAACAGAAGGTCAGTTAATAAGTAAGTATAAAGGAGATTATAACCCACCTTTTGCTACAAATTTAACATTTGGTTATACAGGAGAACTAGGCAATAATAGCTATAGAGCTGAATTGGAAGGGATGTACTCTTATGTAAAAGTAGATAATGTTGGTTTATCAAGTAACTGTTACGTATCTCAAAGACGTTGGTGAGAGTGCTAATAAAAAAACTTATATGTATAAAACTGTAATTAATCATGACCAGGTAGAAAATGCATCTGTAATGGCAAATGTTTATCATTATTGGAAAAGTGATAGTTTCTCTTTTTCTCCTTACGTTGGTATTGGAGTTGGTGCAACAATAATGACGATTTTTGAAGAATCGTCAATAAGACCTGTAGGTCAATTGAAAGCTGGCTTTGATTATCGTATAAGCGAAGATATAAATATGCACATCGGATATAGAGGTTTTGGTGTTTTTGGTAGTAATGTTGATTTTGAAGCAGAGGTGTTAGGAGAAATAAAAGCAAAGCAACAGGTAAACCCAGATGGAAAAGAGGTATTAGAATTGAATAAAAGTCAAAAACCATCGGACCAGAAGTTACGCAAAGAAAGTATCAGTATAGGCAATCAAGTATTTCATACACACGGTATAGAAGCTGGTCTTACTTTTCATTTTGCAAGCAAAGCTTAACTCTGATGGAGACCATTTTCCTGGTAGCACGTCTGCGTCACACGACTGTAGCTGCTAACCAGGTGATAAGTTTCTCGTTATCTAAATATTTTCTTTCTTGTAATTCAGGCTCTTTTTTTTCTCAGTTCTAGGGTATATGGCTGTAACAACAATATGGTTTTTTGTAACAGTTTAGACCTGATCTAACAGACTAATGAAGTAAGATAAAAATATAAATAAATTATAAATGAGTGTCAGAAATGAGTACAACACAAGAAAAACACTAGAACCAAAGTTGGGGTTACTAGAACTTGCAAAGCAATTAGGAGATGTATCCCAAGCGTGTAAAGTAATGGGGTATGCAAGGGATACATTTTACCGCTTCAAAGAGCTATATGAAACAGGAGGGGAAAAGCATTATATGAGATAAACAAAAGCAAACCATTACTTACCAATAGAGTACCAAAGGATACAGAAGAAGCAGTAGTTAAAATAGCAGTAGAGTTTCCAGCATATGGACAAGAAAGAGCAGCTAATGAATTAAAGAAAAAAGGAATTCTAATATCTGCTAGTGGTATAAGGTCAATATGGCAAAGAAACGATCTCGAAAATTTTAAAAAGAGATTGAAAGCCCTGGAAGCAAAGGTGGTCCAAGACGGTATAATTTTAACAGAGGAGCAAGTTGCTGCTTTAGAAAAAAAACTAAGGAACAAAAAGAAGCCAATGTTAGAAACAACACCCTGGATACTTAGGTAATCAAGATGCCTATTATGTAGGCAATATCAAAGGTATTGGAAGAATTTATCAACAAACTTTTATTGACACCTACTCTATAGTGGCCTTCGCTAAGCTTTATACGGAGAAAACTGCTATCACAGCTGCAGATCTTCTCAATGATAGAGTTATACCATTTTTTGATA
>NZ_CM003641.1:233909-312622 GCF_001439985.1 Wolbachia endosymbiont of Trichogramma pretiosum
TTTTTCTCTATTAGCACTAACTTTCTGTTCATCAAAACTTTCAACATCACAAAAAAGTTCTTCTTCATCTAGCTCTTTCCCTGTTAGAGCATCCTGTTCATCCTCTAAATCAATCTCATTACCTTTCATTTCTATTTTATTCTCTTCCATTTTATTCTCTTCTATTTTATTCTCTTCTATTTTATTCTCTTCTATTTTATTCTCTTCCATTTTATTCTCTTCTATTTTATTCTCTTCTATTTTATTCTCTTCTATTTTATTCTCTTCTATTTTATTCTCTATACTTACTTTTTTTGTACGGCAATTTCCATTGCTATCAGTTGTTTGATGATGTGTATCGTTAATTCTAAAAAAGCTCTTTACTCTTGATATTAAGCTATTCCATAGAAGTAGGACTAGATTAAGTAGCGATTTGAAACTTTTCATTGTTTTACCTGAACGTGATCATTGAGAGATATAACAGAATAAATTAAATATGTCAATAAGATACACAAATTATACTAACTGGAAATCAGCGGCAGCACTTAACATCTGTGTGAATTTTGACATAGGCGTTTTCTGAACTTTAACCAAATCAGTAAGGAGAACACCATTGATATTCTCCTTTTATAAGCAACTTAAATAAAACTGATAAAGTTTGCATTAAAGTGTGATTAGAAAAGTGAGTGTGAAAACTCTTTTTGGACTTCTTTTAATTCATCTATTTTAGTATTAGGTCTTAGTACTTCATATGTAGCAGCACCAGCTACGAGTGCAGATGCTGTAGCTATGCCAATTATAGCTAACATACCTAGTCCAGTTGTATATTTAAGTGTAGTACTTGCTACTAGCCCAACAGCAAAACCAACACCAATAACAGCAGTGTACAATATTCTAGGATTATTTGAATTAGTCATACAGCTCACTAACTCTCTGCAACACTTTTCTGATTCTTTCTCTATGTCCTCAAGCTTATTTAGAAATTCTTTTTCTATTTTAGCATTCAATTGTCTTTTCCTACATAATCCTTGCATTTCTTTTACTTGTTTTTCTGATTTTTCTAAAAAATTTATTATTCTTTCCTTACGTGGTAACTTTGATACTGGCATTGCTATTTCTTCTATCTCTTTTTCTGTTTTTCTTTCCAATTCCACTACTTTTTCTATTCCCTCTTCTGATATTTTATTGTCTTTTTTTAGTTCTATTTTAAACTTTCTTTTTTTTAACTCTGATTTTGCTTCTTCTGATGATTCTAATATATTCCGCAGCTTTTTAACATAATTCTGTCTCTGTTCTCGTGACATATAACGACTACCTCTTAACTTTTTTGGTAATATAGTCTTATTTTTACTATCTTTAAGCTTTTTTGAGTTTTCACCAGCATTTACTCTAACCATAACAAACCTTTCATATCAAATAGTACTGATATATAACTCGTTTAGATCTCAATGTAAAGTGTTGACTTTATATAATACAAGTCATAAACAGAAAATTTTAGTATAAAATGCGATATTTACTTTATTTACTTTATGCTATGGTTTGAGGTATAGTGATAACTTGCTTCAAATATGGAAAGGTAGTACAACTCTATAATCAAGTTACTGAACTCTCATTTACTCCTCTTTTTTTTGTAAAACAATCTACAATTTATCAGAAGATCTTCAGATAGAAGTTGGTTGCGTTTTTACAGTGAGACAAGACCTCATTCTAGTAAATATTGTTATGGCGATGTAGACTTTCTTGAATAGAAAACATATGTCTTTTTAGACAAATATTAGTAGTATTAAATTGAGAAACTGATGTTAGTTTTCGATTTTTCTGTTAGTTAATTCTTGCTTTCTAGGTTAAGTTATCTCTGATAAGCATGATGGTAAATCTTATTAATTTGAAGCGTGGATTTTAGCCTCTCTCATCCTTACATTAGCTACATATTCTTTCACAGAGGGCTAATGGTAGCAATGAACTTATTAGTAAAATTGAGTGATTTATAACTGATAATTAGAGCTGTTAATTAGTAACTCATTTTAAATAAGTTACTCAACTGTGACAGATTTAGCTAAATTTCTCGGACAATCTACATCTAATCCTTTTTTTTCTGCAATAGAATAAGCAAGAAATTGCATAGCAACACTGTAGATAATTGGAGAAACAAAATTGTCAACTTCTGAAAGTTCCACCACATCTATGCAAATTCCCTTTAAGAGCTGTGCTCCTTGCTTATCACTAAAAGCAATTACTTTACCTTTTCTTGCAATAATCTCTTGTATATTAGATAGCGTTTTAAAGAATAAATTATCGTAAGGAATAATTGCGATAACAAGTACAGTAGAGTCTATCAAAGCGATAGAACCGTGCTTCATTTCTCCCGCTGCAATACCAATTGTGTTGATATATGAAAGCTCTTTTATCTTCAATGCACCTTCCATTGCAACTCCATATGAGCTTCCTCTCCCAATTATAATTATATTATTGTGATCTAATATACTGCCTGATATATGTTGTATTTCCATCACATTCAAAACATGCTCAACATGTTTGGAAATAGAATTAATAGCACCGCTTAGTTCCTTTATCCTCTCTCTACCCAGTATACCTTTTATTTTTCCAAGTTCTACAGCAAAGCATGCTAAAATTGCAAGCTGCGTAGAAAAGGTTTTTGTCGAAGCAACACCAATCTCAGGTCCAGCAAGAGTATGCAATACAATATCTGAGGCTTTTTCTATGCTGCTATTAAATGTATTAATTATGCTAATGATCATTTGTTTCTGCAATCTCGCATAACGTAGTGCTTCCATAGTATCCGCAGTTTCACCAGATTGAGAAATGAATAAGCCAATACTACCTTCTTCGATCTTGACGCTGCTATACCTAAATTCTGACGATATTTCTAGATATACCCGAATTTGAGCAATACTTTCCAGCCAACACTTTGCTATTAGTCCAGCAAAATAGGATGAACCGCATCCAACTATAGTAATGTAACCTAGTTCAGAAAATAATTCTTTGTTGATTTCTTTATATTGTTTATAAAATTGATTTATTGTTTTGTTTAGTGCATATGGTTGCTCAAAAATTTCTTTTAGCATAAAGCTAGGGTAACCATTTTTACTAATTAGAAAATTCCTTGGACTGCTATTTTCTGTTCTGCGTTTAACTTGCGTACCATTATTATATATATTAAATTCATTAGATTTTATTACTGCAATGTCATTATCTTCTAAGTGCAATATTTTTTCTACAAATGAACTCAAAGCATTAGTATCAGAGGCAGCAAATACTTTATTACAGTTATATCCTATTGCTAAAGGCAAATTTCTTTTTGCAACAAATAAAGTATCTGGATATTCTGCAAATAATAAAGCCAAAGCAAGTGAACCTTGTAAATTGTTTAGACACTGTAGTATGGAATCAACTGGTGACAATCCTTCATTAAGATATGCAGTTAATATGTTTGGTATTACTTCTGTATCAGTGTCGGTATGAAAAGATACTCCCTTTTTCTCCAGATCCTTTTTTAATATATTGTAATTTTCAATTATACCATTATGAGCAACAACAACATTATTTATATAAATGGGATGAGCATTTTTAAGATTTGGAACTCCATGTGTAGCCCAACGAGTATGTGCTATACCAACTTTGCTACTAGATATCTTGCTCTCATGAACAACTTTACATAATCTTTCAACTTTACCTTCTGATTTTTTGACTTCTATCTCACCTCTATTATTTATAATTGCTATACCTGAAGAGTCATACCCTCTGTATTCCAATTTTTGCAAAGCGGCTAGTAAATCCGTTATTACTGAATCACCGCTACTTACTATACCTAGTATTCCACACACTTCGTAAATTATGAAGCATTTTTGTCTTTTTTACTTTCCTCTAGTTTGTTTTTCTTGCCATTCTTTTCAACTTTGCTTTTTTCAATAGATTTAGCTACTGGCTTTTGAATTTCTTTATTTAAGATTTCAGATATAGCAGACTTTAGTATTTTTATTTCAATCTTTGGTGCTATTTCTAGTATTAGTTGTGCATTTACTTCGTCAACTTTGTTTACTTCACCTATTATTCCACTAGAAGTAATAACCGTATCACCACGTTTTATTTGATCTATCATCCTTCTATGTTCTTTTAGTTTTTTGTGATTGGGGCGAATAATGAGAAAATAAAATACTAGAAATATTAAAATGAGTGGAATAAAGCTAGCAACAGATGATGATACATTGTTAGTCGCATCTGCTGCAAAAACCTCAGAAATAAACATATTTAATCCCAATTATTAACGATAAAACCAAATAGATTAAGCAGCAATTACAATATCATGTCAAGTCTCTGAAAGAAATTAATTCAAATTGATAAAAAATTTAAGGTGCTTCTGCCGTAATGGCGGGAGTGATGAGACTTGAACTCACGACCTCATGCGTGACAGGCATGCGCTCTAACCAACTGAGCTACACCCCCCATTGATTTTTAATGTCTGCAACTTTAAAGTTAATCAACGTGTTGCCACTTGTCAATATTTTTTGTTTGCGCTTTTTTGTCTTTTTTATTACTATGTAAATAACTTAATTTTACACATGGCTTATGCAAATAGTCCCATTAGGGTTGTGCCATGGAAGGTAAACTATTTGGAGGAGTAAATATGATAAATTTGCCTAAAATTACTATACGTGATTTAGCTGAATCTGGTGTGCATTTTGGCCATAAAGTTAGTCGCTGGAATGCTAAAATGGCCCCATATATATATGGTATACATCAACAGAATCGTATACACATAATAGACTTGCGAAAAACATTACCATTGTTAGAGGTGGCGATGAAAGCTTTATACGGTGTTGCATCTCAAGATGGTCGCATTTTATTTGTTGGTACGAAATTTCAAGCTTTTGATATTGTTGCAAGTGAAGCAGTTCGTTGTGGTCAGTATTATGTAAATGATCGATGGCTTGGTGGTATGCTTACTAATTGGAACACTGTTTCTTCTTCGATAAAAACTTTGATACAATATGAGAAAATATCCAATGATGAAGATAGCATCTTAACAAAAAAAGAATTAGGAAATATTGAAAAGAAAAGAAAGAAGCTTGATAAAGAATTGGGTGGAATTAGAGAAATGGGAGCAGTTCCTGATATTTTATTTATTATTGATACTAACAAAGAGCATATAGCAGTTAAAGAGGCTAAAAAACTGGGTATTCCTGTAGTTGGAGTGCTTGATACCAATTCTGACCCAGATGGTATTGCCTACCCTATACCAGGAAATGATGATTCAAGAAAATCAATAGAGCTCTATTGTAAATTAGTTGCTGATTCTATATTAGCTGGAATAGAATCTAGTTTGACAAGGTCAAGAGTTAAGGATGATGATCTTATTCAAGAAAAAGAAGAGGATATTGTGCAAACTAAAAAGAAGCGTATTAAGGTTGAAACAGAAAGGGGGGTAATAGTAAGTAAATGAAGATGGATTCAAGTGTTATAAGGGAGTTACGCGATAGAACAGGGCTTGGCTTAAGCGATTGTAAGAAAGCGTTAGAAGAATGTGATGGTGATATTAAGAAAGCCGTTGATAAGTTGCGTACAATAGGATTTGCTAAAGCTGACAAAAAGTCTGATAGAGTAGCTTCTGATGGACTTATTGCTATGTGCTTGGCTAAAAATTATGGTGTATTGGTTAAAGTCAATTGTGAAACTGATTTTGTTGCTAGAAATGAGAAATTCATAGCATTAGTTTCAAATTTAGCATCAATTGCTTGTCAAGAACGTTGTACTGGTCTTGATGAGTTAAAAAATGCTAAATATGAAGATGTTGGTACAGTGCAGGAAGCTATTATGAGTGGTGCATCGGTTCTTGGTGAGAAGTTAGAGTTAAGCAATCTTTGCTACCTAGAGACTAAGGATGGGATTATTGCTGGCTATGTACATGGTGATATGCATGGCTTAGGTAAGATTGGTGCTTTAGTAGCATTGCAATCATCTGGTGATAAACAAGAGATTGGAAAGCAAATAGCTATGCATGTAGTTGCTATGAAACCTGAAGCTTTATCTATAGATGATTTGGATCAAGAAAAATTAAACAATGAGCGTTCTATAATTGAGGAGCAAGTAAAGAGCTTAAATAAACCTGAAGAGGTAGCGAAAAAAATAGTAGATGGACGAATGGCTAAATACTATGAAGAAGTTGTTCTGCTAGAGCAGAAGTTTATAAGAGATGATAAAATAAAGATTGCTGATTTTATAGAATCAAATGCTGTTAAATTAGCTAATTATAAGTTACTTACTTTGTATGGTGCAAATAAGTAATAAAACTTCAGAAGTAAAATACCCCAGAGTGTTATTCAAAATCTCTGGGGAGGCTTTGATGGGATCAAAGCTATTTGGCCATGATATGGAAGTGATAGATAAACTATCCAAGGACATAATTGAAGTTTGTAATCTTGGAATTCAAGTTTGTATTGTTGTTGGTGGTGGTAATATCTTTCGTGGTGCATCAGCATCTTTAAGTGGCTGTGAAAGAGCAAGCAGTGATTATATTGGAATGCTTGGCACTGTCATTAATGCTTTAATTTTGCAAAATTTTTTAGAAAAAAGCTCTATAGTCTCCAGGGTCTTGTCTGCTATACCTATGACTACTATATGTGAGCCTTATATAAGAAGGAAGGCTATTCATCATTTAGAAGAGGGCAGGGTGATAATTTTTGCAGCAGGAACGGGTAATCCGTTTTTTACTACGGATACAGCTGCAGCTTTACGTGCTGTTGAGATGAATTGTAATGTTATTTTAAAAGGCACGCAAGTAAGTGGCGTGTATTCTGCTGATCCAAAAAAAAATGAGAATGCTGTAATGTATGATAAGCTTTCTTACACAGATTTATTAACTCGTGATTTGAAGGTTATGGATGCATCAGCAATTTCACTTGCTCGTGAAAATTCTATTCCAATTATAGTTTTTTCTTTGAAAAGTGAAAAAATGGTCAATATTATTAAAGGTCAAGGTACTTATACTATAGTCTCAGATTATAAACATTAGGTAATTTATGTTAAACGAAATAAAAGCTAAAACAAAAGAAAGAATGCTAAAAACTATTCAGTCTTTTCATGATGATATGAAAGGTGTACGTACTGGTAGAGCTAACTCATCATTACTTGATGGTATAGTTGTAAATATCTATGGTGGAAATCAAAAACTGAACCAAGTTGCAGGCGTTTCAGCTATAGATAACAAAACTCTATCAGTTAAAGTTTGGGATACTACTGTTATCGGTGAAGTAAAAAATGCGATAATCAATGCTAACCTGAATTTAAATCCTATTGTTGAAGGAAATACTATACGTATAGTTCTTCCAGACTTAACACAAGAAACCCGTGAGAAGTTAGTGAGGTTATTGCATCAATTTTCTGAAAATGCACGAGTTGCGATTAGAAATATACGCAGAGATATTATGGAAGAAATAGAGGAAATGAAGAAAAATAAGGCAATCTCAGAAGATGATTTTCATGTTGCAAAAAAGGAAATACAAATCATTACTGATGATAATGTAAAAAAAGTCGATGACGACTTATCCATTAAAGAAAAGGATATATTGCATCATTAAGTTAATATGGAAGAATTTTCAGTGTTGAAAAACATACAAGGATTCGATACATATGCAACTGTATGAATGCTGTAATTCAGATCTCATCATTACGCACACATTTGATCGTTATACCTTTTGAAATCTAGGAAAAAAAAGCTTTTCAGTTTGATTGTTTATTACGATAATTAAGTTTACACTCTTGAGCGAAAACGATGCTGAAACGCCTTTTCCTTATTTTTGCATTTGTACTATTCATCCCACTGTCAAATGTTGATGCCAGAAGATATATCAGAATTGTTGGATCTTCAACTGTTTTTCCTTTTATCTCATTTATATCTGAAGAATTCAGCCGTATATTTTCCTTTAAAACTCCAGTTGTAGAATCGATAGGAAGTGGATCAGGGTTCAAAATGTTTTGTTCAGGAATAGGGGAAGGCACACCAGATATCACTACTTCATCTCGCCCTATGAAGGAAGTAGAGAGAGAATTATGTAAAAGAAATAAAGTGAATGAAGTAATAGAGATCATAATTGGCTATGATGGAATTGTTATTGCAAATTCAAATCAAAGCCATAGATTTGATTTTACAAAAAATGACCTATTTGAAACTTTATCTTCATATTCTGAAGAAAATGATAGATTGGTAAAGAATAACAAGAAATTTTGGTCTGATGTAAATCAAGCTCTACCAAAAACAGAAATTAAAATCTATGGCCCACATCAAAATACAGGTACACATGAAACTTTGATTAATTTTATTATGCTTGATCAATATTCATGTATGAACTCAAGGATTTTCAAAGAGAATTATCAAGACCAAGAAAAGAGAAAGAAAGCATGTAGTAATATCAGAGATGATGGAAGATACATAGAAGTTGGAATTAATGAAAACATAATAATACAAAAGTTGAGGAGCAATAAAAATGCTTTAGGAATATTTAGCTTCAGCTTTTTAGCGAGAAACCAAGATGAGATTCAAGGAAGCACAATCGCAGGAATTGAGCCAACCTATAAAAATATATCATCGGGGGAGTATATGTTAGCAAGGCCTTTATATCTTTATATCAAGAAAGAACACTTAGATAGTGTTGATGGATTAAGGGAATTCATTAGAGAAGTTGTAGACTCTATTAGTACTGAAGGTGGATATCTATCTAGGCTTGGTCTAATTCCACTGTCAAGTGAAGATATGAAGAAAATCTTGGAAAAGGTTCGTGATGTAATATGATGACTTTGATATTTTTTTTATTCTTGATACTAGGTTGAAAATAGAACGTTTAAATTTCTTGTTTTTATTGTTATCATACTTATCTTTCCTAAGTACTAATTTACTACAAAAACTTTCTACGAGATATAATAGGCTCTATTTGTCCTCACTTTAGAAAGTTGCGTGTTTTGCAGAACACATTTGGTGATAGGTTTCTCTATAGCTATTTCACAATTTTCTTTTATGCTTTTTTGTTCTTTGTAATCCTTAACTTCTCGAATAAAATCTTCAAGTCACTTCTCACTACCTATCTTGGCATGCCGTTGTTGCTCACCTTTAAGAAGGTTTATTATAGCTGCATCTTGATTTTTAGGCACTCTTTGATATTTAAGCCACAAGTCACGAATATCAGGAGAAGCTTTTTTTTTCAAATTAGCTTCAAAGGTTGCTTTTGTGTCTTTTGTACTTTCTTCTTATTGATCTTGATGTAATTTAAACCAGAAATCGCTAATCTCAGGAGAAGATTTATCCCCAAGAAGTTTAGTAATTTCTTTTATATTTCTCAGATCTTCTTGTTTCAATCTTTTACCATCACCTATATATCGTTTATTAAGACCAACTTGCAGAGGATAAAGTAACAGGGTAGTTTTGCTCTGTGGATGTATAGGTCTATTTAAAATAATTGCTAGATTTGTATCACAATCTTCTAATACTGCTTTAACTTTTTTAACATCTAAATAATCTATTGTCTGACGTAATTTGTGGTGAAGATCACTTATTCTCTTTAAGTTTTTCACTTTTTGCATATGAGAATCATCACTTCCTTTCTCTTCTTGTATAGCTATATCACACGAAATACTCTCAATTTTTTGCTCCATTTTCTGTATCATTGATTAATTTCCTTTTGATTTTTTTTAGAATATAATAATTGTGAAGTGGTACAAGGATTAGGTAGATCGCCTTTAGACTCTTCTTGTATATTACTAGGTAATTCGTTTTTAAAACTTCTTGTATATCGCTATCGTGATTATTTTTTACATTCTTAAAGTTGCCTTTTATAGCTTCACTAATGAACGAATCTCGAATTTTTTTGTCTGTCATTTAATAACTGACCTTACCTCTATCTCTTATGGCAAATTTAGCGCTATAGTTATACTTATTTATAATCAAATCAAGAGAAAATTAGCAAAGCGGTTGAAGTTTTAATAATATATAGCTTTCAAAGTACTGTCTATGGAAAGTCTGCAAGTTTTACGTTCAATTGTGTTTATTGTGGGAATTTTTCTGTTGTTGTTTGGCCTAGCAATGCTTATTCCTACTATTACTAATAATTATCTAGGTTACGAATGGAAAAATTTTCTGGTTGGATTTATAGTTACCTGCATATTTAGTGCTATTTTTATTCTACTGGGTAAACTAAGTAGGTTACATGGAATGCCGGCAATTTTTGCAATTACCAGTTGTACCTGTATTGCATTATCTCTATTTGCAGCTATTCCATTTTAGCTTGATAGTTTAAGCTACATTGATGTACTGTTTGAAGCAGTATCTGGGGTTACAACCACAGGAGCAACTGTTCTAAGTTACATCGAGCAACAATCTCCGGGGATACTACTGTGGAGAGCAATGCTGCACGTTATAGGTGGTTTTGGAGTAATTACAGTAGGAATTGCAATTTCCCCATATTTAAGTTTTGAGCTTAAATAATTTACTCTATTCTGAGTACTCAGATGCTCTTAAAAGAAAGTTAACACATACGCGAAGCGTAGCAATACATATTACAGAAATATATTACTGCCTAATTTTATTGTGCATATTTTGCTACTATCTAGCTGGCATAACATTATTTGACGCAGTATGTCACGAAATGTTCGCTGTATCAAATGGTGGATTTGCTAACTATAACGATTCTATAGGCTACTACAATAACCCTATAATTGGAGGTCATAACAATTATCTTTATGATTTTATGCTCTTTACCTTTTGTGAGCTATTTAAAAATTATAAGACGATTAGACGTTTGTTATGATGAACAGGTCTCTTACTTTATTAAGATAGTTGTTATCTCATCTTTGCTTGCGTGTTTTTGGTTATATAAAAATTTTTACTTAGGAGTATTTTTATCATTTAGGTACAGCACATTCACCATTACCTCCTTTATCACATCAACTGGCTATGTAATGTGCAACTACTTGAATTGGAGCTTTATTTCAGTCTTAGCTTTCTTTTTAGCCTTTATTGGTGGATGTGATGGTTCTGCTAGTGGTGGAATCAAAATATTCTGTTTAGTCATTTTTCTAAAATCTATAAGGAATTACTTTAGCTATTTATTAAATCCAAGTGAAAGCGATAGAGTAAAACTCAATGGTAAAATACTGGAAAATGATGAAGTTCAATCCGTCTTTACGTTTTTTTTGCGATTTACATGTTAACGTTCGCTATATCATCAATAGTGATGTCTTACTTAAGAAATGCGGACTTTGTAACTAGCATCATCTCTGTTTCTGCAATGCTTACAAATTATGGCCCAGGATTTAGTAACCTAATAGGTCCTTCAGGTAATTATTCCTCCTTTAGTGGTGGAATAAAGCTGTTTCTATCGTTTTTGATGCTGCTTGGCAGGCTTGAAATATTGCCAATTTATTTTTGTAGGTAGTTTATACTGGAAACTTTTCCATTCCAGGGTGTAACGCTAATTCAGGCTGGCTTTGTTGAATAGCTAGTGTTGGTAGAGGTTATTGTAAGAAGAAAAGCTTTTCAATATATGACTACTAACGAATTTAGTTGTAGAATAGGCATTTTCCAAACAAGTATAACTTATGCCGCAAAAAATGAGAGTAAGTAACCAAAGAGAATATAACGAATTTCTCAAAAAAAAGAGGAAATATTTTTCATTTTGTTAATCAAGCTATAGAAAATTGGTATGAAAATAGTCCAAAAGTTGCAGGTGGCAATATCACTTATAGTGATGAGGTTGTAATTTTAATACACATAATAGTTCATCTTTTTAGAATTGGCTTGAGACAAGCTGTAGGTTCTGTAAAAGGTTATATGGTACAAATAGGCAAAAAAACTTAAGATTATCAGCTATACACAAGCGTCCAGAAGCTTTAAAAAGCTTAATTTGAAGATTGATGACCATAGAGCCAATAAGGATGATTTTGAAAATATTAAAATTGCCGTAGATAGCACTAGAGTTGGTATCTAAAATAATAACGGTGGCATAGTAGGCTTAATACTCGAAAAAGAAAATACAGTGGTTATGGTCAAGTAAGAAAACTACATGTTGTTTTAAACGTGAATGATAAGAAAGCAATAAGCATGAACTACACTAGTGGTGTTGCTGTAGACTATTTGCCGGTCTGTGATATGTGAGAAGAAGTCAGTGATAAATATAATATTTGTTCTATTCGAGCAGATGTGGCTTATGATATAAAAAGTGTGTATAAAGAATGCAGAAAATACAATGTTGTGCCTATTATTCCCCTAGAAAGGATACTTAAATTTGTTTAGCTGATTACTTCTCAGAAAGAAACGAGTACATTAGTAGAATTAGGTAATATGAGAATTATGAAGATGGTATTAATGAATGGAAGAAAAAAGTTAAGTATGGAGCACGTTCTTATATTGAAGTCTTTTTCTATAGGTTGAAGCAAATATTTGTGTTTAACTTGAAAAATAAATCAGAGGTAAATCGTGAAAAAGAGCTGTTAATTAAGTGCTACTTATTGAATAAATTTACTGATATAGGTGTGGCTAAATTTAAATTAGCTGCGTAAATTTACTTTGATTTACATGCACTATCAGTTCTATGCAATAAAGCCAAGAGGAGATAGAGGAAGAAGAGAGAAGAGAATATAAAAATTCACTGACTGCATCAGGAAGGCGCTAGACTAATTAGAAATTAAACCTAAAGTGCATTATATCGCCATCTTGCACGATATAATCTCTGCCTTCGAAGCGAATTTTCCCTGCATCTTTGCAAGCTAATTCGCTTCCATATTTTATATATTCTTCAAAGCTTATGGTTTCTGCTTTTATAAAGCCCTTTTCAAAATCAGTGTGAATTACACCTGCTGCTTTGTTAGCTGTTGATCCTATCTTTATTGGCCATGCACGTGCTTCTTTGGGGCCCACAGTAAAAAAAGTTATCATACTTAGCACTTCATACATAATACGTGCTACTCCATCAAGTCCTGATTCTTGTAAGCCAAATTCTGATAAAAAATTCTGTTTTTCCTCTTCACTATCAAGATTTGCAATATCTGCTTCAAGTTTCGCTGAAATACAATAAAATTTGCTTTTATTTTCTTCCGCCATTTTTTCCACCCTTTTAGATAGTTCATTACCAGTTATGATATTCGTATCTTCAACATTGCATACATACATAACAGGCTTTGTTGTTAGCAATTGAAGCAACTTCATCTCATCTTCATCGATATTCTCCAAGCTTCTTGCCGGTTTACCTAATTTTAAAGTAGCTAATACCTCTTGCATTAATTCAAGTTGTCTCTTTAGCTCTTTATCACCTTGCTTTGCTTTCTTTTCCAATTGAGGAAGTCTTTTTTCTATGCTATCAATATCAGCTAGAATTAACTCCATTTCCACTATTTCAGCATCTGATATTGGATCTATTTTGCTGTTTACATGGCTGATATCGTCATCCGTAAAGCACCTGAGCAGATGAACAATGGCATCAACTTCTCTGATATGACTCAAAAATTTATTTCCTAGTCCTTCACCCTTGCTCGCACCCTTAACCAAGCCGGCAATATCGACAACTTCCAGTTGATTGTAGATTATTTTCCCTGAGTGAGCAATCGCGGCAATTTGTTTCAAACGATGATCTCGTATTGGCACTTTGCCAACATTTGGCTCAATTGTACAGAAAGGATAGTTTGCAGCCTCGGCTGCACTTGACTCTGTAAGTGCATTAAATAAGGTTGACTTTCCTATATTTGGCAGTCCAACTATGCCACAGTTAAAGCTCATATTTGTTATTTAAAACAATGATTATTGCATGATTTAAAAATTTCTACTATACTTAATCGTTTACAATTTTGTTGGTATATAGCTTAGATCAAAGTAAAAACTATGACTACAGCTAAGAAACGTAGACTACCAAGTGACTTTTATGATGTTGAGGTTGGAATAGAAAGGACCAGGATATTAGGGCAAATGAATGTACCTGGGAAACGGAAATCATCAAGTGGTCTTCAAGGTGTTGAAAGTCCGAAAAGGTTCAAGAGCTTTGGGCAAGAAACAACTCTTTTGAATGGTAATTCTTACCCTAACGATTTCTATAAAGGTAAACTTAGTGATGTTGTAGGGCAGTCCGTTAGTGATGTGGGACAAAAACTTTCTAGCAGTTAAGTAGCTAAGTATGATACTGCAGGGGATGGTAATTGCTTTTTCCATGCCGTGTTTGGTAAAAGTAGTTCTAATGTATATAAAACTGATAAAGTTCAAGCAATGCGTAAAGAGTGGCGCTGATTTTCAAACCAGTTTAAATCGTTGAATGATCCGAAAATACCGAATGCTCTTAAGCAACACTTGAGAACATTCTTTGTAGATCCATTGAGTAACACTAGGGAAGTGCTTAATGTACCAAAAGAGATAAAAGAGCTCATTGAGGAAATAAATAAAAAGTTGACGATATAATAAATAAAGGTGTTGAAAGAACGAAAGCTCTAAAAAATAACATTATAGAAAAGTTTTCTAAAAATGAGCGTAATGAGCAGCAAAGAGATTTACTTAGTATTGAAGATTTACTAAAGAAAGAAAATGAGAAAATATTGTATAATAGAGTAGAGGAAGAGCTTGAGTCTTGTGCATATAGACTGGACACCACGCTTACTAAAGAAAAATATAAAGAGGAACATATAATTAATAACGACAGAATATTTGATTCAGTTATTGGTCAAAAAGACTTCTATCAGACTTATCTCAAAGCAATACGAAAACAAGGTTATTTTGTTTTTCACGGTGAAATCCCTATTTTACCTTCTTTATCTAATACTGAAATCGAAGCATATTTTGAGGGTCAGAAAGGTATAACAATATATAAACCAGACCCAAACATGATAAATCCTGAGTATGTAAGGAAAGATAAATTATGGGGCAATAAGAAGAAGGAAGTAATATATCTGGGTGGAAACCATTATTCTAGAGCTAGGGTTATAACTAAGGAAATTCAAGAACAAGAAGACTTTCAATTAGCAAAAGAACTTCAATTAGATGAAATTTTGGAGTATTGTAACCTTTCAAAGGATATCTCTGAGAGAGAGCAGAGGTTGAGAAGAGGTTTGATGAATTATTGGCAAAAAAATGCTGACGGAAAAATTGGTGATGTTATAGGGCAGTGCATTAATGATATACAGCAACGTATAAAATGCCTTGAGGAGCCAGTCTTATCAAGGAGGTGCAGTGTGGAAGAAGCACTTGTAGAAAGAACATTTTATCAACAACAAGTACCACAAACTGTAAGATAAGTCTTCATGGTCTATATACTTCTATAGGGGGTATTATATAATAAAAGCCATGCTCATGATTAACCACTGCTTAATAAGAACAAAGTCTTAGCAAAACAAACATAAGAACAATAGGACTTCTCACTTGCAAAGCAACTCCAAGATCGGGAGGAAAAAGACTTTTTCCTTGCAAGGCAACTTCAAGAGCAACCCTCACGCACAACTCTTAACCCAAATGGAAGAAGTAAAAATAGAAGATCAGCATGGTTAATATGCGAAGATTTAAGTAAAAAATGTTGTCATTCTAGTAGCTGATACTGGGCTCCAATGTCAATTACCAGAATAACAAAAAACATAGGTTTCACATGCATCTGCAGTACTGTATTAGTCTACTATCTTCATTCCCACAACATTATACCCTGAATCAACATGTAAAATTTCTCCAGTTGTACCACTACTCAGGTCGCTTAATAAGTATAGTGCTGCCTTGCCAACATCTTCTATTGTAACATTGCGTCTAAGTGGAGAATTACTTCTATTCCATTCCGATATGGAGTGAAAGTGACTTATTCCAGAAGATGCTAAAGTTCTGATTGGACCAGCAGAAATTGCATTTACTCTGATGTTCTGTGGTCCGAGATCACATGCTATATATTTTACACTTGCTTCAAGTGCTGCTTTACATAAACCCATCACATTATAATTTGGCATAACTTTTTCAGCACCATAGTAAGATAAAGTAAGTAAGTTACCGCCATTTAACATCATTTTTTCCGCTCTTTGCGCTAAAGCAGTAAAAGAATAGCACGATATATGCATTGCATTAATAAAGTTGTTTAATGAAGTATTGATATATTTACCATTTAGCTCATTTTGATCGGAGAATGCTATTGCATGTACCAAAAAATCAATAGCACCCCACTTATCCTTTATTTCCTTAAAAGAATTATCTATAGTTTCCTCATTTGAAACATTACAGTGCAATATTAACTCTACATTTAATTCACTTGCTATTGGTAATAATTTCTCTTTTATTGTTTCATTTTGATAAGTGATTGCAAGCTCAGCTCCATGTTCTGAGAGGGTCTTTGCTATACCATATGCTATTGACCTCTTATTTATTATTCCGGTTGTTAACCCTTTTTTGCCCTGCAATATCATAGAAACTATTTACCTTTTTTATAATCTGAAATATTAACTAGGCAAAGTCAATTATGTTTTAACTTTAGCTAACGTATAAAAATTACTTCCGCATATTTCCAACCTCATTATAATTACAATCGGGGATGTTTTAAGAGCTAAAAATCTATCTTTAGTCTGCAGATTTTTTAATCAAACTTATTAAAAAATATATTCTTCAGTGTATATCTGTCGTATATGCACCGCATTTTTTTCTAACTTTTTTTTTTACATAGGAGGATTTTTGTCCAGTATTCCAGATACTTGACCTTTACTTTAAAACCAACTGGCGCCTATGGTTTTTATAAAAAGATTACAGGAAATAAAAACACTCTAGAGAACATGAAATAAGGATACTGAAATATAAGCTACCTACATTTGCAAGTAGCTCATAAAGTCTACTTATTTACTTGCTCCTTGAGCAGAAGAAAGTTGTTTTGATATAGTCACACTTCCCATACTTGTTGAAGGTTTCTGTGAAACTTTCACTATTTCAGAAACTTCTTTACGTAAGTGTGCATCATACAAGGAATTCGCTTCGTATTGTTTTCCTACTTTTACTTTTTTATGTGCAGCTATTTGCTTCCAAGTGATATCATTGCTTTCAATAAACTTGATAGTACCGTCATCACTAATATTAATTTTCATTTTACACTCTTTTTCTTCACCGTACCAATTCAAAGTCATATTGTATGAGCCATTAGCTACTTCATAAATTCTTACTCCATGTTCATCAACTCGTCCACGCATTCCTCTTTTTTTTATCTCCAGGTAGCAACAATGTAACCGCCGTTATCCTATTGCTTTCAAAAAAATCATTAGTTAAAATACTGCTAATCTTTATTTTTTCTTTATTATCATTAAGCACAATTCTTGCAGTCAACATAGTTCTAATTGGACTTCTCACTCTAAGCTGTACAGATTCTACAGCACTGTTTTCTATGTGTTGAGCAATTTCTTGCTTAGTTTCATCAATAATCTTGCCTTCTAGATATTTACCATGTTTTCATTTTCTGAATTATAAGAAGAGCTATCAGAAAGAATTCGCCTTTTTGACTCTTCATCATTACAATCTAAACATTCAATTTTGCGGTCATACTTGTTACCTAAAAATGGATGATCATCTGCTCTAACTCTATTATTAGGAGGAAAATTGAAAGTCCTATTCGGTTTATCACTCGATACTGATTCAGATATACCTTGAACAGCTTCAAAACTTTTTTAGAAGAATTAGTTAACATTATATATCCCCTTATTCTATAAATAGCCTTATCTTAGAATATTTTTAACATATGTCAAATAAAAATTTGATATATTTGGCATAAAAGCGTTTTAAATAATAAGAGCAAAATGGACAAATCTATTTAGTGAGTAACCAAAAACCGTTTTGTATTCATTCAGACAAGGAAAAATAGCAGATAGTGTCATGCAAGTAGCTAACACCCTTTTGGTGGACCACACACACAATTCTACAAACATTGCAATATGGCACACAGTAAATGATGTCATTCTATAATGCAAGACCCATACTCACCCAAACTAGTGCATTACCTGCAATTTGGATCCCAGTGTCAGCACTTGGATAACACCAAATGGGCTACTCGCATTTTTTAGGCCTAAATCACAATGCTCGCACAGTAAACACTGACCATTTTCATATAAGTTACCTTTATAAACAAATGTTTGCACAGCTGTAACACCCACCTTGAAAACTTCAGAAAAACTTACTTGTCGTTTTTTAATCTATTTAAATTTCCAAAACCAATCTATTTGGATCTTCTATGTAATTTTTGATTTTAACAAGGAAAGTAACTGCTCCTTTGCCATCAACTATCCTGTGGTCGTAAGAGAGAGCAATGTACATCATTGGTCTGATTTCAATTGAGCTATTCACAGCAACTGCCCTATTTTGTATTGAGTGCATGCCAAGTATTCCAGATTGCGGAGGGTTTATTATCGGAGTAGAAAGAAGTGAACCATACACACCACCATTTGAGATAGTAAATGTTGCACCTTCCATTTCTGATACTCGCAGCTTACCTTCTCGTGCTTTTTTGCCAAGAGCAACTAAAGTTAGTTCAATTTCAGCAAATGACATTTGATCAGCATCACGAATAACTGGCACAACAAGACCTTTGTCAGTTCCAACAGCAACACCTATATCATAGTAATTTTTATATACAATTTCGTCACCTGAAATCTCAGCGTTAATCTCACCAATTTCTTTCAGTGCTTGCACTGCCGCCTTTATAAAAAACGACATGAAACCCAGTTTTATTCCATATTTCTTTTCAAAAGTTTCTTTATACTTTGCCCTCAGATCCATGATATTTTTCATATCAATTTCATTGAACGTGGTCAGTATTGCAGCAGTATTTTGCGATGCTTTCAAACGAGCAGCTATTACTTGCCTTATTTTGCTCATTTTCACTCGCTCTTCTCTTCTCTCTCCACTTACTACACTTTTTGGCGATTCACATTGTTTTACCGGAGGTTGTTCAGCTTTATTCATATGGTCTATCACATCCGCTTTAGTTATTCTGCCTCCCATGCCAGTTCCTTTTACATTTTCTGCACTAATTGCATTTTCTTCCATAATTTTAAGAGCTGAAGGGGCATCTTTTTTATCAGCGCTTTCGCCTTTATCTTCTTTTTTCACTTCTTCTCTTATTTCTCCTACAGCAAGTTTTGCCAGTAATTGATCAGGAGTAATTATATCATCTTCTTTCACAAAAAATTCAGTTATTTGTCCTGAAGCTTCTGCAGTTAGTTCTAGCGCCGTTTTATCAGTTTCAATTTCAAAGATCAAGTCATCTACTTTTACTGCTTCGCCGATATTTTTCTTTATTTTTACTATGCCTTCCGTAACTGATTCACCACCAAGAGTCTTTGGTGCTCTGATTTCTATAATTTCGCTCATAAAATAACTTCTACATAAAACTTTCTATAAGTTTATACATGAAAAGAAACATAAATAAACTAATAAATTCATTAGGCCTTTTATCATAATGCTTGATTATTTCCTCCTAATACATGCAAAATTAAAATACTAAGTAAATTGAAATAAGATTATGGATTTTGACAAGGCAGGCAGTGCAGAAGACTTATAACAGAGAATTACTATCAAATCAAAGAGTTGTTGATGGCATTAACTCAATGGTTACAGTAAGCTTCAAATCTTATGCAAGTATCATAATGAGTTTAGTCACAAAGGTATTGAAGGATTACTATTAGATGAGAGCATTGTTGATCACATCAACTATTATGATGATGAAATGTTTAGGTCCATGCTAAATGATGCACCTGCGGAGCACAATATTCTAGAAATACTAAAAGGTGGGAAGGTTTGCAATATCAACAATGAATTCGAAAGTAGTGATAGTGAGGATAATGAAGAAGATTATGGATATTATGATAATTATGATTACGAGGAAGATGAAAAAATGATCCGAATAACTTCGCGAAAGAAGCATTAGGAGATGAAGGAACTAATGAAAAACGTGTTGATGATGTTCAGTTTTATCTTAATGAAGAAATACTAAGATGTATATTTGAAAGTGGTAAGCTTAGTGATGAAGATGTTACAAAATTATTAAAAAACAAGGAATTTCTTGAACGCATCAATTCAATTGCTCCTGAAAGATTTTAACTCATACTTAATAGTGGCAAGTTTGATGATATCAATATTACTGTAAAATTACTAAAAAATAAGAAAGTTGCTAAGAACATCAATATTATTAGTGAAGAACTGCTTAAATACATAGTTAAAAGTGATAGGTTTAGTAGTGAATACATTATAAAAGTACTAAAAGACCGAGAATTTGTTAAGCTTATCAATTTGATTGATCCTAGAAATCTAAATCCGTGTTTAGGAAATTTGATTATACTATTATTATAGAATTACTAAAAACTCAGGAAGTTGTTGAACGCATCAATTCGATGAATCGAAAAATATTTGACTTGATATTTAAGTATTCTGATCAAGGATATATTATGAATTTACTGAAAGATCAGAGTTTATTTGATCAAATCAATTCTCTTGATGAAAGTAAAGTGAGTATCATGAAAAGTGATTATTTTTTTACAGATAAAGAGATTGCAGAAATACTAAAGACTTCATTACCTCAACTCCATTCTATTGATGGTAATAGATTAAAAATTATATGCAAAAGCATTAAGTTTGATTCTATAGATGTTAGAGAAATACTAAAAGATCAGAGTCTATTCGTTCGAGTCAATTCTATCGATCTTGAAAAACTTGAACTTATATCTAGTAGTAGTAAATTTGATCGCTCCATGGTTATGGATTTACTAAAAAGTCGGAGTTTTATCAGTTCTATTGATAATGAAAAATTTCGACTTCTACTTGATAATGCAAGCTTGAATGACAAAAGAATTATAACACTACTAAAAGATCAAAATGCTATTGAGAAGATCAATTCTGTTACCACTAAAGAGCTAAAAGCAATAACAGATAATGTTACTGGTAAGGCATTTGTCAATATATTTGAATTTTAAAACTAGCATAAAGTCGACTTTGAGGCTTACTATACTCCTGCGTAAAGCTGGTAAAATCACAGATATTAATATTGATTATTTGAACAACAAGGAACGTATTTACGAAGATATAATTAAATATGTTTCCCAAGAGCTGAGCATATATACTCAATATCCTTTCCCAGGGATTTTCTTAGGCAGTAAAGATCTTCCTCAAGAGCAGGACATAAATATAAATTCACTTGTACCATTCCTTACATTTGAAAGATATATTGAATGCAAAGAACCTGTGTCAAAATTATATAACTTATCTTTAGAGCAGGTTATTGAGAATATCAATCCACATAAAAGAGCTAGGTATTTCTAATAACACCAAATTCATTTATTTATAATAATTTTACTATATCGTAAGACCATCTATATCAGACTATTTTTACTATATTTTCTTGGTAAAATCACTGGCAGCTGACACCGAGGTTGAGAAAATTTTTGTAATATAGACTATCAATGATTTTTCAGTAATAATGTAGTTTTAGGTGGATGTAGTGAGCGTTTCATACAGAGATATAGACATCAAGCTAATTAGAATAGGTTAAATTCAAATGTTGAATCTAGAATATCTGCCAAAACATCTAGCAATTATTATGGATGGTAATGGTAGGTGGGCAAACAATCAAGGAAAGGTGAAAATTGATGGCTATAGAAAAGGCAGTGAGGTTGCATTTGATATTGCTAATCATTGCACAGTCCTGGACATACCTTACTTAACTTTGTATGCATTTTCCATGGAAAATTGGCTCAGGTCTAAAAATGAAACAGACTACCTATTTAATTTATTTTACTCTACTTTAACTAATGAAGATAAAATGAAATTCATCTGCAATTGTAACATTAAGTTAAATTTTATTGGCAATTTAAATCTCTTGCCCAGTAAAATATTCGATCAAATCAAAAAAGCAGAAGAAGTGACACATAAGAACGATGGTCTATTACTCACTGTTGCAGTTAGTTATGGAGCAAAGCAGGAAATTATAAATGCTATCAACAACGTCATAAAAGGAAATATTGATTGCGTATTGGAAGAGGAATTTGAAAAATTTCTGTATACTAAAGACTTACCAAAACTGGATTTATTAATTCGCACTGGTGGCGAGAAAAGGTTGAGCAATTTTTTACTATGGCAAGCAGCTTATGCTGAATTGTATTTTTGTGATACTTTGTGGCCTGATTTTTCTTGTCAAGATTTGAGTAAAGCATTAGCAGATTATACAAAGAGGGAGAAAAAATATGGTAGATAATAATTTTATGGTGAGAACACTGTCTTCAATAGTAATACTACTGATATTTTCTTTTGCTACATATTTCAGTGATTTATCATTTTATTTACTAATTTTTTCAATTGCGGTTCTATCTTCTTTTGAATGGTATAACCTAACTAAAGGCAATAGCATCTTATACATTTTTGCATTACTACTCATTGCACTACCAAATGCATCGCTGATATACTTATATAATCTACCACAGGGAAAATATGAATCAATATGGCTTATCTTAACCATTTGGAGCATCGATATTACCGCTTACCTATTTGGTAAAAACTTTGGTGGTGCTAAAATTTGCCCAATTATTAGTCCTGGAAAGACTTGGTCAGGGCTTTTAGGTGCAGTTTTAGCTGGAGTATTTTGTACAATTTTTGGCTCAATATTTTTGAGTTTATTTCCAATTTTCTACTCCCCAATAATTGGCTTTACAATTGCCATTCTAGCCCAACTTGGAGACTTTACTGAATCACTCATAAAAAGAGTTTACAATGTTAAAGATAGTGGAGGTATAATACCTGGCCATGGAGGAGTACTTGACCGTATGGACGGTTTCATCTTTACTGCCCCCTTTATTGCTATTTACATAAGCTAAAGAATGAAGTGCTATCAACCTTTGGTCCTTCCCTTTTTATTCACTGCTCTCACCTCAACAGATTGAAGTTCTTCGGAGCTTACTATTTCACTCATGGGCTTACTGCAATAAGGACAATACATTTCTCCTTCTTTGTGTAAATATACTACTGGATGACCAGAACCATCATCATTCTCATCACCACGGCAGCAAACTATTAGATTATTATCCCTCACTTCTGACATTTCGCTCCTTTAATTTATAGTATATTATACATCGAACATACTCGTTTGGAAATAAAAAAGACAATAAATACTTATTCTCCATTTTTTACCCTATTTAGATTAATCAATTCGGTTTGGACATTTTGTGATACAAAGCTGCTAACATCCTCTCCTAATCTCGCTATTTCTTTCACAAAACTTGATGAGATAAATTGAGTATCTTCAGATGCAGGAAGAAATATGGTTTCGATTTCATGGGAGAGCTTATAATTTACCCAACTCATTTGAAATTCATAATCAAAATCTGATACTGCCCTCAGTCCTCTGATAATAACAGAGGCATTTTGCTCTTTGGCAAACTTCACGAGCAATCCATTAAAAGATATAATATCTGCATTAATTTCTGCTCCTTTAACTTCATTTTCAGCCATGATTGTACGTAGCTTTATGTTAAAGGTAGTATGTTTGTTAACATTTTCTGCAACACCAACTATCAACTTATCGACTAGCTTACATGCTCTTTTTATTATGTCAAGGTGCCCAAAAGTTATAGGATCAAACGTACCAGGATAAATTCCTATTTTGTTATTAATGTTCATTTTTTGTTTCTATACTTCAAAAACTTTTGATGGACATAATAACGTTTTTTGTCTAAAAATAAAAGTACGTAGTTGGCCTGATAGCTCAGTTGGTAGAGCAAAGGACTGAAAATCCTTGTGTCGCTGGTTCGATTCCTGCTCAGGCCACATTCTTTTTCTTAATGTTCTATAATATATTATAATATTAATACAACTATTCAGGAAATAATGTCTAAACGTTACAGTAGAATATTTAATACACTGTTAATTACATTTCTACTATTAAGTAATATCTCTTATAGTGAAAAAGTAAACAAAGAATTATCTGCTTTGACAGCGGAAAATGAAGTAAATTACAATATAATTGTTGGTTTATTACAAACAGATGAATCTAAAAATATCTATGAGATATTCAATAATTTTGGGGTTAAAATTATATTCATTGACTACGACAAAATAATTAATCTAAAAGAAATCGAAGAAAACTTCGCAAAACAAGATGAAATGTTGGCAAAAAAGCTGATACTAGATCGAATAAAGGTTAAAGTTACAAAATTTATCAAAGAGCAAAAGATAAACAGAATATTTATTTCAGATAACTCTCATTCAGCTCTTAAACCTTACCGCCATCTCGTGAATGAAGCAATTGTAAAAATAGTAGATGAAAATCCTACAATTCATTTACTTGCCATATGCGGTGGTTTACAAGACATTATGCATGCAAAAGAAATTGAAACAACAAATGTTATTAATGATGAGGAGAATCATTTGAAATCAGCATCCTATCCACAAAAAGAGAATATACCTCTTCAGCAGATAAAAATTGTTCCAGGTAGTAGTTTGGAAAAAGTTGTAGCTAGATTTCTACTACCCAGTCAAAATGGCTGGTTTTTAACTTATTTTCCGAATGCTCATTCAGGTACAGTAAGTAATACTACAAACAATAGAAGAAGGCTAGAGCTACTTGGATATAAAATTGCAGCATTTGCCAATGACGGGTTAATAGAAGCTATCGAAGATAAGCATAGTAATATTTACTTTCGAAGTCATCTAGAAGCCCTTGTCGTCAAATCTGATAAAAACTCTCGTTTGTCAAGCCAAAAGGTACGTCAGGTTTCAACGCTAGTTGCTATAGCGATTATAAATGATTTTCTTCATCGTGTTTAATGCTAAAATCAAGGAAAATCATTTCTTGTTATTCCAGTGGGTGAAACTGGAATGGCTTTATTGCATAGGTCAAATAAAAATAACTTGCAGTTACTGACAAAATTCAATAGTTGGATTATATGGATGAGAGAAATTCTACAATCAAGCTCATAAAGTCATATGATTAAGATGGTATAAAGAGGTGGACAAAAGAGATAAATTGTGGGAAGATATCTTATATAGAAAGTTTTTTTTCTCTCGACTGAAGCAAACATTTGGGTTTAGTTTTAGAAATAAATCTGAGGTTAATCGTGAGAGAGAACTGCTGCTCAAGTGTTATTTGCTTAACAAATTTACTGATATAGGCATGGCTAAACTTGAGATAGCTTCATGAATTTATTCCACCTTACCTATTATCCGAAGAGTGATGCAACAAAGCCATCCCAGTGGCAGTTACTTACATGATATCATTTAGTTATTTTTTCTCGTCTACCTTATTTTACTACTCTGTTGAACGAATAACACCAATAGTTAATCTCATGCTGAAAGATCATTTTATGGTCCAAGTCAGTTCTTTTGCAGGTCACTTCCAAGCTCGTCAAATTTTCTAAGAACTTCTTAAGTTCTGAAAGTTGCAAACTTTTCAAATGAGATTTAAAACTCTGCAATTGTTTGAAGAGCAATGGAGGACTCAGCTGGTCAATTGCAGCTTGTTCATTCGTTCCATTTTTTATTAACAGCAAAACGCTTTCTAGCCGTAGAAAATAATTTGATATAATACGGATTAATGCTATCGGTGAAAAATTCTCTTGTAATATCAATACATCGGAAATTCTGATGAATTGTCCCATGTCTTTACTCACTATTGCAGAGCAGAGATTATCAAGTGTAACATAATCATTGCCGGAGGTAGAAAAGCATAGATCTATATCAGCAAGTTTAAGATCTTTTCTTCTTCCTAGATATAAAACTAATTTTTCAAGCTCTGAATATATAGGTAGTTTGCTATGATTAAAACAAGACTGCAAGTGGTAGATTATCTCACTTGTGCACTCTATATCATTTTGTTTCAAGTAACTTGATATAATATCACAAAGATTACTACCGCTGTCCTTATAGCAGTTAATGACACCTAAAATTTTTGAGCTTTCTATATAACTTTTAGTTGTAGAGCTATATGGAAGATCATTTGCTATCATTACTATATAATGATCGCCTATATTATGATCCAATATGTTTCTCAACTCTTTAGATATACTTCCGCCGACATTTATCAGCTTAACTAACCTTTTTTTAGTAAACATCGAAATGTTTGCTAACTCGGAAAATAACAAGCCAGGCGACTTATTCACTACTGCAAAATCCATCACCTGAACTGAATACTCATTCAAGTTGGCAATTATTTCCTGTACAAAAATATCGACATTGCTATTGTCAACTCCATGAATTAATACACCACTTAAAGTATCGGGTTTCTCAAGGAATTTTTTAACTTTAGATGGCGTGATTCTCATGCCATCTATATTATATTATCACTACTTGGTGGTACATCATTTGATTGCACATCAGTTTCCAACAATTCTGAGCTTTCTTGATTTGCTGTATTCTGCATATCATCAGACACTTCTTCCTTTCCCGTAATATAATTATAAAAATTTTTTATAGGCTGTCCTATATATCTAGAAAAAAATCCTTCGATCATATCTTTCACTCCACAAATTAACAATTAGTACATAAAAACAACGTAGCAAAAACTACTTTACGCTTAGATAGTTACACTCATTTATTAATGAATTACGAACTTCCGAGACAAAAATTAAGTCGATCTGTTTAACACCAATCTTATAAAATAAGCAATGATTAAATACACAGCTGCGATAAGTATAATTGCAGGTCCAGTTAATAAGTCAAAACTTGCAGATAATATCAAACCTGATACTCCAGAAATCACAGAAAAAACTGTTGCAACAACAATCATTTGCATTGGAGTTTTTGAAATGAGTCTTGCTGATGCAGCAGGTATTAACAAAAATGCAGCAATGAGTAATATTCCTATTAATTGAGCAGAAATTGCAATAAAGATAGCGAGTATAATCAAAAATTCTAGCCTAACAAAATTAACATTTACTTTTTCAACTATTGCCAAATCTTGATTAATTGAAATCATCAGCCAATAGCGACATCTAAATATTAATATCAAAGTAACTATTACGGAGGTTAGAAAAATTGATATTATATTACTTTGGTCAATCATTAATATGTCACCAAAAAGCGAGCTAATAATACTATTATTACCTGACGGAAGAAAAGACATAAGTATTAAACTCAATGATAAAACTACATTAGTAACTATGTTCAATATCGTATCAGCAGAGTATAATTTATTAAAATTAAGAGAAAGTAGTATAGCAAACATAATTGCAATGAGCATTATACTTACCGATGGGCTGATATTAAAGATCAAAGCAAGTGCAATACCAAGCAATGAAGAATGGGACAAACTATCACCCAAATACGATAACCTTTGCCATATCATAAATGACCCTAGAGCTCCTGTGACTAGGCTAATCATAATTACCGCAATTAGACTGTTTATAAAAAAACTCTGTGTAAATATCTCTAGCATGCTATCAGATAACTGACAACAAATCTATCTTCAGATATTAAAACGTTATGGGTTCTGCATGCAGAACCTGTCGTCATAAATTCAAAATTTAAATTCTTTTGCTCCATAAGATAAGATTCCATTGAACAGTCGCGTATCTTACCAGTACCTATTATCAAAATCTCCATTTCCTCTGTTAAAAAAGATTTAAAATACTCCTTGTTATTTATATCACTTTCTCTCAATTTAATCACCTTTTCAGGAAAAATTATAATTGAGCCATGATATTCTTGATTATTTACCCAAAATCTTTCTTCCCTATAACCATCTATAAGATTTTTCTTCTTGGAAATTAAGGGCATAAATCAAACCATTAATTCCGCGTCGCACACCCACCATTCTGGATATTTCTTTTTGATATTTGCCGCTGCAGCTTTTGCACTTTCTTCACTATCAAACATTCCAAAACACCCCACACCACTACCTGACATACGAGAAAGTATAGAGCCTTCTTGTGACTCTAGTGTTGATATTACATTCTGAATTTCAGGCACAAGACTTATTGCTGCTTCTTGCAGGTCATTTTTTGTCTCTTTAAGAAGCTCTAACAAATTCTCCTCAGTGTTATCACTCCACTTAATTGGCTGAGAGAAATCCTCTTTATACTTGAAAAATACTTCTGATGTATTCAAAAACTTTTTTTTCGGTTTCACAAGTACCAGACTTGTTGGTAAAGAGCATTGTTTAATGGGGCATAATTCCTCACCAACACCTCTGACAAAAACTGGCTTACTATCTATACTTGCAGGCACATCAGCACCAACGCTTAAAGCTATATCATTTAAAATTTGCCTATCAATATTCCAAAGCTCTCCCAGAATGCGTATCACAGCTCCAGCATCTGAGGAACCACTACCAAATCCCGCAGAAATTGGTACATTTTTTACAACCTTCACAGTGACTTTAGTTCGTACAGGAGAGTGCCTAAGCAGTAGACTCACTGCTTTCATTATAGTATTATATCGATAATTTATTCTCAACTCAGAATTTACAAATTCAACTGTAGAGTTATCATGTCTAAAGTTTTTTTCTCCTACTTTTATCTCTAAAAAATTAAAAAGTTTAGCAAAGACAACCAAACTCTCAATTAAATGATACCCTCTTTCTTCTCTATTTATAATATGTAAAAAAAGATTGATCTTTGCAGGAGCCTTTACACAAAAACTTTCCATCTATATATCTTCACTAACACTATCTCATTCACTATACTTGAAATGCCACTTCAGTCAAACTTTATACACTTCTAATGAGATCAAATACCATAAATCCTAACTTCTCTGCTTGGGTAAGTGCATCAGCTGGTACAGGTAAAACAAAGATCTTAATAGACAGAGTATTAAGACTTCTATTAGAGAATAAGAGAAATATTCTCTGCTTAACATTTACTAATGCTGCAGCAAATGAAATGGAGGATCGCATTTACAGTACACTTAGTAAGTGGGCAACATGTCCAGAGGGTATATTAGTCGTAGATTTAGAACAATTAGCCCAGTGTGTGACCAGAGAAAATAAAGATTATTTAACAAGAGCAAGAAGGCTTTTTTCTGAACTGGAAAATCTTGGTCTTAATATTCAAACTATACACGCCTTTTGTTACAAATTAATCTCCAGCTTTCCTACAGAAGCTGGTATCGCTCCAAATTGTACGTTGAGTAAATGTAAAGAATTGCACTCCATCGTATTTGAAAAAACGCTTCATAATGAAACTGTGCAGGACGATATAAATATCATTGCAGCTGAAATTGATGAAAATAAGCTGAGTGATTTGCTCTATACCTTATATATAAAGAGATTAGCTCTAGAAAATAATTTAGGGTATATCAAAGATAAACTAAGTGCTCCAGATAAGATTCACGATTTACAGAGTGAAACGATTGAGCAGATAAAAAGATTAGCTAAAATATTAAGTGAGGGAAGCAAAAGAGATCAGAGTTACAGTGCGATACTTTATGATTGGTGTAATAGCAGAAAATCGTCCGTACCAAATATTGTCATCCCAGTTCTTGACACTGGGATCCAGAAAAAAAGAAATATAGATCCCAGTGTCAAGAACTGGGATGACAACAAGATAGAGAACTTAGCTAAAGTATTTCTCAAATCAGAATCGTACGAAAAAAAGAGCATATCATCCATTATAACAAAGGGTACTTTGGAAAAATTTGAAGACGTAGAGCAAATGATAGAAAGCATTCAAAATGCATTGTTTACCCATGTAAAGGATATAAATTCTTATCAAATATTCCTAAGAACCAATAGTTTAATTATTATATTTAAAGTATATGTTGATCTATATACTAATGAAAAGTCAAAGAATGCACTGCTTGATTATGATGATATCATCAATATAGCAACAAATCTCCTTAGCAATCCAGGCTATAAAGATTGGATATTGTTTAATCTAGATCAAAAAATAGACCACATTCTTGTTGACGAGGCACAAGACAATAGTATCAGTCAATGGAAAATTATAACAAATCTCTGCAATGAATTTTTTACCGGTGGTGACGAAAAGAGAACTTTATTCGTTGTTGGCGATGTAAAACAATCAATTTACAGATTTCAAGGAGCAAATCCCCATCTATTTAATTACATGCAGCAATATTTTCATACGAAAACCGGTGGCAGAGATTGGGTATCATGTCAACTTGAAAAGTCATTTCGCTCAACTCCAGAAGTTTTGATGCTTGTAGACAGAATATTTAACAATTTTCGTGAAGAAATATCTTTCGATGATAACAAGATAAAACATATTCCATATAGAGAAAACGATAAAGGATATATTGAAATTTGGCCGTTACTGCCAGGATATGAAGAGGGAGGACAGCAAGCCTTACAAATTCATTTAACACAGAGGAAAGATTATGTAGTAAAGGATCGATTACTTGCTCAGGCAATAGCCCACAGAATTCACAATTGGTTAAACGAAGGGCGGATTTTAGTCGCCAAAGATCGCCATATAGAACCAAGGGACATTATGATTTTGGTACGGCAACGAAATGCTCTAGTTGACTACATAATAAGTGAACTAAAAAAAGTAAATGTACCAGTTATAGGCCGAGATTATTTTAGAATTATGGATTATATAGCTGTGCAAGACTTAATAGCTTTAGCTGAATTTTTGCTCCTCCAGGCAAATGATCTTGCTCTTGCAAATGTTTTAAAATCACCGCTATTTAACTTCACTGAGGATGATTTATTCAATATTGCATACGATCGCAAAGAACAGTCGTTGTGGGAAAAACTTAGAGATTATCAGGAGATTATCTATAATGAATTAAACTATCTAATTAATTTATCTCAGACAGAATCCCTCCTTACACTATTCACGCATATATTGCGCACAGGCAAGAAGAAATTTGCTGCAAGGCTAGGTTTTGAGTGCTTCGATATTCTAGACGAATTTATGAACCTCGTATTGCAATTTGAGCACCCATCTCTTCAAGCATTTGTTCAGTGGATCAAAGAAAATAATCCTGAGATTAAAACCGATATGCAATCAGAATTCAATGCTGTACGAATAATGACAATTCATAAATCAAAAGGTCTACAAGCTCCAATAGTGTTTTTAGTTGACACAAATACAGTACCAAGAAACAGCGAAAATATTTTGTTTGATGCAAAGGAAGCACCTTTTTGGTGTGGCAAAAATAGTAATGCTTATTGTAATCAAGTAAAAAGAGAGAAAAAACTAGAGGATTATAACGAATATTTGCGTTTGCTGTACGTGGCACTTACGCGTGCTGAAGATGAGTTATACATTTTAGGCAAAGAGCCAGTGCAAAAGGGCTCTTGGTATGATCTAGTTATTCAATATGGAGAATTATATGAGAGGAAAAAACTATACTTACAGCCGATATTTAAAGAAAAAGTTGAAGTGTTATGCATGAATGCAAACTACCCTTCTATTTATAAAAAACATGATTATTTTGATGTTCCAGTGATTTCACCTCCATCAAACCTATCAATGTCATTGCAGCACGTGACGCTGGAACCTGGAGAAAAAAAGCCATTGTTAAGCACTGGAATGACAAAAAGGAGCATTGGGACGACAGACAGCTATGCAAGAGGCTTAATAATTCACAGTATATTGCAATATATGCCCAAGATAGAGAAAGACAGGAGAAAAAATTGGGTCAGGAAATATCTTGATAGCATAAACACTAGTGAAGATAAGGATGAAATTTACAGCAAAATATTAACCTTTAATGAAAAATATCATCACCTGTTCGACTTGGAGGGTAAATCAGAAATTCTACTTAGTGGAATAATTGACGGAAGACCAGTATTAGTGCGGCTAGACAGACTGTGCATAACAGAAGACAAAGCAATTATAATTGACTATAAATCACACTATAATATTTCTATTTCCTCATCAAATGAAATAAAAAAGCAAATGTTCATCTATAAAACCTTAGTGCAAGAAGTATACCCAGATAAGCAGGTAGAGTGTGTGGTTATTTGGATGGAAGATTTAACCTTACAATCTTTGATCTAAACTCAAATGTTCTTATAGTGGCTACTTGTATTTGTTGTAAACTCACTTTTACTCTATAGTTATCTTTTTACTACCTTATCTATTTTCTGAACTGATTTTCGTATTAGAAAACATCCAATAAGAAGAATTATAAAAGGAATGAACCATAAAATGTAGGTACTAGATTTTACAGGTGGTACAATGATAATTGAATCTCCATAAGAATTTTTTAACTCTGAAACTATTTGCTCGTTAGTATATCCATCACTGATCTTCTTGCGAATTATCTTACGCATACCATATGCAACTTGAGATTCAGATTCGGATAATAATTCACCAGAGCATACTGGACACTTTATTACTGCAAATAAGCTACTTGCTCGCTCTTCCATGCTTTCGTCTCTTAGTTTATCATCCAAAGTAAAAGCACTTATGCTTAAATGGAATATCAATGTAAAAAGCAAGCTAATTACTATTCTCATTCTTGGCGAATTGAGTGATAAAATCAGTAGTGGATAATTTTCCAATAAAGCCTGAACCTACATTATTGTCGTACTTTATTGAAAATTGGATGTCGTTATTAGTGATTTTTTCTGATAAGGAAGATATTGATTTTTCCAATTTATCTGCAGTCTTTGAATCATTAGTCACAAACGAAATTAATTCTTTATAATTTGATATGGCTACATTGATTTTATCTTCAAATGAAGATGTAACTAAATTGTAATTACTTACCCCACCATTCGCAGCAATAGAAAAGTTATTACTCTCAATCAAAAATTTTTCTATGTTGAAATTAATCTTAGAAGATGAAATATGGTTTACAAATTCACAATCTAATTTAGCGTCAACACTAAGGTAATTTTCAGGACTTGCAGTATGTTTATAACGGTAAGTATAAAAATCAAATTCTAGTTTAGTATTTTCATTCAGTTCTTTACCAAAGTGAAATTGAATGTAATTACTTTTATCATTAACTTCAGTTATAACACTTTGCTGATCTTCTAAAGCATCACATTTTAATCCATAATCTTCGTAACGAAATGTATCTATGTAGTCTATCACAGTGCTATTTCTGTTGAATTTTAATGAAGATAGTAAATCATTTAGTTTAACAACAAAGTGGCTACTCACGTGTGTGTGACACTTTATATTCTTTTTCTCATCACTACGTACAGCAATGTTTACTTTATTGCTCGGTATATAGATATATACTGACTTATCAAATAATCTATTTTTTATCATTAAAGCTTCAGATGAAACAGTTAATTTCTCATTAGAAAATTTTGGATTCGTTACACGAAAAACTAGGTTAAAAGGAAACCCCTTAAAATCATGCGAAATATCAACTTTTTCGTCATTAATGTAATTAGTTAAAAGACTTTTTACCTTAAGTGCATAAAAATACCAAAAACCACTGTACGCTAGAGGAATAAACAAAGGTAAGGAGATGAGAATATAGATAAAAATTTTACGCATCATCTTTATCTAATGATATATTTCTTGTACCTCTGGGCACGGTTACGCACAAACCGTCAATATCTTTTGTGATTTTTATTTGGCATCCAAGCCTCGATGTCTCTGTTAAACCGAAAGCTAGATCCAGCATGTCATTCTCCTCATCAGATATAGGATTATGTGTTTCTACAACATCATAAAATTTTGGATCAACAATCACATGACATGTAGAGCAAGCAAGAGAACCTTCACATGCACCTTCAAGCAGATCTGGATCACTTCTATGGGCTAAATTAAGAAGAGTTTCTCCCTCTGTAGCTTCATAACTTTTCTTACTTCCATCAGGTAAAATAAAAGTAATTGATGGCATACTGTTAAAATCTCTACTAAATTCCCTGTATTCTACAAATAATAACTAATATTTGCAAACTCTTTGTAATTACATTGCCTATCTCTTGTAATCTGTATTCCTATTAGGACCTATATTTACTATCATATCTCATATGGTATTTCCTATTGCATTTATAATAAATAACAAGTTCATAAAGATGATTTGGTAGAGCAAAAAAAAACTCAAAACCCTTTATGAATTTGTATGTTCCCAGTATTCCTGAATTATTAATACCAAATCTCTATAATGATACTCTCAAACCATATGTCTGTTAGTACTATGCAAGAAGCCATCCATGGTTAGCATAACTTACACAAAGCTAAAGAAAGAGTTGTGGTATATTTATGACAGTTGAGAAGCTAAAACGCATGACGTCTGCCATTAATAACTATTTCACTTATTGCCACTACTGCAAAAACAAAACAGTAATATACTTTTGTCAGTACAGCAATAGGTGAAAGAGAGGCAATGCTGCTTGCTAGCAATATTTGAGAACCATAAGGTAAGATACTTTTTATGATCGCAGTAAATATTTCTAATAAATACGCACTACGGTGTGGTGCAATGTTATATCTTTTTGCAAGTCTTTTCGCAATATTACTAGTTAATAAAATAGCAACAACATTGCTGGAAACTAAAATAGTAAACATACATGATATTCCTGCAATCATAAGTTCAGCTTGAATCCTTGTGAGATTCACCTCATCGGTGAATTTATCTATCTTTTTCTGGCTGTATTCGTACATTAAGTGGCTTAATCCACTACTAAAAAGAATAAATATCATTATCTCATTCATCTTGTTAAAACCCCTACATATATCATGAGAATAATCAATAGTAGAATAATCAAAAAAAGCTATTCCTAATATTCCAGCAACAACCATATTGACAGCTAATGTTACCAGTGTGTTTATTTCAAATAAACCCATAATTATTAAAGATACATAAGGGATAATTTTGACTATGGATAAATAATTCATACTTGAGATAGAAACAACTTCTGTACTATTTGAAATTATTACTAGATAAATAAGTATTATAAGACCTGTAACAGATCCTGTCTTGAAAGTGAGTTTTATTTTATCCTTTACTGAAGCTCCTTGTGAAGAAGTAGAAGCAATAGTGGTGTCAGATATCATTGAAAGGTTGCTGCCAAACATAGACCCACCTATCACAGCTCCAACGCCCACCGCACAATCAAAAGCTCCATTTTGTGCTAGATTTACAGCTATTGGCGTTATAAGTGCAATAACTCCAATTGATGTGCCTATTGCACTTGCAATAAACGCAGAAATTAAAAACATTCCAGGAAGTAGTAATTGTGCTGGAAGAAAGTAAATAGTTAAGCTAGCAATAACATTTATACTACCAAGCGATTGAGTAACAGTAGAAAATGCCCCAGCAAGGAGAAAAATCAAACAAACGGTAAGAGTAGTTTTATTCCCCATGCCTTTTATAAGAGTATCAATGCTATGCTGAATTTTGTTTTTATTGAATAGAATAGCAAAAAATAATGCTGGTAATAAGCAAACTAACGGTGAAATTTGATAAAGAGGATTTTCAAGTCCTATAAAGGAAAAATAAGTACCAATACCAAGATATAAGGTTAAAAAAATAATGAGAGGGAGAAATGCAAACACTTGTCGTAATTAAATAAATTGAAAATATACTAGAATAAGCTATTCTAAGCAACTACTAATACAGTATTTTTCTAATAGTTTTGAACATCTTAAGCCATCTACCTTTGAATAAATTCCATTTGCATTTCTTGTATACTATCCTCTATTTGCTTTATTTGTTCTATCAGCCTTTCCTCTAAGTCAAAATTACCGCCCAGCCTTGCTTTAATTTTTTCTTCTTGTAATACATTTAATTCTTTCCGTAATACTATGTTATTCCAGACAGTTTCTGCCGATCTCTTCTCACTTAATTGACTATTTAGTACGCTAGTTTTTTCAAATATAAACTTTATAACACTAGACTCCTGTAGCATAATTTCTTTATTAAAGTTGCTCTCATTAGTTACCATGTTAATTACACACTGTTGTAATTTTTTCATCTCATTAGTAAATTCGAAATGAGAAAATTGCTCAAAAAATATAGGATGGTTCAAGATTTCAGGAAATTCTAAGGCTATACGTAAAATTATGGTCTGATTTTGCTCTGCTTCAATTAGTTCTGGAGATTTATTGTAAAGATACTCACCTTTTATTGCTTTGCTATTAAAAATCAGCTTCTTAAAGTTTCTTCTTAATTCACTGACCTTATTGTAAAAATAATCTCTATAATACCTTCTAATACTGCTGTTAACGATAGCATTGACATATTTCATGAACTTGTGCTCAAGAATTGAATATTTTTCCGGAGAAAATTTTTCATAATTTTGCAAATTTCTACCAATTATGTGATGCCATAAATATTCAGAGTGCAGTTCTGTTGAGCGGTTAAAAGCGGATAGTACATCTTCCGTCTTATATTCTAGTTCATTGCATATATCGTATGGGTCCTCGTTGCTGGGCAAAGTCACGAACTTCAATGTGTATCCAGGCTCCAGTATCGGTAGAACAAGTTCTGCAATTCGAATAGCAGCATGAAATCCAGGACTATCGCCATCCATACAGATAGAAATTTCTTTAGCAAATCTCCATAGATTTTTTATCTGCTCTGCAGAAATTGCGGTACCAAGCGGAGCAACTGTATTGCTAATTCCCGCTTGATGTAGTGCTATTACATCCATATATCCTTCAACAACAAATAGATGCTGTTTTTTGCGTATTTCACTCAAAGCAAAGTTTAATCCATATAAATTTTCTCTTTTCTTAAAGAGCTGACTCTCTGGGCTATTTAAATATTTTGGTTGTTGATCAGAACTCAACGCACGTCCACCAAAGCCAATAACTTTTCCTGCAATGTTCTGTATAGGAAACATGAGTCGATCATAGAAATAATCACGAGAATTTCTATTTATCAACCCAACATTAGCCAAAATTTTATCTTCAATACCTGAAGAGTTCAAATATTCTCTCAAACCAGAGCTTGGTGCATAACCTATTCTAAATTTATCTATGATTTTGAGTGAAATCTTGCGTTGCTTCAAATAATCTACAACTCCCTGATTTTTTTGTGTAAACCAATTTGCAGCTAAATTCAGTGCTGAAAATAGTTTGTCATTTTCTTTAGAAAAGCTGAGCTTTTTGGGTAACTCAACACCTGCAACAGATGCCAATTTTTCCAATGCTTCCTTAAAACTTAAGCCCTCAGTTTGTGAAATAAATTCAAACGCATCACCATGAGCTGAGCAACCGAAACAGTAATATAAGCCCTTAACATTGCTGACCGAAAAAGATGGAGTTTTTTCGTTATGAAATGGGCAGAGTCCAATAAAACTATCTCCTCTTTTTATTAACCTAACTTTTTTTCCTACTATGTCGGACAACAATAGTTTTGACTTTATAACATCTATATGATCCATTTTACCGAATTAGTAGTGGTAGGATAAAAATTATATAGAATTTATGCATATCTGACTCGAAATTTATTCAGAAAGATCAGGAGAGCTTGACAGAAAGCTCAAAATAAATTACCCATATAAATACCCTTAAGTTGCAATTTCTTATATGTCAGATGTGATATCGGTTGCTTCAGACCACGCAGGTTATAAATTAAAATCAGAAATAAAGGCTTACTTGGAAAGTTTAGATTATACAGTGATAGACCGTGGATGCACTGATGAACAAAAGAGTGTAGACTACCCTGACTATGCTGCTGAAGTTGTAGAAGATATAACAAACAAAAAAGCAAATTATGGAATATTAATTTGCGGTACAGGTTTAGGCATGAGTACTGTGGCAAATCGTTTTGAAGGAGTCTACGCTGCTTTATGTAATAGTGTTGAGATCGCAAAATTAGCTCGCGAGCATGGCAACGCAAATATACTTTGTCTTGGTGCGGGGTTTACTACGAGTGGATTAGCAAAAGACATAGTCAAACAATTCCTCGAAACAGAATTTTCCAAAGAAAGTAGACATAAAGAACGCCTTGATAAACTTAGCAATATTAGCAAGAAAAAAACCACAAAAACTTATAACGAAGATGAAATATCAAAGTTTGCTAAAATAGCAGACGAATGGTGGAATGAGAATGGCAAATTCAAGCCATTGCACATGATGAATCCTGTGAGAGTATCATACATTGTTGAGAAAATAAAAGAATTAAAAAAATGCGATTTAAAAGAACTGTCATTGCTCGATGTTGGTTGTGGTGGTGGCATTTTGTCAGAGTCAATGGCGCGTATTGGTATTAGCGTTGCGGGGATAGATGTATGTGAGAAAAACATAAAAGCGGCACAGTCGCATGCGAAGAAAGTAGGGTTAAATATAGAATACACACACACTAGCATTGAGGAGCTAAGCAATGACAAGAAGTATGACATGGTTTTGTTGATGGAAGTGGTTGAACATGTCGATAATTTAGAGTTTTTTATAAAAAAAGCAATAGATCTGTTGAAGCCAGAAGGGCTAATTTTTATATCGACGATAAATAGAACTATTAAATCCTTCTGCCTTGCAATAGTCGGAGCAGAGTACATATTAAACTGGCTGCCAAAAGGGACACATAATTGGAATAAATTTCTCAAGCCATCAGAAATTGCAAATCATCTAAGGGAAAACAATGTAACACTACAAGATATTACTGGTATGGAATATAATGTAATAAAGCGTGAATGGAACTTGACCAAAGGTGTGGATGTTAATTATATACTCTGTGGAAACGTTTTAATTTGAAATCTCATTCAAGTACTAGAAGGTAATGCAAGTATTTTAGGAAGTTTTACTTTACTTAGTAGCTAATTTATCATATGCATTTCCGTAGGATATCGCTATATTAGATAGGATATCGCTATTAGAATATGTTACAGTTACTAATCTTACTTTCTGTTATCACTTCGGTTGTATTTTTTGGTCATCTAGTTCCAATAGAAGTGAAAGCATTCTTGTATTCAATAAGCCTTACCATAAAAGAGATCTTACTATTTATAATGCCTTTTATTGTTTTTGCATTAATCTTTAGTAGTGTTAACAATCTTAAGCAGTCGGCTATAAAGTTTATATTGTTACTCATTATAACGATTTTCTTGTCGAATCTAGCCTCAAGTTTAATAGCTTATTCTGTTGGGCATTTCATCACACAAAACACTTATTCAATACAAGATATAACATATGAAGAAACAATTGTTCCTTTATGGTCATTTAGGATACCTGCATTGCTTTCTAATTTTTATGCCCTTGCTTGTGGATTTGTGTTAAGCATATTAGTGTCCACAATTTTACCAAAAAAAAGCAAAGAGCTCTCGAACAAAATATCAGATTTAACTCTCTTTATTTTGAAGACATTTTTGACGCCAATTACTCCAATGTTTGTACTTGGTCTTGCTTTAAAAATGGAACATGATCAGGTTTTATCTATAATATTTAAGGATTACTCAATAATTTTTATTATTATATCATCTGCAACCTACCTTTATGTTTTTCTCTTATATGGAGCAGCAAATTCATTTAAGATCACAAGTTGGATAGCTAGTATAGGCAATATGATACCTTCATTTATTACTTCAATGAGCACAATGTCTAGTAATATAGCTATGCCGCTTACTCTTGAAGGAAGCAAAAAAAATGTAAAGCAGTATGATATAGCATCGTCTGTTGTGCCAATAACTGCTAGCTTTCATTTAGTAGGTGATTGCTTTTTTATTATAATACTATCAATGATAATGACTTTTGGTGGTGCATTGTCTGCAACAGACTATGTGACTTTCCTTCTCTACTTTCTGTTATTTAAATTTGCTATTGTTGCAGTTCCAGCGGGAGGGATTATGGTAATGTTGCCTATTCTTGAGAAGTATCTTAAATTCTCCCCAGAGATGCTTTCATTAATTACAGCATTGTATATAGTGTTTGACCCAGTAATAACTTCAGCAAATGTTATGGGTAACGGTGCGTTCACTATGATGTTTACAAAGCTCTATAATAAGCTTAAGTGATGTCCATTCTAGCAATTAATACTGTAGGTGCTGGTAGTTCAATAGCAATAGTTGATTACGATGGTAATTGTTTTGTAGAACGCAGTTCTGCAAACAATAGTCATGTAGAATCATTTTTTCAAATACTGAATACTTTGTTTGATAAGCATAATTACAGCTACGATAAAATAGACCATTTAGCAGTGATAGTTGGACCAGGAAGTTTTACTGGAATCAGAGTTGGTATATCAACTGCACAAGGTATAAATCTTGCTACAAATAAGCCATTATATGGGGTTAGTGCGCTGGAAGCTCAAGCATATGCAATATCGCCACTTTGTACAAATAGCAAAAAAAATATTAAAGCTATAATCGAAGATGATCAAAAGTTTTATACGCAGTTATTTGATTTCAATTTGTTACCGCTATCAAATCCTGCTGTAGTAAGTGAACTCCAGCCTGAAACGCACTGCATTACATATATGGATTGTAGTTTACCAAAGTTGGATGCTAGCCATGCAGGGCTATTAGTCCGTTATAGACTAAAAAATAAACAAAAATTAAATGGAGTTGAGGCTCTATATTTAAATGAGCCTCAGTATATGAAATCGTTGCCTGTTGCGTAAACGCTATTAATTTGGCCAAGTTTGTACATCTGACTTACTATTTCTTCTGCTACTTCTTTTATACTCATATTTGAATTTTCTACCTCTATAGCATTTTGTGGTACAAATAAATCTTCCTCCCTGAATTTAATACTATTGATATTAGTAACCTTCCTATTTTTTCTTTGCTTTTTTGATATAGTACGCTCTTTTAATATCAATGGATTGCACCTAAGTACTATAGGGAGGATTTTTGTGCTCATTTTTTTACTAAGTTCTACTACTGAGTTATATATTCTTATGTTGTAATCATTATTTTTAATTAATTCATCAACAAATACATAATTTTTTGAGTCAATAGGATAGGCTTCTATTGCCTGAAACATAACATGTGTAGTGTTATATATTCTATCTCGAGCTTCTTTGGAAGTTTGATTATATTCAATTCCACTTACAATTACCGCATTTATCATACTAGATAATACTATTGCTGTAGAAAGTTTACCACTTCCTGGAAGACCAGTGATATGTATGAAAAATTTTGTTAGCTGTTTTTCTATGTCAACATTTACCATACTATTTTTAATATTAAAACCTACAATTAGAATAACATAAAAACAAGGCTTTAAAAAATATGAAATATTACATAAAAAGTCGTTTTTATAGTTAAAATATTATGTAATCTAGAAATGTAAACTCTAATCACCTAAGGCAAGTTATTTTAACGTAGGTTCACCTTTTAGGTTGTAATAAACTTTTTTTACGTATGAATCTTTAGAAAATTTTAGTCAGGAGCTATGTTATTAACAAATAGTGAGTTGAAAAGAGACCTAGTTAACGCCTATCAAATTTATCTTATCTTAAATTAGATGATCATACGTATACTCATCTCTCTGTACGTTCTGAAGATAAAAAATCATTTTATGTTTATCCATTTGATATACGTTTTTATGAGGTAGATGAAAGTTCATTGATGAAAGTATCGTTTGATGGTAATATAATTGAAGGCAAAGAATATCATTATAATAAAACTAGCTATGTAATCCATGGCTTCATTTATCAAGCAAGGAAAGATATTCAAGTAATTTTTCATCTACATACACCTTCTATTGTAGCAGTTTCTTCTCTCAAGGATGGATTACTCCCAATAAGTCAGTGGCTCTGCACTTTTATAATAAGTTATCTTACCATGATTATAATTCCCTGGCACTTGATGATACAGAAGGAAAAAGATTAATAGCTGATTTGAAAGAAAATTTTGTGATGTTAATGCGCAATTATGGATCTATAACATGTGGTTAGGCTATACAAGAAGCAATTTTTTATACGTATCACTTAGAACAAGATTGTAAAACTCAATGCCTGACGCTAGCAATGAATAGGGAGTTGTCAATTCTAAGTGAAGAAATTTGCTCAAAAGCCGCAAAGGATCTTCTGTCTTTCGAAAGCAATCTTGGTGAGAGAGATTGGCACGCATGGGTTAGGTTGATTAAAGGTAAGTTATAAAAGTTTCTGACTCTTCGATAGATATTAGATTTCTTGCATAAACAGCCAGTCTAAAATCCAATAATAGTTTCACACGCTGTAACTCTTCAATTCATGTAAGAAGTTTAATGTCTCCATCTCTACTTAAGTTAACACCCCTAACTAAGTAGATACAAATAAATAACTAGTAAGTTTTTTTTTCAATCCTGCTCCACAGCAAATTTTAATGCTATGTGAGTAGTTACAGTGCTGTTAACAATTAAAATAACAAAAATTAAGATGGTGATTAGTAGTGTATAAATATTCAAGGATAAATTTTCAAATTGAGTTAGCAGTTTGAAATATACAAAAGTTGGCATTATCATTGGCAAAACAAGAATTTGCGACACTCCTGATACTAAGTTATTTCGACCAATCATCAATGCATTTCCAGTAGCTGAAATATTAATGATTATCAGCGTATTAAATAATAAAGACACTCCAACTGCTACTGAATGTTCAATATTATTGCCTAGAATTGCAAAGCTGAACATGAAAGAAATCACTGAAATAGGTAACCCAAATGACAACCAGTGAGCGAAGATTTTATAAGCAACTATCAGCCTAGAAGAGAGTGGCTGTAAAAAGATTTGCTCTAATATTCCATTATGATAATCAGATGTAAATAAACTATTTGTAGAGATCTGCAAAACAAATGTAGCACATATCCATATTAATGTTAATATGACTTCTTGTTTACTGTTGTTTTCAAGTGTATATGAAGATAAACTTAACATTATAATAAAAATACATACTATATAAGTATGATTATTATCATTTGTTACTAATTTTTTTACCAAGCCAATCATACCAGTATTTTAAATGTTTATTATAAATTATAGTGTTTACTTTGAGGGTAGTATAATTTTTTGTGTTTACAAGTTATATAAGTTTTAATATATTTTATTGATAATGCTATGGAGAAATTAATAAAAATAAAGTTACCTGAAGATTACGTTCCTTCAGAAAATGAAGAATATATGAACGTAAAACAACTGGAATACTTTAGCTTAAAGTTACAATCAATACTCTCTGAACTGGAAAAACAAGATCTAGAAGATAGTAGTATTTATTCTGATAGTGAAAATGGAGAATTAATTAAGCGCCGAAAAGATAGAAAAGAAAAAATTAAGGAGGCGTTGGAAAAAATAAAGTTAGGCATTTATGGTTACTGTGATGGAACGGGAGAAGAAATAGGAGTAGAAAGACTTAAAGCTAATCCGCTTGCTATGTATTGTATTGAAGAACAAGAGAGAATAGAAAAAGAAAAGAACGTATATAATATTAATGATTAGAACTTGTCCGGAAATTGATAAACTCAAGCATATTTCTCTCTTTAACATAACTCTACTCATAGCCAGATATATGAAATTTTCAGTGAGTAAATCTTATTCTTTCGATGGTCTTCTATTCCTAAAGCAAAAGTCCTTTTTACAACCCACCTTCTTAGCTGTACTTTAAACCCCTCATTGGTAGTAGCTAAGGAGGTGTGTCTTTGTTGACTTAGAACCTACATGAAGGCTTTTTGACAATCTCAATATCCATACCATATTCTTCCTTAAAGCTATAACAGTTTAGACCTGATCTAACAGCTTAATGAAGTAAGATAAAAATATAAATAAATTATAAATGAGTGTCAGAAATGAGTACAACACAAGAAAAACACTAGAACCAAAGTTGGGGTTACTAGAACTTGCAAAGCAATTAGGAGATGTATCCCAAGCGTGTAAAGTAATGGGATATGCAAGGGATACATTTTACCGCTTCAAAGAGCTATATGAAACAGGAGGGGAAAAGCATTATATGAGATAAACAAAAGCAAACCATTACTTACCAATAGAGTACCAAAGGATACAGAAGAAGCAGTAGTTAAAATAGCAGTAGAGTTTCCAGCATATGGACAAGAAAGAGCAGCTAATGAATTAAAGAAAAAAGGAATTCTAATATCTGCTAGTGGTATAAGGTCAATATGGCAAAGAAACGATCTCGAAAATTTTAAAAAGAGATTGAAAGCCCTGGAAGCAAAGGTGGTCCAAGACGGTATAATTTTAACAGAGGAGCAAGTTGCTGCTTTAGAAAAAAACTAAGGAACAAAAAGAAGCCAATGTTAGAAACAACACCCTGGATACTTAGGTAATCAAGATGCCTATTATGTAGGCAATATCAAAGGTATTGGAAGAATTTATCAACAAACTTTTATTGACACCTACTCTATAGTGGCCTTCGCTAAGCTTTATACGGAGAAAACTGCTATCACAGCTGCAGATCTTCTCAATGATAGAGTTATACCATTTTTTGATAAACAGAAAGTTCCATTGCTACGCATTTTAACTGATCTTGGTACATAGTATTGTGGTAAACTAGGGAATCATGTATTTCTTTTCCTCTCCTAATGATTTTACTTATTCTTTAAGTTTAGTAATTTCTTTCTCTTTTTTAGTTAATTCCTGATTTAAATTTGACTGATTTTCCTCCTTCTTACTACCTTCTTTCAACTTTTCTTTCAATCTCTCATTTTCATCCTTCAATTCCTTTTCTCTGTTAGAATTTAAAAGATCATCAGTCTTAACCACATTATCTGCAATATTGTAATGTAGGATACTCTTTGCCCATTGATTCCACTTTTCTGGCAACATTCGTCCAATTATTTTTAGATATAGCCAAGCAAGCACAGTGGATAAGCTATATTTTTTCCTTTTGTTTAATACTGGGTTCGTAATTAACCTTATTGTTAGCATTCAGCATAAAATTACCTACTTTGCAAAGTATTGAAGTTATATATATTAATATAATTATTAAATAAATAACAACACAAATGTTAAATTGTATGAAAATTTTTATAGATTTTAAGTAGAAATACACATGTGAGTAAGCACAGAATTTGCTTTTTCTATTGCTCTTGCTAACACTTCTTGTTCATTGTAATGATTCTTTACATTGATTACCTGAGCTGACAAATTTACAGGAAAAGTGACTAAACCAATTTCCCATAGCTCTACTTTTTTTTTAACACTCGAGCTCCGCTTTCATGATCAACATAATACTCTATTGGTATATAGCCAATCGAAAGCCCGTTAATAGTTCCAGTTTTTAGCATTAAATATGCTTTCTCTGTTTTTTGAATACCAAAAAGCAAATGTGCAGTTATATATAGGCCAATATCATTTTGGCAAATATCTGTAATATTACCTATAGGCTCACTTGGGTTGTGCTGCCAAAGAAGTTTTATCTGACTTTTATTTAAGTTATTCTTAAATGCTCCTGGTAATATCAGATCATTTTGCTTATCAACTATGTTAAAAACGCTCGCATAGCCAGAAAATACTCCGTTTTCTTCTATGCTTTTTATTGACAATGGTGAATAGAGAAATATCTTATTCATGACTTCTCCTTTTAAATTATGGCATTGGGTTTGCCATCGCTCTGAGCCAGCTTAAAATATTGTATAGATTGCTTTCCTATATCTTAGGATAAGTATAAGGCACTACAATATAATTCTATTGTATGAAGTTGCTTTGAAAATGGGGAAGTACTTTTTTAGTTATAAAATTTGTCATTTTATATATATAAGGGTAGGGTGCGTTGCACATTGGGTTGTTCAACAGTAGCGTTCTAGATTTGTAGAAACAGCTTCGTTTGTAAGAGTAATTATTTTACCTAGAAGGAAGCCAAAATCCCAAAGAAACAGCGGATATAAACCCATTCATTAATGACTCTGTCCATGTTTCTCCCTCGTATTCTTGATAGATTTTAGAATATATCATTATTAGCTTCATTCGAGTTTAAATTTCTTTCCAACTCTTCTGATGTTTTCTTTCCAGCATCTTGGGACTTTGTTGATGAACTTTTCCGTAAGCCTTCTAATTCTTGTGCGTTCATCAACACCTCACTATTAAAGCCTAAGTACAAGTCATACAGCACTATAATTGTTTAGTCAAGGTAAATACTAGTATATTAAGTAAATATTTACTATATCAATATGATTGCTTAAATTTACAACTAATTGTTTTGGGGAAGAAAAAGATTGTGTTTTGTAGGTGATTTGCGTAGCGGAAGGTGTTACCCCAGTTTTACAATACCCGGGGTAACGATAAAGAAGGAAGTAGAGAAAGTTATATGTAATAGTTTAAAACTATTACAAGTTTATATGCTCTGTCCTTGAATATTTTGTTGTTCATTGGTAGAATTTTCCAAATTTGTAGAGATAGGAGCAAACATCCTTCTCGCTAAAGCCACTGACAATGTAGCTCCAATTGCAGCTATAAAACTAGGGCGTAATAATTCCATATTTGTTTCATTGTTAGTTAACATCATCGCGCCTGCTCCTAAGGCTGCTACTAACCCAATCCTTGACGATTTACTTGTTGCATCAAGAGAATATTGTACTACTTCTCTAAGCCCTGAATTCATGTTTTTTAACACTACTAGTATTGATACTGATAATATGACCATTATTGGAACGGATAATAGTCCTCCAAGTGTTGCACCAATAATTTCACTAACTTTTGATTTTTCAAGATTAACTCCTAAGGCTGTTATACCTAATACTCCAATTGAGGTGATAATCCTTAGATTTCTCTCTTCCATTTCTTTCACATGCGCCCCATATTGTATTGTAGCTTCTGCTAACGCTAACCCAATTGTAAATTAAAACATGATATAAATGAAGTAAAAGGGAAGATAACTCTACTCACTATAGGAATAGAGTTATCACGGGCCCGTGGGAACGAAAACCAATTGGTATTACAACCGTTTGTATCAAGGTACACTAGCCCTATCTCTCGATAAGTTTGAATAGTTGTTTTGGAAATATATATAAGCCCGTTTGCAATCTTAAATTAACTAAAACTATCGAAACTTATTACGATTACATCGTATCAAAATTTTATTGGCATTGACATCGAAAAATTTAAAAATGTTGCTGCAGTTTACAACCAAAATAACATTATCAAATTCGACAATAATGCTGATGGTTGGCAACTGTTATTTAAAAAGTTTTCAGATATCTTACCTAATTCTTTGGTAACTTTAGAAAATACAGACAAATATGAGCTTGTTTTATCACATTTTATTGTTGGCAAGAATATTGGAGTACATCAAGCAAATACTTAAAAAGTAAAAAGTTTTATCTTGTCTCACGGAACTTTAGCAAAGTTTGATAAATCAGATGCGATGGCTCTTGCTCAATACGGATGTGAACGCCATAAAACTCTCTCTATTTGTACCTACTTCAAAATAACAATCAACTCTAGCTGCACTGTTCTAGCTGCACTGTGTCAATGTCGTGATGACATTACGCAAATGAAAACTCAGGAAAAGTGTAGACTGGAAGCTCCTAAAAATGACCATATAAAGGAAAGTTGCCAGAAGACCATTGAATTTTCAATAATCAAATAAACGAGCTCAATGACACTATACAAAAGATTATTGATGAAAGCCATGAGCTACAACAACCTCAAAAATCCTTAAAAACAGTTCCTGGAATAGGCAAAAAGTTATCACAAGATTTTTTGTGTTTAATGCCAGAGATTGGATACTTAAGTAGAAAAGAAGTAGCAAGTCTTGCCGGAATAGCACCTCATCCCAAGGAAAGTGGTAAAGCTGTTGGTTACCGAAGGATTATGGGCGGTAGAAGTAATGTTCGTTCAAAGCTCTTCATATCAGCCATAGCTGTTACAAAGTCAAAATCTGTACTTGGTGCCTTTTATTCTAAGCTTGTTGAAAGTGGTAAGAAGATGGTGGCTATAATAGCTCTTATGCGTAAAATTATAGTAATTGCTAATGCAAGACTTAAAGCAGCAATTGCTTCACACAGTAGCAACTGACAATGAATATTGTGAATAAGTACGTCCACACAAACTTAAAGTACTTATTCACATATTCATTGGCTTAAGCAGGCAATAGCTGTTTGACATAAAATTCTATTCCTATGACGAATGGATTTGATTACCTGCATGATTGGATCAAGTTGCAAAATTACACAATAAAAAATTTTTTAAAAAACATAGTTGATACTATTTGATTGCTGTGGAATCTGATTTACTCGCCCTAAATCTTGTGAAGTTTTCCTTCCAATGCTTTTGATGGCATCTTCTAAGTCTAACAATGATCTGTTATTTAACCTTACGTTATCCTCACTATCACAAAGGATAATATAGTCTAAAATTGTCATTCTCAGATCACTCATTTCTATATCATTATTAATATGATCTTTTAATTCATCGATAATCTTTAATGCTCGCTCTTTCATATCTTTTTCTTCTTCTGCATTAATTGGTGCAAGTATGAGAAAATTATTCCAAGCAACTCTTGTCATAAGTTTTTTAAATCCATAATAATTATCATTAATATTGAGTTAAATAATATGGTACTATAGTTACTTAATCAAGTTAATTATTAAGATATTAAAGTATAAGATACCTAAAGAGTAATATCCTTAGCCGTAAAATACAAAAATAACTGGCGGGTTCTTTAACATGAGAAATATCAAGGAATTTACTAAATAAAAAAGGTAAAAGAATGTTATCTACTTTTCAGAGTCAGCTATTTAGCTAACTCTGAAAAGTAGGAAAGAGCTATATACTCTGTTCTTGAATATTTGTTTGTTCAATAGTAGCACTTTCCAAATTTTGTAAAGATTCAAATTCTTCTTGCATATCCAGTATGTCTTCTATTAATTGTAGTGTTTTTACTTTTTCTGAAAGCCCTTTATTTTCTTTTTGCAATGCTTCTATTTTTCTTTGCTGATACTGATTATCTGAATTTGTCATTGGTAATCCATGCATAACCTACTTCAAGCTAAAATTTAGATATTATTAATTAAGTGATACAGTTTCTTTAGTCAAGATAAGCATCAATATATTATAACATTAGGATTAACAACTAAAAGAATAGATGAAATATCAGGCAATATCCTCTATAATCTAGCTTTTAAGATGGAAAAATGACAATTCGTGTAGGAATTAATGGTCTTGGTAGAATAGGTAGAAGTGTATTGCGTGCTATTTTTGAAGTAGAAAACTATAGTGAGCAAATAGAAGTTGTGGCGGTAAATGGGTCGCTCAGTGCTGAGCAGCATGCACATTTGATTAAATATGACTCTGTTCATGGTAAATTTAACGGCGATATTGATTTTAACGAGTATGAAAATTTGCTATCTATAAATGGCAGGAAATTTTCTCTATATAGAGAACGTAGCCCTAAAAATATTCCTTGGAATGTTGATGTAGTGCTTGAATGCACTGGTGCATTCAACAAGCGTGCGGAAGCAGCAAAGCATAATGTAGAGAGAGTAATTGTCTCTGCTCCAGTTTTAGATGCTGATGTAACTGTAGTTTACGGCGTAAATAACGATATGCTAAAAAAGGAGCATAAAGTGATCTCAGCAGGTTCTTGTACTACAAACTGTCTGGCTCCGATTGTACACGTTTTACACTCCAATTTAGGCATAAAAAGCGGTTTTATGACTACTATACATGCCTATACGAATGATCAAAATATTCTTGATGGCAACCATAGAGACTTACATAGGGCAAGAGCTTGTGGCCTTTCTATGGTGCCAACTACAACTGGAGCAGCAAAAACAATTGGTTCTGTCATTCCTCAGTTAAAGGGTAAGTTAGATGGTACTGCTATTAGAGTTCCGGTTAGCAACGTTTCTATGGTTGATTTTAAATTTTTAGCTGATAAGAGAGCAACAACTAAGGAAATAAACGAAATATTTAAGAATTCAGCAAATCATGTGCTTTCCGTATGTAATGAGCCTTTAGTTTCAATAGACTTTGTCCATAACCCTTATAGTGCAATTGTGGATTTAGCTGGTACCTATGTCACAGGTGATATCTGTAGAGTTGCAGCGTGGTACGATAATGAATGGGCTTTTTCACTGAGAATGTTAGATATAGCTCTATTGTAAAGTATGAACGAAAACTCACAAAAATATGCTTCATTTTATGAGCACTTTGCGGAACTTAGAAAAAGGGTTATTTTTTGCTTTCTATTTTTTTGTGTTACCTTCGGGTTTTGTTACTACTTTAAAGAAAGTATATACCGCTTTTTACTTGCACCTTTAATAGAGGTTACGAAAGATAGCAATGATTTTTCTCTAATCTATACAGATTTAACAGAAGCGTTTTTTGTATATCTCAGGGTTGCAATAATGAGTGCACTGTTGTCTTCTTTTCCTGTGTTTGCATGGCAATTCTACATATTTCTAGCACCTGGCTTATATGAAAGAGAAAGGGCAGTGTTATTGCCTTACTTAATTGCAACGCCGGTTTTGTTTGTAACGGGAGCCGCTGTAGTTTACTACTACATATTTCCCTTAGCCTGGAAATTTTTTATTGCTTTTGAACATAGCGGTAAATCTTTCGGTATACCAATAGAGTTTATGCCATCAGTTAGTGAATATTTAGATCTTGTTCTTCAATTTATGTTTGCATTTGGCACTGCATTTCAAATTCCAGTCATACTCACCTTAATGGTAAGAGTAGGGCTAATCACTGCACAAAGTTTGTCAAATAAACGGAGAATTGCGATAGTGGTAATTTTCATTATTGCTGCAATCTTAACTCCACCTGATGTACTAAGTCAAGTAGGGCTTGCAATTCCAATGTTGGTATTATATGAGCTCTCTATCCTGATATGTAGATATATTGAGAAGAAATCAAAGGATTGAATCAAGAATATTATTTATAAACAAAGAATGAGCACCGGAGCACTTTTCTTAAACATTGAAGTGGGATTATGTAAATTGCCCTTATTGATTTTTTAGTAGACGCCAAGTGAATTAAAATATTATGAGGTGTATTATGATAATGGTTGTTGGTGGTTAAAAAGGTGGTACTGGTAAAACGACCATAGCTACAAATATAGCGGTGATGCGTGCTAGGGAAGGTAGAAATGTCCTTCTCTATGATCTTGACCCATTAATGCTCTAGCTACCTTGTGGGCATTCCTGCGAGACAAGAACAAAAGTTTACTGAAAATTAACAGTATTCACAAGGTGTTAGGCAAAATTAACGTTGGTGTAGTAATCAGAAATGAGCTACAAGCTTTACAGTCCAAATATCAAGATATTATTGTTGACGCAAGAAGAGCAGATGAAACTTTAAGGTCTGCCTTATCATTAGCTAATCTAACTATATTTCCCATTAATCCATCTGGGATTGATATGTGAACGTTTGACACTCTGAGCAACTTAGTTAACGGTACTCAAAGTTGTAATAAAACCTTTAAAGCAAGAGTGCTATTTAATGGAGTACACACCAATCCAGGTGCAGCTAAAAAACACATTGAAGAATGTGATGATTTTTTAAGTGAATTTGACAACTTAACAAGGTTAGATAGTTTTTTAAGTTGGCGAGCTGCAGTTCAAGACGACTCTGGCGAAGGTATGGCAATTGTTGAATATAAACCAGTAGCTTTAAAAGCAATTAGGGAAATTGAATCTGTTTATGAGGAAGCCTTATCTACTGTTAGAAAATCATAGCCAGCACAGTCAGTGTTAAGGTTGCCACCTAGTTTACATCAAAAATTAAGGAATAGCCTTTATAATAAAAGATACAGTTTCTAACATTGGATTCAGGGTTTTAACGGAATAAATTAAAACTTTAGAGAAATAAGAAACCAATCAAAATGAGGAAGAGAGGTTTGTTTCCTTGATTGTCTTTCAACTATTTTTCTGAAGTTGGAGGTTCGATAGGTTGCTGTGTAAAAGATTGGGAAGTAGTTTTGTTAGTGTTGAAAATTATAGCTCTTTCCCTAATATTCGGAACTTGATGGAATAGGTAAAGTAGCGAGGAGATGTGAATGCCAGCAGCATATAGTTATGATTTAAGGAAAAAAGCATTGGATGCAGGGGAAAGTAGAGCATTTATAGCCAAGAGGTTTAAAGTTAACATTCTATGAATGGCAAAAAGGTGCAAGAAAATAGGCGATTTTAAATCAAAATGTAGATCCAATAGAGCTTGATTGATATCTTGCTAGTAATAGTGTAACAGCTTTTATTAAGATATTTTTTTACCATACGGCAGCAATAATAAAATTAGAAAATTGATGGCTGAATATATTGGAATTGATAAACAGTATATTATGCTTCAAGCAATATTTACTTTAGTAGCTTCTACAATTTTTTTTAGTATAGCTTCTCCTTGGTGCTGTGTACCAACAGCAATATTTGCACTTGCTACGTGTTTCTTTGTTAAAAATGATGTGCATGCTGCATTTTCTGCAAAAGAACTTTCTCCTGAGTTTGCCGAAATTATTACTGAAAAAGTAGTAAATAATGTTGAGCTCAATGCAGAAGACAACTCTCAATCGAGAAGCTACTTGTATGAAACTGTGTTATATAGCGAAACTAGATTTCACTTTTATACACCTAGATAAGGGGTAACAGCAGACACTAGAATGACAAAATCGTTATTCTGCTACGCATTATCGCCATATAACTGTAGCTATATATTAACTAAAAAAGTAATATTCACTAGATCTTAATATTTTAGATCTACATTTCAATAAAATGTTATAATTAGTATGTATGATCCATTTAAAAGTGAGGATTATAAAAAAAATCTTGATTCTCTGATCAAAGCTATAAATCTAGGAAATCCAGAGGAACAATGTTATAAAACAGTAACAGATCTGTCTCATGCTTTAGAGGGTTTTACAGATAAGGCAGAAGATGTAGCTAAGCTTGCTATACGTGATGACTTGAATAAGTGTGTAAAGAAGGCAAATAAAAAGCCATTAATTCTTAGGATATTCAATATAATATTAGGAAGAGATGTTTCGATTAGGAATATCAGTAATTTTATAAAGGATAAATTGCCTCCTTCAACTGCTAGAACAGCAATCGAATATACAGATGTTATTCAAAAAATTTCATATTTAGAGCGAATAGAAAGAAGTCAAGATAAATATAGGTCATATAGAATAAATTTAGAAAATAGACAGTAAAATAAATCTCTCATCTGAGAAAGAAGATTCAGGTTATGGAGGTTCATTAAACGAAGATCCTGAGTATGAAGAAATATCAAATTATCAAGAGGAAAAAAAAAAGTAAATCTTTAACAAAAGATTTGTGTAATCTACAATCAATTAAAGAGGAGCCGAATTATGCAACAATCTCTAAAGAACATATAGAAGCAAAAGAGAACATAGGAAGAAACAACAACTTCAATCTCTTGCACCAGCAAAACCACCAAGAGTACCACCAGTACCAGAGAAAATGTTTACTATCAATCAAAATCAGACAAGAACCGAAAAAAGATAAACCTGCAGTACCACTAAAGCCTAAAGATTTAGGCGAAAAAGTAAGCACAGAGCAAAAATAGTAGTGGAAAAATCAGCTGAGAGTAACACTACACTACCACTAAAATCTGAAAATCAATATGATAAAGAATCAGTAAAAAAAAAGCTGATGGACCAAAGGTACTAGTAGTTGCTATGAAAAAAAAGAAGTGACTTGCGAGAATAGTAAAGTAAAGGCATTAAAAGAAAGATTTGAGCGAAATCAAGTAAAGAACGTGTTGCCTGCTGAAAACAAAACTGCTTTAGTAACACAAACGGATATCAGTGTGAAGAGAAAACAATCTCGTTCATTTCCAGTATGGAATAAAAAATCTTCGATCAACCATCTTGCCAGCAAAAATTTATCTTCCACGAATGTAAGTGTAAAAGAAATGGTTAAAAAAAATTTAAAGGGAGAAAAGGTGAAAGATAGTAATATTTGGGTATTTTCCTACTCATGAAAATTAGCTCTTATCATAACATTTTTACAGCAATCAGAGGAAGTTTTTATAGGATTGAGGCTAAAGAAAACTTGCATGTAAATGTATCAAGGTATAAAATTGTAAATATTAAGAATGAATAGGTTAGTTATGAATCTTATAACAAAATCCGCTATCGATTTTACTGCTTCGGCTGTTCTTGCTAGTGGAAAAATAGTTGATGATTTCTGTTTAAGTAAACATATAAAGGATAAGTATGCTGTCCTTTTTTTCTATCCACTTGATTTTACTTTTGTCTGTCCAACTGAGTTGATATCATTTAGCAACAAAATAGAAGATTTTTCAAAACGTAATGTTGAAGTGATAGGAATAAGTGTAGATTCAAAATTTTCACACTATAAATGGCGAAACATTCCAGTTAATGATGGCGGTGTTGGAGAGATTAGCTACAATTTAGTGTCTGATATCAAAAAGTCTATATCAAGAGACTATGGGGTCTTATATGATGACTCAATTGCACTAAGAGCAACTTTTGTTATTGATGATAAGTTTGTTGTACGTCATCAATCGATAAATGATTTTCCTTTGGGGCGTAATATCGATGAGTTTATTAGAATCATTGATGCAATAAAACATAATGAAGAGCATGGTGAAGTATGTCCAGCAGGGTGGAAAAAAGGTAAGCCAGCAATGCAGGCAAGCGACGAAGGAGTGGCTGATTATCTAAACTCACACAGTGCAGAATTATAAATTGAGTACAAAAGTTCTTATTATTGGATCTGGAGCAGCGGGTTATTCTGCTGCTATATATGCAGCACGTGCAAATTTAGAGCCAATTGTAGTGACAGGAATACAACCTGGTGGTCAGCTTACAATTACTACGGATGTTGAAAACTATCCAGGTTTTATTTCTATACAAGGTCCAGAACTCATGGAACAAAAGAGGTTGCATGCAGAGAAGGTGGGGGCAAGGATAATAGATGAAGAAATAAAAAGCGTTGAACAACTTGAGGATTCTAATGAGTATAGATTTAGATCTTGTGGTAATGCTAGTGACTACTATTCGAATGCAATTATAATTGCAGCTGGTGCGCAAGCGAAGTGGCTTGGCCTGGAGAGTGAAAAGAAATTTCAAGGTTACGGAGTCTCGGCGTGCGCAACTTGTGATGGCGCATTTTTTAGAAATAAAGTTGTAGCTGTGGTTGGTGGTGGAAATACTGCCGTTGAAGAAGCAATATTTTTAACTCGATTTGCTAAGAAAGTTATACTGATACACAGGCGTGATAAGTTAAGAGCAGAGAAAGTAATGCAAGACAGGCTCTTTAAAAATGATAAGATAAAGGTAATATGGAATCATACCGTAGAGCAGATTCTTGGAGAAGAAAATCCTAACAAAGTTACTGGCATTACAATTAAATCGACAGACATCAATACAACTCAGGAATTGAAAGTAGATGGAGTGTTCATTGCAATTGGGCATGCACCAAATACAGGTATTTTTAAGGGCTTTGTTAAAATGGATCAGCAAGGTTATATAATTACGAAGCCTGGAACAACTCTAACCAGTAGGGCAGGGGTGTTTGCTGCTGGTGATGTTCAAGATAAGGTATATCGCCAGGCAGTAGTTGCCGCAGGAACAGGGTGCATGGCTGCACTTGATGCGGAAAAGTTTTTGGAATCATAATTAATTCTAAAATTTTTAACTAAATTACTTGTAATTTTCTTTCTTTTTTAGAATTATGTCAATTTTATGAAAAAAGGCAAAAGAAAGATGATCAAGAGAATGTAATTTTTGAACACTCTGGAAGAGAAATGGTGAGACAAAGTGTAACTACTACATCTGTAATAATGATGAAAGTTTAATGAAAGATGACGAAGTTTCTCCTATACTCTTTACTACCGATTGGGGATTATCAGAAGGTACTAGATATATATTTTTGAGAGAAGGATATGATGGAGTGAAGGAAGAAGTAAAAACATTCTTAATACAAAAAAATACTGCCTTACATATTGCTTGCCAGACTGCAGCTACAGATATAGTGAAAATATTGCTCACACACCCAGATGCAAAAACTGACATTAAAAATTGTCAAAATAAAGTTCCTACAGATCTTATTGCAAGAGGATTTGAGAACATAATAAAATTAGAATTTGAAAAAGCACAAACAGGAAAAGAATTATTGAATGCTATTTCTGGTAGAAATATTGACCAAGCAAAAAGACTCAAGATTTCAACCCTAATTACTGGAAAAGAAATTTCAATGGAGAAATAGAAACACCATTTAGCCTGATTATCAAATCACGTTTACAAAGAACAACACAAGATAACGAGGAAGCATTGACTAAACTTTTAAAACATAAGGAGCTAGATTTTAGTCAAATAAAGCCAATACCAGCTATAGAGCAAAATTCACGATTGAAGCAAATCATTGAGCAAATTATGAAGGAGAGGTTAATAGAAAAGATTTGGATGATGTAAAAGAATTAGTAGAAGATAATTGCTTTATGAATGATCAAATTGTTATTGAGGTGCTTAAAAGTTTTAATCCTGTCAGAGAATATCTAAATGAAAAATTCCCTACAAGTGCAGAGCAACCTGTAGCAAATACATATAATGTTCAACCAGCAATAAACGATGAGTTTATTTCTCAAGAGTTGCAGTAGCTCGAAAACCTTAGAAATGAACTTGAAAGAACAAAGGCTCGACTTACTAGAGAAAAAAGTCAACTTGAAAACCTTAGAGATGGGTTTGAAAGAACAAAAACTCAACTTAGAAAAAAAAGAGCAAGAGCTGAATAAGGCCGTAAGTGAAAGAATAAGAGACACTAACAAAATTTCACAGTTAGAAAGGGATTTTTGGCAAGAGAGATTAGAACTTCAAGCTCAAAATCAAGACTTAAAGAGCAAAAACAGAAAACTTTCAGAAGCAAACATTTATAATAGAAGGCAAAGTAACTATGCCTCTGCTTCTTTTGTGTTATCTGGAGAGTTTGCTGTTGGTACATGTTTAACAATATCTAATTTAGAATATGTATTTTACTTGCTGTAGCTGCTCTGTTTTCATTGCAATTGGATGCTACTTTTCATAAAGTAAGTACAGTACTGAGTGATGTGACAAGCACTGAATTTGGTAATGTTATCAGTTTGAGATAGAGTTAAGGTTTTTACTTCTTCTCTAAACTCTACTGAAAGTTTTATACATTATGAAAATACCTTGATAATTCGTGTGAATGTGAACCTGAGTGGTTTCAAGACTTAAATAGTTGTTGTAAACTTGCTTTTATTATATTTTAGTTTAAGAAATTAAAAATTTAACGATGAGAATTATAATTACAGACCAAAGTAAAAAGTAGGCTTTTCCATTTGATTTATTTTTCACCTGTAATTTTTTGTCAGCTATTAGGTTTAATTTTTCTATAAGGCTAAATATTCCTTGGATTGTTTTGATGGGATAAGAGCTTTTAATTTTTTCCCTATACCCTATTTTACTTTGATTTTGACTGTTTATCCATGTTTCAACTACTTTCCACATATTGATTTCTGGATAGACTTTCCTACATGTTCCTTCTAATAAAATCATAGTTTTCTGCAGCAATAATAATTGTGTTTGAACTTTCATATCAAAATCACCAGTGATTTTTAATAGCTGAGTAAGTAATCGAGCAAATGAAATCTTCTGTATAGGCTGTCCAACAATGGGCTCACCTATTGCTCTGCAAGCTGTAACAAAATTTCTATGCTGTGATGGAACATAACCGGCTCTAAAGTGCATTTTTGCAATGTGATCATAATCCCTATTTAAAAAGCCTTTGAGTATCTCTATAACGTAATAGCATGTCTCGCGATCTATTCTACCCATGATTCCACAATCCAGGGCAATAATATTGTTATTACTATCGATCATTAAATTTCCAGGATGCATATCAGCATGAAAAAAACAATCCCTATATACCTGATTACAAAAAGATTCTATAAGCTTGGTAGCTATTTGCTTTCGGTTATTCAGCTTTTCAACTTCGTATATTGGTATAGCTTCCATCCATTCTAATGTTAAAACCTTTTTTGAAGTTCTACTCCAATCTATTTCAGGTACGTAGAAATCTCTGTCATGTTTAGTATTTTCCTTCAGTTCCGAAGAGTGGGCAGCCTCAAAACGTAGATCTAACTCTAATCGGCAAATTTCAGCAAAAGTTTTGACTAATTCAACTGGCTTCAGCCTTTTTGATTGTTCACTAAAATTTTCTGCAATTTCTGCAAGCCAAGAAAGCATTTTTATATCCCTTGAGAATGTTTTCTCAATATTTGGCCTTAAAACCTTTACAGCAACTTCCTTACCCGAAGTAGTAACTGCTCTATGCACTTGAGAAATTGATGCTGCTGCAATTGGCTTTTCAGAAAAGCTTGAAAAAATGTCGCTTAATTTACAATTAAACTCACTTTCTATAGTTTTAACTGCTATTTTATACGAAAATGATGGCAATCTATCACATATCAATAGCAAGTTATTTGTTATGTCCTCATTCAAAATATCAGTGCGTGATGAAATGGATTGCCCAAATTTAATGAACACCGGACCTAATCTTTCAAGAGCACGCTTTAGTTCATGACCTTGTATTTTATTTATTGATTTTTTTGATGGTGAAAGTAAATAAGGTAACACATTGTAGCGTGTTAGCAATGTAGTTATTTGCAGAAGACGTAGAATATTTTGAATCATTTCGCTGAGTAACTGCCAAATATTTCATTTATCTCCATAATTTCATTAGGTTTACCTTGATAATAGATAGTATTATTTATGCAAATTATGTAATCTGAGGACGGTATAGCAGAGTTGAGGTCATGAGAAGTCATGAGAATCGATACTGATCGTTCTTTTGCGATCTTATTTATAATATCATAAAATTTAGCTCGTGCGTCAATATCCATTGCACTGACTGGCTCATCTAAAATGATCAAATCAGATTCTGAAATTAAACAGCGTGCAAGTAGCATTAATTGTGTTTGTCCTGCAGAGATTTCTAATACTTGATTTTTTAGGATGTTACCGATACCAACCAATTCTATTGCTTCTGTAACAATGGTTTGATTTTTCTTCAATTTCTTCGAGGAGCTATTGAAAAGAAAAAACTCAACTGTTATTGGCATCAAATTACCAATACTAAAATTTTGTGGCATATAGCTAATTTTTATATTGTCAGCGAATACAATACTGCCAATAAAACCTTTATTTATACCAGAAACTGCTTTCACTAAAGAGGTTTTACCTCCGCCATTTGGACCAATTATTGTAACTATATCTCCTCTTTGTACTGATATGTTGATATTATCAAGAACTTTTTTATTACCGTATAAAAGAGTAAGGTTTTCTATTTTTAGAATGCAGTTATTGACACTACTTAGTTTTTTGGTGAAAATTGACTTCTTCTCAACATTTATATGAGACATTTACTGTTTTTTTTTCTATTACTTTTATTTACATTATACTACAATAGCGCCTTTTCATCCAATTTAAAAATTGTAGCTACAACCAAACCTATACACTCACTTTTAGCTTCTGTTACAGATGGAATTTCAAAGCCAGAACTACTAATGTACGAAGTAGTGTCTGAACATAACTACATGCTCAGGCCTTCAGACGCAAGTAAATTAGAATCTAGTAATATTATATTTTATATCGATGATTCTTTGGAAACATTCATTAAAACTTTCGCTAAAGAAAATAAGAAGTTAATACCTCTATCAGGTGCAATCGATCTACTTCCTTCTCGACCACATTCATTTTCTAGTCACATTCAAGATGAAAAAGATTTGCATATTTGGCTGAATCCTGAAAATGCAAAAAGTATGATACTTTCTATCAGTGCAACATTATCTAATATAGATAAAGAAAATGCCTATCGATACAATACTAACGCAGAGGAGGCTATAAGAAAGATAGACCAAGAAGTAGAAAAAATTAAGAAAGAATTGGATGAGTTAAAAAATCAAAAATATATAGTTACTCACGATGCTTATCAATATTTCGAAAAATATTTTGATTTAAGTTACCCAAGCGCCATTCTTTCCATAGAAGAAGATTCTTACATAGGTATGAAGAGTTTAATGAAATTAAAAAAGGTAATGAAAGAGGAAAACGTTAAATGTATTGTTTCTCATTCACGGGAGGATAGCATAAAGCCTAATGTCTTTTCTGGTGACATAAAAATGGTGATTCTTGATCCTGTTGGATCAGATGTAGAGCCTGGAAAGGATGCATATCTAGATATAATCAGCAGTATTGCACAAAATTTCAAGTCTTGTTTCACTGAGCAATGAGTTCTTTTGTCTATTCAGATAGCATGGCAAACTTAGTGCTTTCTATTCCAATTACAACTATACCGACATTATCTACCAGAAGTATATCATCCCAGTCTGGGATTCAGTTAAGTTGATAAGCATAAAAATTTTATGTTAAAGAACAACGTTCTTGATGAGATTAGGGCAAGCCAATGTCAGCTACTTGAATAACACCATTTGCTATGCCCTCAAAAATGAATGCTCGTACAGCTGTGTGTCAGCTACTTGCATCTGCTGTTTTTACTCATAATTATCTTGCCTGAACGAACTTAATTTCAAGTAGTTAATTATAGAAATAATCGTATAAAAAAAAGAAGATAACCAATATCTTCTTTTACTCTAATTAAAAAGATATTGAATTGTAATTGTCTATTTCATCTGATATAAGCGATAATTTTATGCTCTCAAAACGGAGATTACTTGCAATATCTGTTAACTATTCACTAAGTATTACTTTTTCTGGTGAATGGTGTTCAGGAGCTTTTCATTTTCTATTACAGTCATCCTTACACCAAGATCTATTAATTTTTGTCAATAAATCATTACCCTCGTATTTATTTTCACACTGTCTGTGGCACAAATTAAGTAAATTAACACCATGCATTGTCAATGAAGCAGGATCTTGTGTAAATTTTATCATAATATACTCCTTAATCTTACTCCTTAATCTTATTATATCTATATCAACATATGAATGTGAATATTATACTGATATAGTTACTTTTTATGGCGAGTGGTTTTTGGTTATTTTCTAAACTTTCTTTATAAAAAACATAGGCAACTATTGGTTTTTAGCCAAAGTAAAGATCAAGTATCTGGCATACTGGACATACAATCCTCCTGTGTAAAAAAAAAGATTAGAAAAAAGTATGGCGCACATACGACAGAGATTAAATATGTGTGTGCACCCACGTACGCTGAAGAAGATACGCCACATTTTTTAATGAGCTTGATTGTTTAATGAAAAAAGTCTGCGGACAAAGATAGATTTTGAGCTCTTGGAATGTGATCATAGTCAGATTTAAAATATGCACAAGCAATTTTTTCTGTAAAAGTTTAACAAAAGAATTCACAAGCTTGTGAACAACCTCTAAGTGTATGGTCACAGAGTGTGATGGTATATAGACTATCTGGATCATTTAAAGTGTCAGATCAAGTCTTATTTAATAAATTGAAGAACTAAGTTGTTGATAACTGACCTTTAATTAATTTTTATAAGGGCACTTTCGACTTCTTTAGTAAGAACATACTATAAGAAATATAATTGTGTGCATTTATACATAATATTGTGGGTAATTTTTTAAAATAAAAAGAATCATCCTACCTAGTACCTTTAGTGCACATGAAAAATATCAAACCTATACTAAAACTTCTACACTTGCCAAGCTTTCTAGTGACTCTTCTCCATTTAAGCAATTAAAAGGCAAGACCAGGACAAAAACGCTACCATTTTCAGCCCTTATTCAGGTGGCTCAATTCCCTTAACTTACACAAGTTACCGTAATCTTTCAAAACCTCAGACAGACTTTCTCTAATGCAAAATAGTATAACTAGTGAGCAACAAGATACACTCCTTTTAGCTGTAAGCTTTGCATGATAATATACTTACTTTAATTTTTCTTCTTTAAATAATATGTGTCTTCTGACCACTGGGTCATACTTTCTAAACTCGAGCTTCTTGGGAAGGTTCTTAGGATTACGTTTTTTTACACAAAAATAGCCTGTTAGTTTCTCTTCTCCAGCTTTTGTTGTTTTGGTTGCGGTACTAACTAGCTTGACAAGCAAAGAAGCATTTTTTTTCGCCATAATTGTAGTGATATAATAAATTCTACGCAAGTTTAGAACGCAAAACACTGAAAGTCAACCCAATAATGCAGATCGCAAAATTCTTGACAATCAATAACACATTAAGTAGTATGAGAACGTTTCAGAATGAAGAGCAGACGGTAAATAAGTGGCGAGTGATGGCAAAAGGTTATTATTGATAGAAAGTACTACCTGTTCTAACGAGGTAAGGGTTGCTCTGCTAGTTAATGGTAGGGTTGTAGAGTTTGAACAAGAATTCAAGGAAAAAAGACAACTAAGAGGTAATATATACGTTGCTTGTGTAAAGCGTATAGAGCCTGCTTTGCAGGCCGTGTTCATTGAGTATGGAAAAAATAAGCAAGGTTTTTTGTCTTTTTCTGAGATATCTCTAAATTACTTTAATATTCCAAAAAAAGAGAAGGAAATTTTCCCTGACGAAGGTTATTCGAGCGTTATGGACTGTTCAAATGATAATTGCACAGAAGAAGGCCTAGATTCTACAGCCAGTAATGAATCTAGCAGTGGTTTTGTGAGGGAGGTACCTTTACATAGAAAATATAAGTTACAAGATGTGATTTCAGTAAATCAAAAGTTATTGGTTCAATTAACTAAAGAAGAACGAGGAAATAAAGGAGCTTCATTTACAACATACGTAACTTTGGTCGGTAGATACTGTGTTTTCATGCCCACTTCTATAAGTAGGGGTGGAGTATCTCGCAGAATTGAAGATACCAACGTTAGAAAACAGTTAAAGGATATATTAAATTCAATAAATTTACCAAAAGGCTCAGGTTTAATAGTAAGAACTGTTGGTGCAGGAAAAAGTAAGAAAGAAATTGAGCAAGATTACGACAATTTGGCCTCATTATGGCAAGATATCCAGCAAAACTTCTCTTCTTTAAATGTTCCATCATTAATTTACAACGAAGCAGATGTAGTTATGAGATCTGTACGCGACTTTTGTAGTAATGATACAGAAATTATAGTATCTGATAGAGAAGTTTGTGAAGCAGTAAGAAAATACACTAAAAATGTGTTACAAGGGAAATTACGTCCTAGATTATATAGAGGTTCTGTTCCAATCTTTACTTACTATCGAGTCGAAGATCAAATTTCTGAATTATATAGCAATAGGGTAGAATTACCATCTGGTGGGTCTTTGGTGATAACCTTAACTGAGGCATTTGTTTCAATAGACGTAAATTCAGGGAAAATGACAGGAGAAGATAACATAGAAGAAACAGCTTATAGAACTAATATGGAGGCATTATCTGAAATATCAAGGCAAGCGAATCTCAGGGGCTTATCGGGGTTAATAGTTGTTGATTTTATTGACATGTTGAAACTTGAGTATTGCAAAAATGTTGAATTTGCTATCAAGCAGGCGTTTAAAGATGATAGAGCTAAAGTTCAATTTAGCTTTATCAATGACTTTGGTTTAATGGTCTTTTCAAGACAAAGAATTAAACCAAATATACAGGAAATTAATACTACAGAGTGCTTACGCTGTAAAGGTATTGGAAGAGTGAAATCAAACGAAGTGATTGTTGCATCGATACTAAGGGATTTGCAACATATTGCTAGTAAAAATCAAAATAAGTCCTTTGATTTAATAGCATGCAGTGCAGTTATAGCGCACATTTTTAATAGTAAGCGTGATATGGTTTCTACAATCGAAAAAGAGTTCAATGTTACATTAAATGTTATTATTGATAATAGTTTAGATGCAGATACATTTATTTTAAAGCAAGGAGACCATATTAATTTTAATGCTTATAAGCCATTGCATAATTCTGGATGTCAAATTGTGAATAGCAGGGATAAAGAAGTTGGTAGTTCAGATAAACTACCAGGCAACTTTTGGTTAACCAAATGGCTTTCGCGCCTTTTGGGCTCTAACAACTGAACGGGACTTGTAATTAACGAGTTTTATACTTATATATTTTACATCGGATAATATTTAAAAGGGAGTATTCATTATGGGAAGAGCAATAGGCATAGATCTTGGAACAACAAATTCTTGTGTTGCAATAATGCAAGGCAAGGATGGAAAAGTAATCGAGAATAAAGAAGGGGCAAGAACTACTCCGTCCATAGTTGCATTCACTGCCTCTGGAGAAAGGTTGATTGGTGCTCCAGCAAAAAGGCAAGCAACTACCAATGCAAATAATACTTTTTTCGCAACTAAGAGATTGATAGGTCGCCAATATAGCGATCCTGAAATAAAGAATCTAGGTGTACCGTATAAGGTATTTGCAGCAAAAAATGGTGATGCATGGGTTAAAACAACTGATAGTAAAGAATACTCTCCTAGTCAAATTGGTGCATTTATACTACAAAACCTGAAAGAAGCAGCTGAGGCTTATCTTGGGGAAGAAGTAAAGGATGCTGTGATAACAGTGCCGGCGTACTTCAATGATTCTCAACGTCAAGCAACAAAAGATGCAGGAAAAATTGCTGGATTAAATGTCCTCAGAATAATTAACGAACCAACTGCTGCAGCACTTGCTTATGGTCTTGATAAAAAGCACGGACACACAATAGTAGTGTATGATCTTGGTGGTGGTACATTTGATGTTTCAGTCCTTGAAATAGGTGACGGAGTTTTTGAGGTAAAGGCTACAAATGGTGATACTCACCTTGGAGGGGAAGACTTCGATAATGAAGTAGTAAATTATTTACTGGGTGAGTTCAAGAAAAGTAATGGCATTGATTTGAAAAACGATCCAATGGCTATGCAAAGAATCAAAGAAGCTGCAGAAAAGGCAAAGGTAGAATTGTCAAGTGCAATGGAAACAGAAGTAAATCTACCGTTTGTTACAGCTGATGCAAGTGGCCCAAAACACTTGAATATGAAGCTAACAAGAGCAAAGCTTGAAAGTTTAGTGAATGATTTGATTGAAAGGACTATAATTCCTTGCAAAAAAGCTCTTGAAGATGCTGGTTTGTCTGCTAGTCAAATTGGTGAAGTAGTTCTTGTTGGTGGCATGACTCGTATGCCAAAAGTCATAGAGAAAGTTAAAGAGTTCTTTGGTAAAGATCCACACAGAGGGGTTAACCCTGATGAAGTTGTAGCAATTGGAGCTGCAATACAGGCGGGGATCATTCAAGGTGATGTAAGAGATGTTTTACTACTTGACGTAACTCCACTTTCTCTTGGTATTGAAACTCTAGGGGGAGTGTTCACTCCGCTTATTGAACGTAATACTACTATTCCTACTAAAAAATCTCAGGTATTTTCAACTGCAGATGATAACCAAACGGCTGTTACAATTAAGGTGCATCAAGGTGAAAGAAAATTGGCGGTTGATAATAAACTACTTGGTCAGTTTAGTTTAGAAGGAATACCACCTGCTCCTCGCGGGGTTCCTCAAATTGAGGTGACGTTTGATATAGATGCAAATGGAATAGCGCATGTTTCTGCAAAGGATAAAGCTACTGGAAAAGAGCAAAAAATACGTATTCAGTCTTCAGGTGGTTTATCGGAGGATGAAATAAATCGGATGGTAAGAGAAGCTGAGGAAAAAGCGCAGGAAGATGAAAAGCGTAAGAAATTTATTGAAGCAAAGAATCAAGCGGATAGTTTAGTTCATTCTACAGAAAAATCTCTGACAGAATGTGGTGATAAAATTTCTCCAGAAGATAAATCTGCTATTGAAAGTGCAGTTAATGAGTTAAAGGAAGTGAGTAAATCTGACAACATTGATGATGCTGATTCAATACAACAGAAAGTTACCAACCTCTCTCAGTTATCTATGAAACTTGGAGAAGCTATGTATAAGGACTCTCAACAACAAGGTGGAGAAAGCTCGTCCACAACAAATAATGAGGAAGAAAAGGTAGTAGATTCTGATTATCGAGATATGGATAATAAGGAGAAAAATAAGTAATTGTGATTGCTGTGTCACTCTTCTTGTCATCTCAGTGTTTGAAGCTGGATGACAAGAGGAAGACTGTGCTGTATTGTTGCTTAAAGTAGCTATTGTGGATATTGTTAAGACAATAGAAGAAAAGTTACGCGATTCAATAGGTGTAATTGATATTAATATTATCGATGAATCAGCAAAGCATGTAGATCATCATTTTACTTCTTCTTCGACACTACCTTCACATATCAAATTAGTATTAATATCTAACGACTTTTCTGGAATGAGCTCTTTAAAGAGGCATAAATTGATCTATGAATTATTAAATAGTGAAATAGAACGAGTACATGCGATTTCTCTTAACTTATATACGCAAAGTGAATATAATTTAAGAAATAAGTGGTAGAAACATGAGAGAAGGGTCTTTATTAGTTAAAGCAGGAAGAAAATTTAATGATTATAAAGGGTCGATGAATCCACCAGTTTATCATTCTTCTACCATATTATTTCCTACTTACAAGGACTACTTAAGTGCAGCGAATGGGGAGAGTATATATGATGTGATCAATGATGGTGTTGCAAGGGATTACAGCTATAGTAATGTTGGTACGCCTACTGTTCATTATTTTTCAAATGCACTCGCTGAAATTGAGGGTAGGGGACGAGCACTCATCTACCCTTCTGGATTATTTGCAATTACTTTTGCTATTTTGACTTTCACTAAAGCAGGTTCACATGTCCTGATACAAGATAATAGTTATTATAGGCTAAAGAGATTTGCCGAAAATGAACTACCAAAAAGAGGAGTAGAAGTAACTTTTTATAATCCGACACAGGATATAGATGATTTGGTTCAGAGTAATACTTCACTCATCATGATTGAGACTCCTGGCTCTATAACGTTTGAGATTTCAAATATAGAGCATATAGTAAAGGTTGCTAAAGAACGTGGAATCGTAACCGTTTGTGACAATTCATGGGCCACTCCTTTGTTGTTTAAGCCGCTTGATTATGAAATTGATATTTCACTATATGCGGTGACAAAGTATCTAGCTGGTCACTCAGATTTAGTGATGGGAGCTATAGTTGCTGAAGGTGAAACTTTTAAATTGCTTTATGAGAGCTATAAAAATTATGGAGTCACCATTCAATCGCATGACTGTTACCTTGCACACAGGGGACTTAGAACACTGCAAACACGAATGAGGAAGCATCAAAGTACAGCAATGCAAGTGGCAAAATGGCTGGAAAAACATCCAAAAATCAAAAGAGTTTTGTATCCAGCACTTCCCTCCCATCCTCAACATGAATTATGGAAAAGTTATTTCAAAGGGGCAAGTAGCGTACTTAGTATAGTACTTGATAGAGAATATTCATGTGAAGAACTAGGCTGCATGGTTGATCACATGAAAGTTTTCGGCATCGGTGCTTCTTGGGGAGGATGTGACAGTTTGGTATTACCAATAGACCATAGATCTATTTCAAGATCTGTAATGAATTCAGATTATGGTGGAAGTTTTGTGAGAATATTTTTTGGACTAGAAGATCCTGAAGATTTGATTTTTGACTTGAATACTGCATTAATAAGACTGCCATGTTCAAGTGTTAAAGATGATTGTGAGACTGAAAGAGCTACTGCATAATATTGTAAATGCTGACTTTGACATTGAAATCAAAGGCGTCACATGTAATCCTAAGAGAGTTAAAGAAGGTTACCTTTTTGTTTGTGTGTCAGAAAGGAGTAAAGAACACGCAACATGTCTTCCTAATGGATGTATACACAACTGTGTAGACCTTGTAATACAAGGGGCCAAGAAAGATGTCATCCCAGTGCTCAGACACTGGGATCTAGAAAATTTAGTTGTAAACAAGCATACTAGACAATTGTATAATAAAAACTGGATTCCAGTGTCAAGCACTGGAATGAAAAGTACTCCAAGTTTTGCAGTGCTTTGCCACTCGGACCCTCAAGGAATATACAGTAAAATAGTCAGCAGGTTTTATCAATTCAAACAACCTAAATATGTTGCTGCTGTAACTGGTACGAATGGTAAAACTTCAGTGGTGGAATTTTGTCGCCAGATTTGGCAAGATAATGCAGCGTCTATAGGAACACTGGGAACATGTGTCAATAATAATAGAAAAGATAATAGCCTTACAACGCCAAGTGCAGATGATCTTTATTCCATATTGCGTGACATAAATAATAAGAACGTAGAACACTTAGCATTAGAAGCTTCAAGCCATGGAATCGATCAATATAGAATCCATGGACTCAGGCTAAATGCTGCAGCTTTTACTAATTTTTCTCAAGATCATTTGGACTATCACAAAAGTATCGATGAGTATTTTGAGGCCAAGAAAAGGTTGTTTGATGAGGTATTGCCAAAAGAAAAAATAGCGATTTTAAATGCAGATATAGGCGAATATGGAGAGTTGCTCAACATAGCTAAAAAGCGTGGCAACAAAGTTATAACCTATGGAAAAAAAAACTCTGACATTACTTTATTAAAGCAGATACCCACTGCCAATGGTCAATACCTAACAATTCAAATCGGTGATGAAATTTATAACGCATTTTTTCCGATTTTTGGGCAATTTCAAGCATATAATTTATTGTGTGCAATCAGTATAGTTATTTCATCTGGTATGGACTATCAAAGAATGTGTATAGATAAACTCGCTTCTCCACCTGGAAGAATGGAAAAAGTGAACACTTTTGCATTTGTCGATTACTCTCATACTCCAAGTGCACTCAAACAAGCTCTGTTGTCTTTAAAATGGCACTTCAATAAAAAGATAGTTCTAGTGTTCGGTTGTGGAGGGAATCGTGATCAAACAAAACGTGCAGAGATGGGTAAAATAGCACAAATGCTTGCAGGTAAAGTTATAGTAACAGATGACAATCCGCGTGATGAAGATCCGGGGAAAATTCGTCACGATATTGTGTTACATTGCCCTGATGCACTGGAGATAGGAGATAGAAAAAAAGCTATAGAGAAAGGTATAAATATAGCACATGATGAAAATATGATCCTGCTAGTTGCAGGAAAAGGACATGAAAGATTCCAAATAATAGAAGGCCAATCCCTTGAATTTAGTGATGTTGAAGTTATTAGAGAGGGCCAAAAATTTGCTACTGCTGTTTTGCTCTCTCTTTCATCCAACGCCTGAATAGCTTTTTTCCTTAAGTCATAACTGTACGCTGCTGGCATTTTTACCTTCTTGTTATACTAAAAAGTATCTTATCTTGTTCCTACTATTATGAGAAGAGCTATACAAGGATATGAAAGTGGAGATTGTGGTTACAAGATTAGTGAGAGAATATAGAAAAATTGAGGATGAAATATTGTGTGATATAGTTCATTTAGTAATAAAGGCTCTTACAGGTATAGTAGCGCTTCATAAGTAAGAATATTTTTACAAAGAATTTAATAATCACAATTTAGGCAATGATGAAAGTTCTTTAAGAAAAAAGTTTAATGCTATCAAGAAAAGTTTGCACAGGCACAGCAATATAATACACAATAATCAAGATACTTAGAGTTCTATCAATTTATTTGCACAGTCAATCACTTGAGAATTCGGAAATTGATTTTTAAACCAAGTGTACTGGCGTTTTGCATAATGCCTTGTGTTTGTTTGAGCGATCTGTATTGCTTCGTCTAAAGTAATCTCCCCTTTTAAGTATCTTATAATTTCTGGCACTCCATGTGCTTTCATAGCTGGCAAATGTGGAGATGGATTCATGCTAAGTAGGTTTTTTACTTCATCAATTGCTCCATTTTCAACCATTTCAATAAAACGAGAATTTATTTTTCGGTATATATCCTCACGTTTAGGTAGAATTGTATATACCTTAAAATTATTGAACAAAGGAGGCTGTCTATTTTTTTGCCATATAAAGATTGTCTTGCCAGTTTCAGTGATAACTTCAAGTGCTCTTGAGAGGCGATGTGAGTCATTAATAAATACTTTACCTTGAATCCTTGGATCTCTGCTTAGCACTAATTTGTAGAATTCCTCTTTACTTAAATTTTTCCTAAGTTCATTTACGTTTTCTCTCACTTCCTGGCTTATTTTTGGAATCGATGATAATCCCTTGATTAAGCTGCTAATGTAAAGCCCACTTCCTCCAGTGAGGATGGGTATTCGTGAATTTTTCAACGCATTGTTAACTTCCCTCTTTAAATCCTCTAGCCATAAACCTACGGAATAATTTTCTCTTGCTGAAACATAACCGTATAGCCTATAAAATTCTTTCTGCTTTGGTGGTTGAGCAGTAATTACGGGAATCTCTCTGTATACCTGCTTTGAGTCACAGTTTATTATGCTAATGTTTTTATACTTTTTTATCAAGTTATCGCATAATTCTGATTTACCTGAGGCTGTAATTCCTGTAATAATTACTGTGTTATCTTTCATTTATATTAATTTAACTAACCTACGATAGGGTGTAGTAAAAATTTGGATTCTACAATCTAAAATTTGGAGACTTTTATGGCAGAAAATGATAACGATAGCTCGTTTACTAAGCGTTTTGCAAATAGGGATTCTAATGAGACAAGAGGAGGTTTTTCCAGTAGGTATTCATCTCAAAATACCAAAGAACATGCACTAGGAGCAAAAGGAAAAATTTCTGAATTGGCAAATAAAAAAGATGAAGCCAAGGAAGCTTTTTCTGAAAGTGGCAGCATAAAGAGTAAAAGCAGAACTATCAACGAAAGATCCTTTGCTGATGCAACAAGAAGAAGTAGATCAGATCTCGTATATCTAGTTCGTGGTAAAGATCGAGGAAGATCAGCTTGGCACTATGCATTAATTGATAAAGATAAAAGAGAAATGTTTCTGGCAAAAAGTAGAACTGGCTCTATAGATGTTGCAGATTATGGGGAGATTTTATATTCAGGATGGGGAGATGATCCACCACAGAGGATAGTCGATAAAATCAATGAGGAGTTCGGATTATAGTAAATCTTTTTTAAAAACGAGCAGTTGCTAATAAAATTTACTGTAAGTATGCAACAGATGCATGCTAGCCATTTCGGTATCTTAATTGCCACCATATAGGGAGATAACGTTGAACCTAGAGCTATTGTAGATATGATTTAGTTATATGGTGTTTGAGGTAATAAATGCAATAAAAAATAATTTGTTAGCATGCTTTCCAACAGAGACAGTATATGCTCTTTCTTGTAATGCGCTAGGTAACGAATCTATAGAAAAAATATATCGAATAAAAAAGCGTTCTCAAAACAAGCCGCTCTCTGTATTTGTTAGTAATATTGATAGTTTGATAAGTATAGCAAAAGTAAAGGAAGAGTATATCGATTTAATAAACTATTTTTCTCCTGGACCAGTGACCTATATTTTACTACTTCAAGATAACAGTATATTACCAAATGAGTTCTTTAAAGATAGTATAGGCATAAGAATTCCTGATCATCCTATTGCGATTTCAATATTAAATAAACTAAAAACTCCAGTAGTTGCAACTAGTATTAACATTTCAGGAGAAAAAAGTATATGCAAAGCAAGAGATATACCTCAGTCTATTAAGCAGCACTTATCTGCAGTAATTGAAGATGATGAATTAGTTTCTGGTATAGAATCTACTATTATTGACTTAACTGGAGACAAGATTAAAGTTTTGAGAAAAGGTAAAATTTCATTACAAACAATAAATAACGAATTTTCAAACTAAGATCTATAGGAAAAAGAATGAAAAAGGTGATAGGCCACAACCAAGCAAAAAAAAAGATAATGAACAACTTGTCTATTCTATCTTGGCTGATCTGTGGTAAAAAAGGTATAGGAAAAGCAACATTCGCAAAATCCTTTTCTAATTGGTTTCTTATAAAAAATTACGATGAAGTAGCATTAGACTTACACATTGTTGAAGGTGATACAATAGGAGTGGAAAAGGTGAGAGAAATGAAAAACTTTTTGTACTTAAGCCCCATTCAATCAGAATATAAAATAGCTATAATAGATAGCTTAGAGTCAATGACTAATAATGCTAAAAATGCAATATTAAAAATACTAGAGGAACCGCCACAAAATTCTAAAATACTTATAATTAGCCATAAACCATATGATATACAAACCACCATCCGGTGTAGGTGTTTTCAGCTGAATTTACTTCCATTAACTTACGATGAAACAAAGCAGGTTGTTTCATCTCAGTATAAATTCGAGGATAAAATATTTAGTGAGATCATTACTTTTTTTCCTGGAACTCCGGGAGTAATAATAAATGCAATAAACAGTGGTGCTTATGAGTCACATAAGCATTTTTATACATTTTTCCGTAATCTAAATAATTCTGATATAGTTAATAAAATAATTAATAGTGAGATTGAGCTAGAACTAGCATCACATATAATTCAAACCTCCATTTTAGAAAGTATAAAGAAAGAAGTAAATAATGTTGAAATTCTACTAAGTCAATTAAGTCAATGGAAAGAAATAGATGAACTTTTCGTTGCTGCAAAGCAATTTCGCTTAGATAAAAAGCATGTTTTAGCTAATGTAGCTAACATCATGACACAAAAATGTAATACTTTTAACATAAATTTATGATAAAATTCTGCTAATTTAATACTAAAAGTATATAACTTGAATAATAATAAATTAACTGTATGGTAATCAATAGAAGTTTTAATAAACACTATACTGAACATGCAGAAGGAATTGAGTTTAATCAAGAATACATCTTTAGATCAAGACTTCACTTTAGAAAAAGGAAAGGAGCTATCAAGTGGCATCTATGAGGTAAATTTAAGCTAAATAAGTCAATCAATATAGCTACTTTGCCAAAATTGGCTGTTATATGCTCAGTAGTGAGCTTGTTGTACGTAATCATATTATGAAAGAGGAAATAGAGATCCCTAGAGATTTTCATTATCTTAAAGTTGTTAAATCCAATCACGATGATTGTAAATTAACGTTTTGTAATTTTTTAGGTAATGAGTTTTTTGAATATAAAAAGTATGATCCACAATATTCTGGTATCTCAGATGAATATAAATTCGTGGATTTTGGTAGTGTAAAAAAGACTAATAATCTAAAATTTAAGGAGTATGTTGGTCATGCACCTAAGTTTTTTGCTGTAGAAGGCTCTATTGAGCCTGAATCTGAAACCATGTAATTGCTCTATTTGAGCTATTCAGAGACGGTAAAGGCAAAAAAGTGGGAACACTTGCTGATAAATTTGGTTATTTTGATGATCAAAATAAATGACATTACTATAATTATTACAAAAGTGCAGAAAGTAATACTTATGATCCTGAAAGCTTCAGTGTAAAATGATAAATTTAGATGTGAAGAAAATTGATAAATTTCATCTTATTGCAGAACAAGGTGATATAATCATTCATCCTATTTTGGAAGATTTAGACATATTTTAAAGTTTTTTTAGAGTTATTATAATTAAGTTATGGAAGTTGAATCAGTAAAAAACAAAAGTTATTTCAGGAAAGCAGTAGAATGGTATTGCCACAGATACCTGTTCTGCGTTGTAGAAAGATCTTGGATGGCGTTAATAGCATTACTTCTCTTAGTATGTTTACTTTTATCATTACTAAACATATACCTACTACTTCCTGTTAAAAAAGATTTAAATTTTGTGAAGTACACGAACCATACAGAAGATGAGTTTTCTATAATACATAAACTTAGTTTTAGTGAAAAAGAAGATGAATACACTTCCATAGCAAGGTACTTGGTAAGTCAATACGTTGAAGCATACGAGTCCTCTAAGATCATTGAATCAAAGTATCAAGAAAATTTTATAAAAAACAATTCTATATATAAAATATATCAAGACTTTCAGGAAAAAGTAAACAATGAAGCTGTTTCATCCACAAGAAAAATTACCAACACAAACGTAACAACACTATCTATTGACCGATCTATCAAGGATTTGGTTAAATTTGCTGGAAATGCCACTGTAGTTTTTGCAGCTGGGCAAAATAAGAAAATGAAAGACTATGCTGTGGAGGTTAGCTTTACTTTATCAAACATGGAAGCAACTCTAACTGGTATAATACCATTTAAATTTATTGTTAACGGCTATAAATACAGGTGATTACATTTTAAAAATTACTTGGTAGCTAAAAAAAATAACTAAAGTGCATACAGCAGTAACAACTGGAGGTAAAATTAGAAGCATTGGTGTCTTTTTAATAGAATAATTTCTAGAGGGTTTTAAGAAAAAGGCATTGTAAATTATCGGTAAGAAGTATAGAGCGTTGAGTATAGTACTGACAATTAACACCAGAGCTACAAATACAGAAAGTGTTACATTACTAGAGTTAAAAATAGCTTGAAAAATGAAAAATTTGCTCCAAAAAGTCGGAGCAGGTGGTACCCCTATCATGGAAAATGCACCTATAGTAAATGCTATCATACTAATTGGCATACTACGTCCTATACCGTGAATTCTATCTATGTATTTCTCACCTGTTTTCGTTATTATTGCTCCAGCAGTGAAAAACAAAGTGATTTTTGCAAATGCGTGGCAAACTAATTGAAAAATTGCAACCCTCATGCTGAATTCACTAAAAATTGAAGCAAACAATATAATATATGACAACTGAGAGATAGTAGAATAAGCAAGCAATTTCTTTAATTCCTTTTGCTTTAATGCAACTAACGATGCAGTAATAATAGTAAATCCAGCAGCGTATGGAAGCCATCCTCCAGCAAACCAACTTTGCTGTGCAAAACGTTGCATATTATCGATGCCAAAAGTGTATAATATAACTTTGATGATGATGAACACTCCTGATTTTACAACAGCAACAGCATGTAGTAGTGCGCTTACAGGAGTTGGTGCAACCATTGCTTTTGGCAACCAAAAATGCATTGGCATTAATGCAGCTTTTCCTATTCCATAAATCAGCATAGCAAAACACACTGCAATAAAAGTTATGAACGAAGTATCAAACTTTAATATTCCACCTCTTACAAAGTCTAAAGTATGGAATTCATTATATAAGAGGCCTATCGCAGGAAAAAATAACGTTAAAGAAGAGAAAAATAGTAAACCAAAGTAATAGCGTCCTGCAATTACTGATTCATTTGTTGAGTTGTAAGTAATCAGAGGATATGTACTAATAGTTAGAAGCTCGTAAAAGACAAATGTAGTGAGCAAATCTCCAGAAAAAGCAATAAACATTGCACAGCTAATCGCTATTGAAAAAAAGCATAGAAAACTCGAGTAGTTACTATCAGCATAGTTATTTCGCATATAACATATTGCATACACACTTGTTAGTACCCACAAAAATGATATTAATAAGCTGAATATTGCTCCACTAGATTCTAACTTTAAACTAATGTGCAAATTATTACCAAAGTCCATGAGAATAAATTGGGAATGATCACCATACACCAAATATAAAGTGCATAGAGATGTATACGCAAATAGAAGCATAGAAGAAACAACAGTAATGCTATTGTTCACTCTGGGCAATTTACTAGTAAAAGAAATAGCTAATGCACTTAAAAGTGGGATCAACGCAGTAATTAACAAATAATTCTCAGTAATAAAAAGTGGCAAGGAAAGAGATATTAAAACAAAATCCATTAAGTAATTCATCTTTCTGTTCAGGTAAAGGTAAAATTATATTCAAGTTATAGAGAATTTGCTATTTTTTAGTTGTATATCGGAAGTGTTAAATAAACCATACGCATCAAGTTAAGAATAAAGTGGCGTAAGGAAGAAAGGAAATGGAAAAAACATTTTATACATTAAGTAATAAAATCAGTAATTTATAGATCTTTCTAAAAAATTATCTTATCCCAGATAAGAATTTCTTAAAAAATAAATGTAACAAATAAAATGCCAATCTTAAATATTGCTATGTTTCACGATAGCTTCTTAGTTTGGCACATATGGTTTGTTAAACACTTCCAGAATTACTCAAAACCGCTACAGACTATATCTTTCTGTATAATCTTTAAATGCACCTCTATTGGAGTCAAAATGTAGCTTTACACTGCCAATTGGCCCGTTTCTTTGTTTTGCAATGATCAGCTCTGCAATATTTCTAATTTTCTCCATTTTCTCTTGCCACTCTCGATGTTTATTACTTCCTTCATTTGGTTGCTTTCTTAATTCATAATATTCTTCTCTATAGAGGAACATTACTATATCTGCATCCTGCTCTATGCTTCCTGAATCACGTAAATCAGAAAGTTGTGGTTTTTTATCATCCCTTTGCTCAACAGAACGAGAGAGCTGTGATAGTGCAACAATGGGAATATTTAGTTCCTTTGCAATTGCTTTTAAACCCTGCGTCACTTCTGAGATTTCTTGCACTCTATTTTCACTACTCCTTTTTGTTGTTCCTCGAATTAACTGCAGATAGTCGATAAAGACCACCTCTACATTATATAGTTGATAGAGAAGACGTATTCTGGTACGAAGAGCACTAATTGATAGTGCAGGAGTGTCATCTATGATGAAAGGTAACTCGGATAGATCTGTACTAACATTAATGAATTCGTGTAATTCAAAATCACTAATTCTTCCAGTCATTGCCTTATAATAACTAATGCCTGAATCTATAGTAATCAATCTTGCAGTCAATTGCTCTGCTGACATTTCAAGTGAGAAAAACGCTACGTAGTGTTGTTTATCTGTTCTTTTTTGCAAAATCTTACAAGCATTAAGTGCGATGTTCAGCGCCAATGCTGTCTTTCCCATTGAGGGCCTTGCAGCTATAATTAATAGATCAGATTTCTGCAAACCACCAAGAAGCTGGTTTAGGTCTTGAAGTCCGGTTGTAATACCTAGAGCCTCTGGATTATTCTTCAGCTTGCTGATCTTCTCAACCACATCTTTAATTGAACTTGTAAGCTTTATATATGTCTTATCACCTTGCTTTTTTACTGCTAAGTTGAACAACTTTGTCATTGCCTGCTCAATTTGTACCTGTGCAGGATTTTCAATGTCGTAGTTGTAACTATCGTCAACTATCTCCTGCCCGAGCTTGATTAAGCATCTCCTTAAATAAGTATCACGGATTATTCTGGTCAAGCTATAGATGTCAAGCGCAATGCTTGCCTTTGCTGCAAGTTTTGCTAGGTACTGAACTCCACCACATTCGGCAAATGCTTTGTCATTTTCAAAAAACATCTTTAGGCTTAGTTCATTGGCGACTATGCCGTGTTTTCTGGTTTTAGATATCTGGGTAAAAATGCTTTGATGTAGTGGATCATAGAAATTATCTTCTGTGATTATGTCTTCAACTGCATCACAAATTCTATTATCTCGAATCATTGCACCAATGAGCATTTGCTCTGCTTCTAAATTGTGTGGCAATTTACATATTTCTTCTCTTGAATCAATAAGATTGACTAATTCATTCATTTTAAGTTTTCAGAGTAATGATTGATTATTCTAGAATATTCAGTACTTACTTAAAAGATAAAAAATTTGACTAATCTTGTATTGCTTATAGCATTAAAGTAGGCCCCTGTGGTGGAATGGTAGACACGGCAGACTCAAAATCTGTTGCTTGCAAAAGCATGCTGGTTCAAGTCCGGCCAGGGGCACTCAAACATTGGAAAATGCATATATGTTACGTAAATTTTTTAATCGTTTATTTTCCATTCTTTCTTCTATAAGTACTATTCAAAAAGTGAAAAAGGATGATAATGGAATATGCTATGTAACGGGACTTAGACGCTATTTGTCAGTGCTGCTTGATTTAATCATCATCGTTTTATTTTTGCAGTTTTGCGGTCAGGCCTTAAATCAACTCTTCATGAGCTCGGAGAGCAGTAAAATATTAGGCCAAATTGCTGCAAAATATCAAATGCAGGTACCATTATCTGCAGAGGAAACAGCAATGCAGAGTAAACTAATCAAGTTACTAATTCTAAATCAAATAGTTCAATTCATTATGCTTTTTAGTTATGTGGCATATATGTGGATAAGGTTTGGTGCTACACCTGGAAAGTTATTACTTGGGATTAGAGTTGTGAATGCACAAACTTTTGAAAAATTGACTCTAAAACAAGCAATAAAGAGGTTTTTTTCCTTTATATTGTCAACAGCACCACTATTCTTGGGTTTTATATGGGCAAACTTCGACAAACGCTGCCAAACTTGGCACGATAAGATCGCAGACACAGTGGTTGTCATAAATAAGAGTCTTAAGCTTGATAAAATGAAATAGTAGGTAAAAATATGCCAAGTATTACTCATGGTCAAAGTATGGATTCTATTAGAGATAGTATTGTACATATTGGTGGTGATGAAATAAAAGAATGTGCAATTGAAGCGCTAGAACCATTTAAGAACGAATTAGAAGCTCAAAGTTTTGACCTTCATGGGATAGGAACTTCTGACCTAATTAAAGCATGGAAGAAGATAGAAGATTTTAAAGGTGCTGGATTAAAGGATGCTTTTGACCTTGCTGATCTGATAAAAGGGCAAATTACAGGATTTAACAAAGAAAAATTACAATAGATGTGTACTTTTAGCAAGATTTCCTACGGTAATGTGGACAGAAAATTAAAGCAAGATGAGTACAAAACTAAAAGGCAATTTGAAGAAGAAGGTTATGAAATTGTAAAATTTTACGACAATGAACTCATTGAAGACAAATATTGCTCGGATAAGGAAGATCTTCGTGCATCTTTAGCTAAATTGTTCATTTTTACCTGAAGATCATCGTGTCCACTCTGGTTTTACTCTTTATTCAAACGGTCTTGGCCCAGTGTGCATAAGATATTAAAAGGGCATGCTAATGATAAAGGATTATCAATCAAAGATTTAAAATTAATGTTACAGGTCATAGCATGGGATGTGCTCTTGCTAATAGAGCTTCTTTATGTCTTAATAAAACAGAAAATGCCGAAGATGTGCAGGTTGCAACTTTTGGCTCTCCAAGAGTTTTCTACAATGGTGCCGATGAAGTTTACAATCAGTGTCTTGGAAAGAAGACTATTAGAGTAGCTTGTCAATCAGATCCGCTACGGCTTTATTGCATAGAACTGATAGTGCATGTAAATCAAAGTAAATTTACGCAGCTAATTTAAATTTAGCCACACCTATATCAGTAAATTTATTCA
>NZ_CM003641.1:314597-605070 GCF_001439985.1 Wolbachia endosymbiont of Trichogramma pretiosum
CATGATTCCCTAGTTTACCACAATACTATGTACCAAGATCAGTTAAAATGCGTAGCAATGGAACTTTCTGTTTATCAAAAAATGGTATAACTCTATCATTGAGAAGATCTGCAGCTGTGATAGCAGTTTTCTCCGTATAAAGCTTAGCGAAGGCCACTATAGAGTAGGTGTCAATAAAAGTTTGTTGATAAATTCTTCCAATACCTTTGATATTGCCTACATAATAGGCATCTTGATTACCTAAGTATCCAGGGTGTTGTTTCTAACATTGGCTTCTTTTTGTTCCTTAGTTTTTTTTCTAAAGCAGCAACTTGCTCCTCTGTTAAAATTATACCGTCTTGGACCACCTTTGCTTCCAGGGCTTTCAATCTCTTTTTAAAATTTTCGAGATCGTTTCTTTGCCATATTGACCTTATACCACTAGCAGATATTAGAATTCCTTTTTTCTTTAATTCATTAGCTGCTCTTTCTTGTCCATATGCTGGAAACTCTACTGCTATTTTAACTACTGCTTCTTCTGTATCCTTTGGTACTCTATTGGTAAGTAATGGTTTGCTTTTGTTTATCTCATATAATGCTTTTCCCCTCCTGTTTCATATAGCTCTTTGAAGCGGTAAAATGTATCCCTTGCATACCCCATTACTTTACACGCTTGGGATACATCTCCTAATTGCTTTGCAAGTTCTAGTAACCCCAACTTTGGTTCTAGTGTTTTTCTTGTGTTGTACTCATTTCTGACACTCATTTATAATTTATTTATATTTTTATCTTGCTTCATTAAGCTGTTAGATCAGGTCTAAACTGTTATAGGTATATTATATTTAACATTAATCCTTGCAATAAGATCACATGCTCCATGGTGGTCAAAATAAACTCCGCTACTGTATTTTGCTGCTATAACTTTTTTGCTACCTATCTCTAGCATTACATGCAGTTTTCTTGTTTGCTCATAGCGGCGATACTTTCTATCTGTACCATTTGCCTTGCTATGACCAAGAATATTATTGTAGATCAGTACTATCTATGGCAATCTCAATATCTTCTGTATTATTTTTATCATATCTTTGATCATTAATTTTGATGTTAAGTTTTTCAAGCCTTCTTGAGGCCTGGGAATAGCTAATAACTTGCAAGTTTTTCCTTACTTATTCAAGGTACCCTGCTATAAATCCCGCTGTTTGTCTCAGACCCATTCTAAATAAATAAGTTATTATGTGAACCAGAACCACGACCTTATCGCTATAAATATAGTTGCCACCAGCAATTTTTGAACCTTTTTCGTACCAATTTTCTATGGCATCATTGACGTAATAAAAAAATATTCCCCTCTCTTGGAGAAACTTGTTATATTCATGTCAGTTACTGACTCTCATTTTTTGTGGGATATTTTTCTTTAGTAGGTTAAATCCTTGTCTTGTATTGAATTTTGTCAGTAACTGCAAGTTCTTTTTATTTGACCTATGCAATAAAGCCATTCCAGTTTCACCCACTGGAATAACAAGAAATATAATATTTTCACATTTCCTGAATAATGCTTATTGGTGTCATTCAAATGCATTCGGTGCATTTAAACCTTTTATATGATTTTCTTCTAACCTTGCAACAATGCTCTCTCTACCGATAAAAATTAATAATTTAGCGAGTTCTGGACCTGTTTCTGTTCCTGTTAAAGCGAGGCGCAACTGCATAAATAGATCTTTTGCCTTTATATCAACCGTCTGTCGAATATTTTTAACCCATTCTGATAACGTATTTTTATTACACTCACCTTGAGGTAATGTGCTTAGCGCTATTTTTATAAATTCTTTATTAATAACCACAGGCTCTATATTGTATTTACATACTTGCCAACATTTGGCCACCTCAGAAAACCTGTTTATGTTATTTCTTATAAAATACCAAAACTCTGAGCCAATTTGACTTAAACGATCTTGCACCATTTCAAATGGCATTTGTTGCAGCACTTTGCTATTTAACTTATACATTTCACTCAAGCTGAATTGTGCAGATGCTGAGCTAAATTTTTTAATATTAAATGAGTTAATTAAAGACTGCATATCAACATGAGCTTCTATCGGATCAGATGTACCAAGTTTTGCTAAATAGCTAGTTAGCGCCATTGGCTCAATCTCATCTTCTCTTATAGAATTAATATCCAACCCACCTTTCCGTTTCGATATCTTGCTATCATCAAAATGTAGTAGGGGAAGGTGAGCAAATATAGGAATTTTCGCTTTTAATGCTTTAATAATTTGGATCTGAACTGCGGTATTAGTTACATGATCTTCCCCGCGTACAACATGGGTTACATTAAAGTCAACATCATCAACAACAGAAGGTAACATATATGTATAAATTCCATCTTCTCTTTTTACCACAGGATCGCTAATGTGAATTGTTGCAATATTTATTTCACCTTTAACTTCATCATTCCATTTTACAATTTCGTTTCTATTCAATTTAAATCTGAAATATGGTTTTTGTCCTTCTTGCTCATAACGAATTTTCTCTTGCTCAGTTAGAAGCAACGCACTTCTATCGTAAACAGGGGGAAGACCTTGTTTTAATTGCAATTTTCGTTTAGTGTCTAATTCTTCTCTTGTTTCATAACATGCATAAATATGACCTTCTTTCATTAATTGTAAAAACACCTCGTTATAGCGCTCAAAACGCTCTGATTGCTTAAAACTTGAATTCCAATTTATGCCAATCCATTTTAGGTCTTCTATGATATTATCTACATATTTGACATCTGAACGCTCAAGATCAGTATCATCAAAACGTAGTAAAAATTTTCCATTCTGATTACGTGTGTACATCCAACAAATGAGTGCAGTGCGTATGTTTCCTACATGCAGGTAGCCAGTTGGGCTTGGAGCGAATCTTGTTAGCATTTAAATGATTACTTTAGTTTATTTAATTTTATATAAATGTACTGCTAAAGCAAGATTCTTCTTTGTCTTAGTGTTAGTTGCTACAAAGTACAGCGAACATGAACCTTTTTGTTAGAGTTCCATAATCTGCCTGAAATACTCTGAAAGTACGGCTTTAGTTATTTACTCTAAATATATTATACGTATACTTGTTATTAAACTAAATTTAAAATGATAAGAAATGAGTGAATTTAAATCAATCCGCAATATTGCAATAATTGCACACGTTGACCACGGAAAGACTACTTTACTTGATAACATGTTAAAACAAAGTGGCACGTTTCGTGAAAATCAAGAAGTTCAAGAACGAGTGATGGATAGTGGTGATCAAGAACGTGAACGTGGGATTACAATACTTGCAAAATGTACGTCAATAATGTGGGGTGATGAGAAAATCAATATCATTGATACACCAGGACATGCGGATTTTGGTGGAGAAGTGGAAAGGGTGCTCTGCATGGCAGATGGTGTATTACTACTGGTTGATGCTGCAGAAGGTCCAATGCCACAGACTAAGTTTGTGTTGTCAAAAGCACTAAAGGCAAATTTAAAATCGATTGTGATAATCAATAAGGTTGATCGACCAGACAGCAGAATTGATGAAGTACTAAATGAAATATATGAGTTATTCTTTAACCTTGATGCAACCAACGAGCAACTAGATTTTCCAGTGCTCTATGCTTCAGGTAGAAATGGTTGGTGTGCTAAGGAGCTATCTGATGAGAGAAAAGATTTAAGCCCATTATTTTCAACGGTGATAGATTACATAAAACCTTCCGTTTATGATCAAAATGCACCTTTTGCTATGCTAGTTACTTTACTTGAATCTGATAAATTTCTTGTCAGAATATTGACAGGAAAGATCTACCAAGGAATTGCGCAAGTCAACTCAGATCTTAAGGTAATTGATCTTGATGGTCAAGTGGTTGAGCGAGGGAGATTAACTAAGTTACTCTCATTTTCTGGCTTAAAACGCGTTCCAGTAGAGCAAGCTGTAGCTGGTGATATCATTGCCATTGCAGGACTTGAGAAAGCTTCAGTTTCAGACACTATAGCAGCACCAGAAGTTACAACTGCGATCAGCTCAACTCCAGTTGACCCGCCAACAATGGCGATTACTATAAGCGTTAATGACTCACCTTTTGCTGGTCAAGAGGGAACGAAACTTACCTCAACTGTTATAAAAGATCGTTTATATGCAGAAGTAGAAACAAACGTTGCAATTACTGTAACTTTGGCTCCAAGTGGTGAAGCATTTGAAGTAGGTGGACGTGGTGAGTTGCAGCTTGGGGTGCTGATTGAAAATATGAGAAGGGAAGGTTTTGAGCTTTCAGTTTCACGGCCTCGAGTGCTGTTTAAAGAAGAAGGTGGTAAAAAACTTGAACCTATAGAGGAAGTAGTAATTGATGTAGATGATGAGTATAGCGGAATCATCATGGAAAAACTTAGCTTTCGGAAAGGTGAAGTAACTGACATGAGACCTTCTGGTAGTGGCAGAACTAGGTTGACATTTTTAGTGCCATCAAGGGGATTGATTGGCTATCAAGGAGAATTTTTAACTGATTCTCGCGGCACTGGTATAATCAACCGTTTATTTCACAGTTATGCTTCACATAAAGGTTCAATCTCCGGAAGGCGTAATGGGGTTTTAATTTCAACAGACAAAGGCGAAGCAGTAGCATATGCAATTTTCAATCTGCAAGATAGGGGAATTATGTTTATTAAGCCACAGGATAAAGTATATTGTGGCATGATCGTCGGTCAGCATAGTCGTGACAATGATTTAGAAATAAATGTACTTAAAGGTAAGCAATTAACAAACGTAAGAGCTTCAGGTAGCGATGAAGCCATAAAGCTTACTCCACCAAAAATAATGACACTGGAGGATATGATAGCGTATATAGACGATGATGAACTGGTAGAAGTCACTCCAAAATCTATACGTTTGCGTAAGAAGTTCCTAGACCCAAATGAACGTAAACGTGCAGGAAGGGCGAAGAATAAAGAGTAATCAACGTTCCTGATAAAAATCTGGATGTGCTACTCGGATAACACCATCATAAAGGGAATCAGTGTCGGTTACTTGAGTAGGTAATGGGATGACAAGAGAAGGCTACAAAGGTGTCATGCAAGTAGCTCATCCAGATTTTTTAATCATCGAAAACATTGCATTTTAACATTACTTTTATACTTGTAAGTTTCTAGGCACTGTATTTGTTGTAGACTTACTATTTACTCTATCACTTTACCCTCTTATTTTACCACTCTCTTGCCTATATATTTTTATATGAGGCTTTTTGCAAAAGTTTCGCATTTTTTGTAACATTATTTTCAGTATGTGTAACTTAAATGCAAATTGATCACGAAACTAGTGTAATTATTGAGACAATAGAGAAATTTGGTGGTGAGGCAAGGCTTGTTGGTGGCTGTGTTAGAGATTCAATTTTGCAGCGTGAAATTCACGACATTGATCTTGCTACTAATCTACTGCCTAATCAAATTATTAAAGCGCTCAAGCTTTGCAATATAAAGAGTATTCCAACTGGTCTAAAACATGGAACTATCACTGCAATTTTACACAAGAGGTCCTTTGAGATTACAACGCTAAGGCATGATGTAAAGTGTGACGGTAGACATGCGAAGGTAGAATTTACTAATGATTGGCAAGCTGATGCTTCAAGGCGCGATTTTACATTTAATGCTCTTTATGCAGACAAGCATGGCCATATATACGACTACTTTGGTGGCATTCAGGACTTAAAAGCACGAAAGTTAAACTTTATAGGTAACGCTGAAGATAGGATTAAGGAAGACTATCTACGTATTTTAAGAGCGTTTCGTTTTCATGCCAAAATATGCATAGAAGATTTAAGTGATGGAATATTGGATGTGTGCAAAAAGCATTCGCATATGATTCAAAACCTCTCTGGAGAGAGAATAAGAGAAGAAATATTTAAGTTGTTGGAATGCAATGATCCTGCTCCAACACTTAAGAGCATGCAAAAATCTGATGTTTTACAAAAAATTATTCCAAAAGAAGTAAAATGCGAAATTTTATCTTCACCACTTCTTATCAACACTAAACCTCCTGCAAAACCTTCAGGTTATGTCCATACGCCTTTCCTAGATCCCATCTTGAATCCAATCGATGCACTAACAAAATTAGCTTTGCTTCTTAGAACCACCAAAGATAGGCTTAATCTTGGAGAAGATGTAAGCAAACTTCTACGTCTTTCAAATAGGCAAAAGAAAAAAATATTATTTTTATTATCAAATAATATCAAAACAGAGCTTTCAGAAAAAGAGCAAAAGAAATACATATCTTTATTTGGTAAGGAATTATATTGTGACTTAATGAAGATTTGTGGTATTGAGTCTGGAACTAATGTTGATGAGTATATTTCATTTGCTCATATATTCAATATTCCAAAATTTCCCTTATCTGGGGATGATCTAATAATTATAGGTCACCATCCAGGAAGAAATTTAGGTAGAAACTTGGAATTGCTACGACAACACTGGGAAGACAGCTCCTACACTTTAACAAAGGAGGAGCTGATACTTTACGCTAAAAGTTTTATCTAGACCAGACCTTTTTTGATAGTATGCATATTGCTTACCAAAAAAAATATTGATAACATTAAAACAGATTCTGATGTCGGTTTTGACTTTTTCGATTCTTCTGTCAGATCAAGTCTAAACTATTATAGGTAAAATTTGTAACACCTTAAATTTCCTTTAGATTATGTAGGTTTTGGTAGTAAATTTTTTAGAAAGATGTTTTTATTACAAAATTGGTAGAGATTCTGATTTACTTGAAGTTTGTTAATTGGTATCTTTTAAAGCACAATATTCACTATAGTATGCTTAAGATCTTTTCTAAAGTTTTATTTGTATTAATAATTTTGATTTCTAGTTTCTTTACTGTACATAATGTTGAAGCGAATTCTAAGGTAAAGTTCAGTAAGAGGTACATACCTCCTGGTAATCCTGGTGGTGCAAACTTTCATGCAGATGAGGATTTTGCTGAATCATATAAACTGTATGAGAAGCGTAGGGAGCTCCTCAAGAAAAAAAAGTTACAAGATCTAGCTATAAACAAAGAAGATCTAATCAAAAAATTAAAAGAAAAAAAAATTGCTAGCCTTGATAACGAGCCAAACAACTTGGGAACTTGCATAGTTGAAGATGGGGAGGATGCTATGATCAATCAGCATGGTATTAATCTTGCACGTTTAAAGGGTGCTGTATTTATAGATCAAGAGCCATTTTCTCAGTATGAAAGTAATCAGCATAAAAGTGAACAACAAAAAGGGAAAAAAGTTACTTCAACACGAGAAAAAAAAGTTTCCCCTATAAATGTTACTATAAAAGAAAGTCTATCAAGAAGAACGTGCTCTCATGATTCTATTACTGATCTAAATAGAACACCACAGCATAGTTTAAATGGTTCAAGTTCATTTAGCAGTGTAGTTGACACAGTAAAATAGTGTTACGATTAATAATATGCTAGATAGAGACCTGAAATTGAGTGATGATGCATATGAGTCGTTTCCGGTTTCCAGGCATAAAACTCATACTGTAAAAGTTGGACAAGTGAAGATAGGTGGAAATAATCCTATAGTTGTTCAATCCATGGTACTTGGTGCACATATAGATTCTGACAACATAAAAAGCAGTGTTCAGAAATATGCAAAAGAAGTAATAGAACTAGCGCATGCAGGATCAGAGTTGGTGCGAATTGCTTTAAACTCAGAGGAAGTAGCAAAAGCAATACCTTATATAGTAGAGGAAATAAATAAAGAAGGCTTTGATGGTAAGATATTAGTAGGCTGTGGACAATATGAGCTCTACAGGCTGGTTCAGGATTATCCAGACAACATTAAAATTCTGGGTAAAATTAGGATAAATCCAGGTAATATAGGCTTTGGTGATAAACGTGATGAAAAATTTGAAAAAATTATAGAATATGCAATAACGCATGGTCTTCCTGTAAGGATTGGAGTAAATTGGGGTAGTCTTGATAAGTACCTTTCACAAAAATTAATGGATGAAAACTCCTTGTCTAATAATCCCAAAACTTCTGATGTTATATTACGTAAGACGCTTGTAATGTCTGCTCTTGGTAGTGCAAAAAAAGCTGAAAAGATTGGCCTTAGTGCAGAGAAAATAATCATTTCTTGTAAAGTCAGTAGAGTACAGGATTTAATTTTAGTTTATAAGGCACTTGCAAAATCTTCCAATTATGCGCTGCATTTGGGTTTAACTGAAGCTGGTATGGGTAACAAAGGCGTAGTAAATACCACAGCAGGGCTTACTTATTTATTACAAAGTGGTATTGGAGACACTATCCGGGCTTCTTTAACTCAGCGCCCTGGTGAATCACGCACTAATGAGGTGGTAGTATGTCAGGAAATATTGCAGTCTATAGGTTTGCGCTACTTTAACCCTCAGGTGAGTTCATGTCCTGGTTGTGGACGCACAAGTAGCGATCGTTTTCGTATATTAACTAAGGAAGTAAATGGCTACATAAAAACTCATATGCCGGTATGGAAGAAAAATAATCCTGGTGTAGAGTATATGAAAGTTGCTGTTATGGGATGCATAGTAAATGGTCCTGGAGAGAGCAAACATGCAAATCTGGGGATCAGCCTGCCTGGTTATGGAGAAAAACCTGTTTCAGCAGTCTACAAAGACGGCAAATATTTCAAAACTTTACAAGGTGATAATCTTTTTGAAGAATTTAAGGAAATTATTAGTGATTATGTGGAGAAGCATTACACATAAGCCTTTCACAAGTTTGTACTTAGACTACATTCTGTTTAGTGAACATCAAATGAGACAATAAAGAACGTAAATTTAAAAATAGATAATAGGGGTTTTTATGCCTTTTTTTATATGGTAAATTTCTTAATATTTAGATTGGCCAGGAGTAGTATAGAGATGTTATTCCATTATCAAGTACTAAAGTTTCCTGATCTACAATATTTGTACAGTTATGAAATGGATATAATTTAACATAAAAGCTTTACTTTTTGAAGTTTTGGGTTATGTTTAATTTAACATATTTCAGTGGGGAATTTATTGTAAGTAGAAAGGAAGCTTTCAGGCATGAATTATCTGACAGAAGAATCGAAGAAGTCAAAACCGACATCAGAATCTATTTTAATGTTATCAATATTTTTTTTTGGTAAGCAATATGAATACTATCAAAAAAGGTCTGCATAGGAATAGCAATACTTACTGGAATGAGGTCTATCTCTGTTATAAGAATGCAACCAATGATCGACATCTAATTGAAGCTCCTCCAAAGTACTATAAATCTTTTTCCTAAAGATAATATTGTAACATTCATCTTGCATAGTTCTATGAAACCTTTCACATATACCATTAGTCTGTGGAGAATAAGCTTTGGTTCTAGAATGATCAATATTTTCTACTCTCAAACATAACAGGTACGCATGATTCCCTAGTTTACCACAATACTATGTACCAAGATCAGTTAAAATGCGTAGCAATGGAACTTTCTGTTTATCAAAAAATGGTATAACTCTATCATTGAGAAGATCTGCAGCTGTGATAGCAGTTTTCTCCGTATAAAGCTTAGCGAAGGCCACTATAGAGTAGGTGTCAATAAAAGTTTGTTGATAAATTCTTCCAATACCTTTGATATTGCCTACATAATAGGCATCTTGATTACCTAAGTATCCAGGGTGTTGTTTCTAACATTGGCTTCTTTTTGTTCCTTAGTTTTTTTTCTAAAGCAGCAACTTGCTCCTCTGTTAAAATTATACCGTCTTGGACCACCTTTGCTTCCAGGGCTTTCAATCTCTTTTTAAAATTTTCGAGATCGTTTCTTTGCCATATTGACCTTATACCACTAGCAGATATTAGAATTCCTTTTTTCTTTAATTCATTAGCTGCTCTTTCTTGTCCATATGCTGGAAACTCTACTGCTATTTTAACTACTGCTTCTTCTGTATCCTTTGGTACTCTATTGGTAAGTAATGGTTTGCTTTTGTTTATCTCATATAATGCTTTTCCCCTCCTGTTTCATATAGCTCTTTGAAGCGGTAAAATGTATCCCTTGCATACCCCATTACTTTACACGCTTGGGATACATCTCCTAATTGCTTTGCAAGTTCTAGTAACCCCAACTTTGGTTCTAGTGTTTTTCTTGTGTTGTACTCATTTCTGACACTCATTTATAATTTATTTATATTTTTATCTTGCTTCATTAAGCTGTTAGATCAGGTCTAAACTGTTATAGGAACTCAACTTAAAAATGAAAATAACGACCTGAAGACAAGACTACAGGAATCCGAAAATAAAAGTAAAGTACTAGAGAAAAATCTAAAGAAACAATCTGAAAGCAAAGATGAAGAGCTAAATGAAAAATTCTTAAAAGCAAGAATTTATAGTAAAAAGCAAGGTAATTACGACTCTGTTTCTTTTGTACTGTCTGGAGCATTTGCTGTTGGTGCAAGTCTAATAATGCTTCATTTAGCAAAATGTGTTTCACTTATTATAGCTGCATCAACTTTTCTTGCAGTAGTAGGATGTTACTGTTCTTATAAGACAAATACTGCACTTAGTGATGTTAAAGTTGGTCAAATCGGGAATGATGCTAGTCATTCTGTAGTTTAATTGTAGAGTAGCTACTTGAGTATTAAATTAGTAATTTAAATATTCTTTATTGCTAGTTTTATTGCTAGTGATGATACCATCACTTTAATTTGGTTGTATTTTACTAAAAAAACTTTAGATTTATTTTATAATTGATACTCAAATATGATTTGGAATTTGTTGCAGAAAGGCCAAAGGGAAGGCTATAAAATAGCATATATCAATGCTCGTATTATTGACCCGGAAACTAAACTTGATATAAAAGGTTCATTATTGACTGAAGGGGATAAAATTGTTGATTTTAGCGAATCATTACTTTCAACAAGTGGAGTTGATGAAACAATAGACTGTAAAGGGCTTGCTCTAATGCCAGGCCTGATTGACATTCACGTGCATTTTCGTGAACCAGGTCAAGAGCATAAAGAAACTATATATACGGGTAGCAAATCTGCAGCTACAGGAGGCGTTACAACTGTAGTTTGTCAGCCAAACACTGTTCCAGCAATTGATAGTGTTGTCTTGGCTAAATATTTGAAATATAGAGCACTTGAAACTTCACATGTGAATGTTGAATTTTACGCCAAAACTACCACTTCGGAAGAAAAATTAACTGAAATGGCGCTTTTAAAGGAAGCAGGTGCGGTTGGGTTCACCGATGATGGTATGCCAGTTATGAATCCAATGATTATGAGACAGGCACTGCTTTATTCAAGTATGCTTGGTGTTCCTATTGCTCAACATGCAGAGGATTTAAATCTATCTGCTGATGGCGCAATTAATGAGGGTAAGATTTCTGAAGAATTGGGAGTAAAGGGAATCTTGAGTGCATCAGAATCGGTTATGGTAAGTCGTGATATACTACTAATGAAGGACATAGAAAATGTACACTATCATATTTTACATGTCTCTTCAAAAGATTCACTTGATGCTATTAAACGAGCGAAAGATTTGGGGTTAAATGTTACATGTGAAGTAACTCCTCATCACTTTACTTTAACTGAAGATATAGTAAAGCAACATGGAGCAATCGCAAAAATGAATCCGCCACTGCGTACAGGGGAAGATCGTTTAGCTATGATTGAAGGTTTAAAGACAGGTGTGATTGATTGTATTGCAACCGATCATGCTCCGCATGATCTTAGTTCTAAAGATTTGCCACTTGAAAATGCTGCATTTGGTATTGTTGGCCTTGAAACAATGCTGCCCATTTCACTTGAACTATATCATAGTGGACAAATGGGGCTACTTGATGTGCTTGCAAAATTGACATATAAGCCTGCAGATATCATACATGTGCCACGTGGCCGCATACAGAAAAACCTTGCAGCAGACTTAATTTTAGTTGATTTGGATCATGAATGGAAAATTAAAGTTGACAACTTTGCTAGTAAATCAAAGAATTCCCCTTTTGATGGACGAGAAGTCAGAGGACAAGTAATACGTACTGTTGTGTCTGGCAAAACTGTATACTTACGGAAGAGTTAGTGATCATATAGTTGTGCTTTGAATTTCAACCAATTGTAGAGATTGAATATAAGTGGTAAAATATAGCCACTGAATAAAAAATATATGCTAATTAGTACGATATCGGATCTGGAGAATGCATGTGAAGAATTGATGGCAAAAGATCCAAAATTTATAGCAGTGGACACAGAGTTCATTAGAAATAATTTAACCTACTATCCTAGATTATCACTAATTCAAATTTCTTACGGAGAGAAGAGTTTTATTGTAGATGTTTTAGTACCGGGAATTGACTTATCGCTTATTAAGAAAATAATGCTGAATCGAGAAATAACCAAAGTTTTTCATAGTTGTCGGCAAGACATAGAATCCTTACTTACCATGCTTAAATGTGTTCCTACTCCCATTTTTGATACCCAAGTTGCTGCTATGTTTTGTCATTATTACCATGACTTTATTGGTTATTCAAAAGTAGTAGAGCAATATCAGGGGGTAGCGCTGGATAAAATTAAAGCTAAAAATTCAGACTGGTTAAAACGGCCATTATCTGAGGATCAATTAGATTATGCAGTAAATGACGTGATACACCTATATGACCTATACCAAATATTGTGCAATAAACTTGAAGAAAATAATAGGATGGGCTGGTTTCAAGAAGAGATGGAATCAATAGTTGATGTCAATAAGTATTTGCATAATCCAAAGGATACATGGAAGAGGATTAAATTTAATTATGAAGCAAATCCAAGGTTGATGTTAACTGTTAAAGCAGTTAGTGAGTGGCAAGAGACCTTAGCACAGCGTTACAATATAAATCGTAATAAGGTAGTAAATAATGCTGTAATAAATGGTTTAATTGAAAAAAGTGTGGAACATATTGATGACATTTTAGATGATCTTAAGAGAAATACAAAAAATATAAAAGAGGAAGACTTATTAGAATTTATAGATATTTTCAATGAGAATGAGAAGGAATTTGTGCAGCAAAATTATACTCTGTCAGATAATTATGATAAATCTGTGTTTGATATACTCTCGATTATTTTGGAGAGCAAATGTAAGGAAAATAACATATCAAGAAAGTTGGTTTTATCAAAAGCTGAGTTAGCTGGCTCAATATCTGGGCAGATAGATAAACTATTCAAGGGATGGAGATATGATTTTTTCGGCAGATCAGTAGAATCGTTTTTGAATGTAGGCTCAAGGTTTGAAATTTTAATGGTAAAATCTGCTGATAGTATAGCTAAAATTCGGAGTAATCTTGTGGAGAATAACCGTATCACGTCTTGAGGTCTAACGAGTTTATTATATCTTTCACTTGAGAAAGAACATTTGCACTGGTATCGATGATAAAGTCACTCATTTGCTTTTTTTCTTCAATAGGTAGCTGAATACTAGACATTAGATCCAGCTTTTTTTTATCCATATTACGCTCACTGATCCTTTGAGCTTGTACAGCTCTATCTGCATGGATAAAGACAATAAAATTGCAATATAAACGGAATCTAGTTTCTAGCAGGAGTGGAATGTCTAGAACTAGAAACTTTCCGTCGTTTTCTTTCTCCTGATCAATAAAAATTTCTAATTCATTTCGCACAGCGGAATGCACTAAAGACTGAAATCGCTTCCAATTTTCATCATAAGCTAAAAAATATTTAGATAATACTGTTCTATCTATTTTTCCATTTACTATCACCCCAGGAAGTTTTTCTTCTGCGTAACTTATTATGTTTTTGTTTGCTTTATAAAGCTGGTGCACGACAGAGTCGGCATTAAACAAAGCGGCACCAAATTCTTTAAAGCAATTGGCTATAAAGCTCTTTCCAACTGCAATCCCACCTGTTAAACCTATGATCATATAGCATTTCTTATAAAACTATATTTATAGCATCTCCTATGCTTATTTAAAACTAAATGCATAGGTATAAAAAAGAAAAGCTATTATTTTTTTTAGTAATTAAGTAAAATAGAATGAAAGATTAAGAGGAAATTTTGAAGAATAAGATAAAAAAGATAGTGATTTCAGGAAAAGAAGTGTGGCCGATTATCGAAGGTGGCAAAGGCATCGCAATCAGTGACGGAAGATCAAGTGGAGCATTTGCTGCAGCAGATGCTGTTGGTACATTTTCTGGTGCAAATGCTAAACTTATCGATAATAACGGTAAGTTAGTGCCACTAATTTATAAAGGTAAGACAAGAAATGAAAAACACAAGGAGTTGATTGAGTATAGTATCGAGGCTGGAGTTAGTCAAGCAAAAGTAGCGAATGAAATATCAAAAGGCCGTGGAAGAATACATATGAATGTGCTTTGGGAAATGGGAGCAGCAGAGCAAGTCCTTCATGGCATATTAGAAAAAGCAAAAGGCTTGGTTCATGGCATCACTTGCGGTGCTGGCATGCCTTACAGGCTTGGAGAAATTACAGCTAAATATCAAGTTTATTACTACCCTATTATCTCATCGGCGCGCGCTTTTAAAGTGTTGTGGAAACGTGCTTACCAAAAAATATCTTCTTTTTTACTTGGTGGAGTAGTATATGAGGATCCATGGCTTGCTGGTGGTCACAATGGACTCAGTAATAGTGAAGATCCAGAATTATCACAGCCTCCATTTGAAAGAGTTGCAGAGCTTAGATCTTTCATGAATGAAGTCGGTCTTTCTGAAACGCCAATTGTTATGGCGGGGGGAGTGTGGAATTTGAAGGATTGGGAACATTGGTTTGACAATTTACAAATTGGACCAATAGCTTTTCAGTTTGGGACTCGTCCACTTTTAACAAAAGAAAGTCCGATTTCTACGGAGTGGAAAAAGAAATTACTCACTTTAGAAGAAGGTGACGTATTTTTAAACAAATTTAGTCCGACAGGATTTTACTCATCTGCAGTAAGAAATAGCTTCATACGTGAGCTACAGGAACGAAATTTACGTCAAATAAAATTTTCAGAAAGTGCTAGTGGAGAGTTTAATAATGAATTTGCAATAGGTAGCAGAGGTAGAAAGATTTACCTCACTGCAAAAGACAAAGAGCTAGCAAATACATGGATTAAAGCAGGGTATATAGAGGTAATGAAAACTCCAGATGCAACTGTTATTTTTGTGACACCAGGCAAATTTGCGGAGATAAGACAAGATCAAATTAATTGCATGGGATGTTTGAGCCATTGTCTGTTTAGCAATTGGAAAGATCATGGTGACCATTCAACAGGGCGAAAGCCAGATCCACGGAGTTTCTGTATACAAAAGACACTACAAAACATTGCACATGATGGCAATGTTGAAAATGAACTCATGTTTTCTGGACACAATGTTTACAGATTTAAGCAAGACCCATTTTATGAGAATGGCTACATACCGACAGTAAAAGAACTGGTGGAAAGGATATTAACTGGGTATTAGGTTATGTTTGAATTGACAAGTAAACTTTACTCTGAGATAATAAATATTTATCAATTTAATCTTAATTTAGGAGTAGCTTTTATGCGTGATAGTGTTTTAAAAAGGTATTTGCTTGCCTATATAAAAGAAAATGGCAGTGAAAATGGTATTCAAGAATTTTTACTTTCTCCTGGTATGAAAAATATTGAGAACTGGAGTTATGAAATTTTTAAAGATGTGTATAAGGAATTTAGGCAACATAACCCAACTAATGGAAGTGATCGATATGATAGTAGACAACAACCTAGAGACCCTCAGGCTACACACGTACATGTACACAATGATGTAGGTTTTTTTTGGGATTATCTCCTAATGCGTAGCGTACTTAGTAAAGATAAGAAAAAATACGCAGAATACAACAGCAAATCATTAGCTTTAGGGATGGTATCTGTACTTACGTGTATTGCTTTACATGCTTTAGTGTCTGTGTGGTACAACATAAGCGAAGAAACGGCTAGACAATCAGAAGAGGTAGATTACCTGGATAATAAACTTAAAATGTTCAGAAATATAGAACTTGCAGTTAGTGCAACTTCTTTAGCAGCTTTGATAGGTTGCGCTATTAACCCAGTCTTACCAGTTATTAGTTTATTCGTTCTTGGCATTAATTCTCTTGTGTGTCTTGCTAGTGGTTTGGATTTTGATATGAAACATAAGAAAGAGTCAGAAAACATTAAGAAGGCTGAAGAAGAGGTAGATAGATATCATAGAAAAGGGGATGGTCATGGAGGTTATTCTCCAACTGCTCCGCCTTCAAGTGCATTTAGCTATCTTGACCCGAAGCAGTCTTTTCAAGATTGTGGATTACAAGTATAGTAGCCAATCCTATATTGCTAATAGAGAATACTGTTGCAACACGCAGCGGTATAATGGCTTCTCAGATTGCTTGTACAATAGGATATATGTTGATTTTTATTACTAGTGCAGATACGATAAAGCTTTAAACAGTATAAAATGGAGCAATCTGAGAGCTTTTACGTCACTACGCCAATATATTACGTAAACGACAAGCCACATATCGGCCACGCATATACTTCCCTTATTTGTGATGTTACAGCTAGATTTATGAAATTAGCTGGAAAGAGCGTCAAATTTACTACTGGTACAGATGAACATGGACAGAAAATTGAAAAAGCGGCTAAGGTAAAGGGAATAGAGCCAAAAGAATTTACAGATGAAATAAGTGTTACGTTCAGAAAATTGGCTGAGCTAATGAACTTTGATTATGATGATTTTATTCGTACCACAGAAGAACGTCATGAAAAAGCAGTTATAGCTCTATGGAATAGGCTTGAAGAGAGAGGGCAAATATATCTGGATTCTTACTCAGGCTGGTATTCAGTTCGTGATGAAGCGTTTTACCAAGAATCGGAGTTGATAGATGGCAGAGCACCAACGGGTGCTGAAGTTCAGTGGATAAAAGAAGAGAGCTACTTTTTTCGTTTGTCAAGTTGGCAAAATAAATTACTAGAGTTATACGAAAATCAGCCAAATTTCATCTTTCCTGAGAGCAGAAAAAACGAGGTGGTATCGTTTGTAAAATCAGGACTTACTGACCTTTCGATTTCTCGTACTAGTTTTAATTGGGGGATAAAAGTACCGGGGAATGACAAGCACGTAATTTATGTTTGGATAGATGCCCTCACGAACTATCTCACATCAATAGGCTTTCCTAATATAGAAGATGAGGAACATAAGAAGTTTTGGACGAACTCCTTCAACGTTCATGTGATCGGTAAAGACATATTGCGTTTTCATGCTATATACTGGCCAGCTATTCTTCTTGCAGCAGATTTATCACTGCCAAAGCAAATTGTAGTTCATGGTTGGTGGCTGAACGAGGGGGAAAAAATATCCAAATCCCTTGGTAACGTTATAGATCCAATTGGTCTGGCAGAAGAGTTTGGTGTTGATCAACTACGCTATTTTCTCCTTCGGGAAGTAAGTTTCGGTCAAGATGGTAATTTCAGTAAGAAGAACATGATCAGCCGTATAAACTCAGAGCTGGTAAACAATATAGGTAATTTAGTGCAAAGAACAATTTCATTTCTGCACAAGCAATGCTTTGGAGTTGTACCAGTGGTTGATCGCAATTTGCTTAAAGATGATGAGAGTTTACCAAATTGCAAAGCCATACTTGATCAAGTAATGGATCATTTATCAAAGTATGAATTTAACCAGATTATACTCCTGATTATCAATATCTCTTCCAAGGCCAATGCTTATATAGATAAAAGTGCACCCTGGACATTAAGAAAAACCGATAGAAAGCTCATGGATTTAGTAATCTACAAATTACTGGAATATATAAGGATAATTGGCATTTTGCTGCAGCCGATTGCTCCAAAGTCAGCAAAAATGATACTCGGTCAGTTGCAAATTCCAAAAGAACAACGTGATTTAAAATCTCTGTGCAACGCATACGTAGGTTTAGACATTACACTGCCTAAACCTACGCCGATTTTTTTGAGGATCGATATTTAAAAAATCCTTAGTAAGCCGTTACAAGACCAGACTGAGTTGGCTGTTCTGTAGTTAGCCTTTTTAATTTAACAGAGTCAAAAAAAAGTGCCTTGGTGTTTTGATGTATCTATACTGTTATCTACTTTGGAAGAAATGATTGAGATGCACCGAAATTATTTTTAGCACTCTTAAAAGAAGACATGCTCTCTCAATCTTTGGATTTCAATCCATAGTGGTTGAATCTAAATAGGTAAATTTACGTTACCTAAATTAGTTACTTGTTATGAAAAATAGATCAGCAAATTTTCAATCAACAACAGCTAAAGAACTTTCTGCAACGTTGATTTCTCTTATATCTGTAACTTCGTCATTCTGATTAAACGAAATTTGCAGAGACCTACTACTGTACTTCCTCTTTCCCAAGAAGTTAGCTTGTTTAATTTTATATGAGACATAGTACCAAACATTTTCGTCGAACTTTGATAATAATGTTGGTGATCCTAAAGTATGAACCACTTTTTCTCTATCATCACCTACTTTTATTTTGCTCCACAGTTCAACATTAACGCCAGTAACTCCGTGATTATGAATAGTGTGAGTGCAGCTCACTGTAAATAATAAAATAGAAGATATTAATACTCGCATTTCGTCAATTAATTATTCGAAATCACAATACACTGATAAACTATCTGTTGTCAAATTTCAAAAAAGTTAATCTGCTGAAAATCATATCTCCATCCCTTGAACAGTTTATCTATCTGCCCAGATATTGAGCCAGCTAACTCAGCTTTTGATGAAATTAACTTTCTTGATATGTTATTTTCCTTACATTTGCTCTCCAAAATAATCGAGAGTATATCAAATATTGACTGATTCTCAACATCATTTAGTATAGTATTTACTTCAAAATAATTAGGTACCTTATGTCATTGCTAGAAGCAGATCCAATATACAAGCCTTTTAATTATCCTTGGGCATATGATGCATGGTTGCAGCAACAAAGGATACACTGGATACCTGAAGAAGTTCCGCTTGCTGATGATGTGAAAGATTGGAAAACGAAACTTTCGAATGTAGAGAAAAATTTATTGACCCAGATTTTTAGGTTTTTTACTCAAGCAGATATTGAAGTAAATAACTGCTATATGAGGCATTATTCAAATATATTTAAGCCAACAGAAATATGTATGATGCTTGCAAGCTTTTCCAATATGGAGACTATACACATTGCAGCCTATTCATACCTTCTAGATACGATTGGCATGCCAGAAAGTGAATATCAAGCATTCTTGAAATATGATGCTATGAGAAAGAAGTATGAATACATGTTAGAATTTGAGGAAAGTAAAAAGCACGATGAAAAACATGTTGCTAAAACTTTAGCAGTATTTGGTGCCTTCACTGAAGGATTGCAGTTATTTGCATCATTTGCAATTTTGCTCAATTTTCAACGGTTTGGAAAAATGAAAGGTATGGGGCAAATCATTGCTTGGTCAGTACGTGACGAAACCTTGCACACCAATTCAATTATCAATTTGTTCAATACGTTTATTAAAGAGAATAATGAAATTTGGAATGACGAGTTCAAAGAAGAATTATATTCCGCATGTCGCACTATTGTTGAACTTGAAGATGAATTTATAAGTCTTGCTTTTGATTTAGGAGATATTGAAGGGCTATCTGCAGGGGAAGTGCGCAATTATATACGTTACATAGCAAACAGAAGGTTAACGCAATTAGGTCTTAAATCTATATACAATGTTAAAGACAACCCCATTCCGTGGCTTGATGAAATACTAAATGGCGTGGAACATACAAATTTCTTTGAAAATAGAGTAACAGAGTATAGCCGTGCAGCAACTCAAGGCACTTGGGAGGAAGCTTTTGCTAAAAACGATACAAAAAGTGAATAGCAGTAACTTCACCCTTTTTTATCGTTTTAACGGAAGCTTGCGATACATATCACAGGTGGAAGGAGGAAGAATTTGATATAAATCATCTATTTAGTCTAGAGAAAAGAGAGTATAGATATAAGGTTACATTATTGCATGTAATAGTTGGAGATTTTGATTGCTTAGAGGAGGAGAAGAAGAAGTTAATTAGCAAAGGTGCTAATGTTGGTGCACGAGGTTCTTTAGGTTGTTGTTTACAAGATTGGGAGGTGGTTTTGTTAGTATTGAAAATTACATAATGTGTATTATGGAAAATACAAGAAACACAAGATTTTAGCAGGAGAAAATGAAATTTTTGCTCTTCTCAAACATCATAAAAAGTGCCTGTTGAACTCCCATATTAGCATCCAAAAACACTCAAGTATTATTTAAGAGTGTTTAAAATCTTCACTTAAAGACCATTCCTTTTAGAGGAATATCAAAATCACAAATAAAAAAGATTGAATTGGATAACTATCACAAACACTTAAGCAAGAAAAAGGGTCTTTTACTCGAGTAGATATTTTATAACGTCTTAATACTAACTCCACCAACATATAAATTTGTGTGGCTTTTTCCAGTATTAAGCAATGCAAGTCCAATATTGTCAACACTAGAGCGTAGTTCTCCTACTTCTTCATTATATTCGCTGATTACTTTAGTGCCAATATTTGGAAGTGCATTTTTTCCCTCAACAAAGTAAAGTTTCCTTCTGAACTTTTCTTGTCTGCTCATTCGATTTACAACTTCCTGACCTATATAGCACCCTTTATTAAAGCTTATACCATTTATCTTATCGATTAAATATTGCAGCGGAAATGATGAATTTTGCACCATATCTTTTGCCCCATCTGGGACAAGGTTTTTAATTCTAACTTTTTCATACTGAATAAAATCTCCAACCGGTTCTTTTATTTCATCTTCATGTATGATCCTCATTCCTAGCAGCTTGTGCCTTGGATCTTGAAAAATAACTTGTGACTTACCACTACACTCCGTCAACTGAGCATCAAACAAAACTCCAACCTTATATAGTGAACTAATGTCTTTAATCCTCACTCTAAGGTAAGTTTTGAGCAAGTCTAATTTTTCAATTATTTGCTTTAGATGGGCATTTTCACACTCCAAATAAATATATTTATCATGCTCAATGAGGAAAAAATCGTACAGATATTTTCCCTGAGGATTAAGTAATAAAGAGTAAATTGCCTGCTGACTACTTAGTTTATTAATATCATTTGTTATAACACCCTGAAGAAAATCTCTCGTATCTGGTCCGTATAAAGATATTAGACTACGGTTTACTAGCGGTATGTAACCCATAAAACTTCTGTTCAAACCTTAATTATACACTTTTACTAACTCCAACCCTTGAAATGTAACCTTTAGATGACTACATATAACTGTAGTTTAATCTATTAATGAGGAAACATAAATGTCAAGTGTAAATTTGAATGTATTAGACGATAACGTGCTAATAAAGCCCATTACTGAAGAAAAACAAGGTGGAATTGTATTGCCATCAAGTGCTGAAAAGAAGCCTACTAAAGGTGAGGTTATAGCAGTTGGTAGTGGTTCACGCAACTCAAGCGGAGAGCGTATGGCTTTAACTGTAAAAACTGGTGATAAGGTTTTCTACAGGCAGTGGGCTGGGACAGAAGTAGAGCATGATAATGAAAAGTATGTCGTGATGAAGGAGTCAGACCTACTTGCTGTTATCAAGTAGGTATCCCTATTTTACTAAACTAATGCGCTATATGGTGCATTATGTATTTTAATATTCTAAATTTTATTAATTTGAGGAGTGATAAAAATGGCTAACATAGTAGTATCAGGCGAACAGTTGCAGGAAGCCTTTCGTGAAGTTGCAACAATGGTTGACTCAACGGTGGGAGCAACTGCAGGGCCTAGGGGAAATACAGTAGGAATTAGCAAGCCGTATGGTGGACCAGAGGTTACAAAGGATGGCTATAAGGTAATGAAAGGTATCAAACCTGAAAAACCATTACACTCTGCGATAGTAAGCACCATTGCTCAAAGTGCTTCTCAGTGTAATGACAAAGTCGGTGATGGTACAACAACATGTTCAATACTGACTAGCAATATGATAATGGAAGCTTCAAAGTCAATTGCAGCTGGAAATGATCGTATTTGTATCAAAAATGGAATACAGAAGGCAAAAGATGTGATACTAAAGGAAATTACATCAATGTCTCGTACAATTTCTTTAGAGAAAATGGATGAAGTCGCACAAGTTGCAATAATTTCTGCAAATGGCGATAAAGATATTGGTAATAGCATTGCTGATGCTGTTAAAAAGGTTGGAAAAGAAGGCGTCATCACTGTTGAAGAGAGTAAGGGTTCAAAAGAATTAGAAGTTGAACTTACAACTGGTATGCAGTTTGATCGTGGTTACCTCTCTCCATACTTTGTTACAAATAATGAAAAGATGAGCGTGGAACTTGATGATCCATATTTGCTGATTACAGAAAAAAAACTTAATATTATTCAACCTTTACTTCCTATTCTTGAGGCTATTTTTAAGTCTGGTAAACCTTTGTTTATCATTGCAGAAGATGTTGAAGGTGAAGCATTAAGCACTTTAGTGATCAACAAATTACGTGGTCTGAAAGTTGCTGCAGTAAAAGCTCCAGGTTTTGGTGATAGGAGAAAGGAGATGCTCGAAGACATAGCAGCTTTAACAGGTGCTAAGTATGTCATAAAAGATGAGCTTGGAATCAAGATGGAAGATTTGACTCTTGAAGATCTTGGTACTGCTAAAAATGTTAAAATCACTAAAGACAATACCACAATTGTTAGTGAAGACAGCGACTGTGATAAACAAAACAGAGTAAGTGCTAGAATTAACCAGATTAAATCTCAGATTGAAACTTCAACCTCTGATTATGATAAAGAAAAGCTGAGAGAGCGTTTAGCGAAATTATCAGGCGGTGTTGCTGTGCTCAAAGTTGGTGGAGCAACCGAAGTAGAAGTAAAAGAACGAAGAGATAGAGTTGAAGATGCACTTCATGCAACAAGAGCAGCAATTGAAGAAGGGATAGTTCCAGGTGGGGGAGTTGCACTTCTTTACGCTGCATCTGCTCTTGACAAGCTAAAAGCTTCAAGCGATGAAGAGCAAATAGGTATCAACATTGTCAAAAAAGTTCTCAGTGCTCCAATCAAAAGATTGGTTAAAAATGCTGGTCTTGAATCTGCTGTTATAATTGACTATTTGATTAAGCAGAATGATAAAGAGCTTATATACAACGTTGAGGCTATGAACTACGCTAATGCATCAACGGCTGGTGTAATTGATCCGGCAAAAGTAGTTCGTATTGCTTTCGAAACGGCAGTGTCTGTAGCAAGCGCACTTATTACTACTGAATCTATGATAGTTGATCTACCAAACAAAGAAGAAAATGCTTCATCACCTATGGGAGCAGGAGCAATGGGCGGAATGGGTGGATTCTAAGTAAACAAGAGCCTTGGAGTAGTTGCTCCAAGGTATCTTTCTAGTTCTAAAAAGTCTTACATTTATAAAGGAATAAGTTTTCGATTTTCTATGCAAAGCCACTGCTATTTATATAAGTTATAATTGCTAGTACATTTCTATTGTAATTATATTATATTAATAATAGATAGAACTTAAATTATTTTCTTCATAAATAGAGTATTTATGAAAATGCGTATATACTCAATCCTACTTTTACTTTTTTCTTGCACTCAATTGTGCGCTGAAGAAGAAGTTGCAAAATTTGATCTGCTCATTGGTGAGGTAAATAAAGCAAACCTCACCATTGAAGGTGCAATAAAGGTTACAATAAAATTAGGTTGGCATATATATTACAAAGACCCTGGAGATTTCGGCCTTCCTACTTCTTTTGACTGTCAAGGTAACATATCAAATATAGATATTCATTGGCCTACTCTCAAGGAACATGAAGATAAAGTTGGGGAAGTTACATTTGTGAGTAACATATATGAAGATATGGTGTTATTTCCCTTTAAAACTAATATTATTCCAAATCAGGAACACGCTGATATTAACTTTCATGTAAAGTACGCAATATGTAAAGATAGGTGTATCCCTAAAAATGCCGAGATAAAAACCACTCAACCACTAAAGGATTTTATGGATTCCGATATCAATAAACTCATAAATGAGTGGTATGAAAAATAGGATTTTAGCAGGCTTACTATAGCTTTTATAGTATTACTTCTCATAAACAATAAGTTAGGTATTTTTAATTTTTGCTATATACTCGAATGAAAATCTCTCTTTTACAGATGGATACAGTAAAGTTTATTTTATTACTTCCAACAATACTACTCATACTAGTTGCTGGTGTTTACCTATCGGTTAAACTAAAATGGTTACAGGTGTTTAGACTACCGTATGCCGTTTCACTTATTGGAGCTAAAAGAGGAGAAAATAAATTTTCTTCTATAGCTGCCCTCTTTACAATCTTAGGAGGAAATTTAGGAGTAGGAAACGTTTCAGGCACTGCTGTTGCTCTAAAAACCGGAGGACCAGGATCCATTTTATGGATGGCAATAATTGTTGTTGTTACTTCTGTGATAAAATATGTTACTTGTTACCTAAGTATAAAAACTAGAAAAGAAAAAAATGGACGGTTTATAGGTGGACCTATAGCCTACATGACTGATGCATTTAATTCTAGAAAAGCTACAGTTGTGTTTCTAGTTATTATGATGATGGTTTCAATAACAGTTGGTAACCTTGTTCAGGTAAATTCTCTATCAATACCACTCAGCATGGTAGATATACCTGTAGTCATTGGCGGCATTGTAATGGCCATAATATTTTTTGTTGTTGCAGCTCTCAGCTTAAAAAAAATTAAAATTTTTATATCGGCTATTATACCGATAATGACGGTAAGTTACCTCACACTTTGCGGTATCATATTATTTAAGTTTAGTGAAAATATTCTTCCTTCTCTAAAACTAATAACAAGCAATTTTTTTACAACTAGTAGCTTTAACTATGGCTTATCTTTAGGTTTAATTTTAGAAATGTTGACTATTATTCAAGTAGGAACTCTTCGAGGTATTTTTGCAACAGATATAGGACTTGGCCTCGAAGGAATTGTACACTCCTCGATTACTCCTAAAAAAAATAACAATAAATTTATCATTGAACAGAGTCTAATCACAATAATATCTCCTCTTATAGTTGCACTCATAGTGTTCATTACAGCAATGGTACTGCTTGTCACAGATTCTTGGATTACTGATTTAGAGAGCACTAACATGTGCATTTTTGCTTTTAGAAAAGCTATTAATTGGCCCTATACTGACTATTTAATTATGGCTATAATGTTTTGTTTTGCCTTTACTACTATCTTTACTTGGTTTTTTTGTTCAAAACAAACAATACGCTATGTATCTATGGATGACAAATACACTAAAATCTGGACTGTAGTTTTTACCTTAATCATTCCATTTGGTGCAATCGGTGGAGTTAAGTTACTCTGGGATATCGCTGATATTTCAATTGCTGCTTTACTGCTCATAAACATACTTGCTATACTCAAGCTCACTTCTCAAGATCCAGAAGTATTTACTATGAGTAGCAAATACTTGAAGTTGTAAAAACAGAGCTTAAGCAATATTTTAAGTTATCATCCCAATCTGGAATACAGTCTTTCATGAACTTTATCAAAAATGTTGTGTTTTAAAATAACATTTTTATGCTCACTAACTGAGTGCCACTGGATCCCAGTGTCAGCTATTAAAATGACATATTTTGGTGAAAATTACTCTTATATTACAACGTTTGTAGTTATGAATTTGATTATAGGATCAAGTCTAGAAAAATCTAGATTCCAGACTGGAATGACAACTTAAATTGCTTGATGTGAACATAAAATAGCTCATGTCATCACGTTAGTAATACAACATCTTTAATAAAAATTAAATCAATTCCCGTACTAATTGTACTAGCTAAGCCTAAAAGGCAGAGGGTTATTACTGAGGGAAAATATGAATACTCAAAGCACACAACAATATAATGAATTCATTCGAGGATTTTTTACTTTATTCGATGAAATAAAAAAGGAAGACGACCCAATTTATAATTCCAGAGTTGGTTTTAATGCAGTAAAGTTTCTAATAAACCACTCCATCTGGAATTTAGAGACAGATGAAGACAAAAATAAAGCTTATAAAGTTATTCTTCCAGAGCAGAACAAGATAAAGAAAGCCGAACAAAAGCTTGAAAGTGAAGTTAAAGCAAGGTTAAAAGAGTATGTTGATGATATCGCAGGAGTTTCAATATATGGTGATCACACAAGTATTACACTGGGAGATAACAAAAAAGAGTTTAAAATCAGCGAGTTTTTAAATAGTGACTTTTGTCGTAAGAAAGGAATTTCGGGATTTTCAACGCTGCATAGTGATGGAAAGAGCGGAATGCACGGTTTTGTTGACGAAGAAGGAGAGAAAAGAATAAGGCATTATATTGTAACCGATGGTTCATATGAAATGACTTTAAATTGGTATGACAAAAATGGAAAAAAATGTACTATCAAAATCAATATTGATAAAGATGGTGTAGATCTCACTGAAAGTAATGGTGTTACTGAGGAACAATTAAAAGCAAACACAGATATAAAAATAGGTGGCTTATTCCTATATCAAATACAATTCAAGGAAAAAGGACAAGAACAAGAGAATCAACAATCATCTGAAACTTTCATAGAAAGTGATATTAGTAAAGGTGTTGGCGTTCAAGCTACTCAAGATCAAGAAGTTGAGTTTAAGCATGCAACGACTAGCACTACAAATTATAACAACGTATCTGCTAAAAAGATTCCACCGTCACTGCCACCTAGAGCTAGTTCATTACCTAATAATCAGAGAAAAGATGAGTATCAGCCAATACGGATTAATAGTAGAAATAACGACAATTCTCCATATTCTGATGCTTCTTCAAGCAGTACTATTTTCACCAAGTCTGTAATCTACAATCAAGATAATACACAAGAAGATAAACGGTATGACAATCCTACATTTGCTACATTTGGAAATGATGTACCTGGAAGCCGAAAATCAGATGAAAGTGAGCAAATATCTAATAATTGGCAAAAAGGTGAAATTTTTGATCCTACAGCTACTGAAAGCGCTGCAACAATACAAGACGTCGGCAATACTGGAAATAAGCAACCACTAAACGAAGATGAGTATATAACGCTTTCAAAGCCTCAATCAGATTATAAACAAGAAAAAGATTATCTTAGTATTAAGGAAAACGAAGAAAGAGGAAACGATAAACAAAAAGAAACCGAAGATAAGTTACAAGAAAATGAATCTCCAGAATATAGCTCAACAGACATAAAAACAAACGATTCGGGCTATTCATCTCCAACTCACTCTAATCATGAAAAATCTCAAGTAAATTCTGGAAAATTAAAAGAGAACCTAATGAATGTTGAACAAAGAGATGATACCCTACTTACGGAATTTACCAGTAAGTTGGATAAAGAAACTCAGAAATTCCTGCTAAAACCAGTAAATCAAAAGAAAATGAGTGGGCAAACAAAAGAACATTTATTAGCAGCTGGATTGCTAAAAGACAATGCAGCTGAGAAAGAAATAAACGACTCAGGTTACTCATCTCCAACTTACACTAGCCACTATAATTTTCAGCTCAATTCTGAACAATTAGAGAAGAGATTAGAAACCATTGAACCAAAAGATACATTGGAAAAATTGAATAAAGGATTGAGAGAGCCTTCACACCAGGCTACTAAAGATTTATTCTCAGAAAGTATGTTGAAAGAAATAAAAGAAGGTAAAGAATATAACCTTGTACGTAAGTTCTTAGAAAGAAAAGCTGCAGAACAAGAAGCAGAACAAGAAAATGATAATACTAATCTGACTATAGATAAAAATAGCGAACTATATAAATTGATAGAAAAAGATGCAGCACAACTGAAAGCTGGAATAGTAGAAGAGGAAAGAAAAGTTACTTTAACAGAAAGCAATGATAGTACTGATCGCAATAGAATTGCATTAGCAAATAGAAATAGAATATGGGCTAAACTTATTGCTGAAGAAAAACAAAAAAAGGACAGTGGTATTAGTATAGGTTAAAGTAATTACTTAGCAAGCAATGGGTTTCATGTAATGGTAACCCTATTACAGAAGAGTATGAGCCACGTAAAAATAATACAAACATTTCTGCAAGACCTTGTATGTTGCATGCCCCTGCCCTGTTTTTCCACTCTTCTGATGCTAAATAATATTTAATTTCTTGTTCGCTGAGACGCTTAAATTTCACTATTGTAACTACAGTCCTAATATGCTGTTTAGATTGATCAGGGGTTAATAAACACACACTGGTGTATACTCTATGCCTTCTTCCTGATAGCAAGCGAACGCATTTTTCTGCTTGCTCAACGTTTTCAGCTTTGAGCAGTATCCTTCTACCACAAGCAACAACTGTATCAACACCAAGCACAAAGTAATTTGGATTTGCACTTTGTATTTTCTCGGCTTTACTTTTTGCCATACGGATTGAGTAATCTTTTGGCAGCTCTTTCTTCATAGGAGATTCATCTGTATCTGCTGGCAAAACTAAACCTGGCTTAATATTTATTTGCTTTAGTAAGGCTACTCGCCTTTCTGATGATGAAGCAAGAATAAGATTATCTAGAGGTTGTTTTATCACTTGAGCCTTTTTATTATCCTACCCTTTCTTGCATTCCTATCGTAAATACTCATCTCAACTAACACTCTATCGCCTATAATGATACGTATTTTGCTTCTTCTCACTCTTCCTGATACATGACAGATAATCTCATGCTCATTGTCCAGCTTCACTCTAAATTCTGCTGCAGGTAGTAAGGCAGTTACTGCCCCTTCCACTTCAAAAATTGTTTTTGATTTGTCTTCTTTTGTCATTTTCGCATTATAATTTAATAATCTTTTTCAGTCTACTATAGATTTTAAATTACTATCAATACAGGAGATTTTATACTCTAAGTGAGTATTGCTCTTGCAACTTAACTTCAATCACCTCCTTAACAAGGCAAGAGGAAAGCGAGCTACCTACACTTCTACTCTCTACTAACTTCTCAATAGAACTGATATTAGAAGATAAATCATTATCACAATTTTCCTCATCGCTATCAAGTCGACTATCAAAACTTGAAGATCTGGATAACTCTGTCTTCTTTTGTGAGGCACTATCAGGTTCACTAAAAACGTTTCCTGCTAGAGTATAAAATTGATGATTGAAGCTTCTTTGTTCAACAGAAATCATACTAGGAGATAAACAATCATCACTATTATATCCGCCATCAGAGCTTGAAGATATGAGTAACTTCATCTTTTCTTCCAGTGGAACACAAGACTCATTATTAGTCTCATTAAAAATATTTGTTGTTGGAGTATAAAATTGATTATTAAGAATCCTTTGTTCATCAGCATGAATTTTTTTTCCCAGTTCATCGGCTATTTCTACAACTTTATCATCACATTCATTATTATACACTAGTTTGCTTCTTAACTCTTCAACTTCCCATGCTAGTTTGCATATCTCTTGTTCATAAGATTCTAGTTGTGCTTTATGTTCATCTTTCAACTCTTGCACTTGAAGTTTTAAATTGCTTATATACTGCTCCTTTTCCTTCATTAGGCTTGCTGCTTCTTTTAATTTTTCTTCTAACTCCTTCTTTTCTGCATCAACACGTTTTAGCTTGCCCTCTAGCTTTCCTTTTGCTTCACATACATTCTTAAGTTCTTGTTTTTTCTCTTGTAACTCTGCTAACACGCTTGCTAACTTTTCATCTTTTTGTGCCAGTTCAGTTTGCAATTCCGTATTTTTTTGCCCTTCTTTTCCAAAACTGTTTTGTAAATCAGTTATTTGTTGTGAAGCAATTTCTGGTTGAGTTTCAGTGTGCTGTAAATTGTCTTCCAATGCATTGCTATTAATAGAAAGAGAAGAAGGAAGGCTATTATCAGCATCAACTTTATTATCTAACTTTTCCTCTGGTTCCTTACCTTGATAAGCCACCATAGATTCATTGTAAAGATTAATAGGAGTAGCCCTATTCTCTTCTAGTGATTCCATTACAGCATCATATAAGGAGAGACCTTGAATATATAATTCATCGTTTTGCTTTATTAATTCTAGAACCTCCTTCGATGAAACAAAATCTTCATCATTAAATTTTAGTATTTCAGTTATTCCATCGCTACTCACATTCATAATCATGGTACACATTCTTGATCCATCTTTTGCAGCCCAAGTGCTTGTCATTTCATAATATGCACCTTCTTTAAATTCATAATATCTTTTCTTATCTTTTTTATGAGCGTGTATTTCATGTTTTTTATTGTAATATATATTCAGTTCTTTAATATCTTTCTCTTGCTGTAAAACGTTACTAATCTTTGTTGGCTCACTATTGTCGTAATGAGTAAAGTTAATATTCAAAACTTTGTTATTATTGTCAATTTCTTCACAATAAACTTGAAAGTACTCTTTCCATTTTCCAAAATACCTACTTGCAACTCCTTTTCCTTCCTTTACTAACTCTATGTATTTACCTATATTTTTCTCAAATCCCTCATTAACAGGCTTTTCTCTTTCTTTTACTGCTTCATCCACATACATTCGCTTAAAATCATTATCACCTATCAGATTACTAAAACGCCAATTACCATAAGCTTTTTGTATATCAGCAAAGTCCATCTTTTCTCTCAAAAGCGCTAATAAGCTTATCTTATCTTTCAAATTTTCTAATTCATAATCGAGAAAATCATCAAAACTGTATAACTTTTTATACAGTTCTCTATCTTCTATAATTGAGCGAAGAAATTTCATTATAGTAAGGTTCTTAATGGAAGGCTCATTTTTTTCTACATCATTAATATAGCTTTTGAGAAATTGAAATATACCAAGCCCATCACTATCTTGGACAAACTTCTCTCTATCATTAACACAATTGTTGCCCTGTGATGAACATAATCTATTATGCAATTTTTGCAAGTCATGTATTGACTTAACTACATATTCCGCAACTGACAATTCTCTCAGCTGATCACTTGTTTTTTCCGCTTTCATTGCTTTGTCTCCCTTAGTCAAACCTGCAATCATAATACTACTCCTTTAACTGTGTTTATACTATAACAATCAACATGTATTCAAGAAAAATCACACTGCTCACTGTACGTTTACACTGTTACTTTGCATAATAGATTACCTGATTGAAGTCATACAAGTGACGTTTTTTATTAGATAAAAGCTAACAAGACGTCTTCATAGATTTTTAAGCTTAATAACATCCTCCCTATTGGGACTAGTTGAAATTAGATGAATTGGTACACCTATTAATTCTTCTATTTTTCTCACATATTTCATCAAATTTGCAGGTAATTCCTCAACTGACCTTTTGCCTTGAGTTTTCTCTTTCCAACCAGGAAATTTTTCATATATTGGCTCTAACTCTTTTTGTATTGAATGTGATGCGGGTAAATAATCATACATTTTTCCGCCATACTTATAACCAGTGCCTATTTTAATAGTATCAAAAGAATCAAGAATATCTAATTTGGTTAATACAATGCTTGAAACTCCAGAGAGTTGTACGGCCTGGCGCACTAAAACTGCGTCAAACCATCCGCAGCGCCTTCTTCTATTGCTTACTGTTCCAACTTCCTTACCTATAGAAAATAAGCTGTCTCCAATCTCGTTATTTTGTTCAGTAGGAAATGGGCCATTACCCACTCTTGTTGTATACGCTTTTGCTACACCAATAATGTGAGCATTGTAGGATAATCCTGAGCCTGTTATCGCTTGCGATGCTACGGTATTACTTGAAGTAACAAAAGGGTAAGTTCCGTGGTCGATGTCTAAAAATGCGCCTTGAGCACCTTCAAATATTATTTTCTTACCTTCTTTCATAAAATCATTTAGTACCTTCCACACAGGTCTTTTATATAAAAGAATTTTTTCTGAAATCTCTTCAATTTCCTTTAATATTTCTTCTTTTTTAACTACCTGGTAGTTAAGTCCTTTTCTGATAGCATTATGGTAACTCAGGAGAGCATCCACTCTTTGATTGAGCTCATCTGCGTTTTCCAAGTCACAAAGGCGTATAGCTCTCCTGCCAACTTTATCTTCATAACATGGCCCTATCCCTTTGTTTGTTGTACCAATTTTGTGATTTCCGTTTAAATCTTCAAATAGCTTCTCCTTGTCCTTATGTACGCTAAGTATTAATGGACAGCTCTCGGATACCATCAAGTTGTTATAGTTTACTTCCACTCCTTTAACTTTCAATGACTCTATTTCTGAGACTAGAGCATGTGAATCAAGAGCAACACCGTTTCCTATAATAGATATTTTGTCAGCTCTCAAAACAGCAGAGGGCAGTAAATTTAATTTATAAACCTTATCATCTATTACTATAGTGTGCCCTGCATTATTTCCCCCCTGAAATCTCACAACTACATCTGCGTTCTCAGAAAGAGAATCTACTATTTTACCCTTTCCTTCGTCACCCCATTGAAGACCAACAACTACAGTATTATCCATCACTATTTCTAGATTAATACGTAAATATTAATGCAGCATGCTACAAATGAAAAGAGAAATCTACGCCTTTCCTATATCCTTAAAATAAAGAGATAGACTATCGACTTTTTTATATATTAAAAATTTATTCATCATTATATGGTACAACTTATATCATATTTATAGTAAGGTGCTAATTATGAAAGAGGCAAAGAAGAGTCCGGTAGTTAGATTAAAGGCCACAGCTAAAGAATTTAATTTTAGTAAATTAAGAGCAGATCAAGATAATAAATTAGCAAATTCCGGTGAAACAATGTTCTTAGATTTTCAAAGAATGAATTTTATTATTAATGAAAAAGAGATAGATAAAAATTTTATTATTGCATTTAAGGAAGGAGCTAAAGATTATAAAAATGAGATTTTTAACCGTGATAATTTTGATAACCTCTCTGAAGAAGGTAAAGCTTTTATGGAACCAGTACTTAAGGAGCTTGATCAAGATAGACTATCTGAAGTTTGGGAAAATCATTGTAATATCCCTACAGTTGCTGATGAAAAAAAAATTGATGAATATAGAAAGGAATTTGAGAGATTTTATAACGCAGGGAGAAGCTCCTATCATCTATTCTCCAAAAAAGATTATCGTGCATTAGCAAAGGAAATTTTTAAGGAAATGTTTAGATACGCTGGAGCAAGTGTTCCAAGTGATGCTCTTTTAGAAGAGTTAGTCACCAATTGTAATCAAGCAGGGTATGGGGCTGGTATATTTAATGAATCTCATGCCGCACTCAGTAGTTGTAATTTAACTCCACACAGTCCTAAAAAAGTTCTGAACATTTACTGTACTGACCACAACCTCATAAAAGTGACGTCTGATATGGCAATGCCTATAACCACGATTGACAATCCGGAAGAAAAAATATGTGACCTATCCAGCTCATTAGAATTTACACTTGAGTCTCAATATGGTGAAGACTTTGTAAAATACGGAGATGGTAAATTATCACTTACTCTTCCTGAAGAGTTGAAAAACTATAAAGACAATGGCAAGACCTTGTTTGACATTATTAAAGAATATTTTCAGAAATTCTGTGCAAAATTAGGATTTAAACCTGAGGCAAAAATACAAATAGAGCATAACTTAGGTACCAAAATCAAAGTAAACAACCATTTAGATGGTACAATATCTACTACAGGATCGGATGCAAATGAAAAATTTACCAATCTTTTAAAGAAAAATCTCAGAGAGAGGTTATTGGGATTAGGAGTTGCTCTAGGAGGTGAAGGTGTTGATGATATTATTAAAGTCAGAGTATCTTCAGTTATAGATCTACTGCGTGATTATAATAAATTGGAAGATAATAAAGAAAACAGAGATTTATTAATAAGTGAAGTAGCAGATAATTTAGGGCTTTTCACTCAAGATAAAACAGCATCAGAAGTATTGATGGAATTAAACTCTTTACCTTCTTCGATAAAAGGTCAGGTTAATCATAATCAAGTGCAGTTTGTTGTAAATATTTTTACCAATTTAATTGTTGAAGGAAAAGGCGAAGTATACAAAGAAAAAAATGCAATTGATGCAATTCATCAGAAGATAGATAAGGCAATTGTTGAGCAAGAAAAAAGAGCAACCAACAAACAAGATATAGAAAATGATAAATGGACAGAAAAAATAAAAAAACAGAGATTATCTATGGAATCACATGGGCATTTGCATTAAAGATACTGTGTAAAGAGGGGTAGTATGCTCAATTTTCGCCTTTCATTTAAAGGACTCAAATTGACCAAACACACTCAATACAAAGAGTTTGTAGATCCGATATCTTGAGTAACTTGAAGCAGAGAGAATTGTATATCTTAGTCAACTTTTCTATCGGTATCTATAAGGTAAACCATTATCTGAGTGTACACCCAAGCACTCTTTATTTTCCTCTGTTATCAAGCTAAAAGCACCATTCGGTTTCATTATGTATACGAAACTATTATGCTTGCGAGAAAAAACCTAAAAGACTGGAAAAGAGAATAGGAATTTGACACAAGACATTCCCAAATTTCAATGTTCATATGGTTATAAGCAGCACAGCTATTAGTCATCCATTATTGATATACCTGAATTATTCTCAGTAAATAAATCAAGTATAATATTAGGTACTCTACCATCAACTATGTGAACAACCCCTGCACATTCTTCTACCATTTTAGTATATGACATAAGCCTTTCAACAAATTTTTCCCCTTTAATTTTTCCACAATCAATCGATTCTTTTAAATTCTTAATCAAGACTCTTCTGTTGCCAACCTTGTTTATTTCTTCATCTGTATCACTCAAAATTATCATTTTAGACGCGTAAACTGCAAGTGCAATTGCACTTGCAATGCTATCAGTATCAATATGATATGTTTCTCCATTTTTTCCATAACCGATAGGTGCAATAACTGGTATAGAATCTGATTCTTCAATAAAGAATAATATATCAGGATTGATTTCAGTTGGTCTACCGATAAACCCCATGTCTAGTATTTTTTCAATATTATTTAATCTATTTTCCCTAAGCGTAGTGCTTATCTTTTCAGCTTTTATGAGGTTGCCATCTTTTCCACATAGTCCAATAGCCGAACCACCAGCAGCATTTATATGCTGAACAATCTTTTTATTAATTGAACCACACAGTGCCATTTCAATGATTTTCATAGTGCTTTTATCTGTAAGTCTGACACCATTTATAAACTTATCATTCATACCTAGCATTTTTAACACTAAGTTAATCTCATATTCTCCGTCATGAACTACCACCGGATTTATACCAAGCTGTTTCAACAGAACAACATTATGTGCAAAAGCACTAAGCAGCGTTTCATCTGAGATTATTACACCGCTGCATTTGATGATAAAAGTTTCGCCTACAAATTTAGGTATGTTAGACAGAACTTCAAATAATATTTCTGTTTTTTCCTTCAATGGCATCTTAACATTTAAAGATTCATCACTTCTCATTTTTTTATCTTGTAAATTTGAAAAACTCATCTCTTACCTTGGTGATTTTATGCTTAACACGAATGCTTATTTGATGAATTGATACATGTTGATTATTAACCCACTTTTGAGTATCCTCTAGAATAGTATCTAGACTTTCCTGATTCACTTTATCTATTTTTGTTAGCACAATACTAAAGTTAATATTATTATATATTAACCAATAAACAAAGTCTTTGTCTATTTCTTTTAATCCTACCTTGCTATCTACAAGCACAAACACTCTTTTTAGATTTCTCCTGTGAATTAGATAGTACTCAATTAGGTTTAAGTATTGTACTGCTTCTTCCTTGCTTGCACAAGAATAGCCATAACCCGGTAGGTCGACAATCCTAAACTTATCATTGTACATAGAGTAAAAATTTATTTGTCTAGTGCATCCAGGTTTAGAAGAAACTCTTGCAGCTTTTTTGCTGTTTATCAGCAAGTTGATTAAACTTGATTTTCCTACGTTTGATCTACCAGAAAATGCAATCTCTGGAGCCGACCCATCTGGTAATGATTTTTTGTCTGAAGCTCCAAAAATGAAGCTGCAGATTGATGTTATCTGTTTTGCCATTATACTTAGGTAGAAATATTCGAGACAATTATAGTGTTATTACTTGATATAAGAAATTTTTTATTTCAGTATATATTACTTACTTAAACAGCTAAAAACTAGACCTGTACTATATGGATATAGAGAATAATTTACAAGACTTAAAAAAAAAGTTTTCTGATGTAGAGAGAAATCTGGAAAACCCTACAAATTTGAGTCAAAAAGAATTCGTTAGTTTTTCAAAGGAATACTCTGAACTCAGACCAATTATCGAGATAATCGATGAATATAACATATTAAAAGAGGAAATTTTAGATTTAGAAGAAATCATGAAAGATGAGAACAGCGATGGTGATATAAAAGAGTTAGCAAAAGGAGAACTTCTTGAGAAGCAAAAGATACTATTACCGAAAGTAAAAGCAAAACTAAAGTTGGCATTATTACCCAAAGATGAAGATGACTCAAGAAATGCAATATTAGAAATTAGAGCAGGCACAGGAGGAGAAGAAGCAGCATTATTTGCAGCGATGTTATTTCGTATGTATCAAAAATATGCAGAAAGAAGAAATTGGAAGTTTGAGCCAATAAGTATTTCTAATACAGGTATAGGTGGCTATAAGGAAGCTTCTGCGGTCATTAATGGAACAGAAGTTTTTGCAAGACTGAAATTTGAGTCAGGAGTGCACAGAGTACAAAGAGTGCCAGAAACTGAATCCTCAGGAAGGTTACACACTTCCGCAGCTACTGTCGCAATATTACCTGAAGTAGAAGAGGTTGACTTTAAAATAGAAGAAAAGGATTTACGCATAGATGTTTATAGATCCAGTGGTCCTGGAGGGCAATCAGTTAATACGACTGACAGCGCAGTAAGGGTCACCCACTTGCCAACAGGGATAGTTGTAATACAGCAAGATGAAAAATCGCAGCACAAAAATAAGGCTAAAGCGCTCAAAGTGTTGAGAGCAAGGCTATACGAAATTGAAAGACAAAAAAAAGAAATGGAAAGGTCAACAATGAGGAAAAGCCAAATTGGTTCTGGAGATCGCTCTGAGCGTATAAGAACTTATAACTTTCCACAATCAAGAATAACAGATCATAGAATTAATCTCACTTCACATCGACTAGAACAGATTATAAAAGAAGGTGAACTAGATGAATTTATTGAGGCATTGATTTCACGAAATGAAGCAGAAAGGTTGACTGGAGGGGGTGATATTGCTTTTTGATGGAAATTTTAAACAAAGCATAGGTATCAGGTTAAAAAGAAGTAAAGTTAGTTGTTCATAAGGTTGACAATTATTTAAATTTATGCTGTAATTAGCAGCTATATAAGTTACAGAAACCATGGAGGCTGACTTTAATCGATGTATTGATAGTAACACCTGAGAGTTACATAATCTATACGTATATATGGAAAAGCTAGTGAACTTTTTACAGAAAAAGCAAAATATTACAATCTTCACTTTATCTAATTGTTATATTTATGCTCAGTGTAGAGAAGTTTTAAATGAAGCATTAGAGAATATTAATCTTCCAAATATCACTGAGTGTGAATTAGCTTCTAGCATTATTGTCGCAGAAGGCTCAATAGCAACCACTAAATTGTTAAAGAATGGGTAACTTTCCAAATCTTGTTAAACTTGATTTAATTTCTAATGATATTGATGTTGAAAGTAGAATAATATTAATGAGTGCGCTAAGGGGTGGTGATTTTTCAAATATTAAAGAAGTTAATTTACTTTATGATAACGTTTGCAACGAAGGCATAGCAGCATTACGTGAATCATGGAACAACAATATGCTTCAAATCTTATTAAGTTTAGTTTTTCCTTTAGTGCTACTAATGATAACAAAGATACGGAAGTGTCAAGCGAATACCTATTCGGTTAATAGCATCATATAAAAAAGGTAAGTCACATTTATTTGTTGCTGCTCATAGAGCATCCAAATTCAACTATAGACCTGCTAAAAGGTGTAGGAAATCTTACTGCTATTGACATTATTGCGAAAATTCCATCAATTGATAATTTCCTATTATGTGTGAAAAATAAGAAAGGAGAGGAAAAAAGGATTAGTTTCTCTTATGATTATCCAAAAAGTCTAGTCTAAATTCAAGTTTTGTGAATAGGCCTAGCGCTTAAATTTTCGATCAAAAAGGGACAAGTTTAGTAAAAAATAATGATATTATAAGTGGAACATAAAATAGTCCCACTGCAGTACTAATTAGGAGCAATAAAGTAGCTTTATCTGGTTGGTAATTTAAAATATTAGCAAGTATTATACTGGATCCAGAAATCGGAATAATAGCCAGTAACATCAGTGCTTTATAGATGCTTTCATCGTATATACCTGTAATATGCTTGTCTAGCAAGACAATTCCCAAAACAAATAACGGCCAGAATATGTACTTTGCTACAATAGTGGTCAAGGCAAGCTTCCAATCTACTTTAAAATTTGTAATTTGTGCAATACTTACTCCAAGCAGCACCATTCCTAATGTGATAAATGTACTTCTGATATTTATCATAACATCTGTCAAAAAAGTGGGTATTTGTATATCATATATACTTAAAAAGAAACCTAAAATCATTGCATATAATGAGGGAAGTTTGAGTAACTTTAATACGCATTCCTTTGCAGTATAGATACCATTTGCAGCTATATAAAATCCCAAGCTATTTTCAAATAGTGCCATTCCTATGTAACAGACAACATACACAGACACTGAATCTTCATCAAATAAAGCAATGGCAATCGGTAGACCAAAATAACCCATACTTGTGCTGCCCGAGCTAAACGCTAATATGTTTCTCGTGTTGTCCTTAAATAAAAAAGAAGAAAGATAATACACTGATAAAGACATAGTACTACCTATAAACCATATCAAAATCGGCAGAGAAATTACTTTTAAATTAACTGCTGTATGAGATACTCCGTATAAAATCACTATTGGATTAGCTATATAAAAGAGTATTTGAGATATAGTATTTCTATCAATTTTAAGATATCTTCCTGCTAAGTAACCAATAAGTATTGTAATGTAAATAGGTAATATTTTGAGGAAAAGAGTAAAGAACATACTAGCCTATTGTGATATCTTTGCTGATAAAGTGATATTAGATTTTAAGGTATTGTAAAAGTAAGTAAAATTTATTTTCCACTTAATCAAGTTCATAATTAGTTAAAAAAGATTCACTGAGTGCCAAAATTTGTTCTTATATAGGACTTAATAATGATATTTTTATGATTAAATGATGTTAAGTTTGTATAAAGCTCCTTGTATATTGTTATAAACCACTTGTAGTAATTTAGGTAGATTGTTGAAAAAATACTCATCTTGAATGGTTCTCAGGAATTCTTGCCTTAATCATTAAAATTGCACTATTATTTTCCATAACTTTTTAAAGCCAACTTTTTCGTAAACACGGATTGCACAAATATTTACTATACCTGGGTCGACAAAGGCATTCTCATAAACTTTAAAGACAAATTTGTTTAAAAATATATTCAAAGCTTGTGAACCAACTCCTTTACCTATATAATTCAGCTCTCCTATATACCAGTCTATGGCAGCACAACTTTCTGGAAGTTCTAAAGTGTTATAGACCTGTTCAGGTGGGAAATCATGTTTGTTGTAATATTGAATATAACCAGTATCAACTCCATCAAAATTAATAATGAATGCGTGCATTGGTTTTTCAATAGTTCGTATCTTAGATTTCAAATGTTTGAATCCTTTAACGTAGTTGCTATATTTTTTCTCAATTAACTCTGGTGTCCAATTTATATCCTCATTCCACCACTTCTTTATATGGTGTGTCTTTACCCATTTTGATAATAGTGAAAAATGTTCTTCTTTCAACGCTTTAAATGTGATATTTTTATTTATTAATTAAAGATTTTAGGTGTTACTACCGTTTTTATTAATTCTATCTCTACTTGCTAGGTTCATTGAAATTGATATTTCTGTACCTAGTTTTCCTAATATAGTACGCTATTTTAACGTACCGGAAGGCATAATTCAATTAACTATTGCTTATAATTTTTTAGGCATTTGCATAGGAGGGTTATTTTTTGTCCATTGTCTGAATGCTATGGCAGAAGAAGGATGATGATCATAGGCAATACTTTGCTACTCATCGGTGCTGTTGGCTGTATTTTTGCTCTGTCAGTTTTTGAGCTTTTAATCTCTCGCTTTATTCAAGGCATTGGTATTAGCACATCTGTAGTTGTGTTTGCAATTATTGCAGACAGCTATAAAGGCAACGAAGCAGTAAAATTCATTGGAATCATGAATTCTATTCTCACAGTTCTCATAGTAATTGCACCAGTATTAGGCAGTTTCATCAGCAAAATTGTTGTGTTGCGTGACAACTATGCAAGTGTTGCAATACTTTGTTTCATCTCTTGGGTTTTGCTGCTTCTTCTGTTACCAGAAACAAAAAAGGACCGTGATATTTTTAGTCTAAAAAATGATGAAAGACTATAAAAAATTATTATCAAGTTCAAAATTTATGGTGTTGTCTTTGACACAGAGCCTTTTTTCTGCAGCTTATATGTTATTCATTACTCGTGTCCCTTTTTTGTATATGGAAACTTTTGGTTTATCCAGAACTATTTATGCGCTACATCAAGGTGCAATGGTTTGGTCTTTCTCACTAATTAGCCTATTTTCCGGTAAGATCTTAAAGAAACTTGGAGCAATTTGTTGTGTAATTCCGGTAAAGGCGTAATTGCTATTGGATCCCTATCACTTTTAATATTCAGCATAATCATGCCCAGTGCTTATTACTTAGCAAAGCTGCCTACGGCTATTTTGTATTGGCTATGGAATTTGTCAAGCAGTCACTTTCAATGCATCATTAAATATTTCCCCTGAAATGAAAGGCACAACTTCTTCTGCAATTTCATTTATTAGAGCTTCTATCATGGCTATTTTTATCTGCTTAACAAGCTACGTTTACGATGGTCAAGCAACCAGTGTAGCTATTCTTGTTTTTTTTTTGCAGTAGTTCTAATTTACTGTCTATTTATTGTTTTTAAGATCTGGAAAAATCTATAATCACCATATAGATCCTTCTCATTTTATTGCGGTAACATGTATTGTAACTTTGCCAGCTGCTCTAGATGTATCTCTTCCAAATCACCTAATCTATATTAGTTAAAGAGTATTATCTTGCCCATGCATCTAAAGTTTGAGAGACAAATTTCAGCAATCCAATCAAATTCCAATTTTTTAAACAATTGTTTCCTGCTATTTTTGTACCTTAAAAAATTTAGCTTACTTTTACGCTAGCTTGTTCAAATAGCATTAGTACGATTTACTTTTTTTGAATGTAGAGATTTTCTAGGGATTGTCCTCTTAAATTCTATAGTCTCTTGTTTAACATTGAAACGAGAATCCAGTTTCAAGCATTGAGGTGATGAAGAAAGGGCTGCTTTTATTCCACCCCTCTCAACTACTCGAGTAGTGGACAATGGAATACGATTACTTTCGTTTATACTAATCAGTACGTCAAATTCTATGCTATTATTGTGTTGTTTTATGTTGCTAGCTCTAATTTTACCATTTCCAAACCAAAACTTTATAGAATTACTTGCACCATGATTGATGTCTGTAGAATCAGGAAAAATAGCAAAATTCGCGTTGTTTGCAAATCTAGAAAACGCATTTTTGATGTCGTTAAATGTACCGTAATGGTCTATATGGTCGTCATTAATACTTGTTACAACAGCAATATCTGCAGGAATTTTTAACATAGTTCCATCAGACTCATCAGCCTCAATTAAGAAAATGTCACTTTTGCCAAGTTTTGCATTACTATGATAGGAATTTAATATTCCTCCGACAATTACAGTGGCGTCAGTACCAGAATGATCAAAAATGGAAGCAATCATAGCTGTCGTCGTTGTCTTGCCACTTGAACCTGAAACTGCTATCACATATTTACCTTTCATAATTTTAACCAGTATGTCTGACCTATGCAAAACGGTTTTATTGTTATTTCTTGCTGCAACTAGCTCCACATTATCAGGTTTTATTGCGGAAGAATGTACAACTATTTGAGCTTGTCTAATACCACTTACATTGTGACCAATATAGACCTTTATACCTAATTTTTGTAACCTATCTATATTGTCGTTTGATCGCGTATCACTGCCTTGAACTTTATAACTGGAATTATGAAGAATTTCAGCAATTGCGCTCATTCCAATTCCACCTACACCGATTATATGTATTACTTCTTTTTTAGTGCTGTGCATATTTGGCAGTAGACGTTTACTTATTACTAAATTTATTATATTATAATCTAAAATCCTCATGGTATCGAACCATTTCACTAAGTACAATGATAAAAAAATTAGCCTTTCTATGTCTAATATTCTTTTTGATGAGTAGTTGTAGTTTTAGCAATAGGTGTAATCACACCACAGGCCATTATAAAATTGGCAGTAGCTATACAATAAATGGTATCACCCACCACCCAAAATACTGTAGCTGTTATGAAGAAGTAGGAATAGCATCGTGGTATGGAATAGAAGATCACGGCACAATTACAGCTAACGGTGAAGTGTTTAATCGTCACTTGATTTCTGCAGCACATAAGACCTTGCCCCTACCCTGTTTTGTTCTTGTTACTAATTTAGAAAATGGAAGGAAGCTTGTTATAAGAGTTAATGATAGAGGGCCATTTGTTGATGGTAGAATAATAGACTTGTCAGAAAAAGCAGCACAAGTTTTAGGATTTCATAAGTCTGGGCTTGCTAAGGTAAAAGTTGAGTACTTAAGAAAGAGGTCAGAACAATTGATACAAAATACTCCTCATTACAAAAGGCAATATGAAAAAGAAATGCAGAAACTTCACCCAAAACAAAACAATGCAGAAAGTAAGGGATATGTAGCATTTTTTGTAAACGCTCAGGTAGCTAAATCAGCTGCATCAAAGCTTCGTAATCAAGGAATAGAAAATGTTAGATTGCTCTTCAAGAATGATCAATATTGCGTAAAAGTAAGTTAAAACCTGCATTACAGATTGTGTAGCATGCCAGAAACTATTTGACAAATGAGAATATTCCAAAAGTATGTGCATCAAGTTGAGAAACTATCGTAAAATATAGCAATATTTAAGATTGGTATTTTATTTGTTACATTTTAGATAGTGACAGCTACCTCAGCTATAGCTGTAAAAAATAATCTACCACTTAAGAAATTTCATTAAAAAAAATAGCACAATCTTATTTCTCTAAAAAATACTATCTTCAACTTGAATATGTTGAAAAATATTTTGCGTATTATCTAAAAAGTTATCCTTCATAGCAGCTAGCTCGGATTGTTTTTGAGATAGATTATCTTCTGTTTTTCTATTAAAACAATCAAGATCATTGCACTTTAGTTGAGAGCGCATGTCTCCATTTTTATATAAATCTCGTATAACTTCATAATATGCTCGAGTTACATCAGTTTCTGGTTGTTGCTTTTCTTTGAGAATTGCCTTTAATTTTGAATCTATGTCTAATTCTCTTTTTATAGCTTCAGTAGCATTTTTATGATATTTTTCATAATCTTCAAAACTTTTTTAATATTTTACCTTTTACTTCATTTTTTAACATCTTTAGCATGAGGTTTTTCAATTTTTCCTTCCACTCATCATACGTATATTCTTATCGACTACCATATTTTGTATCTTGACACTCACTTCCTATGTTAAACAGCTCTTTGTTACAGATTTTATCACCCTGATAAAAGTAATCGCTTATATTAATTTTATCGCTAGTTAAAGTTTGTCTAATTGCTGCTTTATTTTCCGCAAGTTCTTCTCTGTACTTGTTAATGCAATTTAGTAATTCTTTTTTGCAATCTGTAGTCATAATCTAGCTCCTTTAATAAAATTAAACCTAATTTAGTGTAGAACAATTAATATTTATTGCTATTTTGGTTATAACTAAGATAGTAATGAGAAGTTCAGTATCTACAAAGTTCGTTTAAACTATTTTAAAAGTGGGTAGAATGCAATTTTAGGTTAAAAAATGAATTACGATGTAATCATTTCAGGTAGTGGGATAATTGGTCTTATTACTGCTATTGGCATGAGTAATGACTCTGTATCTGTAGCCATAATTGAGAAAAACAGTTTACCACGTGCAATTGATGATAATCGAGCATTTGCTATTTCTCAAGGATCAAAAAAAATACTAGAAAAATTAGGGATTTGGCGCCTCTTAGAAAGCGAAGCTGAACCAATACTTGATATATGTATATTAGATGGAGATAGTCCATTTACTGTACATTATGACCATAAAATGGTCGGCGAAGAGCCAATGGGCTATGTAATCAAGAGCGCTATTATATGGAATGCAATCAATAATAATTTTTTGCATAAACTCAATATATATTCTCCACGTTCCTATAAAACAATTTCTTGTGACGAAGGATACGTGGAAGTTAATCTTGATAATGATCAAAAATTGATATCATCGCTATTTATCTGCGCTGAAGGTAAAAACTCTAAGCTGCCAGAGATGTTTTCTATACCAATGATAAAATTTGGTTACAAACAAAATAGCATGGTATTTAATGTAAAACATGAACTACATCACCAAAACTTAGCTGTAGAGAGGTTTTTTCCTGGTGGTCCATTTGCAATTTTGCCAATGAAAGGTGGCTATACTTCTTCAATAGTTTGGACAGAAAAATACGAAATTTCAAAAATGCTGATGAGCTTATCCGAGGAGGAATTTGTCACAGAACTCAAAAAAAGATTTGGTTCTTATTTGGGAGAAATTGAATTAGAGGGTGAAAGAAGACTTTATCCTTTGAGTTTTACTTTTGCGAGAAAGCTGCGTAAAAGCAGAATTTTGCTTATTGGCGATGCAGCACATTCAATCCATCCAGTTGCAGGTCAAGGACTTAATCTTGGAATGAGAGATGTAGAGAGTGTTATTAGACAAATAACTACTGCAAAAGCGTCTGGCATTGATGTTGGCAGTAATTATCTATTGAAGAAAATTTCACGTGACAGATACTTTGATAATTTTACTATGGCACTTGCAACTGATGGACTAAATAGGATATTTTCCAACAGAATATTTTGCGCTAGAGCATTTGGTTTAATGATAGTTGAAAATTCAAATTTTCTTAAAAAACGCTTCATTCGCCACGCTATGGGGTTTATATAAATCATTAGATTTCTTTCATCATAATCAGGTGTCATTAGAGTAGTTGACACTGGAGCCCAAATTCCATAATGTCATGCCAGTTCCCATACACTGGCATCCAGAAAATTTTATAAGCAAACTTAAGCTTATGCTAAATTTGATGAAATGAAAAACTGGATTCCAGCAGGCTTTGTTGCATCACTCTTCAGATAATAGGTAAGGTGGAATAAATTCATGAAGCTATCTCAAGTTTAGCCATGCCTATATCAGTAAATTTGTTAAGCAAATAACACTTGAGCAGCAGTTCTCTCTCACGATTAACCTCAGATTTATTTCTAAAACTAAACCCAAATGTTTGCTTCAGTCGAGAGAAAAAAAACTTTCTATATAAGATCTCTTCCCACAATTTATCTCTTTTGTCCACCTCTTTATACCATCTTAATCATATGACTTTATGAGCTTGATTGTAGAATTTCTCTCATCCATATAATCCAACTATTGAATTTTGTCAGTAACTGCAAGTTCTTTTTATTTGACCTATGCAACAAATCCATTACAGTTTCACCAACTGGAATAACATGATTCGAATTGTGTCAACTTGCACGGCGTCATCTCATACTGTGTAGTAATTCTCTTTATTCCTCGATTTACCGCTTACTTCCTCGAGAAGATACATCACTAAATGAAGAGCTTACTGATGAACGTCTAGATAATCTTCCAGATGATAGCTCTATATCCTCGTTTTTAGTTTTTCCGTTACTATGTTTCTTATCTTGCTCATCTTCTATGTTATGCTCCTTTTTGAATTCTTTACAGAAAACGCGAAAATATTTTATTTTGCCTTCCTTTTTTATAGTTTCGTTTATTTTATTGATTAAGCAAATCAGATTTGCCATTGCTAATCCCTTACTAGCCTGTACAATAATTTTCATATCGCTATCTTTCAATTTTTCTAACCGTTCTTTTAATATTTTTTGACGTGTATCGTCTTTATCCAGCCCAGGAAACTCAATACACTCCAAACGACCACCCCTAATAAGCGCAGGATCTAAATGATCCTTATGACTAGTTGCAGCAACTACCGTTATATTTTTTGAGGATAAAAACTCTCCATCCAATTTAGTGAGTAAATGAGTTAAAGGTCCTGAATTTTCACTGAAAGTGCGCTTTTTGCCAATGACGTCAATCTCATCCATAAAAATTATACACGGACTGTTTGCCTCTGCTTTCTTAAAAAGCCTATCTATATTTGATTGATTAAACAAGCAAGATACAAAAACATACATAAACGCAAAGAGAGATTTAGTTTGATTTGCAATTGCCCTACTAATACTAGGCTTACTAGTTCCTGGTGGAACGTACAAGAGATATCCTCTGCCTTGTAACTTATAAATCTCTTTCAATTTTTCTTTTATGCCATTTTGTAATATAATATCATCAAGTGTTGTATTACACCCTCTTTCTTCACCTTTTGCATAAAATTCGATACTCAACTTTTCTTCTACTTCATCTATTGCATTACTATTAATTAACTGTGCAGAAAGGTCAACAACCACTTTTTCTAACCTCTACACTTTATCTTGCATTACAAAACTATCTAAAATTCTCTCGACTTTTTTTCTAGATCTATAAGCCTCTTTTTATTTTCTTTAGCCTCTTCATTCTCTAATTCTTCTTTACCTGACTCTTTATTTAGCTCTTTCACTTCAGCTTTCGAGTTTTCTTGAGATTTTTTACTTTGTTTGATCATTTTATATGAAAACACAATTACTACTGCAGAAAGCGCAAATAAAATAAAAATAACAGGGAGAGCTATATTTAAAGCTGGAACTACAGCAAAAACTCCAGATATAATTAATGTAAGAGAAGCAATAGCACCAGCTATAAAAAAGGTATATTAGCTCTAATAGACATATTTTAGCTTATAAAAGGTGAATTTATAAATAATACATTTAAAGAGTACAAGCTTTTCATAGTAAAGCAAGAATAACTAAAAATATAACTCAAGGTGTCCTTCATCGATCTATAATCGAGGTATTATTCAGTATTAAGATATAAGATGGTATGTTGTATTTTTAATTAAGCGTTCTTTTTCTTTCATTTTAGGGTGCTGGAATGATAGGTGCTATGATAAGAAATTCAGCAACTTAGAGTAGGTAATTAAAGCCTCTAATTAAGATCTAAATCTATAGTTATTATAAGCAACACTAAAGAAGTGTGGAAGTAAAAAGTTACGAAAGAGCATGATGTATACGTATGCTTTATAGATCTACACTTTGCCATCCTTCTGTTAAGCTTTGCCTCCCTTCCATTACATTTTGTCGCTCTTTTATTTCTTTTATTTCGTTATCGAATTTTGACATTAGTTATTTAGCATAACCAGATGTTAATGCTGTTGATACAGATAAAGCTATTGCTTCCGTAACAGATGTTAACGTAATTTCCATTGTCTCGGTTATAAAAAGCGTCGATGTTACAAAATTTCCTAACATGGCAACTAAGCCACCAACAACTACACTACCTTGAACTACTTTATTTTTTAAAAACCCTTTTATACTCTCTACCGTATCTTCTTGGTGATTTATAATGGCATAATATAAAGGATTTTCCTGCAAACTATCTTTTTCATAAACATCTTCACCTCTGTCTAGTAGAGCATCTACTATCTCTAAATAGCCATTTTAGCGGCATAATGCAAAGGAGTACTACCACCTCTGTCTTTTACATTAACATCAGCACCTTTTTTTAGTAGAGCATTTACTACACCTACACATCGACTATAAACGTCATGATGCAAAGCAGTCTCTCTATTTTCACCTTCTACATGAATATCCTCATGCCTCTCTAATAAAACATTCACTAAATCCTTACAGCCAGCTGCTGCAGCTGCAATTAATAATGTAAATTCTGCATCAGGATCACTTTGGATGAATCTATGATTTATACTAAGATTTTTATTTTCCCACTCTCGATACGCTATTGTATCTTCCCTTCGCAATACTCTTTTTATTTTATTAATTACGTTATCTTTATTTACACTTGCATCTTTATCAATTGCACTTAATATCTTTTTCAGATTTTCACAATCCATCTTTACCTCCTATAACTTTACGTTGCAGTTACTACACAATTACAAACAAAAGTAAACACATCTTTGGAAATCATTTAGAAAAAGAATCCATTAAAAAAGTCAGTGATTTGCAATAAATAACTGATCCTTTTAATTGAAAGAAATATGTGATGTAACTATAGTCATTATAAACAACAATAGAAAAAACACGGAAGTAAAAATTTATATCTATCTTATCATATTTATTATGAGCATAATTATAAACATGGGAAAGCAAATACGTGAAAGACCAGCTTGAGGTACAGTGTGACGAATACGTTTTATTGCAAATGGTGTATAAGATAAGTAAGATAACTTACTTAATTCCTTCGCGAGCAATGCTGCTTGATTATATTTACGCTTAAATAAGCGTATTTTATGTAGCGGTATGGGAATTGTGACCTCTGCATTTTGAAACATGTCTTTGTTAGCTTTGTACATCTACTTTGCGTAGACTTTCATGTAGTTTAAGTTATCAAAAAATTTAAATTTATAATCATATTTTTGGTATGTTCATCGTAGGCAAAAACTGGTCTCAATACTTTAAATGGTGAAGGGTTACTGATGCGTCCACCACATGTATCAATGTTATCTGGAATTACTACACCACAAATATTACAGTAATGCTTAGTTAAAATTGATTTTTTATTGCATTCACTACATAAATCATAACTTTTATCAATTATACGTTCACAACTTACGCATAAGTTTGGAAATATGGGATCTGTAGCTTTTTTTTTAATAAGAAAAGATTCATGAATTAAATATGTTAGGTATACCTTTCAAAATGCTCCTCATAACCTAATTATTAAGAAATAGTCGACACTTGATCCAATAAATATGTTTTAAGATACTTGCCTGTAACGCTTTTTGGAGTCTGTGCAACTTTTTCTGGAGTTCCTACAGCAACCACTTCGCCACCTTTTACTCCACCCTCTGGACCAATATCTATTATGTAATCAGCAGTTTTTATAACATGTAAATTGTGCTCAATAACTATAACAGTATTTCCTAAATCAACTAGCCTATGGAGTATTTTCAGTAAATTATTTACATCTTCAAAATGTAACCCAGTTGTTGGCTCATCGAGAATATACAATGTTTTACCGGTAAATCTCTTTGATAGTTCCTTAGAAAGCTTTATTCGTTGTGCTTCACCTCCGGACAACGTTGTTGACGACTGTCCAAGCGTTATATAACCAAGCCCTACTTCCTGTAAAGAAGTCAACTTTTCCTTTATAATTGGAAGATTTTCAAAAAAGTCACATGCTTGATCTATTGTCATATCAAGCACATCAGAAATTGATTTTCCCTTGTAAGTAACTTCCAATGTTTCTCGGTTATACCTCTGTCCTCTACATTGCTCACATTTCACATAAACGTCCGGCAGGAAATGCATCTCGATCTTTAAATGCCCATCACCTTTACAAGCTTCACATCTTCCTCCCTTGGTATTAAATGAAAATCGGCCTATATTGTAACCTCGTGCCTTCGACTCTGGGAGACCTGCAAACCAATTTCTGATGTGAGTAAACACACCAACATATGTTGCTGGATTTGATGCTGGGGTCCTACCAATTGGTGACTGATCCACTTCTATAATTTTATCTATATACTCAAGGCCTTCTATTTTATCGCATTTACCATGCTTTGCAGATGAATGATTTATCTTCTGTGCTGAGTATTTATATAGTGTTTCTATTACTAAACTTGATTTTCCTCCTCCTGATATTCCAGTAACACAAATAAGATTACCTATAGGAAATTCAACATTTATATTTTTTAAGTTATTCTCACATGCGTTAACTACCTTTATGAACTGAGTTGTTTGCTTTCTTCTTTTTGAAATTGAAATTTCCTTCTTTCCACTTAAATACTGTCCTGTTATGCTCTCTGAATTTTTTTGTACCTGATGTGGTGTTCCTTCTGCAACGATTTTTCCTCCATTCAAGCCAGCTCCAGGACCAATATCAATCACATAATCAGCAGCCATTATTGTGTCTTCATCATGTTCAACAACAATCACAGTATTACCCATGTCTCTCAGATTTCTAAGTGTGGCAATTAATCGATCATTATCACATTGATGAAGGCCAATTGAGGGTTCGTCAAGCACGTATAGCACTCCTGTTAAACCAGAACCAATTTGCGAAGCAAGCCTGATCCTCTGGCTTTCACCACCAGAGAGAGTGCTAGATTCACGGTCAAGTGTAAGGTAATTTAGCCCTACATTCTTTAAAAATGTCAGCCTTTTGATTATTTCATTTAATATTTTATTTGAAATTTGCCTTTGTTGTTCTGTAAGTTTATCTGATAAATCTCCAAACCACTTAAGGGATTCATCGATGCTGAGCCTTGATATTTCACCTATATGTTTTTCGTCAATTTTTACTGTAAGTGCTTCTTTTCTTAATCTATAGCCAGCACATTCTTTGCAGTCAGTAACAGAACAATACCTATCAATAAGTGATGCATCGTAATCCATCTGGCGTTCTAGGATGCTGATCAAACCTTGAAATTTCATTTCTCTGGAGCCAAAAAGTATTAAATCCTTCACTTTTTGGTCTATATTCTTCCACGGAACATCAAGGCTAAATTTGCAATTTTCAGCCAGTGATAGAATTGCATTTTTTAGCAATCCATAGTTTGTATGCACTTGACGGAATATTGATCCAATTGGCTTTAAAGCACCTTCAGATATCGAGAGCGTTTCATCTGGCACTATTAGCTTTGCATCAACACTTAGTTTTTTACCTAGCCCATTGCATGAACTGCATGCACCGTAGGGGCTGTTAAAAGAAAACAATCTTGGCTCTATTTCTGCAAGAGTAAAGCCAGATTCAGAACATGCAAAATTCTCTGAGAAAGTTAAAGTTTGACCATTTTTATACTCGGAATTGTGGTTATCAGGTAAGTTCACTATTTCTGCATACATTAAGCCATGGCCCAGACTCAATGCTGATTCTACACTGCTTGGTAGTCGATTTCCTATATCATCTGATATGGATATTCTATCTGCAATAGCAAAAATATCATGTTTCTTGTTTTTATCGAGTTTAGGAAAGTCATCTATATTGTATGTTTCACCATCTATTTTTAGTCTCACGTAACCCTGCTTTTTAATTTCCAATATCTCTTTGAAGTGCTCTCCTTTTCTCCCACGCACAATAGGAGCAAGTATGTATATTTTAGTTTCTAAAGGTAATGCTATAATAGTATCTACAATTTGAGATACAGCCTGTTTCATTATTGGCAACCCGGTTACAGGTGAATAAGGTATTCCTACTCGTGCATATATCAAACGTACATAATAGTAAATTTCAGTAACGGTTCCAACGGTTGATCTTGGATTTTTTGAGATTGACTTTTGATTAATTGATATTGCAGGAGAGAGGCCTGTGATTGACTCAACATCTGGTTTATCTTGAATATTAAGAAATTGACGTGCATAAGCCGATAGACTTTCGACGTATCGGCGTTGGCCTTCTGCATAAATCGTATCGAATGCGAGGCTAGACTTACCAGAACCACTTAGTCCGGTTATAACAACTAACTTATTTTTTGGTATATTGACATCAATACCCTGCAAATTATGCTCTCTTGCACCTTTAACTCTGATCATACTTCATGTACCTTTGACCATTACAGCCTCAAAATACATAAACTCACAACAACTTTCTACTAATTTTTTCAACTATTACGGAAAACGAGATAGCACAACTAGTGCAAAACATTTTGCCACACAACTATATAAATATCTGTTTTCGCCAAGTTAGTTCGTACAACAAATGGTGTCATAAAAGTATATTTTCTACAATCTCATCAAAAACATGCTTACCAATTTTTGGAAACAGGAAGTTTTATTTTATATAAAATATAGAATTTTGATAAATTTAACTTTTTTGTGAGATTATGCGGCGATAAAAATAAATTTAGAGGGAAAGTCTATGGCAATAGAGAAGGAGAAGTTTTTTGAAATAATAAATGAGGTAAGTGAAAGTAGCGATTTGGATGAAGATAATTTACTTAAAAAAATAAAGAATGAACTAAAAGGAAAAGATGCAGGAGAGTATAACAAGTTTAGTAAAAATTTTAGTAAAGAACATCGATTTAGTATAAAAATTTCAGAAGAAGCTTCAGAAGATTGGACGTTGTTACATCTTGCTACAGCATGTAACAATCTTTTGATAGCGGAACTTCTAATGAAAAAGAAAGCAAGTGTTAGCGCTCGAGTAAAAGATGGATCCAGAAATGATGGAATAACTGCTTTGCATATTGCTGCTTCTTGTGGACATGAAAGCATGGTAAAACAACTACTAAGTGATGATCGAGTGAATCCTTCATTGAAAAGTAAAAATAAGACTCCAAGGGAGATGGTAGGTAATACAGAAAATAAGGAAGCGATAGTACAAATGTTAGAGGAGGCAGAAGAAAATTATTCGCGAAAGAAGATAAGAGGCTTTCACATCCAAGTAGGAGAAGGAAGTTGTGACCACTCATCTCAGAATGATAATATAACTCGAGTCAGTTCATTTGTGAATGGAATTACTAAATTAGGAAATGATAGAGAAAAATCAATAGCAGCGGAAATACAAATTTGGAATGAAAGAAGGCAAGAGAATAATGATAATATTCAGAGTGAGCAAATCGCTTCTCATTCTATTACTAGTGAAAGTTTTAGTGTTGACGACAGCGGTCTAGAGTCTGAGTCTACATTTGATACTTCTTTCTACTCTGAAATAAATAGCAACGGAGCAGCTAATGAATTTAATGACCAAATTTTAGAAAGTCTGCAACCTCAAATTCAGTTGCAAGATAGGCAAATTCGGAAGTTAGAAAAGCCAGGTAAAGAATTAAAACATGTTGAGAAAGAACTAGAAAAATTAAAGAGTGACTTAGCTGGACATGAGAATAGGTTAGAAGTACTTGATAAACTCAGTGAAGAGAATCAATCACTAAAGCAACAAACACAAGATCCAAAAAGTAAAAATGCAACACTTAATAGTGAATTAAGCAAAACCAAAGTAAATAAAGTCTTACTAGAAAAAACAGAAAAAGCACAACTGTCTTTCTTAAAAATTGCTTCTGTAAACTTTGCAATCATGTTGACAGTAGGTGTTGCCTTTAGTGTAGCCTGCCAACTACCAATTCTACTAATGATTGCAACTTCTGTGATGTCTTCATTGATAGTCGGTGGAGTTACATACGCACTATCACCGCAACCTACTGAATTAAAAGAAGTAAGTATTCAATGCTCAATGCAACATGATTCTTGTAAAACTTAACTTGTGCGCTTCCTGGTAATTTTGATATAGTTATTTTAGTTGAAATTTACAGATTTACAAATGGCAAGCTTAAGTGTAAGAGAAGCGTTGTGCACAGCAATCAGAGAAGAAATGCAAAATGACCCTGATGTATTTATCATGGGTGAAGAAGTTGCAGAGTATGATGGTGCTTATAAAGTAACAAAAGGATTACTGAAAGAGTTCGGAGAAAATAGGGTAGTTGATACACCTATTACCGAACATGGATTTGCTGGTCTTGCTGTTGGAGCAGCGTTTGCTGGGCTCAAACCTATTGTTGAGTTTATGACTTTTAATTTTTCTATGCAAGCTATTGACCAAATTGTGAATTCCGCAACAAAAACAAATTATATGTCAGGTGGACAACTTGGATGCCCTATAGTGTTTCGTGGACCAAATGGAGCTGCAGCAAGAGTTGCCGCACAACATTCTCAGTGCTTTGCATCTTGGTATTCGCATGTTCCAGGTTTGAAAGTAATAACACCTTACTTTGCATCTGATTGCAGAGGTCTGCTTAAAGCTGCAATTCGTGATCCTAATCCAGTAATATTTCTAGAAAACGAGATCGCTTATGGGCATAAACATGAGATTCCTGATTCTGAGCTATCAAATAAAGATTATCTACTTGGGATAGGCAAAGCTGCTGTTATACGGGAAGGAAAGGATGTAACTATCACTGCTTTTTCATTGAAACTAATGGATGCGTTAAATGCAGCAGATTTACTCTCTAGTGAAGGAATAGAAGCTGAAGTTATCGACCTCAGAACCTTAAGACCACTTGACACTGAAACAGTTATTAACTCTATTAAGAAGACCAATAGATTAGTAAGCATAGAAGAGGGTTGGCCATTTGCAGGAATAGGAGCAGAACTCTCAGCCATGGTTATGGAACAAGGATTTGACTACCTTGACGCTCCGGTTGTAAGGGTAACCGGCAAGGATGTCCCCTTACCTTATGCTGCAAGCCTAGAAAAGAAAGCATTACCACAAGTGGAAGATATAGTTGAAGCTGTGCACCAAGTCTGCTTTAGAAAGAAATAGTCATATAGTTTTAGCACCAAAAAACACAGCGCAAAATACACTAAGGGCGAAAAACAGGCCACGGCATTCTACCAAATATTGCAAGTAAAGCTGCTCCTATTATCACTACGGTCATAAGCGGTCCACCTATTCCCCACACGTAGCCAATAATATTACATATTACTTGAGCAGTTGTATCATCATTAGAGTTAGTAGCACTTCCAACATGAGAAAAAGAAATAAATAATATTATAAGTAGAATACAAAAAAAACCTTTCTAATTGTAGGGTTCATCCCTATACCTTAAGTTTAAATATTACATATATATCTAAAAAAGTATAATTTTCAGTAAAACTAGCATTGTGATTTATACAATATTGCATAGCAAATGATGTCTATTGGTTATCAATCACTGTCAATTATTTGAGAGCTTATTTCGACTTTCAAAAAAGAGCAATAACACCCATGAGTAAAATTTCACATTACCACTTTTATGTGTTATGATAAGCTTAGATTTATAAAGAAAATAAAATTGAAAGAATTGAGAGAGAACCGGATAGTAAGAGCGAGAAAGTTTTTATCTTCACTGTTTTTTTTGCTACTAATTGCGCTATCAATACGTAGTTTTTTATTTGAGCCATTTCATATTCCTTCTGGTTCGATGAAAAGCACTCTACTTGAGGGAGATTATATTTTTACTAGTAAATATTCATATGGTTATAGCAAACACTCTTTTCCATTTTCTCCAAACATCTTTAGCGGTAGAATCTTTTATACCCCTCCGGAGCGTGGTGATATAATAGTTTTCAAGCCTACAAGAAATGACAGCATTAGATTTGTTAAGCGGGTAATAGGAATACCGGGCGATAAAGTGCAAATGATAGAGGGGGAGTTATATTTAAATGATCAGAAAGTAAAGCGAAGACAAATTGATTTTTTTTTTGATTATGAGTCAAAGCGTAATATAGCAAGATACATCGAAACACTCCCTAGCGGCAAGGAGCATGAAATTCTAATAGATAATCTTTCTAATAAGTTATCATACAATACTCCAGTTTATTATGTGCCTGATAATCAATTTTTTGTTATGGGAGACAATAGAAATAATTCTTTTGATAGCAGGTTTTCTGAAATTGGGTTAGTACCAACTGAAAATATAGTTGGGCGCGTAAGCATGGTTGGTTTATCGTTTAAATTAGGCAAAGTTAATTGGTTACCGTTTGATTTTAGGTTACCTACTGCTCTGAGACTTAACAGGGTACTTCACAAAGTTTTATGAACTCTATCTGTCTGCTGATTCGCATAACTCTAAAGCAGAGTTTTCTAACTCAGAGATAGCATTATTAATGTTGTCTAAGTCATTTTCCTGTAAAGCGTCTTTTGCGTTCTGTAGTAAAATTTTTAACTTTCGTTCAATGGAAACGTTTTCAATTAGATGTATGAGCTTGTTACCGTTAATTTTAGCCTCTGCAAGGGAACGAGCCTTCATGTCTTCATCAAAGTTACTTACTGACTGATTGACCATATCTTGAATATCTTCTTCACTTAAGCCAGAGCTTGAATTTATTTCAACTGTCTGTTCGACTCCAGTAGTTTTTTCTCTTGCAGTGACAGTCAATATTCCATCAATGCTAACTGTAAACCCTATTTCAACTTTTGCATAACCTGCAGGCAATTGTGGTATACCTTTGAGTTCAAATCGTGCTAGAGATTTATTATCTTTTATCATTTCACGTTCTCCTTGACAAACGTGAATTTTCATTGCTGTTTGCCCGTTAGCGTAAGTTGTAAACTCTTTTATTTCTGAAACTGGTAGTGGTGTATTTCTTGGTATAATTTTTTCAACTATTCCCCCCATAGTTTCTATGCCAAGTGATAAAGGCAGCACATCAAGGAGAATATTCCTATCTTTTGAGTTTGAAGTTAAATAATGAGCCTGCAAAGCTGCCCCATTGGCAACTGCTTTGTCCGGATCCATATCATTCAGCACTTTATTGCCAAAGAGTTTGATTAGTGAATTTTGCACTAATGGCACTCTAGTTGCACCACCAACTAAAATTACCCCTTTTATATCATCGATTTTAAGATCTATGTCGCTTATAGTACGAGTAACTATATTTATAGTCTTATTAACCAAAGGACTGATTGCGTGCTCGAATTCTTCTCTGGTAATTTTGCACTTAAATAATTCACCATTGATGCTGAATTCAAAAGTGCCAGAGGTATCTTCACTTAGGTACTCTTTTATAGCACGTATATTACAAATACCAGTTTTAGTGTATGAATGTTGTAATTTGTAGGTAGTTGTATCAGATGGTGTCATTCCAGTGCTTGACACTTGAATCCGGTTCTTATTATATAACTTTCTGGTTTGTTCACTTGCAGTCAAACTTTCTGGATCCCAGTGTCGGAGCACTGGAATGACACTAGAGCATTTTTTATTTAAACCCACCTGTTCTCTATACTTTTCAAGCACGATTAAACTAAGTAGATGATCAAAATCATCACCACCAAGTTTAGTATCACCACAAACTGCAAGAACTTGAAACACTCCTTGATGTAACTTTAATATTGAAATGTCAAATGTTCCACCACCGAGGTCATAAACTGCATATATGCCACTGTTATTGTTCTTTTCAATTGAGTAAGAAAGTGCTGCAGCGGTTGGTTCATTAATGAGGCGAAGAACATCTATGCCAGCTAATTTTGCTGCATATTTTGTTGCGTTACGTGCTGAATCATCAAAATAAGCTGGTACAGTAATCACTGCTTTGTTAACTGTCATCCCTGTGAATTTTTTTACCCTCTTGCATAGAGTTTTTAGTATCTCAGCAGAGATCTCAATAGGAGTGAGATACTTTTCTTCTGAGCATTTTAACCTAATAACTTTTTCACTTTCGTTATCCATTTCACAATTGATACCTTCTTTATGCAAGTCTTTAACACTTTTACCCATTAAGCGTTTTATAGAGCAGATAGCGTTTTCGCCAACATCGTAGCCTACTTTCAGTACATCCTTTTCATATGAAATGACGGAAGGTAATAGTTCACGACCTTGCTCATCTTTAAATATTTCTACATTGCCAGCTTTATTTACCATGGCAATTAAAGAGTTAGTAGTTCCAAGATCTATACCAAAAACTACCTCATTTGAACTTGGTTCATAAATTTGAACTGGCAGCATTTTCCTTTATCTCCTCAAATGACTTATATAAATATCTCAATCTAAAAACTTGCGTAGCAGCTTCATCAAAATTTTTTGTAGCAAAAGCATTAGTTAGGTTTTTAGTACAATCTTTTACCTTTTCATCAATCATCCTACTTGCAAATTGCAAATCATCGCAGTCTAGAAAGTGTTCTCTTATTTCCATTGATTCATTTAACATTTTAGGATCAAGATGCTCTTTTTTGCTTTGTACGTCAAAAAGATCCAACAAATGTTCGGCACGCTTTAGCGGTGACTTCAGCACCTGATAAGCTTTGTTGATGTTTTCCATATTTTTGGACTCTCTTTCATTTGTATCAGTTTTGCTTAGCTCAATATATTTTTTCTCCAGCTCATCAAAGCTGATGTTAAAAGCCGGTTCAATTCCAAATAATGTGAAATGGTTGCTAGACATGAAAACTCTCTCCACAACCACATTTTCCTTTCTCATTAGGATTTTTGAAAATAAAACCTGATGAGAATTTTTCCTCTACATAATCCATTTCAGAGCCAAGGATAAACATGATAGATTTCGGATCGATCAGCACCTTGACTTTTTGATCATCACTGCAGCTTTCTTCAATTACCGACTCCAAAGGACGAACATCATATGCATATTCAATATCATATTTTAAACCAGAGCATCCTTTTTGCTTAATTAGAACTCTTATTCCTATTGCTTCTTCAAGGTTAGCATGCTTCTTTTTGTCCAATAAAAACCTTACCCTCTCTATTGCATTTGCAGTTAGAGTGATAGGTTTTTTAACAGAATTTACTCCTTGAAATTCACTCATATTCCTCAATTTTTTTGTTTATTTTGATAATCATGAATAGCAGCTTTTATAGCATCCTCAGCAAGTACTGAACAGTGTATCTTTACTGGCGGCAAAGACAATTCTTCCACTATCTGAGTATTCTTTATCTTTGTTACATTCTCAATAGTTTTTCCTTTGACCATTTCTGTAAGCAAAGAACTTGAAGCTATAGCAGAACCACAACCAAAAGTTTTAAATTTTGCGTCTTCAATAACACCTTTATCGTTAACCTTTATTTGCAGTTTCATTACATCTCCGCATGATGGTGCACCAACTAAACCAGTACCAACATTTGGATCATTTTTATCCAGAGAACCAACATTCCTTGGATTTTCATAATGATCTAAAATTTTCTCATTATAACTCATATATTACCCGTAAACCATTACTTGCATTATAACATATTTAGGTTAAAAACTAAAGTAAAATACACTAGCAAGCGGTATATTTTACTCACAAAATATATAGGTTACGAATGTATTTACTTTACAAATACATATAGTGCATGTCATTCTTTATATGGTAATTTTAAGAAGGAGTATTTCTTGAGTTTATTCAGTAATCTTTATCAAGGACTATTAAAAACCTCTTCCCGTTTTAGTGATGGAGTAAAAAATATTTTTTCTGGGAAAAAAAAATTAGATCAGTCACTTTTAGATGATCTGGAAGAGCTGCTGATTAGCATGGATATAGGTCATAAAACTTCTAGATTGCTTATTGATAAGCTCGCAAGTATCAAATTTGAATCAGAAGTTGAACATAACATTATCACACAGCAGTTAATGAGCGAAATAGAAACAATATTAAACCCTGTTGTGCAGCCGCTCATTCTGAATAAAGAACCACACATAGTAATGGTATGCGGGGTGAATGGTAATGGAAAAACTACAACTATAGGTAAACTTGCCTATAAATATAAGGAAAAAGGAAAATCCGTCATGCTTGTTGCGTGCGACACATTCAGAGCTGCTGCAAGTGAGCAATTAAATATTTGGGCAGAACGTTCTGATTGCTCTATTGTTACTGGAGAGCACGGTAGCGATTCTGCGAGTGTAGCATACAGAGCTGTAAATCAAGCGATAAAAGATAGCGTTGATGTTGTTTTAATTGATACAGCAGGAAGGCTACAAAACAATGTAAATCTCATGCAAGAGCTGTCAAAAATACATAGAACGATAAAGAAATTGGATGACACTGCTCCTCATGATGTTATTTTAGTTCTTGATGCAACTACTGGCCAAAATGCTTATAGCCAATTAGAGGCCTTTAGTAAAATGGTTGGTGTTACCGGGTTAATTGTAACAAAGCTAGATGGTACTGCCAAAGGTGGAGTAGTGATTGGGCTTGCAGAAGCTTATAAGGTAAAATTACACGCTATAGGAATTGGTGAAAGTATAGAAGACCTTAGGGAGTTTACTGGCAAAGAGTTTGCTGAAGCGCTGTTTAAATGTAATTGAAGGTCTCTTTAATTTTCTCATATGACCAAGCTTAATTATCATGAGAAGCCTTTTTTAGATGGTATCATTACAGTTACTTCCTATTTGAGTAGCCTTTTCTTATCATCCCAGTCTGGGATCCAGATTGCAAGTGAGTTGGGTGAGCCGTTATAGATAGCTAACGTATAAAAATTACTTCCGCATATTTTCAATCTCATTATAATTACAAATAGAGATATTTTAAGAGCTCAAAATCTATGTTTAGTCTGCAGACTTTTTCATCAAACTTATTAAAAAATGTGTTCTTCAGTGTATGTCTGTCGTATGTGCACTGCATTTTTTCCTAACTCTTTTTTATACAGGAGGATTTTATGTCCATAATTCCAGATACTTGATCTTTACTTTAGCCAACAAAAATCAATAGTTGCCCATGGTTTTTATAAAGAAAGTATAAGAAAAAATATTTTAAAGAATATGAAATAAGGATCTAGTATGTTTTGTGGGCAACCAAAAACCACTTTAGCTTATCGCTCATCACTAAAAAGTAACTATATTAATGTAATATTGATACTTGTATACCAACATAAATATATTTTAAAAATTTAATGATTATGTTATGACAATGTCTACCACAAATTAGTGAGAAATTAGCAGCTAGCGCACAAAGTCTCTTTGATGAGAGCAAAAAATTATTGCTTATAGGAGAGGAAATACACAATCAAGATTTGATGTATCTTTAATCACAAAAAAAGAAGATATTCTACATCTTCTTTTTTTTATGCGATAATTAGCTACTTGTTTTCGTATTCTTCCAGAAAAGGTAGTTATGAGTAAAAACAGCAAATGGTCAGTGTGTGAAACTGGAATCCAGAAAAAAGAAGACTATGTCACCTACTCAGATGACATTATGGAATCTGGGATAACATCCTTCCCACAAGCAAAATGTTCATGCAGATAGTATTTAACTGCGATTGAAGACCTCTTTTAACTCTTTTATATGACCAAGCTTAATTATCTCAATATCATGAGAAGAATAATTGCCATTTTTAGGCATAATCGCTTTTTTGAATCCTAATTTCTGTGCTTCTTTTAGTCTGAGATCAGCATGCGAAACGTTTCTAATTTCTCCTGAAAGTGCAACTTCACCGCAGATTATTGAAGAAGTTGGTAGCGGTAAATTTACTAAACTTGAAACAAGGGAGGCAGCAACAGCAAGATCAGCTGATGGTTCCTGTATTTTGAGTCCTCCCGCAATGTTTAGGTATACTTCTTTATCATGCAAAAACATTTTACAACGAGCACTTATAACCGCGATTATCATAGCTAATCTATTAATATCCCAACCAACTACTGCTCTTCTTGGAGTTGCCATATTAGTCCTTGCTATTAATGCTTGCACTTCCATTAAGATTGGTCTTGAGCCTTCAACTCCTGCAAATACGGCGCTGCCAACTACTTCTCTATCATGTACGGTCAAGAATAATGATGATGGATTATCAACAGGCATGAGTCCTGCTTTAGACATCTCAAACACACCAATTTCATTTGCAGGGCCAAATCTATTTTTAATAGTACGTAAAATGCGATATTGATTACTATTTTCACCCTCAAAATATAGCACTGTATCTACCATATGCTCCAGGGTTTTAGGTCCCGCTATTTGTCCATCTTTCGTTATATGGCCAACTATTAAGAGAGAAACACCATATTGCTTTGCAAGAACAGTCAATTCATGAGAGCAGATACGGACTTGAGTTACAGTTCCTGGTGCTGATGTGACTTTGCTATCATACATAGTTTGTATAGAATCAATTATCAAGAACTTAATACTTTTATTTTTCCTTATTGTTGCTACTACATCAGTTAAAGATACTGTAGATAAAAGCTTAATTTTAGGTTCATTTATCTTAAGACGCTTTGCTCTGAGGCTCACTTGCTCTAAAGATTCCTCACCAGATACATAAAGACATTCAAAAGAGGAAAGTTGTACAACATTAGCTGCAATCCCAAGCAAAAGAGTAGATTTTCCAATTCCAGGTTCACCACCAATTAAAATGCTAGCACCTTGAACGATACCTCCACCAAAAACTCTATCTAACTCTTCTATTCCTGTTAAAAAACGATCGGGGGTAATAATTTCACTATCTGATAACGCTTTTATTGAAATTGGTGCAGATGTACTTCTCTTTTCTGTTTTTAGTACTATTTCTTCGACAACCGTATCCCAACTGTCACATGCAATACACCTTCCTACCCACCTTCCAGTGCTATAACCGCAGAATTGACATACGTATGCAGTTTTCATAAAAGCCAAAACTGTAATTGTAATAAAAATTAGCTAAATAAGTGAAATAAATTTAAATAGAGAAAATTACCAATCACACTTTTTATCTTGTGGTTTTATTTGCAATATTGCTACCAAGCTGACTAATAAGCAAAAAATTATATAAATCCCAGCAGCAAAGTCTATTTTAGGAAACATTATAGTAAACCAAGTGCATATCATAGGAGTAAATCCTCCATGCAAGGCAAAAGAGATGTTGCGTGACAAGCTAACACCACTAAATCTAACATTAGTAGGAAAAAGCTCAGCAGTAACTATCCCTATAGGATTAATACCCCTCTCGATTATAGAAAGAACCATCACACTCAACATGACTATAAGATAGCTTTTATAGTAATATGCAATAGATAACATAGGACAACATAATACTATTGTTATCACTATAAACAAGATTGCAGTGCGTTCTCTTCCTGTTTTATCAGCTAAAATTCCAAGCACTATTGAAGATATCGGCATTAATATACTGGTTATAATGAGTACAACTTCGTTGACATACGTTGTTACATAAGTTTCAACAGACACTATTTCTTTTGCAATTGTTCTAAGAAATATGGTAAATCCAACAGCAACATTAACAGGTACAGATATTAAAATGGCAAGTATCAGAGCTCTCTTATAGCGTTTTGTAAGCTCTATTATTGGTAAATTAGGTAAATTTCTTTGTTCTCGATTTTTTTCATACGCTGGAGTTTCTCCTAGAGTATATATACTATATGCACTTATTAATCCTAAAATGGCTGAAAAAATAAACGGCAGCCTCCAACCCCAAGCGTTAAAATCAGTGGTTTTTTTACAGATGATCACTGCAACCACAGAGAGCAATATGCCAATGGAGCGACCAAAACTTATTATTCCAAAAAACATTCCTAGTTTTTTCTTATTAGGTAAATGCTCTATGAGATAAACAGAGCTACCTCCTTGCTCAGCGCCAAGTGCAACCCCTTGTATCAGATGGATTGTAAGAAGCAACATAGTAGAGGTTATTCCTATTTTACTATAACTTGGAATAAACGCAACAAGACTAGAAGGAATCGATATTAGCAAGATAGCAATCGTTAACGCCATTCTCCTTCCATACCTATCACCAACGTGACCAAATACAGATGCACCAAGTGGTCTTACCATTGCACCCATTCCTGCAATTCCAAACAATTGCAATATGCTGTAGTAGATATCTTTTGCATAACAAAATTCTCTACTAATTATATTAACCATATCAATAAAGAGCATATGGTCATACCATATTGCGATTCTACAGAGTATTGTTGCAATCAATACTCTTGTTTGCTGATTGTACACTTAGTTTAATTTGTAAATGTCTACTTGTTTTTATTTTGGCTGCTTTTTAGAACTTTGCAACTCAAGCGTATGGCTTATGTGTAAATATTATTAAAATTGGAACTTGCATAACCAGCCATTCTGGGATCAAATAAAAAAATCTGGTCACCCGCTGGAATGAAATGGTGGAATCACACCTCTATTAAATTACTTTAGCTACAAATATCAAGAAATTTACCAAATAGAAAAAAGACAAAAGAATCCCCCCTATTAGCTAGCTCTAATCCTGAAAGTTGGCCTGTCTTAAACAGACCGTTTCAGCTTATATGGTTAAAAAAATGGAAGTTTTGTAAAGAAATAAGATACACATAGTACAAAAAATTAAAAATAATACGACAACTGCGTTATGCTTTTGTCGTTTAATCTGCACAGATGAAAATAAATAGTATAGCGTTATCCTTATGGTAAGGGAGTTGAAAAAAATTTATAAAGCAGGTTCTTTCATTAGTTTTTTTTTGCGAACATAAAACAATTACTTAGAAAAAGTAGAAGACCATTAAAATATTTTTTTACTTTTTATTCTATATATTTCAACATGTTACCTTTAAGTACTAATAACTATGGCATTATTAATAGTTGAGTCGCCAGCAAAGGCAAAGACGATAGGTAAATATTTGAGTAAAGAATTCAAAGTGGCTGCATCTTTTGGCCACGTCAGAGATTTGCCAGCGAAGAATGGTTCTGTTGATCCTGATAATGACTTTGCCATGAAGTATGAGATTATTGAAAAAGCAGAAAAGTATGTAAAAGAGTTAGTTAAGGAAGCTAGTAAAACATCAGATATATACCTTGCAACAGATCCAGACAGAGAAGGAGAAGCAATCGCTTGGAATGTGATAGAGGCACTAAAGGAAAGAAAAGCAATCAGTGATGAAAGCAACATTCATAGAGTAGTCTTTAACGAAATAACAAAAAGAGCAGTGCAAGAAGCTATAAAAAATCCACGTGAAATTAATATGGACTTAGTGCGTGCACAGCAAGCACGCAGAGCTTTAGATTATCTAGTTGGATTTAGCTTATCACCGCTGCTGTGGACAAAATTGTCGGGAAGCAAATCTGCAGGGCGAGTGCAGTCTGTTGCATTAAAGCTTATATGCGAACGAGAGGATGAAATCAGTAAGTTTATAACACAGGAGTATTGGAGCATAAAGGCAGAAATACAAAATAGTAAAGATGAGGCTTTTTTTGCTATGCTAAGCCACTATGACAATAAAAAGCTAGAAAAATTTGATATTAAGAATGAAGAAGAGGCAAAGAACTTAGTCAGGGAGATCGAGTCAAGGCAGTATGCTGTGAGCACAGTAGAACGCAAGCAAGTTAAGAGAAACCCTCTTCCTCCATTTATCACCTCAAGTCTTCAGCAAGATGCAGTGAATAAACTGTATTTTAATGTGAAAAATGTTATGCGAGTAGCACAAAATTTATATGAAGGTATCAATATTGGTGGTGAAACGGTAGGGTTGATAACTTACATGCGTACAGATGGGTTTCATATTGCAGATGAGGCTATAAACTCAATCAGGGGATCAATTAAGTCATTATATAGTGATAAATATTTACCGCATTCTCCTCGTCAATATGCAAAAAAGGTCAAAAATGCTCAAGAAGCACATGAAGCAATCCGGCCAACTGATATTAATAGAACACCTGGTAGTATTAAGGACTACTTAACACCAGAGCAATTTAAATTATACGATTTAATCTGGAAAAGAACCATCGCAAGTCAAATGGAATCGGCGATTCTTGATCAAGTGGTAGTTGGAATTAGTTCTATCGACCAGAAAGTGATTCTGCAAGCAAGTGGATCAAGTATATTCTTTGATGGTTTTTATAAAGTCTATCAAGATAACATAGAAGACGAAAATGAAGGCCTGCTACCTGCCATTAAGGAAGAGGAAGCGTGCAAGTTGATTTCTGTTGATCCGAAACAGCATTTTACTCAACCTCCACCTCGTTATAGTGAAGCGAGTATAGTAAAAAAAATGGAAGAAGTCGGTATAGGTCGCCCATCAACTTATGCAACAATTATTTCGGTATTACAAGATCGTGAATATGTTTCATTGGATAACAAAAGATTTATTCCAAGCAGCCGCGGTAAGATCGTGACTATATTTTTGAAAACTTTTTTTCAGCGTTGTGTAGAGTATGACTTTACAGCACAAATGGAAGAAAGGCTTGATTCAATCTCAAATGGACATGCAGATTGGAAAAAAGAACTAGGCTATTTTTGGGTTCCATTTTTTAATCATGTAAATTCTGTTAAGCAAATGACACATGATGAGATTTTTAGTGGTATTCATGATTTGGTAGTCAATTGGTTTTGCTCAGAGGAAAGAAAGGAAGAAATAGGTAAAAAATGTCCTAATTGCTCTGGTGGTATATTGAAATTAAATTTTGGAAAAGCCGGTGTGTTTCTTGGATGTTCTAACTATCCTGAATGCAATCATACAAAAGAAATTACGGGCAGTAATGACAATTCAGAATATCCAAAAAGTTTAGGTATAGATGATGTGACAGGACAAGAGGTAATGATCAAAAAAGGTCCTTTTGGACTTTATCTGGAGTTTAATAGTGAGTCAGAAAAGAAAAAAAAGATTTCTGTACCAAAAGATATAAATGTTAATGATATTGATCTAAATACCGCCACTCGATTACTTTCCTTGCCGAAAGTAATCGGAGAACACCCAAAAACTGGAAAGGAAGTAAAAATAGGTCTTGGACGATTTGGGTACTATATTCTCTATGATGGTCGATACTTTTCTCTTAAGAAAATCTCTAAGGAGGTATTAGACACACAATTAAACGAAGCTATACAAATTATAGAGAGCAGCCCATGCAAAGAGCTAAAATCTCTTGGTTTTAATGAAAAGGGAAAAGAAGTTTTTATCTGCAACGGTAGGTACGGATTCTATATAAAATGCGGTAAAACAAACGTTGCTTTGGGCAAGAATGCAGATATTGAAAGTATAGATCTGAAGAAGGCTTTAAAGTTAATTAAGAATAAAAAGTAGACTTCTTGCATACCTGTAATAGTTTAGACTTGACCTGACAGAAGAATCGAAGAAGTCAAAACCGACATCAGAATCTATTTTAATGTTATCAATATTTTTTTTTTGGTAAGCAATATGAATACTATCAAAAAAGGTCTGCATAGGAATAGCAATACTTACTGGAATGAGGTCTATCTCTGTTATAAGAATGCAACCAATGATCGACATCTAATTGAAGCTCCTCCAAAGTACTATAAATCTTTTTCCTAAAGATAATATTGTAACATTCATCTTGCATAGTTCTATGAAACCTTTCACATATACCATTAGTCTGTGGAGAATAAGCTTTGGTTCTAGAATGATCAATATTTTCTACTCTCAAACATAACAGGTACGCATGATTCCCTAGTTTACCACAATACTATGTACCAAGATCAGTTAAAATGCGTAGCAATGGAACTTTCTGTTTATCAAAAAATGGTATAACTCTATCATTGAGAAGATCTGCAGCTGTGATAGCAGTTTTCTCCGTATAAAGCTTAGCGAAGGCCACTATAGAGTAGGTGTCAATAAAAGTTTGTTGATAAATTCTTCCAATACCTTTGATATTGCCTACATAATAGGCATCTTGATTACCTAAGTATCCAGGGTGTTGTTTCTAACATTGGCTTCTTTTTGTTCCTTAGTTTTTTTTCTAAAGCAGCAACTTGCTCCTCTGTTAAAATTATACCGTCTTGGACCACCTTTGCTTCCAGGGCTTTCAATCTCTTTTTAAAATTTTCGAGATCGTTTCTTTGCCATATTGACCTTATACCACTAGCAGATATTAGAATTCCTTTTTTCTTTAATTCATTAGCTGCTCTTTCTTGTCCATATGCTGGAAACTCTACTGCTATTTTAACTACTGCTTCTTCTGTATCCTTTGGTACTCTATTGGTAAGTAATGGTTTGCTTTTGTTTATCTCATATAATGCTTTTCCCCTCCTGTTTCATATAGCTCTTTGAAGCGGTAAAATGTATCCCTTGCATACCCCATTACTTTACACGCTTGGGATACATCTCCTAATTGCTTTGCAAGTTCTAGTAACCCCAACTTTGGTTCTAGTGTTTTTCTTGTGTTGTACTCATTTCTGACACTCATTTATAATTTATTTATATTTTTATCTTGCTTCATTAAGCTGTTAGATCAGGTCTAAACTGTTATAGCTTTAAGAAGAGCATTACACTCTTCCTTGCTGTAAGTTATTCTTCAGTTTTTTAGTATCACTCATATTATTAAACTTTCCGCTTGGCATATCTTGAAGCAAGTCGTCTTTCTCCTCTTTATCAAGCTTAACTCCCTGATAGATACAGAATGAAACAAAACTAGTTACAGCTATTACAGCAATAGCACCGACTATGGCACAAGCTAGTATTGCTTGTTCTTGTCCCCCTACCATGTCTGCAAATGTTTCTACTTTTTCTTCTAAGCCTGTAAATTTTTCTTGTAAGCCGCTTAAGTGCTCTTGCAGAGCTTGAAACCGCTCAGTACCAATCTTGTCTTCTAATGCACCAAAAACTTTTTCAAACTGCTCAACATCTATCTTTTGAGCTTCTTGCCACTCTTTTAATGCACTAAATACCCCTTCAAACTGTTTAGCATCTATCTTTTGAGCTTCTTGCCATTCTTTTAATGCACTAAATACTTCTTGAAACTTTTTAGCATCAATATTTTGACTTTCCTGCAATGCAGTTATATCCAATTTATCAAAACCGAATAAAAGTTTGGTTATAGCCATTTTAACCCCCTAGCTAATTAATATATTACTATTGTACGTTTTTAGTGGTTAATTTAGTATTAAACACTATACAACTTGGATCCAATAAGAAATATATGGATTACAGCGTCATGACCTGGAACTTTTGAATTCCCATTATGCAAGAGATCTGTTGATCTTAGAAATAACTTTCCTTGGTTTAAGTTAGCGATTATTCTACTAATATCTCTCTCTTTCCTGAGCAACTAGGAGCACTGACAATACCTTCTTTCTCCATTCTTTCAACAATATTTGCAGCTCTGTTATAGCCTATTCTAAGTTGCCTTTGAATGTAACTAGTTGAAACCTTTTGATCTCTCTGAATGATGGCCACTGCTTGCTTGTATAGATCGTTCTCTTCATCTTCTGTTTCAACCTCTGATTCCGCGAAAGAATTTTCATCTTCTTGCGTGATTTCCTCCATGTAGTTTGGCTCACCTTGCTTTTTTAGATGATCAACTATATTTTGCACCTCATCATCACTTACAAATGGACCGTGAACTCGAATAATCTTACCACCAGAAGCCATATAAAGCATATCGCCCATACCGAGCAATTGTTCAGCCCCTTGTTCACCAAGTATTGTACGGCTATCTATCTTAGAAGTAACAGCAAAACTAATTCTCGTTGGAAAGTTTGCTTTTATCACACCTGTTATCACATCTACAGACGGACGTTGCGTTGCCATTATGATGTGTATTCCTGCAGCACGAGCCATCTGAGCTAAACGTTGAATAGAGCATTCTATATCTTTGCCAGCAACAAGCATTAAATCTGCCATTTCATCTACAATCACCACAATATACGAAAATGTCTCCATTTTAATCGGTATTTTTTCAAACAAAGGCTTACCAGTTGTTGAGTTAAAGCCAATCTGTACAACACGTTCCAATTCTATTCCGCTATTCATCGCTTCTGTAATTTTTTGATTATAGTTTATTACATTCCGCACATTTAAATATGACATCATACGATAGCGATTTTCCATCTCTTTCACGATCCACTTAAGAGCAATGACAGCTTTTTTTGGCTCTGTTACCACTGGTGTTATTAGATGCGGTATAGCATCATATATTGAAAGCTCAAGCATTTTTGGATCGATCATTATCATCTTACATTCATCAGGACTTAGTCGATAAACAAGCGAAACAATCATCGTGTTAATTGCAACCGACTTACCTGACCCTGTAGTTCCGGCAACAAGCAAGTGGGGCATTTTAGTCAGATCTGCAATAACTGGTTTTCCGCTTATTTCCTTACCAAGCGCAATTGGAAGATTTAAGTTTGCATTTTGGTATTCTGGCGATTCAAGTAAATCACGCAGCATTACAATCTCTCGCTCTTTGTTTGGCAATTCTATTCCCATGGCATTTTGTCCACGAATTATTGAAATACGTGCAGAAAGTGCACTCATTGAACGTGCAATATCATCTGCAAGACCAATCACTCTTGCAGATTTTGTACCTGCTTGTGGTTCAAGTTTGTATAAAGTCACAACCGGTCCATAACATACACTTATAATTTTTCCTTGCACGCCAAAATCACTCAGCACCTGTTCGAGCAGAGATAAATTCTTATTGCTCTCTAATGCATTCAACTGTTTTCTCTGCATAGATTCTTCTACTTTAGAAAGTAAGTGAATGCTTGGAAACTCAAACTCGCTAGAAGGTGGTTTAAAAATCTCTTCGGTAGCTTTTTTCTGTCTTTCTTTTGGTTGTTGTCTAGTGGTTCTATATTTTCCCTCTATTACTAATGGTACTATTGAATAATCAGTAGTTTTACGTAACCTGAAAAACAGAACCTTTGTAAAAAGGGGAAATATTTTTTTACATAGGAAAAGCAAAGAATAAACCGTTCTCTTCCAACCAATTAATCCTACGATACCTATTGATGCTACTACTGTGAATATGTAAAACGGACAGTGGCCAATTAGAGTATTGCCGACTATTCCACCGTGCATGTACCTAGTAGTGATACCGAGCAAAAGTTGCGCTAATGTAGCACATATTCCTAAATTGATTAACATTAAATAGAGAATTTTCAGCAGCCTTTTTGATATCAAAAAGTAAACTATGGTTGTAGCTATTGTAATACTAGCGAGTCCAAAAAATTGAACTAATATATCAGCTAAATATGAACCTACTATTCCACCTAAATTTGTTACTTCCTCATTTGTAGATGTGTTTAAGGATGGATCTTTATAATTATAGCTAAAAACCGATATATATATATACATTAAGAGTAATAGGTATATCACTGATTTTAGCTGTTTTTTTAACATCTACTTAAAGTAATAAGTAATTGTATATTTTACAAAGTGAATTGCTATTATCAATATCATCACGGATAAATCTAATCCATTGAATGGTTGTATATACCTTCTGATAACCTTTAGTGGAGGATAAGTGAGTCTGTTGAAAGTTTGCATTATGCTGCTTACAATCTCATTATACATGTTAACCACATTCAATTTAATCAACAAATCGAGAACAACCGAGCATATTAGAATGAAGCTGTAAAGATCTAGTAGTAGGTTAAGTAAGTATATGATTGGATGCATATTACTAATTTATACTAAAACCTATTATGTGTAGTGATAGATATAAAATCAAGCCCCACAATAATAAATAGGTGCAAACAATAAATGATTAGTCTGTTTATCAACAGAGATGTCCACTGTTTGCTGCCTTGTATTCCCTCTACTGTAAAATTCTTAACTTCCTGCAGCGCCAATGTTACATCTCGAAGCAAAGTTAATGTGTCACAGCTATGTGGAACTTGCTCTCTAAAATATCCACTGGTTGAATAATACTAGATGGCAAGGTTTATCAAATCAAGCACATCATTTAGTTCTAATTGCGCAATGCCTATTTTAGAACAAAAACCAACCACTCCAATATTAGCGTTAAAAAATATGTACCTACTATTTTCTCCCTTATATATTAGCGTAGCATAACCATCTTTACTGAGATTTTTATCCTTATAATAATAACTGCGGCAGCAGCTAAACATTATAATAATACTCTGATTTTATGTTATCTAATGCATGCTCAAGTTGCTCTTGAGAAATGGAAGCTTATTTTTTTTTGTTTTAGGATCAAAGAAAAATTTTTGTTTATTGAGCAAGATGTTGTCAGAGAAAACAAAATTTTTACTCTTTTTAGAATCATAAAAACCTAAAATAGGTAAGCACTCCGATAGAACTAGTATCAAATGTAACTGCCATTCTTTTTCTTCCTTGCCATTAAGGTAATCTATAATGTCTTGCTCAGTTATTTTGTTATTTAGTCTATTAAAAAAGCTTAAAAAGTCTTCTCTACTTTCTAGCTTCATAGAAACAATTAAGTTACATGATCCGTTTCTAGGATTAAAGCCTAGAATTTTTTTATACCATCCACTCAATGTGGGCATATTCCCTATAGCTGTGGAAATATTTAGATTTAATCCTAATTTAACACCATCTTCTCTCTTAAATTTTTGTGTATACTATTCATAAGCCAACTTTACCTGAGTATATGATATTATTTCTGTGTAGTGACATTTCCCTTTGCTGTCTTTATAAATTCCTTTTATATTACAAGCGATGCTATTCTCTATATCTTTCGTGATAACAAAGTCTTGAGTTTCAATAGTTTGGTTTAAAAATTCTGCAATATCTCTTTTTGAGAAAGTTCGATCAAAAGTTTTTCCATTATCATTTTTGAAAAAGACTCTGACCTTGTCTTCCTTAAGAAAAGGAATTTTTGATATTTGCGATCCACAAATATCGTTGACTTAATCTTTTATATATGTTGACATTACTGCTACCTAATATTTTAATAAAATATTAGGTATAATATAAAATTTTAAATATTTTTATTAAAATTTAATAAGATATTGTAATCTTTGATTCCACGCAGATAGAAAACTTATTGATAAGTTAACGGAGAGATGTATACAATACAAGTATCTGTTCAGCAGAGTAGCAAAATAAGATAGATAAGACAATCGCAGAAACAGACGTTATCATGCCAGTGCTTGACACCTTTATGTTTGAGGCAAAATCTGCTATAATATTTAACACACTGCTTTCACAAACGAATACTCATACAATTCTGTGTCTGAGAACTGAGATGACACCATTACAAAGGAAACAGCATCGGCTACTTTCATAACAAGAAAGAAAGCACCAGTTTAAACATTTGCACATTAGCCATACACCTGAATGGACATCTATATGAAAAGATAAGTGTTCAGAACCATTTTCCTTATTTTAATTACCCATTACTTGATGAGATTACTTCTTTTAATTGATATTATAAAACTACTTATCGTAAAGTTGATCTATAGATATAATACTACCATTTGATGACTTTTTAGCACATTTCTCGCTTTCATGTTCTTTATCAGAATCAACGCTAAATACTAAAGTATCCCCTGAAATTTTATCATGAAACTCACTGATGGCAAAAAACGGTACAGTGACTTGTTCTTGTTTTCCACGAAAGCTCAAACTGACGCTAAACTTATCCTCACAAACTTTTAGACTATAAAATTGGTGCTGTAATATAATAAGCATTTGAGTAGGATATGATTCTTTCAAGTAGTCTGGTATGACAACACCATTAAATCGCGTAAAAAACAGTATCTCTAAGTGAGGAGTAAAAACATTATCTAATATAGTATCCAGAGCCTTTTTGACAACTTGAAATTTAGCACGACTAAGCGACTTCTGATAATCTGTTTTGTCCATATAGCCCTTACATATTTGGGGGAACTTCTGTTACCCGGCGTTCCCTAAACCGTGCTTATAGCAATGAAGTTATAGTGCCTAAATTAAGCAGCTAATGCAACATTGTCTTCAGCAGCAAAGTTATCGTTTGCATCTAAATTGTGAACTCTTAGCGGTGGCGTCCAACCGAGCAAAGCTACCATCTTTACTATGCATGTCGATCCTTACTCGCCCCCATATCAATCAAAAAATATGGTGGAGGCGCCGAGTACTGCCCTCGGGTCCAATACACCTATTACAAGGTAATTTTATTGCCATAGTACAAAAATGTACCTCTTTGTTATACAGTAGTATTGAATAAACGTCAAGTTGTTGAACGTAAAATCGGTTGTAAGCTAAAAAATTAATATAAAAATTACTTCGCCTATTTATCTAATCTTAGTATAATCAAACTAGAGGTGTTTTTAGAACTCAAAATCTGTCTTCGTCTGCAAGCTTTTTTATCAAATAATCAAACTCAGTAAAGAATGTAGCGTATCTTCTTCAGCGCAAATGGGTGCACAAATATGCTTAATCTCTGTCGTATGTGCGTTACATTTTTTCTGTTCTTTATTAATAAATATGGGTGATTCTATGCCTAATTATTAACAAAAAACTACTCAAGTGCTTTTGTAGCTATTGAATTTCTGAGTTCAAGAAAGCGAGAGACAGTGTGAGAAATGGCACAAGCCGAAAAAAAAGATAAGTTGTGGAACAAAAAATGCAGATAACCGTGGAAAATTACCCACTGGAATCCAGACTTTGATTGTCAAATAAAAAATTCACATCTTAAAAGGATCATATACATCAATTTCCTTAGTTTTCACTTTCTCGTTTAATGATCTCAAGATGGGCTGTAAATCATCGTCTATTGATAAGCACAGTACTTCTCTATCAAGAAAACCGGCTAGGTGATTCCTTTTCTCAAGGATTTCTGTTTCTTCCAATAAGTCACATTTATTTAACACCACAATTTCCTCTTTTTCAATAAGATTGCTATTGTAAAGCTTCAGTTCATTATGTGTACAATTATAAGCTGAAATAATGTCATCCTGAGTTACATCAATTAAATGCAGTAAAATTCTACATCTTTCTATGTGCTTTAAAAACTTGTGTCCGAGACCAACTCCAAGATGAGCATCAGCGATTATTCCAGGAATATCCGCTATCACAATTTCGCTATAATCCACTTTTGCTACACCTAAATGTGGTCTTATAGTAGTAAATGCATAATCGTCTACTTTCGTATCAGAATTTGAGCAGCGAGTTAAAAATTTCGATTTACCAGCATTTGGCATACCAATAATGCCAACATCAGATAAAACTTTTAGCTTCAATATTATATTTCTTTCTTCTCCAGGCTGACCATGGGTAAAATGCCTTGGTGCCCTATTAGTAGCAGATTTAAAGTTAGTATTTCCAAGCCCACCTTTTCCACCTTTCACTACTTGAAATTCCGTGTCGGGTTTATCAAGATCTACTATCATTTCCTCACTTTCTTCATCGATTATTTGTGTACCAACTGGAACTTTAAGTATAATATCTTTTCCAGCTGTGCCAGATCTATCTCTACTCGTACCACTTTTTCCATTACTCGCTTTAATGTGTCTTCGACAACGAAAATTAAGCAAAGTGTTGAGATTTGCATCACTGATGAAAATTATGTCTCCTCCCCTGCCCCCATTACCACCGTTTGGACCACCAAATTCAACGAATTTTTCTCGACGAAAACTCGCGCAACCATCGCCACCATCACCTGCTTTTAAATATAACTTAACTTCGTCTATGAAATCCATGCTAACCCGCGATAATATTTAGCATTTTCTCCTAATGAACTTTCTATTCTCATCAATTCATTATACTTTGCAAGCCTATCAGAACGCGACAGCGAGCCAGTCTTTATTTGCCCACAATTCGACGCAACTGATATGTGGGATATCGTTGTATCTTCTGTTTCACCTGAGCGGTGAGAAATAATGGCCCTGTAGCCATTTAATTTTGCCATTTCAATAGCAGCAAAAGTTTCCGTAAGTGTTCCTATCTGGTTTGGCTTGATTAGTACAGCATTTGCCATTTTCTCCTCTATTCCTTTACTTATTAGTTCACAATTTGTAACAAATAAATCATCTCCAACCAATTGAACTTTATTCCCAAGTTTTATAGTAAGTAATTTCCAACCTTCATAGTCGTCTTCATTCATTGCATCTTCTATAGAAATTAGAGGATATTTGCCTACAAGGTCGAAATAATACTGAACCAATTCTTCTGAAGTGAGTTCTCTGTTTTCAAATTTATAAACTCCATCTTCATAAAAAGTAGATGCAGCAACATCAAGACCCAGTGCAAAGTGATTTCTCATCGAATAACCGGCAGATTCAACAGCCTGAATTATCAAATTAAGAGCTTCTTCAGTGCTTCCAATGTTTGGTGCAAAACCACCTTCATCTCCTACGTTTGTGCTATAACCTTTTTTCTTAAGAATGCTGTGCAAGTTATGAAATACCTCTGCAGATATTCTGATTGCTTCACTGAAAGTTTCAGCACCAACCGGAAGAATCATAAATTCTTGAAAATCTAGTTTATTATCCGCATGTACTCCACCATTCATTACGTTAATGAGTGGAACTGGCATCTGCTCTTCCCCTACTCCCAAATACTTATATAACGGCATTTTAAAGCTGTTTGCTGCTGCTTTTGCAACAGCAAGAGACACACCCAAAGTTGCATTTGCTCCAAGTTTAGATTTATTTTTTGTTCCATCTAGTTCAATTAAAACTTTATCAATTGCACTCTGGTTTGCTACATCCATGCCAATGATTTTATTTGCTATCACTTCACTCACAGACTGAACAGCTTTCAGCACTCCCTTACCACAATACCTTTTTTTATCTTGATCTCTCAGCTCCAATGCTTCTAGTTTACCGGTCGAAGCCCCAGAAGGGACAGCGGCTCTACCTGTTGCTCCATCACATAGTTCTATCTCTACCTCAATTGTTGGGTAACCCCTGCTATCTAAAATTTCTCTTGCAAATACACTGCTAATTGTCTTTCTCATCATGCTAAACCTCTACTAGATTCACAATTGTGTGCACGTTCGGGAAATGTCAACCCAGCGCTGTAACATTCCAGTGTACGAACATTGCAACCTACAGATAAACAGATAATTTGAGTAGCAGATGGTGTTATTCCAGTGCTCGACACTGGAATCCAGTTTTTATAACACAACCACTTATTTAAAGTTAAGTCTTCTGGATCCCAGTTTCTTTGCACTGGGATGACACCATTCTTAATGGAAGCTATCCCCATATCGCAATGTCTGTACAGTTGTTTACCTAGACACTGGGATCCAGTTTTACTACATAATTTTATCATATAAATCACCAATGCTTAAGTTCATTTTACTAGCAGCAGCTTTGCAGCTTCTCTTGCTAGTTTAGCTATATTACTACCAGCACCAATAAATAATACTACATCTCCTGAACTTGTCGAACTACCAATAAAATGTGAAATGAGTAAAGCATCATTCATAATCTTCACATCATTAAACCCATTACTGATCAAGGCTTTTTTTATATCATCAATTCCACAGCCAGGAATAGGCTTATCTTCTGGGGGATAGACAGGAGTGAGAATTACATAATCAAACATCATGAAAATTCGTACGAACTCATCAAAAAAATTACGAATACGAGTAAAACGAAGCGGCTCGATAATTCCTGTTACCTTTCCTTTAGTGGTCAAACGTGCTGCTGCTAGGGTTGCCTGTATTTCATTTGGGTGGTGAGCATAATCCTCAATTAACTTAACACCTTTAATATCGGCAACTAAAGAAAATCTCCTTGCTACTCCTGTAAATTCCAAAAGACCTTTTTTAATCTCTTCATCACTAATTCCAAGTTTTACTGCAACTGATATTGCAGCGAGGGCGTTGCTAACTTTATGCATTCCTATTGCATTTGACAGCACTACATTCTTTATAATTCTGGTACAAGGTTGAATATTTTCTTTTTGTCTTTCGAGAGCGAGTTCTTTTAATCGAAACACCATATGTACATTATCATCAATTTCAATACGCTGAACTAACTTTCTAATTATATTAAATTTAGTCTCCCAATCTACCTCTGATAAATCAAACTTTTCCTTCGTTATATGCTCTCTGACCATCTTAACTTCTTCCCATATTACCCCTTCTAGTATATCTACGCGTATTGATTTGCTGTTACATTCACCAAAACGTTTTCCAGGACAACGATAGTAACTTCTTCCTCCCTTAGCATTACTCATTCCATAATAAATGGATTTACAATACTGACATACAATTAATTCTTGTAATAAGTATTTACTTCCTCTTTGTTGCATTTTTTCTATTTGTAGCTCTTCTTTTTCCATGCTCCTCCCTACAACTTATATCTATTTTGCCTACAGTAAAATACACACATAATTGGACAAACAAAGGAAAGTGCAAACCAAGTAATCGCATACTCTAAATGCTTAATTGGCTGTATAGTCAATTTTCCACCAAAATTGTCTTGCCACAATATACATTTTTCTAGCTTAACACCTAGATCATTGGAGATTTCTTCTGTACTTAAGGTAAACCACGTATTTGAAGCAATATCATTTTTGATAAACCAATTTTTGCTACCATCACAATATAAAACTCCACTCAAAGCTACTTTTTCAATTTTTGCTTTTTCTTCTTTTTTTTCTCTAACTATTCCTTTATTCACTAACATGTAATGTCCAGTGGTAAGCAATATAGGAGACAGCACATGATAGCCACGTTGACCTGCGAAAACATATAGTTCTATATCACTTAAAATTCCATCGATTTTAACGTTTCTGTAGTTAAACTTTGAAAGATTATCACTAGACAGTAGATGAATAACTGGAAGATCCATATTTTTGATAATATTATTCTTCCAGCTCAACCTAAACAACTGCCATAACCCTAATGAAAAAAGAAGTAAAAAAGGTATAATAAAAATAAATACTGTTTTTCTTAACACTCTATATTTGTGTTCTCAAGTAATTTTCAATACCCATAAGCTCAATAAGGTCAATCTGTCCTTTGATCCAATGTAAGTGCTCTTCCTCATTTTTCAGTAGTCCTTCTAATAACATTACACTCACGAAATCCTTTTCTTTTTCAGCAACGGAAATTGCCTCTTTGATTCCCTTGATACCTTCCTCTTCTAACTTAGAACTATCTTCTAAGATTTTCTGCATTGTATCTTTTGTGAACTTTCCTTCATACTTTGAGATTTTATTTGTATCTTGAAAATTTGGCATGCCCTTAAGTAGTAAAATTCTTTCTGCAAGCCTATTTGCATGCTCAAGTTCTTCATTAAGCTCCTTTCTCATCTTTTCTGCAAGTTTATTGATCCCGCTATTTTTAAGAATCGCAGAATGCAAAAGATACTGGCGTACAGAAGTCATCTCATTTGTAAGTGATTTATTTAAATGTTCTACTATTTCTTTATTCATAACCTTTCTTTAGCTAATATACCAATGTAATCTACATAACAATCAAGGCAACATCAATTCATTTTTCTCACAACAATCGTATCAAATAGCACATCATGAAATGCCTGTTTCCTCTGAGAGAAGCAAGCAACTAAATACCAACTGAAGGTAAGCATCACTATAATCACTTCTAGTGTACTTAAAGTATTTACTGATGTTTGAAAAAGTTTGATAAAGGTGATAATTGAATTGTTTAGCACAGGAAGGAAAAACTGAGAGATAGTGCGATCAAATGCTAAGCTCAAACCTATTTTAGAACTATCTAAAGTGATAGTATATACATTCATTAACTGTTGACCAGGAGTTGCCTGAGCTGTTGAAGATATAAAATATGTAAAGTAGCCACAATTTATACACATGTACAACAGGTGCAAAATTAATGGAAAATCCCCTAATGACAACACAATTAGTAAGGTTGGAATTAATAAAATTCCTACATCTATTAAATATGCGCAAAAGCGCCTGTGTACACTAGCGATCTCTGTCATTACCACCTATCTTTCAAATACTTTACTATGAATTCTGTAAGTTTATTAAAATATTGAAAATATAACAAATCCTCATAACCTCTTATTGATTGTCCGTATACAATAGGTAAGCAATTTGCATTTTGTGCACATAGAATGTCTGTGATGCTGTCACCAACAAAAAACACATTTTCTCTATTTACAGGTAGCGTATTCTCCTCCAGTGCAAACAGCAGTGGAATTGCAGATGGTTTATCTTCTGCAGCATCACATGAGCCAACTACTCTTTCAAAGTAAGAATCTAGTTTAAAATAGGCAACTTCTTGACGTAAATTAGTATTTTTCTTATTGCTAACTATCGCTAGGTAAATATTGTGGCTTTTCAGTGTCTGCAGCATTTTCTCTACTCCTTCATTCAGAGTAATATTTTGTAACAATGCATTATCTAGATATTTTTGATATATCTGGTTCGCTTTTTTCCATTGATCACCAAACAAATTAACCATGTAGCTCTTTCTTGATTCATGAGAATTTCTATCAACAACTTTACTGCCAGATCCCATCAAATCTAAAGTATGCTTAATGGCATTAGAAATATTATCTTGAGTATCAACTAAGGTATTATCCCAATCGAATACTACCGCTAATGGGCTGTTTTTCATTTTTATATTGTTACGTATTTTAAGCTAATAAGTAAATGATATTTTGATGAAAAAAGCATAAATGAGGTGCTCCTTGTGTCTTAACTATTTTACATAATTAACTAATATATTGATTTTAGTATCAGCTTTTATTTAGTAGGCATGACACAGCTTAAAGATACACCAGATACTGAGAAGAAATTCAAGGATGTCTTTGCTGGTGCTTTTGCAGAAGGTACGTAGTTGGAAGATAAAGTGAAGATTATCAATGAGTTCCGCCAGGAACTTAAAGCTCACAAAAGGCAAGTAACCAAAGAAAATCTCGAGAAAAGGTTAAAAGATATTTCTGCAGCAGATAATTTTTCACTAGAAGATAAAATCAAGACTATTGCAAAATTAAATCGTATTCTTAGAGTTCGAATGAACCGTGCAGCTAAAAAAGTAGCTAAAGATTTTGAAAAGATCATCGAATTGAATCGGGAACTTAAAGATGTTTTTCCAGAAAATTCTTCATTGGAAGATAAAGTAAAAATTATTTTTGAATTGACCGAGAGCTCAAAGCTCAAAAAGGGCGTAAAGATGAAGTGAAGATTATTAAAAAATTGATTCATAATCTTGAAGGTAGAATGGATCGTGCAGCAAAAAATAGCTGAAGATTTTAAAAAGATTGCTGGATTTAAACAGAAATTCGAAGGAAAAGACGTTTTTACAAGTAAAAAAGTTGCAGAGTTTGAAAGTAATAAAAAATCTCAAACCACATTAGAAGGCAAAATTTCTGATCAAAATAAACAAGAAAAGACCTCTGTACAAAAAGACAAAATTCGTGACTCAGTTAGTGAGGCAGATACTTCTGAAAAAGCTGTTTTAGAAAATAAAAACTTTGAACAAAAAAAGATTTCTTTTCAAACAGATACAGTAACTAAGTTACAACCTTCAGTAAGAAAAGATCCTATAAAGGATAAACCTATATATAGCCAAATAATTCGTTCAATAACTGGAAAACATAGATTACAAGACTTGTGTTTTACAGCGTATAATATTCTTACAGAATGTGAATTAGAAGAAATGTGCACAGTGGATCCACTAGCAAAGCGCCAATGCATATCAGTGCCTTCATTTGAAGGTTTTGCTAAATTCCATAATCAATTCTGCAATATAGTACCAAAAGATTCAATAGTTAATGATAGTGCATTGCCAGAAGAACATACTAGCTTGGAAGGCAAGCTAACTTTCCTAGACTCTCAAATAAACGGCGGAGAACCATCAACTAGTCTGCAATCCTCAAATGTTAATCCATTGCCAGAGTTCATTTTCTCTCTAAGCTCTGTTACACTAGATGAAATGGTTAAGAGATATGGCTTTAATCACAATGACCACGCTCTAAGTGATTTAGAAGAGGTATATGTAGAGCAACCAGCAAAGTTCCATACATATTACCACAATAACTAGGGACAAAAAAGGTGGTAGTTTAACCTACCATCTCCTCCGGTTTCACTATCCTTTCAAACTCCTCCTCAGTGAGCAGTTGAAGTTTTGCTGCTGCTTCTTTTAGAGTGATATTTCCTTTATAAGCAAGTTTCGCTATTTTTGCTGCATTGTCATATCCTATATGCGTATTTAATATAGTAACTAGCATTAACGACTGATTTAGTAAATCCTTTATTCTTTCTTCGTTTGCTTTAATATCAACTACGCATTTCTCTGCAAAATTTAAACTTGCATCAGCTAAAAGTCTTATAGATTGCAAAACATTGTAAATTATCACCGGCTTAAACACATTCAATTCAAAGTGACCATTTGAGCCACCAATTGTCACGGCAACATGATTTCCCATAACTTGAGCACATACCATAGTCACCGCTTCGCATTGAGTTGGATTCACCTTACCCGGCATGATTGAAGAGCCAGGCTCATTTTCTGGTAACATTATTTCTCCAATTCCGCATCTTGGACCAGAACCAAGTAGCCTTATATCATTTGCAATTTTCATCAAGCTTACTGCTACTGTATTGAGTACTCCACTGAGCTCAACTAGAGCATCATTTGCTGCTAGTGCTTCAAACTTATTTTTTGCTGAAATAAATGGAAAATTAGTGATTTTTGCCACTTCTTTAGCAAAATCCTCAGCAAAACCCTTTTTAGTATTGATTCCCGTGCCAACCGCGGTGCCACCTTGTGCAAGTTCATATACATTGATCAGAGTTGACTTTACTCTCTCTATTCCCTTTTTAATCTGAACTGCATAGCCAGAAAATTCCTGCCCAAGTGTTAGAGGAGTTGCATCTTGCAGATGAGTACGCCCTACTTTTAGTATATCTTTAAATTCATGAACCTTATTATTTAGCGCTTTATATAATTCTTCAAGATTGGGAATAAGTGAGCGGTTTATTTGCTCTGCTACTGCTATATGCATTGCTGTTGGAAAAGTGTCATTTGATGACTGACCACAGTTTACATGATCATTTGGATGCACTGGAGACTTACCACCTAAATCACCACCCAAAATTTCTATTGCACGATTGCTGATCACCTCATTCATATTCATGTTAGTCTGAGTTCCAGAACCGGTTTGCCAAACAACAAGTGGAAATTGATTATCAAATTTACCGTCTATTATTTCCTTTGCAGCTGAGCAGATTGCATCCCCTACTCTATTATCTATACTACCCTGCTTCATGTTAACACGCGCTGCTGCAAGTTTTACTATTGCTAGCGCTTTAATCAGAAACTCTGGCATTTTCTCTGTACCAATTTTGAAATTTTCCAAAGAACGCTGAGTCTGAGCTCCCCAGTAATGTTCACTTAGTACTTTTACTTCTCCTAAGCTATCTGATTCTATTCTAGTTTTTTTATCCATATTCCTCATTCTAGAGCTTGATATTACCTACATATATGATTAGTTAAATCAAATTGTATTTCAGTGTCAAGTTGAGACATTTTTAGTGAAGACCTTAGAAAACTTTCAAGCCATATCTTTTGCTTCTATTATTTTTTATTGTTATTAAGGAAATCATGCAACCTTAATCAATAAACCTACTTTCACACTCTATAAGTCTATTCCACTTAGAGCTTGAATGGTAAAAACATCTTTAAGCGCAGAAGCTATACCTTTGTTTACTTTCTCTTTTTTTACTTCTACAATCATACAATCCAACATTGCACCTAACGCTAGACTAACGGTCGCTGATGCTGCACAAACTGTAATCATTGCTCCCGCGAAACATGATATTATCATACCGGCAACATAACCTATTGCACCACTCACACCAATGCAGACGTATTTCTTCCGCAGTTCTTTTTGTATGTAACCTTTCAGATATTCTTTTACATCTAAATGCCCGTTTCTAGTAGCATAATTCAGAGCAGTGTTTTCATAGCCATCTTTCACATTAACATTTGCTTTTGCTGTTTCTATCAGATACTTTACTACCTCTAGATATCCACTTCCAGCATCCTACATTAGAGCAGTTCTTCCATAGTGTCTGTTGAATTAATATCTTCTTTCTGTTTTTCTATCAGGTATCTTACTGTTTCTCATTGACCATTTTTGGTAGCTGAAAATAATCCTGCATGATTGTTAATCATTTGTGCAAATGATAATGTTTTTAGTTTAGGGGGTTGTAACTCTTTAGTATTAAAGTTTAATTGTGCTGGAACAATTTCTACTTCAAGCTCTACATATTCTCTTGTTAAACGATCAAGATTGATTGAATCACTTTTTAGTGTTTTTTTATGGTTGTTTGAATCTAGCAAAAATGAGTCCATATCACAATCTAGTAATTCTCCTACTGCACTTAGTAAACCAGCTGTACAACCAGCTATTTTGATCTGGATGAGAGGAGATGTAATTTATAACCACTCCCCTATCCTTTCTAGTTGTTTGTAGCTGTTAAATCTCAGGAATTTATCAAAATAAGGAGAGGCAATGAAGGGAGTAGTATCTCTTAAATAATTAGATAAGAAATATGGTAGAATATTCTGAAATTCATGCATTTTTTGTCTATAATCTTTCAAAGCAATAACCTTTATTTTATCATAATCAAGTTTCCAATAAGCAAGCTCCGAGACTTCTTTTTTTGTTGTGTATTCCACTGCTAAAGCTTGTAAAATTAATTGCGGGAAAAATCCTGACATAACTTCCTCATTGGAAGGTGGTGAACCAAGTTTATAGTCTATAATTGCTACTTGCCCACCTTGTAGATACTCAACTCTATCACATCTTGCTGTCAGTGAAATTTCTTCTGTCATTCGAGTATCTGACCAGCTCTTATTACACAATTGTCTGGTGTGTTCATTTGCAATCAAATTTTCTGGATCCAAGTAGTCAAGCACTGGGATAACACCCTTCTTCTTAGTGGAAGTTGTACAGCATCCGCACAGTTGTGTGTCACGCGCTGGAATATAAAATATCGGATAGGAAAAGCTCTTCTCCAACTCAACTTGATTGTTTCTAGTCCTATCAAACTCAACAAAAGATTGAATTATCCTCTGCAACCTTACCCACCACATATTTGAAAAGTGGAATCGATTAGACGAGAATATTTCTCGTGCAGTACTCATCAGCGACTTTTCGTTACGTAAATATCTTGCAAAAATATTGTGTACCATAGTGCCAAACTCCAATATCGATGGCTTAAAATTTAAGTCTTTTAACTGACTAAGGTTCAGTATGTATTCAACATAAAATGAATAAGGGTTACGAATCAGTTTTTCTACCGCACTACAAGACATCACTTGCATTTTTTCTTCTCTGACTTTGGCTTGAGGTTTTGGCATAGGCTGAGTACATGGAACAATGCACTCAGGTGTATTTAATATTCTTAGCCAATTGCGATAAGGATATTTTTGTTCTTGTAACAGAACCTCCAAACGACGCAATAGAATTGATTTTCTATCACTCACTAGCCTCGTAATATAAACCTTACCGGCACCAAATAAATTGCGCAAAGTATACAAAAAGTACCCTTGCTCTTCTTGCACAGAAGGAAGGTTAAATTTTTCTCTATTCAGCGCACTCAAAAACGGATTCTGAAAATTTGGTATATCATTAAATCCAGCAAGTATTACAACTTTATTTTGATATAAGCTAAATTTATCAAAGTTATTTTCTGGAGAAAAAAACTTCCTTTTTAAAAATAATATCAGGATTTGACTATATAACTCTAAGGAACACTCAATTGCTATACCGTCACATGCATTTAAGAAATCACGAGTAAAATTACCTATTTCACCATTTAGCTCTAGAAAATTCACATTAGAAAGCAAATTAACACACTGTAAATGAGCTGCTGCTATATTGGAAATAGTATGATTTATAAGATTAAGTAAAAGATTAAATATAGTTTCTAATCTACTGATAATAATTAATATATCTTCTTTATATCTTAGCTTTTTACAAGTACTAATAGCGTTGATAATATCCTTAAGACCATTTATATCAAAGCTGCGCAATACTTCTATCTCAAACTCAGATAAAATACGAGTGTACTCTTCTTGAGCGTAACCAAAAGTCACTAGCCTATGTTTAAGAAGAGAAAGCAATGCCACAGAGTTCCATTTCGAGTTCAAAATCTCAATACTATAAAGCAGAAGCGTCACATAATAATAGTTTTTCGATATGGGGCACACCATACGAACTGCAAGTAATTTATCAAAAACAAACAAAGAAACGTTTTCATAACCTTCATTCTCCATAATTAGTGACGTCACCTGTGCTTCTTCCTCTCTGGAATCACAAGTGATGACTTCAATATTGCCAATATATCCATTACTAACTTTGCTTAGATCGGCAGTCGTATCAAAGACATAATCTAGTTCAGGACTGCCTGTCATCCCAGCCCTCTGATTTTTAGTGTACGAACATTGTAATTTGCAGGTAATTTGAGTAGTAGATGAAGTCATTCCAGTGCTTGACACTGGAATCCAGTTTCTATTGTACAGCCACCTGGTGCACTCATTTAAAGTTAAGTTTTCTTGATCCGAGTGTCTGGGAACTGGAATGACATCAGAACACGCTTCTAGCAGAAAACTCACATCCTCTCTGCCTATACTTAAATAATCAAGCAGATCTTTCAGGCAATATTGATAATGTTTTTTATCAAGTGATTGCCAATCTTTCTCTTTAATTTTCAAATTCAGATTAGGTAAAATTATCTTTCCAAATGGCAGGTCGTATACAGCTTTAATCAACAACTTATAAATCTCCCCCTTTCCAATTCCAATAAAGATTATATGCTGATCTTTCTTCAGGGAGGCTATCATATTGTTTATGTAGTCACTCTTATGCTTTAGTATATCTACTACTCCTAAATTTTTTAAAGTGTTACTCCAACTTTTGATAAGTAAGTTTATGAAATTCTCCATTTTCTTCGAATGCTCATCAAGCTGATAACAATCCGCTATTTGGGTATATTGAAGTAATGACGGCAAACTGTAAACTAGATCGATTGGAAAACTATCATTGTGTTTTTTATTCCACTCCAATATAAATTGAATGAGTAGCATCGTTCTCTTTGTCGGGTTAATAACTTTAACTCTATCAAGATTTAATATCAAATCTTCTTCATCAATGTTTTCTAGTGAAACTATCTCTGGCAAAATTATAGTTCTGTAATTCTTAAATGCACTCAGCAATGCTATCACATCCCTCTTGCAGGGCAGTATGATCTTTATCTCGGGAATTTTTTCTCTTTCATATTCAGAAAATATGTGCTGAACAAGAACATCAAAAAGGGACTCATTCACATTAACAGTAAAAACTCTTCCCACTAACAGTAACAATTAATACAACACTTTTATTGTATAGAAATTATTTAAAATATAAATGTGCTCGCAGTTTCTCATGCTATGATACATTAAATTCTTTTACAAAATTACATGGCAAACATCAGAATAGAAGTTTTTAATAAATGTGAACAAGTTGGCCGCAGAAGGGTGATTAATGTTTACTTGATTTACATAAGCAAAGAATTACCATCAAAATTACATGAAGAAATTTGTGGGCTATTTTATAATAAAGTCATACAAGACTGCCGTTATTATTCCTACAATGAAAACCTTGAAAAAGTTCAATATAACTTCATAGAATCACAAGCAAAATGGGGCTTGGAGATAAGCTTTTTACCTGGCATGACCGATAACGTAGGAAACACGGCAAAACAAATTGTTAGAGAATATCTAATGAGCAAAGGCCACATTGATGAAAGTGTCTCTATCAAGGCAAGAAGTTCAAAATTGATTCTAAGTCAAGGAGGTTTTCCAACCGAAGATGACATAAAACAGGAATTCAATTCTGTTACTGAATATTGCACACTTGTCTATAAAGAAAACGGCAATTGCCATTGGAAGTATTACAGTAAACCAAATACCCCACCTGGTGTCATTACAGCGCGTGACAAGGAAAAAAAAGAATGGATTCCAGTGTCAAGCACTGGGATGACAACAGGTAATAATGGAGCAAAATCTGTCAAACTCAATGTAAGTGACCAAGAGCTTGAAAAAATCAGCAGAGATGGAATCGATGGCAATGGTACGTTAGGGCTCTCGCTGACAGCAATGAAAGCTATAAAGGATTACTTTGAAAAACTCGGTAGAAATCCATATGATATTGAACTTGAGTCTCTGGCACAGACTTGGTCTGAACATTGTAAACACAATATTTTTTGCTCCCCTATTGATGAAATAAAAGATGGTCTATATGCTCATTATATTAAGCGTGCAACGCGTGAGATAAATTCCAAGATATGCGTGTCAGTTTTCTCCGACAACGCAGGAGGAATAATTTTTGATGACGATTACTTGATTGTAGATAAAGTTGAAACTCACAATAGTCCTTCAGCTCTCGATCCGTTCGGTGGAGCAATGACTGGAGTGCTTGGAGTTAATCGAGATATAGTCGGTTTTGGCAAAGGTGCAGAACCTATCATGAATACTTATTACTTTTGCTTTGCCAAAGAATCTAAAGGCAAACTTTATAGAGATAAAGAGCGTACTGATAAAATCTTACCACCAAAATATATAATGAAAGAAGTGATTCACGGTGTTAATGTTGCTGGTAATTGCTCCGGTATTCCAACGCAACTTGGATCGGTATACTTTGACGATAGATTCTGTGGAAAGCCATTAGTTTTTGTTGGAAGCATCGGAATTATTCCACGTAATATAAATAATGCACCTTCACACATAAAAGAACCCAAAAACGGTGATAAAATCGTAATTATTGGTGGAAGAGTTGGAAGGGACGGAATTCACGGTGCAACTTTTTCTTCAGAGGCATTGTCGGGAAATAGCCCTTCAACAATTGTGCAAATTGGTGATCCTGTAACACAAAAAAAATTATCCAACGCCGTCGTAAAAGCAAGAGATCTTGGTCTTTATAATGCAATAACGGATAATGGAGCAGGCGGTCTATCATCGTCCATTGGTGAAATGGGAAAAGACGGATTTGAAGTTGATTTGAGCAAGGTTCTCCTTAAAAACGATGGTATGGCTCCGTGGGAAATATGGATATCAGAATCACAAGAGAGAATGACCTTAGCAGTGCCAGAAGAAAATCTTCCTGAGTTTAAGCAAATCATGAAAACACATGATGTGGAGGTCTGTGTAATTGGAGAATTCAACAAAAGTGGCAAAGCCGTTGTTAAATGTCCCCCAGGGACAGTAATAATGGACATCGAAACTGAATTTCTGCATGATGGTAATCCTAAAATGCATTTACAGACAAAGCCATGGTCTGGAAAATCTAACCCATACGCTGTCATTCCAGAATTCTCTCCTGTCATTCCAGCGCTTGACACTGGAATCCAGCAGGCTTTGTCTGCAAATAAATCTAAAACTTTATGTAAAAATACGTGCGATGGCAGAGTTGAGCTTGAGATAGATTCCAGTGTCAAGCACTGGAATGACACCTTTGCACTAGAAGAAATGCTAAGCAGACCAAACATACGCAGCAAAGAGTTTATAGTGGTGCAATATGACCATGAGGTTCAAGGAACTTCAATATTGAAACCACTGCAAGGCAAGGGAAGAGTGTGCAGTGAAGCTGTTGTCTCGAGGCCAGTCCTTTCTTCAAACAAAGGTGTTGTAAAATCGCAGGGATTTGGCTCAAGTTATGGAGAAATTGACACTTATCACATGGCAGCATGTGCAATTGACACTGCAATACGCAACTACGTAGCTGCAGGAGGAAATATAAATCATCTAGCGTTGCTCGACAATTTTTGCTGGTGTGATGCTTATAATCCAGAAAGGCTGTGGCAACTAAAGAGAGCTGCAGAGGCTTGTTACGACTTTGCAACTGCATTTAAAACGCCATTTATATCCGGAAAAGATAGTATGTTTAACGACTTTAAGGGATATGATGAAAATGGCGAGAAAGTGATGATATCTGCACCACCTTCACTACTCATTTCAGCAATTGGAGTTATAGACAATATTGAAAATGCGGTATCGCTTGATGTGAAAATTCCAGGGGACTTGATATATGTGCTTGGTACAACCCACGATGAACTTGGTAAATCTGAATATCAGTTATATAGTGGAATAGATAATAACAACGTGCCAAAAGTTAATGCAAAGAGCGCTAGGAAGTTGTATGAACGTTACAACCAGGCAATAAAAGATGGCATAATTGTCTCTGCAATTGCACCAAACTTAGGCGGCTTAATTATTGCTCTGGCAAAATCGCTAATTGCAGGAGAACTTGGTGCTGAAATTGATCTTTCACTAGTACCAATAGGAAAAACACAAAATACAGACATAATAAACAAGATAATAATGTTTTCTGAATCGCAAAGTAGAATATTAGTAACCATTGCCCCACAAAATCAGCGTAAGTTTGAAGAATTATTTAAAGGTATAGTTTTTTCATGTATTGGAAAAGTGACAAAGGAGAAAGCTCTCAATATAAAGGATATTATAAGAATAGATTTGAAAGACTTAGGTACTAGTTTAAATAACTTTTGATTACGCTAGACAAATTTTTCATTATGTGTAATATTTGATTAAAGCGAATGCATGTTATAAAACATGGGTAGGTGATTATGTGCATTTTATCAATGCTCTTGCTTATCAGTCTTTCTTTAGTTAGCACTTCAAACAGATTAATGATATGCGCTACCTTATTTGTGGAAGCTACTTTAGTTTAAACTCAATGGTTGAGTTTCATGGTAGAAGCAAAGCTACTTACAGTTTAATAGTGTGTACAGTGATGTGCTGTCTTTTTAAATTGCAAAATTTTAGTTTTATGATACCGGCTCTATATACTTCAATTTTAATCTCTCTTCTCTCAAGCATAGTTGTTTTTGAAGAATCAAAATCGAAATTGAATTTTCATATGGCAAATTTATCACTTTAATTACAGTATCGGTCATTGATAATATGATTATTTGTGTTGGATTACTATACAAAATTTCTGCAGGTAAATGCTTATCAATATATATTAAAGATTTAATTTTCAAGTTTTCCTGTGCATCGATATTGAGTATCTGCTTGTTTATAGGAATGTATTTATTCTCCTTGGCAAGCAAGAAGTATTTTAAGGTTTCTGCATAACCCGTCTTCTGATATAGCCAAAATAGCTTAGATTTAACTATAACCGTCATTCCGCTATTTGTTAGCAGCTTGGCAGTATAATGTAAAAAGCTCTTATTCGGATAGCGCTTCTAAAATCAAAGTAATTGGAAACTGTTAACTTAAGTTATCCTTTAAGAGAGCTAGTACAATTTCTTACAGGTTTTATACATGATAAGAGTTTTATTTTTAGCTAAACCAATTGAAATAAACTATAAAATCTGTTAAAGTCAACTTTGTGCAAGCACCCTTAGCTCAGTTGGATTAGAGCATTTGACTACGGATCAAAAGGTCGGGCGTTCAAGTCGCTCAGGGTGCACCATGTTTTGTAGAAAATAGAGGTCATGCTTGAAATTCATATGTGTAATACCTATCTTTAAAGGTGAAATACTGAGCTATTATGTATGAATAAAAAAGACTATTATGATCTGCTAGGAGTGAGTAGAAATGCTAGTGCTGATGAGATAAAAAAAGCATATAAAAAACTAGCATTAAAATATCATCCTGACAGAAACCCTGGTAATAAGGAAGCAGAGGAAAAATTTAAAGAAGTAACAGCTGCATATGAAGTTCTATCTGACTCTGAAAAAAGAGCGGGTTATGATCGTTATGGTCACGATGGTGCTTCCGTTGGATTTGATTTCAGCCAAGCTGGAGGGGATTTTAGCGATATATTTAACGATTTTTTTAGTGGAGGATTCGGCGGCAGTACAAGTAGGTCAAGGACAAAAAGAAGTACAACAGGAGTATCTGGATCAGATCTGCGCTACGATCTTACAATTACCTTAGAAGATGCATTTAAAGGAATACAAGCACCTATACATTATGTGACAAATATAAAATGTAATACATGCCAAGGCACAGGTAGCGAAGGTTCAATCAAACCGGTTCAGTGCAACACATGCCAGGGAAGCGGTAGAGTTAGAACTCAACAGGGCTTTTTTACCATTGAAAGAACGTGTACTACATGCTATGGGGAAGGAGAAATAATACAAAATAAATGTAAGAAATGCGGTGGAAGTGGGCGTAAAAGAGATGAAGTAAATATCTCCGTTTCAATTCCAAAAGGCATAGAAGAAGGAGCTAAGGTAAGGGTCATTGGTAAAGGAGAAGCTGGAGCAAGAAACGGAAAAAGCGGAGATTTATACGTATGTGTAAAAATAGCTACTCATCAGATCTTCACTCGCAATAGAGCGGATTTACACTGTAAAGTGCCTATAAGAATGACACTAGCAGTACTTGGTGGTGAAATAGATATTCAGTCAATTGATGGAGCTAAAATAAAAGTAAAAGTCCCTGAAGGTACTCAAACTGGTACCAAACTACGTTGTAGGGAAAAGGGTATGCCATATATGAACTCACATGCTCGTGGTGATTTATACGTACAGGTAATAGTTGAGACTTTAAATCCAAAGAATTTAACCCAAAAGCAGATTGAGCTATTGAAAGCGCTTGAGGAAGAGAAACATGAAAGTGTAGAGCAGAAATATGAAGGATTCTTTGGAAAAGTAAAAAAAAAATGAGAAATTTGCTAAATGATATAAAGAGGTAGCTGTCTACACTTAATTCTTTTTACCAACTTGAAATCCTTCTCTTTTAGTGAAAAGATTTTTTTAAGTTATGCAAAAGTGATAAATTCCTTTATTTAAAGTCGAAGCTTTGCTATCCTCGCATTTTAATAATTTAAAATTAATGAACATAAACAAAAATGAGTTTTTATTTCTTCCTCTTGGAGGAGTAGGAAGGATTGGAATGAACGTTAGCCTATATCATTATCAAGGTAAGTGGATTATGATCGACCTTGGTATCGGTTTTGCAGATGAAACTATGCCAGGTGTTGAGCTACTCATTGCTAATGTAGATTTTATTGCTCAAAGAAAAAAAGATTTGCTTGGAATAATAATTACACATGCACATGAGGATCACTGTGGTGCAGTGCCTCATCTGTGGGAAGATTTACAATGTCCCATATATACAACAAAGTTTACAGTTAATTTTCTCAAGGAGAAATTAAAGGAGTTTCGATTGGAAGGTGTGGTACCTGTGAAAGAGGTAGACATAAATGGCAGCATAAATTTGGGTCCTTTTACCGTTGAGTTTATAAATGTAACTCACTCAATTCCTGAGGCAAATTCAATATTAATTAGCACTGAAGCAGGTAGTGCACTTCATACTGGGGACTGGAAATTTGATCCAAAACCTGTTGTTGGATTAATTTCTAATATAGAGCGTTTAAAAGAAATTGGCGATAAAGGTGATCTACTTGCAGCAATTTGTGATTCAACAAACATACTGGGCAAGCACGCCCCTGAATCAGAAAGTGAAATTTATGATAATATTTACAATATAATAAAGCGGTCTAAAAAATTGATTGCTGTATCGCTATTCGCCTCAAATGTGGCGCGGATTGAGACTATCGCTAAAGCTGCACAAGCACTAAATAGAAAAGTAGCCTTACTTGGCAGATCTTTATGGAGAATAGTGAAAGTTGCTCAGGATAGTGGTTATTTAACTGATTCTCCTAAGTTTCTAGAAGAAAAGGAGGCAGTAAATTTTCCAAGGGAAAAGCTGGTGCTACTTTGCACAGGTTGTCAAGGTGAGCCACTGGCAGCAACCTCAAGGCTTGCTAATAAGAGTCATCAAGCATTTAAAATGCAGCAAGGTGATACCATAATCTTTTCATCAAAAATCATTCCTGGCAATGAAACTCGTACACATAACATGCTCAATGCCTTTATTGATATGGGAGTGGAAGTTATTACTGAAAAAACAGAGAATGTTCATGCTTCCGGACATCCAGTAAAAGCAGAGCTAAGGGAAATGTATTCTTTGATAAAACCTAGGATAGCTATTCCAGTTCATGGTGAGTATATTCATACGGATGCACATGTAAAGTTCGCTAAAGAGTGTGGTGTGAAAAAAGCAATAATGATTGCACCAGGTGATATTGTTAATTTGGAGAATGGAGAAAAAGTTAGTTCAATTGATGTTGACTACTTTGGTATTAATGGTACGTTGCTGCGCCATCCAGAATGCAGCGTTATAAAGATGCGTGAGAGAATGAGAGATACTGGAGTTATTGTAGTAACAGCAATTGTGAATAAGAAAAATAAATTGCTTGCTAAACCAAAAGTATTTGCACCTGGTGTTTTCGAAGCGCAAGAAGATGCAGCCATTATGCAAAAGATCACAGAGAAGGTTGAGTCAGCATTTAGTCCACAACCGATAAAAAAAATAAGAAATAAGATTGAAAGTTCAATATTTAGTATCTTAAAGGAATATTTACTAAAAAGACCTATAATTGAAGTCCAAATAGAACGGGTATAGAAATATACCTCTTTTTATTAACCATTATTTGAGTAAGAAGTTAACAATGTATTCTTTGATGTTATTTCAGCATGCAATACTGGAATCCGTGAAAAAAAATCAGTGTCAGATCACACAAATATACAAACATTGTGATTTGAATCTACCAGAAGGGTGCCATCTCAACGCCCAGGCAAACATTGTAGTTTTAGAGCAATCTCCACCAGTAGAGTATCATCCCAATGCTCTGACACTGGAATCCAGTTTTTTATGCAACCTTGTCAAAGACGTTTATTTTAGAATAAAACAGCTACTTTTATGCTTGCCACCTCAGTGCACTTACTTGCAGTCAAATTTCTGGATTCCAGTGTCAAGTACTGCAGAAATTGCTTTACTCTACTGTAATGCAGTTTAACTTCAAAAGTAAGCTATTTGCTGAGATGACAGGAGTTAATGCGAGAAATCTAATGAAGCTATTCGTTCAGCTGGTGTTATTTATTTCGTTATTTATTCCTTACTCCACAAAAGCTGTTTTATATGTTGATATAAGAATAAGAAAAAGCAATATTGGTAATATTGATCTTGTTGTATCTAAATGCGCATGCAAGACAGAAGTGGAAAGTGAGCTAAGTGAAAGAATCACAAAAGTAATTGAAACAAATCTATCTAATAGTGGCTTATTTAATGTGAAACGTAACACGAAAGTTGAGTCCTGGAAAAGCGATACTGTAGTCACAGTAAGTTTAAGTGAAGTATCAAACAGAAATTTAGAGCTATCTTTTCGTTTATCTGAAAGCTTTACAAACAGAGAATTACTTGCTCAGTCGGTTGTTTTTCTAGTAAAAGACTGGAGGAAAACTAGTCATCTTGTTTCAGATATGATATATGACAGGTTAATTGGTGAGAAAGGACATTTCAATACAAAAATTACATATATCGCTGAAGAAAAAGATAGCAATCACAAATCCGTCCGTAAAATTGCTGTGATGAATCAAGATGGAAGTAATATAAAGTACTTAACAAATGGTGAGGAATTTGTGTCAACACCAAGATTTTCACCAAATGGAAAGGGTATTGTTTATATCTCATACACAAATGGTAAAAGTTATATAATATTAAAAAATTTAAAAGATAACACTGAATCAATAATCAGCGCATTTGAAGGAGTTATTTCTGCACCAAGATTTTCTCCTGATGGTAAATCTCTTTTTATTTCCCACTCATTGAGTGGTGAAACAAATATATTATCTCTAGACTTAAGCAGTAAACGAACAAAAAAAATTACTAAAGGTTCAGCTATAAGTACTTCTCCCTCTTTGTCTCCAGATCAAAAGTACATGGTTTTTAGTTCTGATATAAGTGGAAGTCAGCAACTATATATCATAGATTTCACTAAAAAAAGCAAAAAACCCAAGAGAATTAGTTTTGGAAATGGGAGATATGCTACACCTGTTTGGTCGCCAAAAGGAGATCTGATAGCTTTTACAAAAATTCAGTCAGGAAAATTTTACATAGGAGTTATGAAGCCAGATGGCAAAGAAGAGCGCTTGCTTTCAGAGGGACATAAAATTGAATCTCCGGCATGGCTACCAAATGGCAGAAAAATTATCTTTACTAATGCAGAATCACCAAGCAACTCTAAATTATATTTAGTAGATTTAGTAAAGAAAAATCAAAAAATGGTTTTTACTCCAACGAATGCTTCTTTACCAGATTGGTCTTATTTTTGAAAGTAGATCTATAAAATCGGTATAAATATTGCTTTATCTTAATCGTTTATAACCTTCGGTACTACGAAATACCCATGCTCCGATTTTGTATTGGATAATATTTCTTCTTTAATGTTTTGAGAATTTATAATATCATCACGTACATGGATATCCTTATCTATAGTTCCATAACGCATAGGAGAAATACCTTCAGTATTAACTTTCGACAAAGTATCATGTATCCAATCCAGCATTGTCAGTTCTTTTGAGTAGTATTTAATCTCACCATCGGATAACTTAATCCTCACAAGTTGTGAAGTTTTAAGAATTTCTTCTTTAGTAATTGTTATTTTTCTCTTATTTGCAAATTCTTTTAACAAAGTGATAACATCTTCTGTTGATCTAGCTGGCACTTTTACCTCCTTGCATAAAGGAAATTAAAATATTTGCAATTGAAACAACCTCTATCTTATCATTTTTTTCAAATTTGTGAAATACGGTGTCCGTAATTACTAATTTATCCAGAGAAGAGGAAGAGATTTTCTCAACTGCATTTCCTGAAAGGATTCCATGTGTAATGCACGAAACTACAGACTTTGCTCCTCGGTTTTTTAAAGCAAGAGCTGCATTAAATAATGTTCCGCCAGAGTCAACTATATCATCAACAATGACGCAATTTTTGTTTGCAACTTCTCCGATTACATTCATTACCTCAGACGCACCTGCTTTTTCTCTATATTTATCTACTACAACAACATCATTATCTAACTTGTATTTTTCCTCTAAAATCTTTACAAAAGTACGAGCCCTTCCAATTGCTCCAACATCAGGCGCAACTACTGCCAAATTCTCCTTGTATATAGAGTTAACAAATACTTCAAAACAGCTTAAATTAGTAACTGGTATATCAAAAAAACCTTCAATTTGACTTGAATGCAAATCAATAGCAGCAACGCTATTTGCACCTGCAGTTTGAATAAGATTTGCAACTAATTTAGCACTTAAAGCAGATCGCATATTATTATTTTTAATAACCCTATCCTGCCTACTGTATGCGTAATAAGGAATAATAGCTGTTATTCTCTTGGCTCCTGATCTCTTCGCTGCATCAATTGTAAGAAAAAGCTCCATAAGGTTATCATTTACAGGGGAAGAAATAGATTGTACTACGTATACCTCTTGATCACGTAGATCACTTGCTACTTCTACATTTACCTCACCATTAGCAAATCTTGACACCTGAGTAGGAAATAGCTGAGCATTTAGCCCAATTGCTATTAAATCTCCTAATTGTTTACCAGCGCTACCTATTATTATCTTCATATATATCAATTAAGTTTCGGAAATTATACAGAAACCATGGAATGATTAAAACTTTATTTTTGCCGTCAAGTAGCTCACAGAAAAAAAGTTACTCGAAACATTTCACTAGCTTTCTTAGCATAAGAACGGTACTGGCTGAGTTCATTAAGTAATTTTATGGGCAGTGGAATGATAAAAAGCGTTTTCACAAACACATTTTACTACATAATCAGCGCTAATATTAAAATGCTTATAAAGAGCTTCATAAGGTGCTGATTCTCCGAAATTTTTCATGCCAATAAATATACCGTTTGAGCCTACATATTTATGCCAACCCACTTCACTTCCAGCTTCAATTGCAACTTTGATGCTGTCATTATTTAATACCACCCCTTTATATTCATCACTTTGCTCGTCAAAAAGCCTCCAACACGGCATAGAAATGACCCTTGTACCTACACCTTTTTCCTGTAATTTTTCTCTTGCCTCAACTGCAATTTCAACTTCAGACCCGGTAGCAAATATCGTCACTTCTAGCTTCCCTGAATATTCGCATAGTATATATGCACCAAATCTTGATAGGTTGGCCAATTGGTCAGTATAAGAGTGCATGTAATTAATATTTTGCCTTGAAAGCGCAAATAGTGCAGGTGACTCTTTTTTCTTAAGTGCAATGCTAATGCACTCCAAAGTTTCAATTGCATCTGCTGGCCTAAAAACATACAGATTTGGTATAGCTCTCAGAGAAGCTAAATGCTCTATTGGCTGGTGCGTTGGACCATCCTCCCCTACTCCAATTGAGTCATGAGTCATTACATATATAACCTGCTGTTTCATCAAAGCTGAAAGACGTATAGCAGGTCGGCAGTAATCGGAAAATACTAAAAAAGTTCCACCATAAGGAATAATTCCACCATGAAGAGCCATACCATTCATACAAGCTGCCATAGCGTGCTCTCTCACTCCATAGTGTACATAAGAGCCACCATAATTATCACTATCTATTGCCTGCATGTGCTTATATTTAGTACAATTTGAACCGGTAAGATCAGCAGAGCCACCAATTAGTTCTGGCATAGACTTAGTTAATAGTTCCATTACTCTGCCGAAAGAAGATCGAGTAGCTTCGTTTGGCATGAGCTCACATATTTCTTTCTTCAGGTTAGCCAAATCACTCTCGATGTTATTCTGCAAACGTTTCTCAAGTCTTCTTTGTAGTTCTTCATTGATCAAGGATGTATAGTTTTGTTTTGCCCTCTTAACTGTTTCCATCCAAGCGTTTTTCACATCTTCTGGTACATAAAATGGTTCATAGTTCCAATTCAATTTTTCTCTCATCTGTTTTACATCTTCCTCTGTAAAAGCACCACTATGAGCAGAAGATGTGCCAGCACGGCTCGAAAATTTTCCGATAATAGTTTTGCAACAGATTAGTGTAGGTTTATCAGACTCTTGCGCCTGCTCTATTGAAAGGGATATAGCATCAAAGTCATGCTCATCGATTTTGTCAACATTCCATCCATACGCTGAAAAACGCTTTTCTACATCATCAGAGCAAGAGAGGCTAGTAGAGCCGTCTATAGAGATGTCATTGTCGTCAAAAAGTGCTATCAGCTTATTTAATTTAAGATGCCCAGCAAGGGACGCTGCCTCATGGCTTATACCTTCCATAAGACAACCATCTCCTAGCATTACGTAAGTGTAGTGACTGATTTCAAACTGCTTTGCAAGAATCGATTCAGCAAGTGCCATGCCAACAGCAGTGGCAAATCCCTGACCAAGCGGGCCTGTTGTTGCTTCTATACCGGAAGTTAAGCCAAATTCTGGGTGACCTGGAGTTTTTGACGTAAGTTGCCTAAAGTTTTTTAGTTCATCTATACTAATATAGCCTGTCAGATATAATATGGAGTATTGCAGCATCGAACCATGACCATTTGATAGGACGAAACGATCTCTACTGATCCATTGAGAATCATCAGGGTTATGGTTTAGATATTTAGCAAATAATACAGTGGCAATATCTGCCATGCCAAGTGGCATACCTGGATGTCCAGAATTTGCTTTTTGTACCGCATCAATTGATAAAAAGCGGACAGCATTTGCCATGGATTTTAGCAGTAGATGATTCATGTGTTAATAGGAAAACTTAAAAGTAAAGTATACTATATCATAGTGGCAAAAACAAGTTGACACTTAATGTTAAAATCATTAACAATTTATAGTTATATTGTGAGAATTTTTATATGACAACTGTTATCAATAGAAAGTATAGAATCAGTCGCAGGCTTGGTGTAAACTTATGGGGTAGAGCAAAAGATTCGGTAAATAAAAGAAAATACCCTCCAGGTCAGCATGGTATTCTTGGATTTAAGAAGTTATCTGACTTTGGTAAGCAGTTTGCTGCACATAAAAAATTTAAGTTCTACTATGCAATTTCAAGTAAACAGCTTAGGCGTACATTTTTAGATGCTTACAAAAGAAAAGGTTATACGGCTGATAATTTTATTGGTGCCTTAGAATCGAGGTTAAGTTCTGTTTTATATCACTCTGGTTTTGTGCCAACAATTTACTCGGCAAAACAGCTTATATCTCATAAACATGTTACAGTTAATGATAAGGTAGTTAACGTATCAAGTTATAGAGTGAAGCCTGGTGATATAGTAAAAATAAGGGAAAGAGCAGCAAAAATTCCTATATTAATAGAGGCTGAACAAAAACAAGAACGTAAGGCTCCAGATTATTTAGAGGCAAATAGCAAAGCACTTTCAGTGAAGTATTTGAGAGCCCCTCAATATTCCGAGGTCCCATATTCAACAGACATGGAAGTCAATTTAGTAGTAGAATTTTACTCTAGATAAATAAAGCCCGTGTGGCGGAATCGGTAGACGCAGCGGACTTAAAATCCGTGGGTTTTGCGACCTTGGGAGTTCAAGTCTCCCCATGGGCACCAGTTTAATTTACTAAAGAAGTATGAAATGGTTTGATATAGAAGATATTGCAGAAGCTCTAGAAGAGAAATTTCCAGATGAAGATATAATTACTATTAGATTCACTGAACTTAAAAGAAAAGTCTTGGACTTAGAAGAGTTTGATGATGAAAAGCATTGTAATGAAAAAACATTAGAGGCCATTCAAGCAGCTTGGATTGTAGAAAGATCTTAAAAAACAATAGCTATAAGAAAATTACAGCATACAGTAAAAAGATAATCTTCTTGGAAAGACTATACTTTACTCGAATTTTACTTAGCTTCATAATAATTTAACAAATTAAAATTAAAAATGATTACAAGGTAGGAAACACAAAATTCTGGCAAATGCTAGATATACAAACACTGCTTTTTATGTGTGAGGACGAGGGTCATGAAAAAAATAAGTTAGTTTTTTGTATAAGAGAGTTGCAATATAATTTAATTTTAAGCGCTGGAAAGATGTTTAAACATAGCGGACCAAAGAAATTAAAATCTATAATAGAAAACTATGCATTAAAATGCGTGAAAAATAAGATCAGCAAAAATGAAATACGTCTTATTTTAAACTGGAAAAGTATAGTTGGAGAGGAATTAGCAGAATGTACAAAACCACACAAGATCTCATACGCACAAAACGTAAACTCTGGTGTGCTGTATCTGTTAGTAACAAATGGCAGTAAAGCATTAGAAATGCAGCATATGGTTTCTCTTGTAATAGAAAAAATTACAGTGTTTTTTGGCTATAAAGCAGTATACGGTATAAAAATCAAGCAAGGGAGTTGACTATTTAACTATATCAGGTTAACCTAGTCGCATAGGATAAATTGGTATATCGAAGTGAGTAGAATTTGTGAGTTGACAAATAGAAAAAAGTCTTTTGGTAATAAGGTATCACATTCAAATCGTAAAACAAAGCGTACCTTTCTCTTAAATTTACATAAGGTTACATTGATGAGTAATATATTAGACAGAAAGCTTAGCTTTCGTATAGCAACAAGAACTTTAAGAACTATAGACTATAAAGGTGATCTTGATGCTTTCTTGCTCAATACAAAAACAATCAAACTAAGTAAAGAAGCACAAAAGATAAAAAGAAGATTAAAGAAAGCTTTAGCAAAACAAGAGGTAGAATTAGCTGTTTCAGATGCATAGTAAGCCTATATGGCTCAGAGCAAAAGCTCCAGCTGGCAAAATATTCAATGAAACCCTAAACACTGTTAAGCTACATAACTTGCATACAGTATGCGAAGAAGCTGCGTGTCCAAATATTGGTGAATGTTGGAATAAACGTCATGCTACTGTGATGATTCTCGGTTCTGTTTGTACTCGTGCTTGTGCGTTTTGCAACGTTACAACTGGCACCCCTGATAAGCTCGATCCTCATGAACCAGAAAATTTAGCAAAAGCAATAAAAAAGTTAAATTTAAAGCACGTTGTCATCACCTCTGTTGATCGTGACGATTTACCAGATGGTGGTGCAAATCAGTTTATAGGGTGTATAGAAGAAATTAGAAAGATAACTTCGGAAACAACAATAGAGATCCTCACTCCTGATTTTTTAAATAAGAAAGGAGCGTTTGAAGCAATAGCTATTGCATCACCTGATGTTTATAACCACAACATCGAAACAGTACCAAGGCTGTATGCAAAAATAAGACCAAGAGCTCGTTATTTTCATTCACTATATTTGCTAAAGATGGTAAAACAGATTAATCCTAAACTTTTTACGAAGTCAGGTCTTATGGTTGGTCTTGGAGAAACAAAAGAAGAAATCTTTCAGGTTATGGATGATTTACGTAGCGCCGAAGTTGACTTCATTACAATTGGTCAATATTTGCAACCAACTCCAAAGCATGTAAAGGTTGATAGATATGTTACCCCAGAAGAGTTTGAGCATTATAAATATATTGCTTATTCCAAAGGCTTTTTGGTAGTTGCATCAAGCCCATTAACGCGGTCATCGTACCACGCTGAAGAAGATTTTAACAGACTTGCTGCTGCTAAAACTTCAACCTAATTTAACCTATCTGTTCAAGGAAACGTGCAAGCCATTGCTCCCTTTCTTTTTATTCAAGTAGCTTCTTATCCTTCCAGTAGCCCATCAGCGTTATTTCAGTAACACCTGTTATCGAGTAGCCTAACACTGAAATCAAGAAGATTAACCAGGCAATCAGAACTGGTCACGTGCTGGAATGACATCATTGTTTTTTACATGAAAAGACTTAATGATAGCTATTTTCATGATAACCACTTATTAGTTTCGTCTAATTTATTTTACCACTCTGCTGAACAGATACATTCTAACTGAGAGCAAAGCACACTTACATAATTTAATACCTTCAGTGGCTCCCCTAGACTATGTTCCACTTTTGTCTCAAATTTAAATCCCAAATTTCCAAAAAATTCTTGAAAATACTAAATAGTAATGTCACACAAACTTCTACCACTTGCTTTATGATTTTTCAGCTCTTTCGGAATATTAACAAGCACCTTACCATCTTCATATATTCCATTTCTACCCTTACAGTTCAGTTTAAATTCTACTGAACTGTAAAAACCTGGTGTTTTGCTATCATTAGCAAGATCACTGCTAAGTACCCTTATACATTCCATGCTAAAACTTATTTTTAGACAATTGTGACTATGGCAATCCATACTATAAGTTAGTATTATATCAGAATCTAACACAAGCAAGCCAAGTGGAAAAAGAGCCTTTAATAAATGCAAAAACAAAAAATGATTATATCCTTTTGAGGATAACTAGTTATCAATTCTTCTATAACAAGGTCATTTGGAACTATTGCACCAACACGTATAAATATTTCCATAAAGACTACTTTAAGAAACAAACAATAGTTTCTTTTTCCTTTTTCATTCCCTAAAATGAGATCTTTATGTTTTGAATATAGCTCCTAGATAAGCTCATTAGACACTTCTTTCTCATTATAGTAAGGTTGTGTGACCTACCAAGGTCAATATATGTTTTGCAACTAAAGTTCCAACTATCTGATTTTATTGATATAGACTTTAAATCAGCATATTTGAGCTTTTTTACTTCAGATTTTAATGCATTAACTATTTTTTTTTGACATATCACAATCTTATATTATATACGTATTACGTGCTTTTCATCATAAGTAAAGGTTTTCTGTAAAACTTGATTTACTTTTTATTATACTCGCCTTATTAAAAAAAAGCGGAGATTTCAGTATCTTATTTTAAATTCTTCAAGTTTAGATTCTTATCTTGGAATGTGTTTATATCACTTAATTCTCCAAGTGTCTTATCCAGATTAAGCTCAAATTTTCCCTCAAAAAAGTGAAATCCAAATTTTTCGCAAAATTTCTAAAAATACTCAATAATAACATTAAACAAATTCTTATCATTTGCTTTGTAGTTCTTCTGCTCCTTAGGAATATAGCAAGAGACACCTTACCTTCTTCATACTTCACATTTTAGTTTAAACTCCACTAAGTTTTGTAAATTACATACTAAATTTAGTATCGTTATATACGCCATCATTTACGCTAAAACTGAACTTCAGACAATTTCGATCTTCACAACTTATATAGGCCCTTTCTCTGTAAGAAGGAATTAAATAGTGGAATGAATACATGCACAATCCAAAAGAATGAAGTGCTTGACCTTGAGAAGAAAAGAATTGCTTGTACCCAGACCTGTTATAATAAGTTATCAATTCTTCCATAATAGAGCTATTTGGAACTGCTGCACCGGCGTGTTCCGTGAAGATTTGCTTAAGAAACAGACGATAACTCCTTATTTTTATCCTTTGTAATGAGATTTACATGTTTTAAATATAAATTTTAATGAAATCATTAGTTACTGCCCTCCCATTAATAACAAAGTCACAAACAAATTCATGTTCACTATCGAAGTCCATATCCAAATCCTTATATTTTCTATAATCAGAATTTTCTGTAGACTTCAAATCAGCATATCTCCTCTCCCTCTCCTTACCTTTCAGTGCATTAACTATTTTTTTAACATATTATTCCCTCTATCACATATACTAATACTAGTAGTATATTTTATTGACTGTCAATTATTTAGAACCTTTGCTTTAAAGGACTTTCTATTTTTAATATAGATAAGTCCTTTAATAACTGTTATGTAAGCGATAGCTTTTTCATTGCTACCCTGTCTACTTCTGCTCCTTCCAGCTTGTTATCTACTCGTTCATGGTATAGATCTTTTCCCTTCATCCAGGATAGGTCGCTCTTGCTTAGAAACATAATTACCATTGTTCTCTCTAAAATCAAATGACTCACGTCTACTTTCTTCTTAACCAACTAATTTACAATCAACTACCCTTACAATATTGAATTTACCTAAATTTAATCCAAGTGTGATAAGGAAGGGGAGAAAATCTCGTTCATACAACACCGCTATTCTATAATCTCTTAAATCTTTTACATAACTTTCTGCATCCTCTTTCTTGTTAATCATTTCTTTCATCATCTTTTCTATTTTATTTTTCTCTTGTTTCTCTGTCATCTCTTCCTTTTCTTTTAGCATATGAGGGATACAATTACCTAGTTCACTTATTATTAAAGTTAAATACTTTAATAATTCACCGCACATTTCTTTTTGACTTAGTATTTTACTTTTATATTTAGATAAGATATCAACTGCCACGCTTGAATCATTTATTGCAATTAGATCATTATTTAAGTTTTTGTGAGCAATCATTCTACCATTAGGGTCAAACATTACCACTACTTCCCTAACAATATTTTTCAGGGATTGTTATATCCTTCCCTATATGAGAGTCAATAGCTTTTAAAGAATTAAAGTATATATATTGCACCTTTCTCTCCTGTCATTTTTTCTGAAAGAGCAAGAGCAATCAATCTAAAAGTATCTATTTCAACAGCAAAGTATGTTCTTTATTCACCTGTCATGTTATACATATCTCTAAAGAAACCCTTGATACTAGTATCTTCACCATCTATCTCCCATCCTTGATCTATTTCGCTCCAGCCATACTGATGCAAGTCTATAACATGTACTCCTTCAAATTCTTTCAGTTTACATTTTAAATCATCTATTTGATTTTCTTTGAATCCAGGACCGTTGATAATCAAATATATATCCCTCTCTTCTTTATTTATTAATTTATGATTTTTTATTATATCTAAGTAATTAAGGTCACTGTTTTTACCATCTGGTAAAGATGCACCGTGTACTCTTGGCACCCAAGTTAGTATTATTAGCGCTTCATTTGATAATTTTTTTTACATTACCGATCATTATTTTACCTTAGTATATTGCTATTTTTATAATATAGTGGATTTTTTAATAAAATGCAAGTGGACATTAAGATTTCACTTACGCTCTCTCAGTTTACAATTTTTGTTTCCGTATTATCTAATGAATCACCGTAAGTAACTGCCTTAAGATAAAACTTTCTCCCTTTTTGCACTTCAAAAGAAATTATTGAATTATCAAGTAGAATAAATTTTTCTGTAATAGTTTAGACTTGACCTGACAGAAGAATCGAAGAAGTCAAAACCGACATCAGAATCTATTTTAATGTTATCAATATTTTTTTTTGGTAAGCAATATGAATACTATCAAAAAAGGTCTGCATAGGAATAGCAATACTTACTGGAATGAGGTCTATCTCTGTTATAAGAATGCAACCAATGATCGACATCTAATTGAAGCTCCTCCAAAGTACTATAAATCTTTTTCCTAAAGATAATATTGTAACATTCATCTTGCATAGTTCTATGAAACCTTTCACATATACCATTAGTCTGTGGAGAATAAGCTTTGGTTCTAGAATGATCAATATTTTCTACTCTCAAACATAACAGGTACGCATGATTCCCTAGTTTACCACAATACTATGTACCAAGATCAGTTAAAATGCGTAGCAATGGAACTTTCTGTTTATCAAAAAATGGTATAACTCTATCATTGAGAAGATCTGCAGCTGTGATAGCAGTTTTCTCCGTATAAAGCTTAGCGAAGGCCACTATAGAGTAGGTGTCAATAAAAGTTTGTTGATAAATTCTTCCAATACCTTTGATATTGCCTACATAATAGGCATCTTGATTACCTAAGTATCCAGGGTGTTGTTTCTAACATTGGCTTCTTTTTGTTCCTTAGTTTTTTTTCTAAAGCAGCAACTTGCTCCTCTGTTAAAATTATACCGTCTTGGACCACCTTTGCTTCCAGGGCTTTCAATCTCTTTTTAAAATTTTCGAGATCGTTTCTTTGCCATATTGACCTTATACCACTAGCAGATATTAGAATTCCTTTTTTCTTTAATTCATTAGCTGCTCTTTCTTGTCCATATGCTGGAAACTCTACTGCTATTTTAACTACTGCTTCTTCTGTATCCTTTGGTACTCTATTGGTAAGTAATGGTTTGCTTTTGTTTATCTCATATAATGCTTTTCCCCTCCTGTTTCATATAGCTCTTTGAAGCGGTAAAATGTATCCCTTGCATACCCCATTACTTTACACGCTTGGGATACATCTCCTAATTGCTTTGCAAGTTCTAGTAACCCCAACTTTGGTTCTAGTGTTTTTCTTGTGTTGTACTCATTTCTGACACTCATTTATAATTTATTTATATTTTTATCTTGCTTCATTAAGCTGTTAGATCAGGTCTAAACTGTTATAGCTTATTGCTAATTGCTGGAAGAAATGCAACGAAATATTTCCCTATCTTGCTCTTTGCTTTTCTAGGTCTAAAAGTATATCCTAGGTAATCAAAGCTTTGTATAGGAAACATATTCTTCCTGTTCTCATCCTTACAATACATAATTTGTGTTTTATCAGGATGTAACTTTAGCTTATATTTGGCTAATCTTTCTTCGATCACTACTCTCATAAATTCTTCCCGTTTTTGCGTCTTGCATTCCACTATCGCATCATCTACATATCTCTCAAATGGTACTGTAGGGTAGTTCTGTTTCATCCATATATCAATGCGTGATGCATGAATATATTCGAAATGATTGTGCTAACTGAATCTCCTTGCGTAACTCCCTTTTCCCTAACTTCCTCACTGCCATCTTCTAGCTGAATAGCGGCTTTCATCCACCTTTCAACATACATTATGATCCATTTGCAGTTTGTATACTTCTTGATAGATTGCAATGCCAACTCGTGATCCAAATTGTCGAAAAACCCGGATATATCTCGATCTATCGTCCAATCATACCTCCAGCATCTTTTCCTTGCCTTATCTACCTCATCCAGTGCTGATTTATTTGGTCTATAACCATATGAATCTTCATGGAATTTTGGTTCTACTAGCGGCTCAAGATACATAGAAGCAGCCGTCTACCCTATCCTGTCGAATACTGAAGGAACACCTAAAATTCTTTGTCCCACTCCCGTATCTTTCGGTATTGCAACAGCTTTTACCGGCCCTGGAAAATAACTTCCGGATGACATTAGATTCAATAATTTGTATAGATTATCTTTTGGATTTTCTTCAAACTTTATTATCGATACCTCATCCACACTAGCAGCACCTCTATTCTTCGATACTTGTTTATAAGCCCTCCAAATAAGTTGCTTTGGTATATTAAAAGACTTTGTTTTATTCATTAACTACTCCCTTTCGGTTGATACATAATTAAAACTGAATAACTCAGCTCCTTCGCTCCATTCCCATTACATAAACTTCTTCACTACTACAAGCTGATCCTCCCCCTGTTCTTCGCATCGGTACCCTCATCCCTTAAGTTTAGCTTCTTGGATTTCTCCCTTTTCATCGAAACGACAGGTTGCAGCAGTTCTACACAATAGCCTATAATAGTTTCACGCCACCTTTATGCCGGACGCCACCCACACAGTAAGCAAGTTCCTTGTAGATCTATCCCAGGAGAGATGGGAGCTCCTGGTTTTGAAGTCGTTTCAGCTCTTTCGACACTTCATCAGTGGTTCATTTTCATTCGCCTCTCTATTTCGTACATGACACGTATTTGCGCATTTTCCATAACTCTCACTACCTTGACTCTTTATTAAAGCAGCTTATAGTTGTTTAAAGCCTGCTCTTGCAAGCCGACTGTGAGGGACCTCAGTCATCTATTATTGTGCAGCTTAATCACTTAGTTTGCTCGTTTCTGATCTTTTTTTTGTGTCTCTACGACACACCCCATCCTTGGCAAACTAATTTTATTGAAGAATCTTTAAACCCTTTTGTACCAAATTTTAATGAAGCAAAAAATTCTTCTAATTCTTCAAAAGGACAACTATTTTTCTCTAATTTTACTTTTATAATATTGCTTAACATTGTAACTCCACTAACCGTTTTATACATGTAGCTTAACACTATTTTAATAATTTATTAAGAAAGTTTAACTATTAATTATAGTATTTAATAAAATGAATAGACTCTTTTACATTTCATCTGCAAGAATCTTTTCCTTAGTTTGTAAATAAAGATTTACTGAATCTAATTGCCGCAGGTTACGTTTAGTAATATAATCTCATATTAAATAAAACTTTACCTAAGTTTATGCCAGACTCTACGTTAGTTTTAACAACTATTCTTATATTCCTCATCTTTGCGTCGTCACTTTTTTTTATAAAAAGGATATTTGGATCAACGAATAAGAAGATAATAAAATCCTTCAGAAAAATTGCTCAGCAGATTAATGCGCTAGAGCAAGAAATGCAGAGCTTATCTGATGAGGATCTTGCTGGTAAAACTGCGGAATTAAAACAAGAACTGAAAAATGGAAAAACACTAAATGACCTTCTCGTACCTGCATTTGCGGTTGTACGAGAAGCATCACGAAGATTCCTTAACATGAGGCATTTCGACGTTCAGCTGATTGGTGGCATGGTTCTCCATAATGGCATGATATCAGAAATGAAAACAGGAGAAGGAAAAACACTAGTCGCAACTTTAGCTGCATACCTTAATTCTTTAGAAGGAAAAGGTGTGCACGTCGTAACTGTTAACGATTATCTTGCAAAACGAGATACAGAGTGGATGAGTAAATTATATAATTCTCTTGGAGTTTCTGTTGCATTTATTACAAATAATTTGAAAGATGACGAGAGAAAAAAGGCTTATAGAGCAGATATAGTATACTCAACAAATAATGAACTTGCCTTTGATTATCTACGAGATAATATGAAATTTTCTCAAGAAGATATGGTTCAGAGAGGCTTCAATTATGCAATAGTAGACGAAGTAGACTCAATACTGATTGATGAAGCGCGTACTCCGCTCATTATTTCTGGCCCACTTGAGGAAAATGATCAGATATATAAGCATATCAATAAAATAGTAATCAAATTAGTTGATTCTGACTATGAAGTCGATGAAAAGAGTAGAGCAGTGTTCCTCACTGAAAATGGCATTTCACGAGTGGAGGAATTACTAAAATCGTATAACCTCATTCCTGGAAATTCCTCGCTCTATGATACTGGCAACATTATACTGACTCATTACATAGATCAAGCACTTCGTGCACATAAGCTGTTTACTGCTGATAAAGATTATATAGTGAAAAACGGTAAGGTGGTAATTATTGATGAGTTTACTGGGCGCATGATGGAAGGTAGGAGATATTCTGATGGTCTTCACCAGGCACTGGAGGCAAAGGAGAATCTTGAAATTCAGCATGAAAGTCAAACTTTAGCATCAGTCACATTTCAGAACTACTTTCGTATGTACAACAAACTTTCTGGTATGACAGGAACAGCAGCAACAGAGGCAGAAGAATTTCGTGATATATATAGATTAAATGTAGTAAAAATTCCAACTAATGTGTCTGTTAAAAGAATAGATGTTGATGATGAAATTTATGGCACAGAAAAAGAAAAATTTAGTGCTGTATTGAAGTTTATAGCAGAATGTCACAAACGTCTTCAACCAGTGCTTGTTGGCACTGTGAGTATTGAAAATTCTGAAAAACTTTCCGATCTTTTGAACAGTCATTCCCTTAAGCATTCAGTATTGAATGCTCGTTATCATGAACAAGAAGCGTATATAATAGCGCAAGCTGGAATACCAGGCAGCATTACTATAGCAACAAACATGGCAGGACGTGGAACTGATATTCAGCTTGGTGGAAATGTTGAAATGATTGCAAAAATAGAGCTCGAGAAAATAAAAAATGCTAATGAAAGAGAAAAAAAATATCAAGAAATAGTCGAAAGAGTAAAAAAAGATAAGGAAATTGCTATAAAAGCTGGTGGCTTATGTGTTATTGGAACCGAAAGGCATGAAAGTAGGAGAATAGATGATCAATTACGTGGACGTTCTGGCCGCCAAGGTGACCCCGGGCTTTCTAAGTTCTTTCTATCACTTGAAGATGATTTAATGAGGATATTTGGTTCTGATAGAATGAGGAATTTTTTGCAAAGAGTGGGACTAAAGAACAACGAGGCTATTCATCATCCATGGATTAATAAAGCACTTGAAAAAGCACAGAAAAAAGTTGAAGTTAGAAATTATGATGTGCGGAAGTCTTTGCTAAAGTTTGATGATGTAATCAACAATCAACGTAAAGTTATTTTTAAGCAGAGAAATCATATTTTAAACAATGAAATCAATGATTTAGTTGAAGTATATAGCGAAGTAAATGAGGATATAATAGAAGGTATAGTACAAAGTGGTTATTACGAAGATTATGTTCAAGATATTGCAAAAGAATTCCACATAAGATACGGGATAACGCTTAATCTAAAAGAATTTTTGAATAAACAAGAAGCCTTGGATTATATAAACGACAAGATACAAGAATTTTTTACTGAGAAAGAAAAATATTTCAATAGTCAACAAACTACAGGTTTGTGGAATACGATAGTGAAACAAGTGATGATCATGACACTTGATCATTTATGGAGGGAGCACCTTTCGGTCTTAGAGAGCCTAAGACAAAGCATAAATTTGCGTGCCATGGGGCAAAAAGATCCACTGAATGAATTTAAACGCGAAGCTTTCTTAATGTTTGAGTCGATGCTTGAAAAGTGGAGGGAGATTACCATTCACCGCCTAGCGCACTTTAAGTTACTAGACAATCAAGAAATAGGCAATAGGTCACGCTCTACTAAAAATAGCAGACTTCCAAAAGTTTCAAGAAATGACAAGTGTCCTTGTAACTCTGGAAAAAAATACAAACACTGTCACGGTGCAGTTGCCGTAGTGAGTTAGTTGTTGCAAGCACATTATAGCTGCTATAGCTAACCGAAGTAAGACCTGCTCGAGCACTCTGAAAGACAAAATCAATGGAATAATTTTAACTGAAGAGCAACTTGCAGCTTTAGAGAAAGTGAAAGAATAAAGATGGTGAAATTGAAATACTGGTTATTTGGGTTCTCAAGACACTTATTATGTAGGCAATATCAAAGGTATAGGAAGGATCTACCAGCAAACTTTCATTGATACCTATTCAAGGGTTGCTATGGCAAATAGACAAAACTGCAATCACTGCTGTAGATCCTCTTAATATACCATTCTTTGATGGATAAAATGTGTCATTATCACGCATTTTGACTGATAGGGACTGTGGCAAAACAGAGAATCATTCTTATCAGCTTTATTTGGGAATTGAAAACATTGATCATTCAAGAACTAAGGCCAATTCTCCACAAACTAATGTAATATGCAAGAGGTTTCATAAAACTACGCAAGATGAGTGTTACAATATTATCTTTAGAAAGAAAATCTACAGCTCTTTGAAAGATTTGCAGATTGATGTTGATCATTGGCTGCGTTCTTACAATGAGACAAGGCCTCATTTAGGCAAATATTGCTATGCCTATGCAAACTTGTCTTGATAGTAAACAAATTGCTTTTTAGAAAAATATTAGTAACATTAAACAAGAGACTGATATTAGTTTTGAATTCTTCTGTAAGTTAATTCTCACCTGTCAGATTAATTTTTGTCTAGTACATATTAACCCCACTAACTTACTAATACTTAAGTATGGGTACAGAAACATATACATGTTGACGCAATTCAACCTCTCTACTTGATTATTTGCACATACTTCTTGTACAACTTCTTTAGCTTTCTATCCAATATCTCCAACTAATATTGGATATCGATATATTTGTTATCCACACTATGTGATACATATACATAGTGACTTCTTTTTCTATAACATTCCACATTATTTGAGATTTTTCACCTTAAAATTATATCCTTAAAAGGATGGACTTTAAGTCCAGGGTTTTTCTCCTAAATTTTGGACAATAAAATCTAACGTGACTTCGCGCCAAATGTGATGCTGCTCAGCAGGTAAGCCAATTAACGGGCTACATTTATATACTGCACGCATTGCATTATCTGCTGCTGATCTAAAAAGAGGATCATTTTGATAAGAACTAATATCTGCTACGTTGGCTACAATGATCTCGCCTTTACTAGATAATAATAAGTTAATTTTTATACTAAAACTTTCTTTATAAACTATGCCCTCAGGAATTCTCCAACACTCTGTCAGTTTATCCCTGATAGAATTAATAATTTCTGTTACAGCCAATTCATCATCTTTGTTCTCAATATTTTTCTTATCTCTTATTTTATTTTTCACCTCTTTAATGTCTTCTCTTAGTTTTCTTTCTACACCCTTTTTTCTTTTGGGAATTGGAATATCCTCATCAATTTCCTGTATTTCAATAATTTGCCTCGGTTGTACTAACTCAACTAATTCTTTTTTTCTTTGTGGTATAGGAATAACTGACGAATCATCCGTTTGGGCTTTCATTGAAAAAAGCAAAAAACAATATAGAAACAAAAGAAGAATATAATTAAAATAGAGAGGGCGCATATGTTAAGCAGCTTATCTTACTGGTTTAAAGCTAATATTGCACATAAAGTCAATATATTTTAGTTGACTTAAACTCAAATTTGCTACACTAATTTTACTATCTCTATAATATCATATGGTTAATATACTCTAAATGAGATGGAAAGATGAAGGTGTTATTATAGCTGTTAAAAAATACGGTGATAAAAATTTAATTCTTTCTCTATTTACAAAAAATCATGGAAAGTGCAGAGGATTAACTAGGTTAACAAACAATAGCAATTATAAGTTTCAAATAAGTAATCTATTACATACAGAATGGAGTGCTAAGCTACCTGAAAATCTAGGTTTTTTAAAGTGCGAATTGATTGAATCTCCATTTCATCATTTCTTTCAAGATAGGTTAAAAAGCATTGCTATTGTTTCTTTCTCGTCTATGTTAGAGAAAGTGCTTCCAGAAAGTGAATCCTGCATAAAGTTGTATGATAATTTTATACACTTCATCAATGTAATAAAACATAATAGCCAGTTTTGGCGAAGTCATTACCTTAACTTAGAGCTTCTGCTTCTTACGCAACTTGGATTTAAGTTAGACCTATCAAAATGTGCTGTAACAGGTGTGAAAGAAAATCTACAATTTATTTCTCCAAAAACTGGTAGAGCAGTGTCAAAAAAAGTAGGTGACTGTTATGCAAATAAATTACTACCTTTTCCACAGATGTTGCATGATGTATACAATAACAACCTACAAAATAGCTACTCATATCAAGAATTCAGACTAGGGTTAAGAATTACAGGGTACTTTTTAAATAAATATCTATTTCTGCAGTTAAATGAGAAATTTCCGGAATTGAGAAATTTTATGCTATCATTTGAATCTTAGTTACTACTTCTTTGAAAGAACTTCAACCATCAACCACTCTATTTCTACCACTGTTTTTTGCTTTATATAAATATTTGTCAGCACGTACTATAAATTTTTTAATATCATCAAGGTCAGATCTTTGCATTGCTGAAACTCCAATGCTCACAGTTACATTATGGGTTGTATTTTTACCCACAAGTATAAAAGGTTCTTTGGCAATAATTTTCCTTATTCTCTCTGCAATAGTATACGCATCTGATACATTGGTATCTGGCATTACAACAACAAATTCCTCACCACCAAACCTAGCTAATAAATCTGTCACTCTGATATTTTCAGAAATTCTTTTCTGTATTTCCTTTAAAAGTTCATCTCCAGCATTATGCCCAAAGTTATCATTCACCATCTTAAAATAATCTATATCAAGTATCATAAGAGATAAACTTCTATCTTTTTCCACAGAATCCTTAACAATATTTCTTAAGTGTGCATCAAAATATCTTCTATTATAACAGTTAGTTAATGGATCCTTTATAGACATTTCTACATTATTAAATAAATTCATTCTCAGGGCATCTTGATACCTTTTGCGTTTCACTTGCAAATTAACCCTAGCTATTAATTCACTCTCATCTAAAGGTACTGTTAAATAATCATTAGCACCTACATCAAGTGCCTTTACCAAATTGCTTTTATCATAATCTTCAGAAAGGATCAGAATTGGTATATAACGTGTTTCTACTTTACTACGAAAATTAGAACACAACCGTAGGCCGTCAGTTTTTGAAAACTGCATGTCAGAAATAATCAGGTCGTAATTATCCTTAATACCAACCTTTAATGCTTCTTTTGGATCGTGCAGTATTTTAATTGATCTGAAGCGTTGCTTTAGAACATTGTGTATCTGCTCTGCTTGAAAGGTGTCCTCATCTACAACAAGTATGTTAGCATCAAAAATCTGATTAGAATAATCCATAATACTGCTTTCTGCCACTCCACCAATCTCAGCATTAGTTTCTCCTCTCAAGCACAACTCATCTATTATCATCTTTAAGCGCACAAGAGACTTAATTCTTGCAGATAAAGCAGTTTCATCTATCGGCTTAGTTAGAAAGTCATCCGCACCAGCATTAATTCCTTCCACTCTATCATGAGTGTCATGCAGCGCAGTTACCATAATTATTGGAATATAAGTCGTTAAGGGATCATTCTTTAGCTTCTTACAAACCTCAAAACCACTCATTTTTGGCATCATTACATCAAGTAAGATAATATCTGGCTGCTGTTCCGCTACTAAATCTATCGCCTCCTCGCCATCATAAGCTACAATAACTGTATAGTACTCTGCTTTTAGCTGAGCCTCCAAAAGCTTAACATTAGATGGTATATCATCTACTACTAGAATTTTTGCTGTCATTTTTTGTACTATCTACATTGTAAGTAGGATGAAGCTTACCATCTTCACCAATTATGTAATTGACTTTTTCAACGTTATGCCCTTCATATAATTCTTTAATTCCAGTATCCTTCAACAATTTCCTAACTCTTGATTTTACAACCCAGAAATACCGATATATATCTTTAATAAGACTAAGAAATACAGGTACTTTACTTTTATCAAAAACAATTATACTCACTAAAGCTACAACTAAAATTTCTGAAAGACCTATATTAAACATTTTTCCTATGAAGCAAGTACTTTAACTCTCCTGATTATGAGTATTAATTTACTTAAATCAAGTTTAGAAGCAACCATCTCATCTAAAAATCTATTGTAACTCTCTATATAGTCCTTATCACTAAGAGCCCAAGTTTGAACCTTATCTACATGATTATCAGTAGCTTTTATAACTTTAACAGCTAGCTTATGATGATAATTGCTTAAATCATCTAATAAATCATTAATTAAGCTGCGATCCCAATAAGAAGAATGGCTTTTAATCTTGACAGCAATTGTTCTAATCATATCAAACCTTAGCAGCGACTTTAATTTAAAGTATATTCTACCAGCTTCAAAGATTGATAAAGATGTCTGTTCAGCAACAGATATAACGTCCAACGCATAAATAAGAATACGTAAATCAGCAACCTTTTTTGCTAGACCTTTATTTATGTTAAGCTCTACCAAAGAGATCAACCCATGATTATAGATCTTTAACAGGCGATCATCTAGAACATCATGGCCTAAAGTTTCAATTGTACCCCTAAATTTTGTAACATCATCTAGTTCTGTAAGATTAAGTTGACCAAGATTTTTTACTAACCAAAATGACACTCTACAAACAGATTTTTGTACATTTCTCACTATTTGTAAATACAAATCGACATCAATTTTGCCGTCCAATTCATCAATTTCATGCCAAAGGCTATTTAAATTATATAGGTGATTCACGACAATATATATGTTAACTGCTTCATGTACTCTAATTGCAGTACTCTCAACCAAGTTATTAATAAACATACAGCCCATCTTATTTATTACATCATTTGCAATGCAAGTAGAAATAATTTCCCTGCGAAGTTGGTGTTTCAATATGTAATCCTTAAATTTTGTTACCATCTTTTTAGGAAAATAACCTAGCAAGTAGTTATGAGATATAAGATCTTTTTCAGACAGATCGGAATGTATAATTTCATTTTTTATTCTCGTTCTAGCATAAGACATTAGAACAGAGAGCTGAGGAGAACTGAAACCTTCTGCACCAGTTAACATCCTTGCTATCTCTTCTTCAGTTGGAAGAAATTCTACTCTTCGGTTTAACAGCCCAGATTTTTCTAAACTGAGTAATAATCTATGGTGATCCTCCAACTTTTCTTTAGCTTGCAAGCACTCAAGAAGCAATGCTTTTGTTTCAATCACGTTATGATTTTCAAGTACCTTAGATGCAACTTCATCTATCATGCTAGACAGTATTTCATTCCTTTTTTCCAAAGAAATTCCCCCTTCTTTCATAATTGCAACAAAAGCAATCTTGATGTTAACTTCAAGATCAGAACATATTACTCCTGCTGAATTATCAATAAAATCTGCATTGATATACCCACCTATTTTAGCATATTCTACCCTTCCAAGCTGCGTGCAACCAAGGTTGCCACCCTCTATAAACATAGAAGCTCTAATATCATGACCGTTTACTCTTAATTCATCATTTGCTTTATCGCCAACCATGCCATGGCTTTCACTTTTTGCCTTAACAAAGGTGCCAATTCCTCCATTCCATATGAAATCCACTTTTGCCTTGAGCAAATATCGAATCAAATCATTTGGAGATAACGTATCTTCCGTTATATCAAAGCACTTTTTCATTTCTTGAGAAATTTCTACTTGTTTGCTACTACGTTCAAATATCCCGCCACCATGAGAAATCAAATCTCTATTGTAATCCATCCAAGTGGAAAACGGTAATTCAAATAGCCGTTTACGCTCCACGAAACTCTTTTCCGCATCAGGATTTGGATCAACAAAAATATGCATATGATTAAATGCTCCAATTAAACTCATATTTCTTGAAAGCAGCATGCCGTTCCCAAATAGATCGCCAGCCATATCTCCAATTCCAATAACAGTTGTATCCTGGTAAATATCCTTATTCATTCTCCAAAAATGGCGTTGTGCTGCAATCCATGCACCTCTTGCTGTAATACCCATCTTTTTGTGGTCATAACCTGCTGATCCACCAGATGCAAATGCATCTTCGAGCCAAAAGTTATATTCAGAGGATATTTCGTTTGCATAATCAGAAAATGAAGCAGTTCCTTTATCTGCTGCAACTACCAAATATGGATCATCTTCGTCATACCTAATCACATTTTCTGGTGGAGTTATTTTGCCATCAACTACATTATCAGTAATATCAAGCATTCCTCTGATGAAATTCTTATAGCATTCAACACCTTTCTCCCTTAAAATGTTTTTGTCTTTATAAACTTGCTTTATTACAAACCCACCCTTTGCGCCAACAGGTACAATGACCGCATTTTTTGTCATCTGGGCTTTCATGAGTCCCAAAACTTCAGTGCGAAAATCTTCCGTTCTATCCGACCATCTCAAACCACCACGAGCCAACTTCCCTCCTCTTAGATGTATTCCCTCAAAAAGGTTTGAATAAACATACAATTCACGGTATGGGCGCGGGTCAGGTAAACCATTTATTTTACTTAAATCAAATTTGATAGATAAGTATGGCTTATCATCTTGATAATAACTGGTTCTCAAAATTGCCATTATCAAGTTAAATATCGAACGCAAAACGTAATCATGTGAAACGTTGCTGATTTCTTTTAGTAGTTCTTCAATTTTTTCCTGGAAAATGTTAGTAGTTTCTGCTCTATCAATATCTATATTAGGATTGAATCTTGCACGAAATAGCTGTATCAGATATTTCACTATTTTTGGGTACTCTGAGACCACTTTTTGGATATATTCTGGGTTATAGTTAAATAACGCCTGCTTTAGATAGGCACTTAGCACCCTAATAAGAAGCACTTCCTTCCATTTGAGCCCAGCAATAATGATCAAACTGTTGAAATAGTCATTTTTAATTTCCTTGTTGAACACTTTTGCAAGCGTTATTTCAAATTGCTCTTTCAGAGTAATGTCACTTATTAACTCATCGACTCTTGACAACACAAAGTGGTGTATCCATACTCCACCATTGATTTCCATATAATAACCGTTATGAGATAGAATTTTTGCTCCCAAATTCTTAGTAATTTTTAATATCTTTGATAATTCAAGACCACCATTACTTGGAGTATAAACTTTTAACTGATAGTTAAGATTGTCACAAGTAAGTCTCAAATCAACCTCACTTACCCCTTTCTTCCTTACTATCTCCAATTTTTTCATGTCGTAATATGCATCATAAGGTTCAAAATTCTCTTGATAGCTTGCCGGAAATGCATTGGAATAGCGGATGAATACATCCTCAACAGTGCTAAAAGTATTATATAAATTGTCTATAAAACGATCTTCCCACTTTTCCGTAATGTTTCTTAATTTGTTTTCGATACGCAAAACTTCATAATCAAGAACGCTAGCATTTTTGGCCTTTAGCACTACATGTAATTTCATTAGATCATATTCATTGATAATGTGATTGTTATAAATATCTGAACTTCCTGAACTTGTTTCATCCTTCAATATATCACGTATCTTGAACATTAGCCTAGCGCTAGCATAACGCATCGGTATCAGCACTACGCAACTAATAAAGTTCCCTAGCTTTCTCAAAAATAACTTGACTCTTGGTCTAATCGCAAGAGACATGATCGAGGTGCAAGTTTCAAATAACTCGTCTTCATTTGATTGGAATAATTCGTCACAAGAAAATGCCTGTAAAATGGAAATTAAAGCTTTATTGTTATGGCCACCAGGAACAAATCCTGCCTTTTTTTCTATTATTGTAACCTTATCCTTTATTAACGGAATAGTTCGAATATCTTGCACTTCTGCTATAGAAGTAAATAGCCCGAAAAAATGCTGTTCCCTTATTACATCACCCTGATCATTAAATTCTTTCACTCCTATACAATTCATATAGGTACGCCGATGAACTATTGAGATTAGGTCTGATCTTAGTATGTATAAAGGATTCAAGCTTTCAGAAGAAATTGATGAATTTTGGTACCCTTGACTTGCTCTCATTAACCCGAGGCTCTCCTTACCACTTAGAGCAAGCTTTCCTTCTTTATTAGCAATATATTCTTGATAACCTAAAAATACAAAATTGTTATTTTTCAACCAAGCTAGAAAATCTCTGCCTACAGCATCCAATGCCGGATGCTCAAGAAGCTTCTTGAGCATCAATTGCCAGTCCTTTACAACGCATTTGACTGCTTTTAGCGTCTTTCGTAGAGATTCTTCTAGTGCATCAACAAAGCTACCACTTATGCCTTTAATAATTACATATATTACTGACTCTTTGATTCCATTACTTTCTTCCAAAAGATGAATTTTATCTATTAGGCTATTTTTTCTTTGAACATTAATTATGCTGTTACTATAATAGCATATAGTTAAACCGTGTGACTTAATAGTGGAAATGACAGAGTCCACTAAAAAGGGCATATCATAATTTGTGATTTTAATTATAGTGAAATTGCCTTCTATTCCTGAAATATCATTTACATTACTTACTGCCAACTTACTTTCTTCTTTTTCTTTTTTAAGAATGAAGTTGTATGCATCTTCTGCAATGTATAAAAGAAATTTATCGTTGACTTTTAGGTCACTATTATAAACAAAATTATAAAAGTACTGTATAAACTCTTTAATTTTTTCTTTCTCTTTTTTATTCCCTTGATCAACTAGCTTAAATAAAGACTCAACATTAACATTATGATTTATACACATTTTTCAAAACAAAAATACACAGCGAATCTAGATCTTTTCAACTAAGATTTCGTTACCGGAAGTATACACTATTAGCTCATCTCCTTCTACTATCTCCCCAGATAAAACTAACTTAGCTAGATTATTCTGAATGCATTCTTGTATTATCCTTTTCAGAGGACGCGCTCCATATTCAGGGTCATATCCAGTTTGTGCTATTAGTTCTTTAGCTTCTTGCGATAAACTAATACTCAGTTTACGCTTAGCGAGCATCTTTTGTAAATAAGATAATTGAACATCTATAATTTTATCAATGTCATCTTTGGTTAAGCTATGGAATATAACAATTTCATCCAGTCTATTTAAAAATTCTGGACGAAACTCTGACTTAACTATTTTTATCACCTCATCTTTCACAGATTCGGTAGTTCCTCTTAGCATTATCTCAGCGCCAAGGTTAGAAGTTAAAATCAGTATAGTATTGCGAAAATCAATTAATTTGCCATGGCTATCAGTGAGTCTACCTTCATCCAAAATCTGCAGTAATATATTAAATATATCTGGATTTGCCTTTTCTATCTCATCAAACAAAATTACCTGATATGGTCTTCTCCTTACTGCTTCAGTTAATCTGCCACCTTGTTCATAACCAACATATCCTGGAGGCGCACCAATTAACTTTGAAACGGAGTGTTTTTCCATATACTCTGACATATCAAAGCGTAGAAGTGCTGATTGATCATCAAACAAAAATTTGGCAAGAGATTTTGCTAACTCTGTTTTTCCAACTCCGGTTGGACCTAAGAATAAAAATGAACCAAAAGGTCGATTGGTATCCTGAACACCAGAACGGGAGCGCCTTACTGCATTACTTATCGCTTCAATTGCATCTCTCTGCCCTATTACTCTTTTTCCTATTTCATTTTCCATGTTAAGGAGCTTTTCCTTTTCACTATTCATCATGTTATCAACTGGAATGCCTGTCCATTTTGAAACAATATTTGCAATATCACTCTCAGTAACTTCTTTCTTTAGGAAACTATCAGTAACTTTTTCCTGATTTTTTAACTCATTTTCAAGTTGAGGAATCACACCATACATCAACTCCCCTGCCCTTCCTAAATTTCCATTGCGCTGAGCCAATTCTAGCTCTTTCCTGGCGTTATCCAATTTTTCAGCAGTTTCTTGTATTTTAGCTATTTTATTCTTCTCCATCTGCCATCTACTGCTTAAGTCAGCAAATTTACTGTTTAGACTCTCAATTTCCTCATTTATCTTTTTTAAACGTTGCTTAGAGCCTTCATCACTTTCTTTTTTCAAAGCCTCTGACTCAATTTTCAGCTGTATAATCTTTCTTTCAAGCTCATCAACAACCTCAGGCTTGCTGTCCATTTCAATTCTAACCCTACTTGCTGCTTCATCAATTAAATCGATCGCTTTATCAGGTAAAAACCTATCTGTTATATATCTATTAGAAAGCGTTGCAGCAGCGATTATCGCACCATCTGTGATTCTAATACCATGGTGCACCTCATACCTCTCCTTCAAACCCCTCAGTATTGAAATAGTATCAGTCTCAGTCGGTTGAGAAATAAACACAGGCTGAAAACGCCTTGCAAGCGCAGGGTCTTTCTCTATATGTTGACGATACTCATCCAAAGTTGTAGCCCCTATACAGCGAATTTCTCCACGCGCAAGAGCAGGCTTGAGCAAATTTGAAGCATCCATCGCACCACTTGTCCCTCCTGCTCCCACTAAAGTATGAAGCTCGTCTATAAATAAAATAACTTTTCCCTCTGCTTTTGAAATCTCATTAATCACTGCTTTTAGCCTCTCTTCAAACTCCCCTCTAAATTTTGTTCCAGCAATTAATGCACCAAGATCCAAAGCTAAAACTTTTGCATCATGCAAACCAAGTGGTACATCATTTGCAACAATTCTGTTTGCTAAACCTTCAACTATTGCAGTTTTTCCAACACCAGGTTCACCTATCAGTACTGGATTATTTTTTGTTCGCCTCAACGATACCTGCATAGTTCTCCTGATTTCCTCATCACGACCAATTACAGGATCAAGCTTACCTTGCATAGCAAGCTCTGTAATATCTTTTGTATACCTCTTTGCCGCATTTAATTTTTCCTCGCTATTTAGAGAGTCTGCACTGCCACCTTTTCTCATTTCTGCAATGACTGAATTTAATTTTTGCGGTGTTACACCACTTTCTGCTAAAATTTTACCTACAATTTCATCTTTTTGTGCAGCAAGGCCCTGCAACAACCGCTCAACAGTAACAAATGTGTCTTTATTTCTCCTCGCAATACCAATTGAATCATCAAAAACTTTTGCTACCTCTCTTGAAAGCTGAAGTCCACCACTACCTGGTCCTCCAACCACTGGAAACTTTTTAATTGTACTATTCACAGCATCAGAAATATTCTGAATATTTCCACCACAAGTAGCTATCAAAGCCTGAACTAAACCTGACTCATCTTCAAGCATTACTTTAAGTAAATGTTCAGGCATAAAAATCTGATGCCCAGCTCCCAATGCTTTCATTTGAGCGCTCTGGATTAGGCTTTTTGCTTTTTCGGTAAATTTATTCAAGTCCATAATACAAATTTAACTCATACTTGATGATATATATAACAACTACTTTCTCAATTTCAAACTTAAAGTCATTCAGCATTCAACCACTATGGATTAAAATCCATAGTGGTTGAATATTTGATCGTAGGGCTTATCTTTGTTATGCCTTGACCTTAACACAGCTACATTTCTAGTTTTTTTATCATCGTTTATAACGTTAGGATTAGCGCCTTTTTCTAGCAAAAATCTGATAATCCTTAAATCACCATAATATGCAGCATTATGTAGTGCTGCGCTTACATACTTGTTAATAATGTTTACGTTAACTCCCTCATCTATTAAAAACCTAACTATCTCTAAACATTCCCTTCTGCAGCGTGATGTAACGCAGTTAACTTAGGCATGTGTGTATCAGTATCTAATAAATTTTTTACTGAGAATTTTACAATTTCTAAGTCACAATTTTGAGAAGCAATGCGTAACGTAACAATAATGCACACTATTACTGTTATAAGCCACCAAAAACGCAGCTTGTTTTTTGTATCTTGACTCAATTTATCCATATTCAACATCTTTTTAAGATTAAAAAGATCATTTTACTCATTTTTTTATTAACATTACTTACTCAAAAATGCTGACAACACAGTAAGGTAACCCGAGTTAGCTTTGTTGCATAGCGAGTAGAGATGGGAGAAAAAAGGGAGAAAATCTAAAGAAAATGGTTACTTTATTAAGAAATGAACATTTTGTAGAGTATATGCCAAAGAAGACGAAAGTCAGTAATCATTAAAGAGTATAATCAATTTTTAGAAAAAAGAGGAAATGTCTTTCATTTTATCGATGAAGCTATAGAAAACTAGTACGAAAGTTCAGAAAAAGTTCCTGGAGATTTATAGCGATAAGATTGTTATTGCAGTACATATAGTCGTTAATCTATTTAGAATAGGCTTAAGGCAAGCAGTTGGATTTATAAAAAGATATTTACAAAGTATAGTGAAGAATCACCAAGTATTCACAAGATTCTCGTCAAACTTATTTTAAAATTATGTAACCACAGAACAAATAAAAATGACATAGAGAATATTGAATTGCTATAGATAGTACTATAATGCATATTTATAGTCACAGCACTCAACATAACAAAAATAACGCCAAGATAAGGAAATATAATGGTACATATCAAATAAGAAAGCTACATGTTGCTCTGGACATAAACAGCAAAAAGGCAATAGAAATTCGAAATACTAATTTTCTTTCACATGATAGCATCTAAAAACCAAAGGAAATGGGTTATATCTATAAGATTAAGTCTCTGCGTGCAGATGGAGCTTATGATACAGATAATTCATATAAGTTATGCAATCAATACAATTTTAAAACCCATCATAAAGCCAAGAAAAAATGCAAAAATCTGCAGCAATATATATTCTCTATCAGAAAGAAACAACAACATTACTATAAGGCAAACTTACCCACTGGAGAAAGAAGATAAGGTATGAAATACGTTCACGTATCGAGATTTTTTCCTGAGACTCAAAAAAAACATTTGGATTTAGTTTTAAAAATAAATCTGAGGTAAATCTCTCTCAAGAGGTGCTTTTAAAATGCTATTTGATTAATAACTTTACTGATATAGGTGTGCCTATTTTTAAATTTGCCTCGTAAATTCCTTTCATTACTCCTCTTTATTCCTTGCAATTCAATAAAGCCTCCCATATCTACTCGCTATTCAATAAAGGCTGGGAAGGCTATACTTGGCAGTGGCTACACTTCTTACGTCAGAGCGATAAATGATTGCTGGTTAACTAAATGCTAGGAGAGGGTATGGGTAGTTTGATTTTTATGTTATTCTAAAAAGAAGATATACTATATTTAGTATAAAATTTATAATTACATGTTAATATTATACTATTTTTTTAATTAAGGAGAGTATTATGAAAAGCAATACAAAAAGTGCTGCTGCATATAATACTAGAAAATAATCGTATAAACAATATTACCATTGCATACGCTCATGTCCTAAAAGTCATTAGGATAATAACGAACTACGTAATGCATGCATGAGTAAATGTAGGGAAAGTGATTGGAGCTTTGAACAGGATGTAAAATTTAGTGATTAATTACATTCTATTACGTCTCATCTCCAGGAAGGTCTGAACGATTTATCTTAGTTGTCATCAGATCTAAATCTAATGCAACTATAAAAAAGAAGATACTAAGTATCTTCTTTTTTATACAAGCTACTCTTATAGTTGAGTCTCACTAATTAGAGAAGTTTAAGCAGCGCATAACCTTACTTATATTTTGCATAATATGCATTTACATATATTATAATAGATATATAGATATTTTTTGTTAAAAAGGAAGGGCAGGTGCCTTCGTGTGTTGATATCCTCCCCGCCCTAAAGACCAAGGATTCCTACCACGTTCAGACCGAAGTCTGAATCATCTAGGTCGGTTACTGCTTTATCGGGAGGCTAAATGCACTATCCCCTCCATAGGCACAACACGGCATACCCTGCCGCTAAATCTATTGTGCTTTTGTGCATATTCGGTGTCAATACCCACTTCCGCTTTATATCCCCGCCCTGAAGGATGGGGTTTTACGGTGTTTTTTTGATAAGAAAAAGTCGTTATAAATCTGATACCACCATATATGGTATATAAACAAATCAAAAAATAGAGTTATTAGAATGTTTAGAGGATAAATTGTTTCTAGAAAATGAGGTGCTGTTAGGAAAAGAAATAAAAATTAAAGTGAGAATTATATGTCAAAAATTAACTGAAGAACAGTCTATAATTAGAAGAAGTGCTAATAGGTTAGCAAAATCAAATGGATATACATCTTCTCAAAAGAATCAAAAATTGCTGGATTGGTTAATATTCATAACTAACGTTCTAGAAAATAAAATTAGTGCTGAGCAGGTATTAATAATTTACCGAGTAAGATGGCAGATTGAATTATTATTTAAATTGTATAAGAGTCACATCAGGCTTGACGAATTTAAAGGAAAACCATACAGAGTATTATGTAAACTATACGCTAAATTGCGCGCAATTATTATATTTCATGGAATGGTTGGTTGTACAGAACTAAAAAAGGGTACAGAACTTAGTCTAATAAAGGAATTTATTGAGCTTAAAAGGCAAGTTAGAGAGCTATTCTTAACATTAAATTGTGTAGTCAGTAAGATACAAATTTTCCTCAAAAAAAAACTCGCCTCAACCTGGTCAAAATTCTCCTTAAAAGACAAATATAGAAAAACAAGAATATCAAATTTGAGTGCACTAAATTTGCTCATTTTCCCTTAACTTGACGCGTATGGTTGTGCAAGCTGTGCGCGTAGGAATGTATGAACCAACACGTGGAGATGAGGAAAATTATAATTCATAAGAATACTTTAAAAAATAACCATTAGATGATTATATGATAAAAAAGTTAATGATTTAATAACTCTAATGTCAAAAATAGCATATACAAACTTACAGTATATTTCAAAATACGATTTTAATATAGAAGATATTCGCATTGAAAAGCTTTTCCACAGCAAAATGCTGCTAAGATTTCAAGAAAAAGCTGTCAGTAGTCAAATTTATTGTATTTTAAAGTAAAATGTGAAGCACATGGGAAACCATGTGCTATTGGAAGTACGTATATCAAAAGTGAAAGAACGTACGTTTGTTAGTGATTTAAATCTAATCTCTTAGCAGAAAAAATCAAACGTATCACAAGGATTGTAACACGTATCATAATAGTTATGATATGAGTTAAAATGATTGTGACACAAATTAGTAGCACAAGGTGCTTATGCAGGTGCAGAAGCTTGTGCACAGTGCGAAATTGGTGCTGGTAAAACTTGTATTGGCACAATCTATGTTGGCAAATTGAAAGCCGTACAAGGTGATCTTGGGAAATGACTATAATTATAAACTATAGTAACCCTTAAAAAATACTATAGTATTATTACAAGTTAAAATAGTTAAAGATTTAATAACTTTTATTATTAATCTAGCATAACAACCAACAAGTACGACTCAAAATTTCCTTCAGTTTTTGCTATGTCCTCACCAATTTTGCATACAGCCCATCTTTACTCATTAGAGAATCATGAGTTCCCACTTCTTCTACTTTCCCGCAATTAATCACTATAATCTTGTCAGTTTTGAGTGCGGTTGATAGCCTGTGCGTAATTATAATTGTTGTTCTGTTTTGCATCAACTTGCTAAGTGCTTTTTGCACTAGGTTTTCACTTTTATAATCAAGAGCAGAGGTTGCTTCATCCAGTATTAAAACCTGAGGGTTTTTGAGTATGGCTCTTGCTATTATGATGCGTTGTTTTTGTCCTTCAGAAAGTTTCAGTCCTCTTTTTCCTACAAATGTATCAAATTTATCAGGCAGCTTATCAATAAATTCCATCGCATAAGCGCTGATAGCTGCTTGCTTCACCTCTTCATATTCAGCATCTGGTTTACCATATAGTATATTTTCCATTACTGAACAAGAGAATATCATATGGTCTTGTGGCACTAAGCCAAACAGCGATCTGAGGTCACTTAGCGCAATTGATTTGATTTCATGCCCATCAATAGTAATACTGCCTTCACTTGGATCGTAAAAACGGAGCAAAAGCTTTAAAATGGTGCTCTTGCCACTTCCAGATGGTCCAACAATTGATACTGATTGGCCTACCTCTATAGAAAATGATACGTTATTTAATGCTGGCTTATCAGCATAAAAAAATGTTACATCATTAAACGAAATTCTTTTTTGAACACTATTGATCCTTATAGGATTATCATTATCTAATATAGAGCTTTTCACGTTCATAAATTCAAATAAACGCTCTACAATTCCAAGACCTCGTTGCAAATCACTGATGTTATCGCTTAGATTGTTTACAGCCCCTGAAGCAAGCGCTGAATAAAACACAAATGAGGAGAGTTCTCCAATGGTCATATTATTACTTAAAACTTCTTTTATTCCAAAAAAAAGCAAAATAACTAGCGAACCTATCACACACGTGATAACTATAGTTACTAAAATAGCACGTAAGAGTACTAATTTTACGTATGATTTTGATACTGAGTTTAGATATTTCTGAAAACGAATTTTTTCATTTTCTTCGAGTACAAACGATTTGATAGTTATTATAGATCTAAAATTTTCCTCACCAAATGAAGCAAGCTCACTTAATTTATCCTGAGCGAAGCGTGCATAATTGCGAACTTTTTTTCCAAGTGAAGTCATGATAATGAGCAGTATGGGTATTATTGCAGCTGCATATGCAGTGAGGTGCAGATTTGTGTATAATAGCATTGCAACACTACCAGTCAGTACAACTGAATTTCTCAATATTGTCAGTAAGCTGCTGTTTATTATCGATTGCAATGCAGAGGTATCATTAATTAATGCTGAGATAACATCTTGTACTCCTGTGTTCTCAAAGAAACTCGGTTGCAAGTCAGTGATACTGCTATATAAGTCGTATCTGATTCTTGCGATAACTTTCTCGCTGCCAATGCCAATAAAATATAACCGAATAAATGCAGTGAAAGAAATACCTAAAACTATCAGTATTGAAACTACGAGCTTGGTAGTAAAGTTATGCTCTGCGCCAGAATCAATTATGTTGCTTAAGCCCCTAACAAAAAGAAGAATCGTTAAAGCTGAAAATAGAACTGCAATAAAAGCTATGCTAAAATAATGTAGACTAGGTTTTATATAGTAAAATAGCTGCTTAATGTTAGATCGCATTTTATTTTAAAGTTAAGTATTTAGCTTCAGAAAAAAGTTACAATATTAGTTTACAGTGTACTTCGTTAGAGCAATACGTTCAAGAAACTTTAGCTTGGTTTCTACTTAAGGAAAAACGCTGCGCAATTACAGTAAGATAGCAAAAAACTGTTGGAACGATTAGCATACCATAGTTTAATATTCATTTTATTCCAATGTGTAACGCCACTATTCCATAGCTCATATTATAGAACTCAACATCCTTAAAGCCTACCTTTTCAATTTCCATTTTAAAATTAGTTTGAGTTGGAAATTCTCTTATGCTTCTTACTAGGTATTCGTAAGAACCCTTATCTTTAGCAACCATGCTACCAATTTTAGGAATTACTTTAAATGAGTATAAGTCATAAAATTTGGTGAATATCTCATTTTGATAATGCATAGGGGCAAACTCCAAGCAAATAAATTTCCCATCTGGCTTCAATACCCTATATGCTTCACTTAAAGCCTTTTTACGGTCAGAAAAGTTTCGAATACCAAAAGCTACTGTATAATAATCAAATTCAGAATCTTCAAATGGTAAACTCTCTGCATTTGCACATACCCAATTGAAATTTAGCTGATTTGAATTTATTGATTTATCACGCCCTTTGTCCAGCATGTTTTGATTTATATCACATACTGTAACTTGAGTACTTGGTTCACCTCTTGCTATTCTTATAGCTATATCTCCGGTTCCTCCAGCAATATCCAAAACCTTGGAGTTCTTTTTAAAATGCACACTACTTACCATCTTCTCTTTCCATAGCCTGTGCATTCCAAAGCTCATTATATCATTCATAATGTCGTAGCGATTTGCTACAGAATCGAAAACCTCTTTAACTAATTGTGATTTATCCATATTTTATATAGAGATTAGCAGTTAAATTAATATAATAATGAGAAAAATATACTACAATTAAACATGTTTAATCCAGTAAATCATTAGTGTCGACAGCTTTTTCACAAAATATCATCTCTCTTATTATGATATTATCTGTAGCAGTTGTTGATATGGCAACAGACTTATACTCAGTTGCATTGCCAAGTATTGCCAACTATTTTAAGGTGAAAGGTAATATAGCGCAGCTTACGATCAGTTTAAATTTAGTAGGAGTTGCAATATCTGGATTAATTTATGGCCCATTGTCAGACTATTATGGCAGGCGCCTAATAATGCTGATTGGTATGACAATTTTTACTTTGGCAAGTATTGTATGTTGTATAGCTGATAATATTATACTTTTAATATTAATCCGGTTTATACAAGGAGCTGGAGCTGGTGTTGCAGGCGTTGTCGGATATGCAGCGATCAGGGATATGTACTCAGGTAGTGAATACTCAAGAGTAATCTCAAAGTTAAATATGATAGTAGCACTTTCACCTGGAATAGCTCCAGTGGTAGGCAGTTATATAATTTCACGTGGTTATAGTTGGAAGTTTTTATTTTTTATCATATCACTTGCTGCAATTATTATACTCATTTTTATTTACTTGAAGCTACAAGAAACGCTGACCGTAAATAAAAGTAAAGCCAGTATTAATATATTCAAGCAGTATATATTAATATTTAAGAATTATCGTTTCCTTGGATTTTCAACCATTCATGGATTAACTTTCATGTGGCTTTGGGCATACATTGCTAACTACCCGTTCATATTTGAATCAATGGGCGTTGAAGTACAATATTTTGGCTATCTCATATCAATCATAGTTATATTTTACATAATTGGAACTTTAATTAATAGAAGGTACGTACCAAAAATAGGAGTGAGCAAGATGTTAATAATAGGTTTGGTATTACCGATGATATCGGATGGTTTATTGGTATATTTTTATCTCGCAAACAAGTTAAGTGTACTTATTCTTCAAGTTCTTTGGATTCCGAGCAATATCGGGCTTGCACTTGTAATCAGCAATAACGTAACTTCTGCTTTAGAAACAATCAAGGGTATAGGGCTTGGTAGTGCAGTCCTCTCATTCTGCAATATGATGTTTGGAGCTATTGGAATATATATAGTAGGAAAATTTTTTCACTATAGTATTTTACCAAATTTACTGTTAACAGTTGCATGTTCTATAATTGCAATTCTTATATATAGTTTACTTAAATATACTGAAAAACACAGAGAAGGCTTATTACAATAGATTTCTTATATAACCTTATGAAGGTGTAATTTCGTTATGTGGTGCTGGCATCCAGAGAACTTTATCTGCAGAGTTCACTGATTATTAGCAACTGTACCATGATAATACTATTTCTATAGAAAAGTGCAGATAGGGTGGCAGTTTTATTGATTATACACATTTTAACAGCTCCCTAAATCAGGGTAAGAAAGTTTGATTAGCTGAAAAGACTCGCAGAGTTAGGGAAATCTTCTTAAAATATATCAGCAATGATGTTCATAATATGTAAGTTGAGGTTCTTAAAACCTATGATTTTGGAAAAAATATAATGATATATTTAAACAACCAAACAGTATTCATGTACAATTTGGAGATGTTGGAGATAAAGTATTAATTTGCTCATGGCATCGTTACAACGAGTTTGATGAAAGTAAATGGAAAAATTTTTATCACAATTAACAAAGGATCATAATCTAAAATTTATTGGAACTGGGCCACTTGAGTTTAAATATGAAGGTTTTAATTACAGTGTGTATCCTCCAGCTTTCAACTTTTCACAAAAAGAAATATCTTCAAGACAAATCAATAAAGTTTATACCCTTTTCAAAGCGACAATTTCTGATGATTATAAAGATAATGAACCTTTAGCTTTCAGCTTTTCACAAGAAGAAGGAAATAAAATTATAGAAAATATTAAAAGATCTCATAAGTCAATAAAAAAGCAAGTCATTGACCATTACCAATCATCAGGAAAAGATTTTGTTAAAAATGATTTAGACTTCATAAAGATTGGTACCAATATAAATAATAAAACAAGATTTAGTTCTGTAATATATTTTTATAAACCCAATGGTACTAATGAAATTAAACTAGAATTATATAAAGCTACTCCCTTACACTTATTTGCTAAGCTTGGGGACAGTTTTTCTCAGCAGCTAGAAGATGTCTAGATAAGTGGGCAGATGTTAATGCAATAGATGAAAGTGAAAAGACCCCTTTACATTATTCTGCTAAAAATGGTCATATAGACATAGTAAAAATTCTATTAGCAGTAGACGTAATCGCTATCAATATAAAAGATAAGGATGAAAAAAACTCCTTTTGATTTAGCTAAAACAGAAGAAATAAAATCTCTATTAAAAAAAAGCCGCAGAAAAAAAACTGATGACAGTTCAGTATCGACAGATAGTGAAGGAGATCAAGAGGAAGATGCTGGACAAGAAGGTAATGTCCAACCAGTTACACAAGAGCAAGACCCAAAGGAAGAACAATAGGAGATAAGTGCAGAAGAGGAAAGTATGTAAAAATTGAAGCTGCTGATAATGGACATTCTATTGACATAACACTTACACAAAATGGTGTTAGTACACGAAGTGAATCATCAACAAATGAAGAACAGCCAAGCTCTTTTTTTTAGTAGTTTATTTGGTATACTTATTAAACCTCTTTCTTTAATAAGATTATTTTTGGATGGATTTTTTTATGGTTGTTTTGATCTAATGAACCATCAACTGAATCTGATTAAATAATTGCACCAAGTAACTAAGGAGGAGAGGAGATAACAAACTATCAAGAGGGTAATAATAATGTTATACAATAGATTTCTTGCATAATTGGAATGCAAAAAAAATCAGTTGATGTTATGAAAGTAGCTTACACTGGCACACAGTTAAATTTACGGAGTATAATGGATTTCAGCGTCAAGCACACAGCTGTACGAACATTCATTTTTGCAGGTAAATTGCACAGCAAATGGTGTAATTCCAATGCTTGACACTGGCATCCAGTCCTTTCACAGAGTTCCATCCAAAACGTTGTAAAGTGTTTACCAACTTAGGCCCAATCTGGATTACAGTGTCAAGCACTTGAATGAAACCGTCTGCTACACGAATTGCCCACAAACCAAAATGTTTGTACAGCTGTGAATGTAATGACAAGAAAGGGAGCAATGACTTGCATATTGCCCTGAACAGATACCTTAATACATTAAAGTTTCTAGGTTTGAGTAGTGAAATCCGATCAGTATGAAAATTAGCAAACTCCTTTTTATTCTCTGTAGAATAAAATTTTTTATTTTGATGGAAAAATTGCTTACGCATACTCAAAATGCCATTATACTGGTGGTAGAGATATTTAGAGAGCTCAAAATCTATCTTGGTCTGCAGATCTTTTAACCAATTTTTCAATAAGAATTCAGCCACATCTGTTGTGTGTACATTCTGAATCTTTTTTTATACAGGAGGATTTTATGTCCAGAATTCCAGATATTTGACCTTTACTTTAGCTCATAAAAGGCGCCTGTAGTTTTTAGAATTAGTGTTAACACGATTTTTCTACTTTTTTTTTCTTAATGTTTTAACTCAACATACGTCATCATTTACTGCTTCTAAATATATCATTGCTAAACACACGCCTCTGTGTATTTCTATAGATAACTCATCGCCTAAACTTCGATTAAAGCAAGAATTCTTTCCTGGAAAAGCAAGGTTACTAAGGTACAGTTCCCATTGTAATCCTTTAGTTGATATTTGAGCTTTCGGTATACCAAGTAAGGATATTTTAGTATTTTTAGCAAAGAGGAAAAATAGCTAATACCTTTCTTGTAAGGCGTACCCCACCGTGGGAGGTGAAGGCATATAAAAGATACTATCTGTACTTAAAAAAAGTTAATATTTTGTAGTATATGATCAATTGCTCCTCCAGTAATACCCGTTACTATTGATGGCAATAACTTTACTGTTTTTAAGTTAGCTATTGCTCTAGAAAAGTCGCAATAATCTTGATTAGGTAGATATACTGTATTTAAATTAGCACGTAAATTCGGATTTATACTATCCAAATCTCCTATTACAAGATCAGGTTTTACGCCAATTGATAGAAGCTTATTTGCTCCTCCATCTACAGCAATAACAGGTATATCTTGTTTAAAAAATGATGAATCAGGTATTTATCCATTTAGTGCTACAATAGAACGATATTCTTGCTCCACGCTACAATGTATCATATGATTATAAAACGCTTCGTGCAGTTTTTGCATCTTAGTAACATTTTTGAACAATTGATATTATACTGATCACTAATCCAGCAATATTAATGAGTATCACGAAAGTTAAACCCTGACAAATACCGTAAATAATCCAAGATGATGAACAAATAAGACAATTAACCAACATTAGCATCAGTACGTCACGAGTAAGTTTTGTGATATATGATCTATATAATTGAGGAAATAACCCAATGAGAGATGTAATGAACGCGATGAAGCCAAAGCACCCTTCAATATTTATATACATACATTTTCCTACGTTTGTTTTAACAAGATCAGGTTCAAAAGGTTGTACTTTATATACTCTCAGCTTTTTTAGAGCACCACTAATGTGTGTAATTTATAATATCATTTAGTCTATTAATCAAGAAATTAACAGTGACTTGCATTCACGAAACCCAATCGGCTTCTGTGCTAATTATTATCCAAACTAATAGTCGGCTGTGCATCCTGCTCAGAGATCAGAGCAACTAGCAAATTGTTTATCAATTGAACCTTTTGTTTTCCATCCAATTGTAAGCTTTTATTTTTTTCAAAATGGGCTATTACTTCTTCGATAATTCCTATTGCATTTTGCACTATATGCCTTCTTGCAGAGGTGATAGCATGCGCTTGTTGACGCCTCAGCATTGCTTGTGCAATCTCAGATGAATAGGCCAAATGCGATATTCTCGCTTCTGCAATTTCGATTCCAGCAATATTCAATCTTTGTTGTAGCATTGATATCAATTCATTTGAAATTTTATCAGAATTTTTACGCAAAGATTCCTCATCGTTTTCGCTATCATACGGATAATTACTTGCCAGTTCTCTAATTACCGAGTCACTTTGCACAAAAACGAATTCATGATAATTATTAACATTATAATATGCCTTTGCAGGACTGCTAACTCTCCAAACAATTACTACTGAAATCTCTATCGGACTTCCATTAGCATCATTAACTTTAATTTTTTCTGTGTTAATATTCTGAAACTTCAGAGAAACTCTATATTTACTCGAAAACGGAAGCGTTACACATATTCCAGACTTAAAATAAGTTCCAATATAATGACCAAAAAACTCTATCACTCTTGCTTCATTAGGGTCATTAACGAAAAGTGCCTGAAGAAAAGTCAAAATTGAAATAGCGGCAACTCCAAGTGCAATTGTGCTGTCATACATAAAAAGTACCAATAAAATTAACCCTAGCGCTATTAGTACAGGAAAAGCCCGAATTTTACTTAGATTTCTATCACTTATCGTATTTTTATCTGTGCTGTCTTTATCAGATTGCTTTTTCACCTGCACCCTCTCTGCTGATTATCTCATCTACCCTACTTACAAATAATTTAAACTCTCTTAATTCAAGATCAGGCAACTTTATCTCATTGCCATGAGCTATCGTAAGAGGATCAATATGATTACCATTATATATAACTTCATAATGTAAATGAGGTCCTGTTGCAACACCAGTACTTCCGACATAAGCAATGATCTGCCCCTGCTTTACTTTAGAGCCTAACTTTATATCGCTACTAAATTTGCTTATATGTGCGTAACAAGTTGAATATTCATTTTTGTGTTTTATTTTGATGTAATTTCCATAGCCACCATTCTTTCCTATATATTCTACCACACCCTCTGCAGCAGCATATATGGGACTGCCAAGCTTAGCTGCATAATCCACTCCTTTGTGAAAAGCAATTTTACCGCGAACAGGATGCTTTCTATTACCAAATTTCGAAGATATACGAAAATCTCCGTTTAAGGGACTTACAAAAATTTTGCTACTCTTCAAGCTTACCCCCTCTTTATTAAAGTACTCTTCTTTGCTATTTTGTGACTCATAATAATATAAACTTATAGCTTTATTGCTTGTTGTGAGTGAAGTATATAAAATTTTTTCTTCAGCCTTATGATCACTCTCACACAGAACTTCCAACTTACTTTTAGGCACAATGTCTTTTTTAAAATCTATACCAAAATCTTTATATACTTTGATTAATTTCATCACCGTATTTGGCGTCAAACCTCCTGCATCAAAAAAAGAGGATTTTATGTCACTAGATATGAATGATAACTTTCTATCACTTTCTGTCACCAAAGCAGCTTTTTTTTTCCTGATCCCGTCTTGGAATAACACTGGAGAGTGGGTTGGTGTCATTCCAGTATTTGACACTGGAATCAAGCTTTTTAATCGAAAATGTTGTATAGCGTACTGTTTATAATCAATTTTGCTAGATTCAAGTGTCTGGTCACTGGAATGACAATAGTCTTTCTTCGCAAATGTTTCAGTTGCATATACTGGTAAAATACAAAGCAGTGGAAGTATTACCAGCTTCATAGTTTATCAGCAAAAATAAAATTACCTTCAACATACTGCACATCATCACTATCTTCTAGCTCTTCAACTAATATAGATAATTTATCAATTAATTCTTTGTCGCTAACTTCAATCAGGTCCTTTGGTTGCCATGAAAGACGAGCAAGTTCTGGTTCTCCAAATTTTGCATAGAAAGCATCACGTACTTTACCAAAGTCTTTTACTTCACAAGTTATAACATATAATTCTTCTTTGTTATTTTCCTCAACATTCAATACTTCCAATTCAATTCCATAGTTAAATAAATCTTCAAAATTTATACCCTCTGCTTTATAGACAATTAAGCCTACATGATCAAAAAGGTAACTCACACATCCTATTTCTCCCAAATTACCGCATTTGCGAGAAAAGATATAACGTATCTCAGAAGCAGTTCGGTTGCGATTATTTGTCAGAGTATGGACAATAAGTGCAACACCAGAAGGTCCGCAGCCTTCATATTGTATTTCTTCATAACTTTCTCCAGCAACGTTACCAGCTGCATTTTTTATTGCTGTTTCTATTTTATCTTTTGGTAGATTTTCCTTTCGCGCAGCAAAGATAGCAGAGCGAAGACGTGGATTGAGTTCTGGATCAGTCAGCCCTTGTTTTGCAGCAACTGTTATTTCCCTAATAAGCTTCGCAAATTTTTGCGAGCGCTTTGCATCCTGAGCACCTTTTCGATGTTTTATATTTGAAAACTGTGAATGACCAGCCATAAGAAAACTAATTCACCCCTTCTACTAACATATTTTCATACTGCTCAGCTTCTAAGTCAAGGCCAAGAGCTAAGTGAGCTGTTGTTAAATAACTAATAACTCTAGAAGAATATTTAGAATCTTTATCGCTTATCATATTTTGAAAACGCTTAATTGCTGCCAAATATTCACCACGCTTTAGGTAAAATTCACCAATAGAATACTCTTTTTTTGATATATGTTCTGTGATTAATTTTTCTTTTTCTTTAACCTCTTCTATATATTCGCTATTCGGAAAAAGATTAACATATTCAGTAGCTAGCTCTAAAGTTTTATATGCAATTTGTTGCCCAAGCTGCACTTTGTTAATTTGCATGTAATAAGATAATACTCTTAAGTAATATACATATGGCAAATCTTCACCATTTGGATAAACGTATATATAATCATCCATATCACTTGCAACACTGCTGTATTTACCCATCTTATAGTAAGAAAGTCCAGATAATAATTTGGCTTTCATTGCCCAATAAGATAAAGGATACAAATCCTCTATCTTTTGAAACGCTCTAATAGCTCGCTTATATTTTTTCTGATCATAAAGCTTAACTGCCTCCTCATATAGTTCAGTTTCAGTGTGTTCAAGGTCATTCGCATATAACTGCGTAAAGTGGCAAATTAGAAGAAAAAAGCATATGATTAAAGTCTTATACATAATATTTTTTTGATCAAAATAAATTATAGACTAAATATTACCTAAATAAACAAATTTTTGGCATTATCATCGAGCAAAACCCGCCCTTCCCATATATTACATACACCAGCACCTGTTGAAACACCTTTTCCACTCACTTCTACATTCTCTAGCTTTCCAATATAAGAATGTATGATCAATCCACTTCCGACCATCAAAAGAGCAATACCTACTAGACCTAAAGCCGGTCCAACAGCAGATAATGCTACTTCAGAAATCAACATTATCCTCCTGACTAGTAATAAAGAAGAACCAGCAAGCATCAATTTAGCTGTAGACCTGTTGCTTGTCTTTTTTTCATATTTCTCATCAAAGCCTTGCTCTTCTTCTACTTCATAATTTTTATTTTTCTCGTACTCACAATAGCAAAAAGCAGCACTCGCTACAAAGTAGAATATACTAGAAATTGAAAAAGCTACGTCTTCTATTATTCCTTGTGCCAATGCTTCGCTTACTATGCTAGCCACAATAACTAATGTAACTAAAGCAGCATCAGCATAGTTAAAGTAATCATCAACTGTATAAGGAATATCTCTCTTTTCTTTTTCTCCATCTTCAATATTCTTCAACTCTCGTTCTTTTTCTGCTATTTTTCTATTATTATAAATTAAATATAGCGCGCAAATAAGAGATAAGACTGTCAAAGGCAACATAATATGTCCTAATGCACCGCTTATAAGGCCAACTAATACCTGATCGCTACATGTTTTTTCGAGCTCAGCTGCCATCAGCAATGCAAATGGAACCATTATTGTCAATGATACACATTTTCTATTTAGCTCTCTTTTTTTTAACGTTAATAACTCCTTTTCCAGCTTCTGCTTTTTTTTTTCCTTCTTCAAGAATTAATAATTCTTGCTCAAGTTTTTTTCTCTCTTTTTCTTCTTCATCAACTGTTGAACAGAAATCTCGAAAAAAATCCTCTATTTTAATATCTTTCTTAGAACTTAATCTCTTAAAGGAAGACTCAGTATTAAAGCTATCTATAATAATGCCAGTCATACAAACTTGACTAATTTATAAACTAACACATTATACATGATTTTAACTAATCAGTCAATATTGTGAAATTATTAACTTCTTTTTTGTATACTCTTAAGCAATTTAGTCAATCTGTTTGATGCCAGCTAGAACGTAATTATAGCCTGACCACATAGTCATAACAGCTGCAGCCCATAAGCAAATAACACCTGCATATCGAATTTTCTCATAATCACTCATTATTATCGCTACCACAGCAATCATCTGCAAAAATGTTTTAATTTTTCCAGCTTTATTCACAGGTAGGCTAACGTTTGTAGCTATCAAAAACTCCCGCGTACCTGAAACTAATATCTCCCTACAAACAATTATAACTGACGGTATAATTGTAATATCATCTATCTTGTGCTTATAAACTAGCATGATTATTGTTGAAGCTACTATTAACTTGTCGGCAATTGGATCAAATAACTTGCCAAAATTCGATTGGACTTTCCATGCACGTGCTAAATAACCATCAAAAAAATCTGTAATGCACGCAAACATAAAGATCAATATTGTTATTAGACTTGCATATTTACTTTCTATATAAAAGCTTGATATTATTGCCGGTATCGCAAGTGCACGAGAAATTGTTAGCAAATTAGGAAAGTTTTTCTTAAGCATGCAAGTCAAACTATTGGTAGATAAACTTATACAGAAGTACAGCAGAATTCACAAGCTAATAGTTGAACATTCATAAAAACCCCATATACTTTAAAAATTACTAACAATAAGCTCAAAGCATGAATAATGATTTAGATAACACCACAAAACAAGAAGCACTTAAGTACCATAATAAAAGTGGTAAACCTGGTAAGGTATCGGTTATACCAACAAAACCCTTATCCACACAGCATGACCTATCACTTGCTTATTCCCCTGGTGTTGCAGTGCCATGCCTTGCAATAGCTAAAAATCCTAAAGCTGTTTATGATTACACGGCAAAAAGCAATTATGTGGCTGTTATTTCAAATGGCACCGCAGTGCTGGGACTTGGCAATATCGGTCCTCTTGCTTCAAAACCCGTCATGGAAGGCAAAGCTGTTTTATTTAAGCGTTTTGCTGACATTGATGCAATTGATGTAGAAGTTGACACAGAAAACATAGAAGATTTCATCAATGCAGTAAGGTATCTTGGTCCAAGTTGGGGTGGGATAAATTTAGAAGATATAAAATCTCCTGATTGTTTCATAATAGAAAAACGTCTAAATGAATTGATGGATATTCCGGTTTTTCATGATGATCAACATGGAACTGCAGTAGTTGTTGCAGCTGGTATAGAAAATGCCCTCGATATTGCTGGAAAGAAATTAGAGAATGTCAAGATCATCATGAATGGTGCTGGAGCGGCTGGTATTGCGTGTTTGGAAATACTGAAGTCTATGGGTGCTAAGAACATAGTACTATGTGACAAACAAGGAGTAATACATAAAGACAGAAAAGAGGATATGAATGAGTGGAAGGAAAAATATGCAATTGACACTAAAGAACGTTCTCTACTTGATGCCATAAAAGGCACTGATATATTCATCGGACTATCCGCAAAGGATGTGCTGAGCGAAGAGATGTTAAAAAGCATGGGTAAAGAACCGATCATTTTTGCTCTTGCTAACCCTGATCCAGAAGTAAGGCCTGAATTTGCAAAATCTGTAAGGCCAGATGCAATAATTGCAACTGGTAGGTCAGACTATAACAACCAAGTCAATAACGTAATGGGATTTCCTTACATATTCAGAGGAGCACTCGACGTACATGCAACGACAATAAATGATGAAATGAAAATTGCTGCTGCAGATGCAATAGCAAAGCTTGCCCGCGAATCAGTGCCAAATGAGATATCTGCAGCCTATGGAGGTCGTAAGATGAGCTATGGACGTGAATATATAATGCCTACTCCATTTGATCCAAGATTAATTTCTATAGTATCTCCTGCTGTTGCAAAGGCTGCAGTTACTTCAGGTGTGGCAAGAAAGGAAATAGAGAACTGGAATCAGTATGAAAGCCAATTAAAATCTCGTCTTGCTAGTGCTCTGAGCACGCTGAATCTATTGTCTTCACAATAATTAATTGCGTATTTTAGACTTATAATTAAAATAAACTGATGGCTATTACAATTCACGAGTTAGAAAAAATTATCAAACAATCATTTCCTGATGCTGATATAAGGATTACGGACCTTGCTGGAGATGATGATCATTACCATCTAAAAATAACTTCCAAGTTTTTTTCTGGAAAGACAAAAATAGAACAACATAGAATGGTATATAAAACTCTCAAAGATCAGTCTATACATGCATTGCAACTAGAGACTAGCACTTAAAATTAAGGTAATATTTATGAACAACTTTGAACAAATAAAAAAAGACATAGCAGAGAATGATGTGGTGCTTTATATGAAAGGCACCTCTGACTTTCCTCAATGCGGATTCTCTGGGCTCGTCGTGTCAATTCTCAAAAAATTGAATGTAAAGTTTAAATGCATCAACTTACTTGAGAATGATGAAATACGTCAGTCCATAAAAAGTTTTTCTAATTGGCCAACAATTCCACAATTATATATAAAGGGAGAATTTGTTGGTGGCTGTGATATTACCCGTGAGATGTATGAAAATGGTGAATTACAAAATTTGTTAAAAGAAAAAAAGGTTATTGCCGAGTAAGTTTACACAGCAGAGTGGAAAAATAAAAACGTAGTGTCAGTGTCCAGACACTGCCTTCCTTTCTTGGTTTCAGTGTCAGCTACTTGAATGACACCCTTTTAGTAGCCATACGTGTAAAGTTAAGAAGAAGTGAGGTAAAGTTGGTGTAAAGAAAAGAAAAAGAAGATATAAATTCTTCTAAATTTAACAAACAAAATGGAGAACTTATACAATGAAAAGAATAGTTTGCATCTCAAAAAAGCTCAAAGAATTTTTTAATGAAAAAGCAGATAAAATCTCAACCACAACAGGATTCATAAAAAGAAAGAGGAAGCTAAAAGGCTCATCGTTTGTAAAAGCCATAGTCTTGGGTAATATAGGGATTGATAATTGTAGTATAGAGATAATTTGTTAATTATTGAGTGGAGACTCGATAAATATAACAAAGCAAGTTCTGGACTTTAGATTTACCAAGGAAGCAGTGGAATTTATGAAAAGAATGTATAATGAGTCTTTAGTTTTATTTAAAAATAGCTTAAAAGGTTGATTGCAGAACTTTGAAGCACTTTAGAAGTGTTAAGCTATTGGATAGTAGCTATATCAGCCATACCTAATGGTATGGAAAATATATATAAAGGTTATGGTAATAGCTACAGTAGTTATGAAAGTAATACTAAGTATGGAATAAAGTTACAATTAGTTTTTGACTACCTAACCCAGACATTAGAGCAGCTTAATATAACTGAGGGAATAAGGTCAGATCAGTTGTATAGAAGACATTTAAGCAATATATCGAGCAACGATTGACTAATATCTGATTTGGGTTATTTTGTGCCAAGTTCCTTTAAACAAATCAATGAAGCCGGAGCTTATTTTATAAGTCGTTATAAATCTGATACCACCATATATGGTATATAAACAAATCAAAAAATAGAGTTATTAGAATGTTTAGAGGATAAATTGTTTCTAGAAAATGAGGTGCTGTTAGGAAAAGAAATAAAAATTAAAGTGAGAATTATATGTCAAAAATTAACTGAAGAACAGTCTATAATTAGAAGAAGTGCTAATAGGTTAGCAAAATCAAATGGATATACATCTTCTCAAAAGAATCAAAAATTGCTGGATTGGTTAATATTCATAACTAACGTTCTAGAAAATAAAATTAGTGCTGAGCAGGTATTAATAATTTACCGAGTAAGATGGCAGATTGAATTATTATTTAAATTGTATAAGAGTCACATCAGGCTTGACGAATTTAAAGGAAAACCATACAGAGTATTATGTAAACTATACGCTAAATTGCGCGCAATTATTATATTTCATGGAATGGTTGGTTGTACAGAACTAAAAAAGGGTACAGAACTTAGTCTAATAAAGGAATTTATTGAGCTTAAAAGGCAAGTTAGAGAGCTATTCTTAACATTAAATTGTGTAGTCAGTAAGATACAAATTTTCCTCAAAAAAAAACTCGCCTCAACCTGGTCAAAATTCTCCTTAAAAGACAAATATAGAAAAACAAGAATATCAAATTTGAGTGCACTAAATTTGCTCATTTTCCCTTAACTTGACGCGTATGGTTTTAGTAGCACACACACAACCGTACAAATATTGTGATTTGTATCTCAAAAATGCGAGTAGCTCATTTGGCGTCATGTTACATTCGAGTTATACCTTATCACCAGGCTTCACAAGATGACCCAATGTTATTAGCTTTATAGGCTTACTTTCATTATTTGCGACTACCCAAACTCCATCGTCTTCATAATCAACAATTTCTATTGCTGTAAATACTACATAATTATTATCATCAACAATCTTTATTCCAAGAATACCATCGTCATTTAAGCTTAAGGCCGAAGAAGGAATTTTATATGCAAATCTTTCACCTGAAGGTAGGCTTACACTAGCAGTAAGTCCTTGCAAAGATATAATCTCATTGTCATTTACCTCCACTCTATAAGATCCAGTTTTAGGCTCAGCAATTTTACTAACAAAACTCAATTCACCTACTAATTCCCTTCCGTCTAGCAAATTAATTTGCGCTGTGCTACCTAGCTTTATTTTATTTACTTCATTTTCTGAAACATATAACACCACAAGAACCTGATCAAAATTAACTATGTCAGTTATCTTATGTCCAAGATTAACAAAATCCCCTTCATTTATGTTGATCTTATCTATATAACCATCAATAGGAGATTTAATCGCAGTGTTTTCTAAATCCAATTCTAGCCTTTTTAGATCAGCTTTTGCACTCTGCAATGCAGTAAAAGCTGATTACAATCTTATCTGTGCTCCATAGCCTTTTTTATTCAATTTTCGAGAGGAATCATACTCAATTTCACGCTGATTTAATAAAGCTTTGGCTTTCTCAACTTGTGCAACTATGTCATAATCTTCTATCTTTAAAATTACATCGCCTCTTTTTAATTTTTCACCATCAGACAAATAAATAGCAATAACTTGACCACTTGTTCTTGAGACAAGGCTTGCCCTATTCAAGGGATTTGTTGTACCAGAAAATTTAAATATACAGTGCGATTTTGTGGAGTATAATCCTGAGTTTTTACTAAAAAACTACTAATTGGATTATCACTATGAACCGTCTGATCTTTTTTTTAAAAATGTACTGTTGATAAAAAACAGTAGAATAAGAGCGATACTGGAAACGATGATTACTTTGTTTCTCATCCTTAAACAGCAAAATTTATTGACCAATCTTGTAGAAATAACTGCATAAGTTTTCGAATGAGAATTGTAAGTATAATGTATCTATTGTCACTCTATAAACAGTTTTATGTGAGGAAATTTTTCTAAAATGAAGTAAGTTTGCCAAAATGAAATTTTTAATCAAGAAACCTTATCCGAAAAGTTATTATGTCAATATAAGAATTAATATTATATTAGCATATAAGTACTAATGTGCTATCAGTTTTATAATTAAGGAGTATATTATGACAAACCCTATACTAAACCCTCCATTTCAATGGAGGGCACTTCATGATTGCTATAGAGAATGTGAAGAAAATTCCCCAGGTAATAGTTGATGGGTAACAGCAGAGCGAAATAATTGCAAGTGGTACTATCATCTGAAAGATACTCATGGCTTATTTAAATCTGATTTGCAATAAGAGTCGACACCTATTGATATAAGTAGTACATTCAGAGAGATTAGAAATAAATTCTATGATCTCGCAGATTCAGTGCTGTTCTATAGTAAAATAAAGGATCAAAGTTCAATTAGCAAGTCTACTTTTGTAGACTTACTCTCTCACATTGACTCAACTACAGAGCTGAAGTGCTAATGCCTGATTTTTTTACTGACTTTCCGTATTTTCAGGAAGAGGTACCCTATTAACTCCATCCTGGTCTGTTGTACCACAATGTTAGTACAGCAACTAAAAGGGTGTCATTCCAGTGCGTGGCACTGGGATCTAGAAATTCTGAGTTTTTGAAAAGATTATGGATTCCAGCGTCACGCACTGGAATGACACCTATTTATTTTCGGTGCTCCCTTTCTTGTAATCCGATTAGCCTTTGCTTGTCATTCAAGTAGCAGACACTCTAATCCATTATACTCCGTAAATTTAACTGGATGCCAGTGTCTGAGCACTGGCATGACAACAAAGGAACTACTTTCATGACGCCCATTTGTCTCTATGGTTGTATTTCTCTCATCTACCTATTTTGCCACCATGATGAGTAGATATATTAGCATATATTCAATATAGTTTAGCTCTAACGGGTAGCCAATTGTTCAACACTATCAATTTTAATTTGTAAAGTATCCTTTACAAACTTGTTAGCCTGGTCTGTACTCATAAAAGCTACCCATTTATTAGGCATTAATTTTTCTACAGCATCTCTATCTTCATTTGGGGAATCACAAATATAGCTATACTTTTTAAAATCTAGAAGTTTAGCAAAGACATCAAGATCATTCTCATGGTGAAAAGCAACATTTGTACCTACTATTTCGTCCGTTTCTTGCAGCTTTCCATCTTTATCTATTAACTTTACCTTAGCAAACGCAACTGTAGGCTTATGGCCATAATTTGTTCCAATAACCCTTCTTATTGAAGGTTCTATTGCTATTTTTTGCACTTCAGGATTTTTATCAAACTCTTTCAAAAAACTAAGGTGTAAGTTAATATATTCAGAGTATTTCAATCTGTGTTTTTTATGTATAGTTGGTTTGTAGGACAGTTCATTTGTAGGTGACTTATAGTTTAAAAGAAGCAATTTTTGTTCATACTTCTCATTGAATTCCTTCATCTTTTTAAAATGTCTTTCATATTGAGTCAATCCATCTTTCCCTTTTTTCTCCATCCTTTTCAAGGATTCCTCTACTGGCTCTCGTTTGGCTAGAACAATTTTGCGTATAAGCGGAATTTGTTTTTTCAAGATAACCCAACATGGTAAGCAAACAACTTTCGCATCTTTCGAAAACAGACCCTCTAACTTTTTCACTGCATTGTATAAGTTTTCTGATTCCGTTTTATAATGCCCACTATTATTGTCTATATAGGTTATTTTAACATTTACCACTTTCATTAAACCAGAACATAAAACTGGCCTACCACATGCAAGAGTTGAATGACGATAAGCCCATTCGCTTTTATTAATATTAATATGTTCATGAGTTACTAATTTTCCATCAAGCGTGATAACATAAGCTACACAACCTCTTTTACCCTTACTAATTTTATCAGTTGTATCATATAGTTTGCCTTTAAAGCCTTTTAACTTGTTACTTTCCACTTCTAGCATTAAGTCCACGTATAATTTTCCTTCATAAGGAATTCTAGTATATTCTGCTTGGTCATCTGGAGTAAAATACTTAACCCTTGTATTAGTTCGAGGAATTTTTCTTCCTTCAACTCCAACTTCTGGAAACAAATTATATCGTGGAAAAAAAATAAGTAAAATTATTCTCTATCCAACACATAATCTTATTTATGATACCAAAAACCTTTCTATTACCTAAATCAATAGTAGAGTTGCTGTTCCTTTGGTACTGACAGATGATTGGACTTTGTACAAGATTTGCCAAATTCTTTGGCAACATATTTAAACTTTTCTAGTAAATGTTCCTTGCGTTCTTTTAATATTGACATTTTACCTCACTCACTACTATTTTGTCTTGTATTACTTCAAATAAAAAGTCAATTCTTTTAAAGATACTAAGAAAAAAAAGTAGCGGCAAAATAGCTAAACTTACTTAGATTTATCGACAATTTGAAAAATCATCATTCCGCTACTTGTTAGCAAAATCTATGTTCATACAGTTGTGCTGCCCAACAAACTTATGCTAAGCTGTGCTGCCACTAATTTTGCAACCGGTACTCTATAGGGCGAGCATGACACATAATCAACCCCTGATTTGATGAAAAACTCTATGGACTGTGGATTCGCTCCATGCTCTCCACATATACCAAGTTTAATTTCTTTTCTGGTTTTTTTGCCCCTTTCGATAGCTATTGTGATTAATTCCCCTACCCCTTCGACATCTAGCACCTCAAAGGGATCGTTTTTGAATATGTTACTTTCCTTATAAGAATCGAGGAAATTAACTGAATCATCTCGTGAAAGTCCCATAGTTGTTTGTGTTAAATCATTAGTGCCAAAACTAAAAAATTCTGCGTGTTTTGCGAGTTTGTCAGCAATAAGTGCTGCTCTTGGCAGTTCTATCATCGTTCCGATTGAATAATTCACATCGAAATTTTTAGCTTCTTTCTTTACTAACTCGCATATCAGAACAAACTCTTTCTCGCTCATGGTAAAAGGAATCATGATTTCAGGTTTCACTTCTATCTTCTTTTCTTTCCTTAATTCACTTGCAGCACTGAGTATTGCCCTAATCTGCATTTTATATATTTCAGGATGAGAAATAGCAAGCCTACACCCTCGATGGCCAAGCATTGGATTTTTTTCTGATAACTGTACTATTTTATTTTTTACCAATTCAACTGACTTATTCAATGATCTGGCGATTTTTTCTATAATGGATTGATCATGAGGTAAAAACTCATGTAGAGGTGGATCAAGTAATCGTATAGTGACTTCCTCGCCCTCCATAATAGAAAACATTTCTTTGAAATCAGACTTTTGCATTTCTTCGAGTTTATTTAATGCATTTACCCTTTCATTTTCATCATCAGCTATTATCAATTTTTGAATGAATTCGATCCTATCACTAGCAAAAAACATATGTTCTGTGCGACATAAGCCTATACCTTCTGCACCGAATCCTTTTGCAATTTTTGCATCTTTTGGAGTATCAGCGTTCGCTCTCACCTTCACTGTTTTAACTTTATCTACCCAGTTAATTACTGTTTTGAACTCTTGAGATAATTCAGGCAAAATTGTAGGGAGAATACCAAGCATAACCTCTCCTGTTCCTCCATTGATGGTGATTGATTCACCTTTATTTACTTTTATATCCCCCATAGAAAGAAATTTTTCATCTTTATCAATATAAAGTCCATTTAGACTACAAATACATGGTTTACCCATTCCACGAGTTACAACAGCGGCATGCGAGGTCATACCTCCTCGCGCTGTTACTATTCCACTTGCAGCATTCATTCCATTAATATCTTCAGGGCTCGTCTCTGATCTGACAAAAATTACTTTTTTACCCTGCTCTGCAGCTTTTTCAGCATCACTTGCACTGAATACTACATACCCAGAAGCAACACCTGGAGAAGCTGGCAGTCCTTTGCCTATTACTTTTTGATCGATTTTAACATCAAGAACTGGATGCAATAAGTTGTCAAAAGTTTTTGGATCAATTCTCAATATTCCTTCCTCTTTTGTAATCCCTCCTTCGTTTACCATATCAACTATTATGCGAATAGCAGCTTCGGCTGTGCGCTTGCCAGACCTAGTCTGCAAAATCCATAACTTACCGTCCTGTACGGTAAATTCGATATCCTGCATGTCCTTATTATGACTTTCAAGTTTTTCACATACCGCGCATAATTCTAGGTAGACACTTGGTAGCAACTTCTCCATAGTACTTTCTTGCTCCCCGTCAATTGGCATAGGAGTATAAACACCAGAAACCACATCCTCACCCTGAGCATTAACTAAAAACTCACCAAAAATCTTTTTTTCTCCAGTTGAAGGATTACGTGTAAATATCACGCCGGTTGCAGAATTATCATTTAAATTACCAAAAACCATTGCTTGCACGTTGACTGCTGTTCCAAGGTTTTCAGGAATATTATGTATTCTTCTATAGGAAACAGCCCTATCATTTTTCCAAGAGGCAAATACTGCATTAACTGAGTTTAACAATTGCTCTTCAACGTTCTGCGGGAAATTTTTTCCTATTTTCTCACATACTATCTCTTTAAAATCATTAAGAATTTTCTTTAAAACATTAACATCAAGATCAGCTAAGCTTTTTCCTCCACTCTTTTGCTGCTCATTATCAATAACATCTTGAAATAGGTGATGATCAAGCTGTAGTACAACATTGGAGTACATCATGATGAAACGGCAGTAGCTATCGTAAGCAAAACGTTCGCCACTTTTTTTTGCAAGCCCAACAAGGGTTTCATCATTTAGACCAACATTTAAAATAGTATCAAGCATGCCCGGCATTGAACTAACACTACCAGAGCGTATGGAAACTAATAAGGGATTATTTAAATCCCCAAATTTACAACCGATGTCATTTTCTAGCATCGTCATGTAGTTTTTTATCTCGTTACGTAGATCAAAAGACAATTCATTATCTTGACAATAGGCCTGACAAACAGCAGTGGAAATTGTAAAACCAGGTGGAACAGGAATGCCAATGTTACACATCTCTGCCAGATTTGCTCCCTTCCCTCCTAGTAGATTTCTCATTGCTGCATTGCCTTCACAGTTGCTTTGGCTAAAGTAATACATTAACTTTTCTTGCATTTTTTTCGGATTTTCACTAATATACACACTATTCTAATAAATTTGTCAGGTAGGAGTAATAAATTTTGTAAAATTCAGCAGAGCTAATACATTAAATAGTCCCTTTTCCTTTCATTCCAGCACTCTTTTCTGTCATCTCAACGACCTCTATGATGTCGTTCCAGCGCATGACGCTAGAATCTAGTTTGTCCATAATCTCACCAAAACGTTGTGTTTTAGCATAATTTTGTGCTCAATATACTTATTTGTAGTAAAGACTTCTGGATTCCAGCATCAAGTGCTGGAATGACAACGTCATACCTGTTGCAGTATGAATGTAGCCTTATCTCACACTCCTGTCATTCCAGTGCCCAGACACTGGGATCCAGAATACTGATCAAGTAATAAGAACTAGTCACGCGCTGGCTCTCTTAAATTACGTTAGCTATAAGTGTTAATAAACTTACCAATCAAAAAAAGGCAAAAGAATCCACACGGTGATAATTTTATTACTGTAATTGTTAATGTGCTAACGCTTAAAATAAGCGCGATCTAGCAGAGTGTAGAAAAATAAAAAAGGCATTCAGCAGACATAATTTCGCAAATAAATACAAGATTTGTCAAGAAGCTTCTATTAAATGAAAGTTATGAAAAAAAATCTATTGCAAGTCTTTTAATATTCTGTTAAGAGCTGGAACAAATAAAAATTATTATGTTTGGATTAGAGAATAAGAAATTTCTGATTACTGGTGCATCAGGCGGAATAGGCCAGGCAATTGTAGAAATTATGCATAAGGCCAGAGCAACTTTGTGTATTTCTAGTACAAAAAAAGAAGTACTCGAAGAAGTTGCTAAAAAATATGAAAAAAACATTCACGTGCTTCCTTGTGACTTATCAAATCCTGAAGAAGTAAATCAACTAATAAATAAAGCAAGTGAGTTGATGAAAGGCTTTGATGGACTCATATGCAATGCAGGAATTACACAGGACAGCTTATTGTTGAGAATGACAGATGAAGCATGGCAAAAGGTAATTGATATTAATTTGAGCTCTACATTTAAACTAAATAGAGAAGCATGCAGAAAATTAATTAAAAACAACTGGGGAAGAGTTATAAATCTTTCCTCAATAGTAGGTTTAACAGGCAATGCCGGGCAAGTAAATTATGCAGCATCAAAAGCTGGAATAATAGCTATGAGTAAATCTATAGCAAAAGAATTTGCAAGTCGCGGTGTAACAGTAAATTGCATTGCTCCTGGGTTTATAGATACTAAGATAACTGAAGTTCTAAATCAAAAACAAAAAGAAAAAATATTGGATAATGTTCCAATGCAAAGAATGGGAACAGGGCAAGAAATAGCAGCAGGAGTATTGTTTTTAGCAAGTGACGAAGCAAGATATATAACGGGGCATGTCCTTAACATCAATGGTGGGCTATTTATGTAGCAACACTTATTTATGGACAAACTATAAGTTTTACCCTAAAATAAATGTATATAAATTTAGATTCACACTAGTTTATTACTTGGAGGCAAAAGAGTGAGCTATATAATAAAAAAACTTTTTAATGCTCTATGTGTAGTGATGTTTCTTTCTTTTTCAGATTACGTAAATGCTGCTGATGATATAAGTGATACAACTGCCCAAGTAATATGCAATGTTATTGGTTATATTTGGGCAATAGGTGGGCCACTTATGACTGTAGTCATAATAGGTGCGGCTTTGCTTGCAATATTTGGTAGAATGCCATGGCCAGCTATCTGTGCCTTGGTTGTGTTTTGTGGTGTGTTTTTTGGCGCTAAAACGATTATAATGAAAATTATGCCCAATGTAAGTACTGAAGCGAAAGATATGTTGGATAAATGCGGGAAATAACCTAAAATAGGTGTATTTTTGTGTTTATTGTTTCTTCATATCCTCAATTTGCAGCAAATAAGAGCTATCTTTCGGAAAAGTTTTAGTGGCTAGCTCAGCGTACTTCATAAATTTCTCTAAATTACCTTCAATAAAAGCCTTTTTCGTCAAAGAAAAATAATACATTGCCATATCAGCGCTACGTTTATATGCAACACTGAAATACTTCCAGACAAGGGCATTATTTGTTTCTACGTTTGCAACCTGCTCTAGGTAAAAAATTGCCTTCTCTATTTTACCGTGTAATAATAAAGTATAAGATAACGCAAGTTTCACTAAATAGTTATTCTTCTCAGATAAATATCTAAGTGATTCTTCATACATTTTTATTGCTTCACTTAAATTTCCAGCTTTGTATAACATCTCCGCTTTTAATTCATATAAATAAGGATCATTGAGTGACTCTTGAATCAATGAATTAACTTTAGCAATAGCCTCTTCTATCTTTCCTTGCCTATAGTGAATTACAGCATTTACATACTTAGAGCTACCTCCATATTTACTAGATAACACATGAATAGGAGCAAAGAAAGAGTCTAGCTTTGTAAGCATACGCTCAAACTTCAGCAATTTATCCGCAAGGATTGGTTTTATATTGTTTTTAACCTTATAATTCTGTACAGCAAATATACGCTTATCACCAAGTGGGTGAGTGTGGAAATACTCTTCAGTGTTTTCATGCTCAATACTCTTAAAATAGTCAAAAATCTCTTTCATACCCAAATTATCATAGCAAGATTCATCTAGGTATCTTAAAGCATAGCTATCTGCTACACTCTCTTGCTCTTGAGAAGAGTTAAAAAACAACCTTGAACTAAGCGTTACACCACTAAGCAAGATTGCACTCGCAACCTGAGGGTTAATGACAATACTAGAAACTAATCCTACCATATAACTAACCATTGCTATTGATTGAAAATAACCTACAGCACTACTCATTTGTAATACATGACCAGCAGATATATGAGCAATTTCATGTGCCAATATACCAAGTAAGACATAAGGTTCAGTCGAATATTGTAAAAGCCCTAAATGAATGAAAATGCTATTATTGTTAATTACAAAAGCATTAATCGATCTATCATCAACTATAAAAACTTTTATTTTATCATTATCAATACCCGCAGCAGAAAATAAAGGTTGCGCTAGATCCTTCACTACCACTTCCACTTCACTATCTCTAATAATACTAACAGAGTAAGCGCTATTACAGTATACGAAAAAAAATAGTAAAACAAAAAGCTTAGACATGGAAGTTCCTTGTTCGTATAACTTTAGTAATTTTACATTTTAACATTTAAACTATACGAATTTATAAACGCTAGTTTAAATTTCGAACGTAGCTGATAAGTTTATCAATGGTAGTTAACTTAATTTTGTGTTGTTCAGCAAATTCAAGCAACCGGGGTAAGCGCATCATAGAGCCATCATCATTCACTAATTCACATCCTACAGCTGCATGACTAGATCCAACCAATTTTGCTATCTCAACACTTGCCTCAGTATGACCGTTGCGTGCTAAAACCCCACCCTCACTTGCAATAATAGGAAAAACATGACCAGGAGTAATAATATCATCCTTAGTACTTTTTCCATCAATAGCAGTAAGTATCGTATGCGTTCTATCATGAGCAGAAACACCCGTTGTAATACCATAACGAGCATCTACTGACGTAGTAAATGCAGTGTGAGGAATAAGTGCTTCATCTACATTACTTCTCTTCATAAATTCAAGGTTAAGTTTATTCATGTAAAACTTTGTCATAGCTAAAAACACAATACCAGTGCCATACCTAACCATAAAAGCAATATGTTCTGGTTTCACCTTTTCAGCTAAAATAACCAAATCACCTTCATTCTCTCTGTTTTCATCGTCAACTAAAATGAATAATTTACCAGAACTAGCGTCCCTGAGTACATCTTCCACAGAAGAAATACCTGGTAGACCAATTGAAGGATAAGTTACCTGTACCATGATCTACTTAAACTCAATCTTAACTATTTTATACAACTTCTCTCCATTTGGCACTATCACTTCCACATACTCACCAACTTTTTTGCCAATTAAAGCACTACCGAGTGGTGAATCCGTAGAGATCAACTGCTTTGAAACATCAGCTTCATATCCACCTACAATCTTATAAACATATTCAATTTCACTGTTATCATCGTTTAACATACTTACCGTAACAGTTGCACCAAACATTACTGTATCACCAGACAAATTTTTTACTTCTATCACTTCTGCATGTGAAAGTTTACTTTCTACCTCAATTATACGGCCTTCAATAAAACTTAATCTCTCCCGTGCTGCATGATATTCTGCATTTTCAGATAAATCGCCTTGATCACGAGCATCAGAAATAGCCTGTATGATAGAAGGTTTTTCTTCCTTTAATTTCTCAAGTTCGACTTGCATACTCTCAAAACCTTCTCTTGTAATAGGAAACCTGTTAACAATTGATGAAGTCATAATCACCGCCTAAACGCAATTAAATTGAGTGACAAAATCACTCACAATACCAATAATATCATCTTTTATATCATCATTCGTGTCACCCGACAACCTTTTTAAAACTCCAGGGTGAACAGTTTGAAAATAATTGATAAGATCACACTCGAACCTATTGATGTTGCTCACCTGTACCTTATTTAATTGACCATATAGATTAGAAAAGATATACATAAGCAATACTTGCTCTTCTATTTGCATAGGTGAATACTGTTTTTGCTTTAATAATTCAATAAGGTATTTACCTTTGTTTAAGGACAATTGAACAGTAGCATCAAGATCAGAACCAAATTTAGCAAAGTCTTCCAGTTCTCTATATTGGGCCAAACTCAGCTTTATAGAACCAGCAACTTTTTTCACAGATTTCAATTGTGCAGCAGAGCCAACCCGAGAAACCGATAAACCTATATTCACCGCAGGGCGAAATCCTTTGTGAAACAATTCAGACTCAAGAAAAATTTGTCCATCGGTAATTGAAATCACATTAGTTGGAACATACGCAGATACATCACCAGCCTGAGTCTCAATAATCGGCAAAGCAGTCAAAGATCCCTGTCCTTTTTTATCAGACATTTTGGCAGCTCTTTCAAGCAAGCGAGAGTGTACATAGAATATATCTCCAGGATAAGCTTCACGACCAGGAGGACGTCTGAGCAACAAGGACATCTGCCTATATGCCACAGCATGCTTAGATAAATCATCATATACCACCAAGCAATGCATTCCATTATCACGGAAAAATTCTCCAATAGTGCAACCGGTATAAGGTGCTAAAAATTGCATAGGGGCGCAGTCAGATGCGCTAGCCACAACTACGGTTGTATACTCTAATGCTCCACTTTCTTTTAGCTTATTCACCACTTTTGCTACCGTCGAAATTTTTTGTCCAATAGCAACATAAACACAGTAAATTTTTTGATTTTCGTTTACCTTATCATTGATCTTCTTCTGATTGATGATAGTATCAATCGCAATAGTGGTTTTACCAATTTGTCTATCGCCAATAATTAGTTCACGTTGACCTCTACCTATAGGAATCAACAAATCTATAATTTTAATTCCTGTCTGCAGAGGTTCATGCACAGATTTGCGGTCAATAATACCTGGCGCTTTAGACTCTATATACATTTTGCTCTTGGCTCTAATTTCTCCGCCATCGTCTATAGGATCGCCCAATGCATTTACAACTCTCCCTAATAATTCATGACCTACAGGCACCTGTACAACATCACCACTACATTTTACAACGTCCCCTTCTTTTACATCACGGTCATTGCCAAGCACAACTATTCCAGCTGTATCATGATCTAAATCAAGAACTATTCCTTCTACACCGCTTGCAAAAGATACCTTTTCACCAAACTTTGCTTTTTCCAGCCCATAGACCAACGTGATACCATCCGTTACTGAAATTACTTCACCTATATTTTCTCGCTTTATAGGATAATCAAATGTCTCAACCTTCTCTTTTATTATGTCTACTATTTCAGAGGCATTTATGCTATTCTTCATATATAATTCCTTGTTTTCAACATTTCCATTTTACTCAAATCAACCAATCTATCCAAATAACTCTTAAGCGAAGCATCAATCAAGTTAAAACCATACCTAACTACGAAGCCACCTAGTATAGAAGGATCAACTACATTACTGACTTTTATTATTTTACCAAGAAAGTTCAAAGATTCAGTAATTATTTTTATATCAGGTTTCTTTAAAACCTCTGCTGATTTTATAGTAATTTCCAGTTCGTTTTCACTTTCCCTTACAAGATTTAAGAATTTTTCTAGTATAAGGATTAATAAACGGGAGCGCTTGTTTGCAAGTGTAACCATAATAAATTTGACTAAGTTTTCACTCAAGTTCTCATTTATAGAAAGTATCGCTTCTTTTTTATGCAAAAGAGAAACCATAGGATGAGATAGATACACAAAAACATCTTGATCTTTAAAAAAAGCTAACAAAAATTCTACTTCTTTTCTTATAATACCCAATCTACTCCCCGAGACATGAAACAGCGCTCTAGCATAAGATGAAACCAAATTATTGTTTTTCATATTAAATTACCCATTCTAGTAAATCTAAGTTATTTAAGCTACCATTATTAAATCCAAGCATTTTTGTATAGATAGGTCTTCTCCTTAAGGAAAGAAAACATAAACCATATCTGACTGAATAATCTAAAAAACCAAGATTTTTACTTAAGAAATACTTAGAAGAATTTATAATAGACTGATACTGAAAATAAGATATCGGTACTTCCTTTCCATATAAACTTGTTTTAGCTACTATAAAAATCAGTTCCTTTTTTTTAGATACAATTAAGTCAATTTCACCCAACTTACAACGGAAGCGACGTTTTCTAATATTATAGAATTTTATCTTTAAATATATCGAAGCTAACAATTCCCCAAAGTAACCTGCAAAATAGCGTAACCTACTTACCATGAAAAAATAATTAGCTTTGTGTAACCACTTTGTTTCCTTTTTTATTTTTACTATAAATCTCACCTTTTGCTGAAATATCCCTATCAACCAGCTCTATCACTGCCATTGGAGCGCAATCACCCTTTCGAGTACCAAATTTTATTATTCTAGAGTATCCACCTTTACGGTCTTGATAACGATTAGCTAGAACGCTTAATAATTTATCAACTACCAACTTACTATTATGAAGACGTGAAAGCAAAAGCCTTCTACCATGTAAAGAATCGTTATTCTTAGCAATTGTAATAAACTTTTCCACATATGGACGAAGTGCTTTAGCCTTTGGTAAAGTAGTTACAATCTGCTCATGATTAACTAACGAAATAGATAGATTCTTTAACATTGATAACCTATGCCCGGTACAACGAGACAGTTTATTTTTCTTTATTCCATGTTTCATATACTACCTAATCCTCATCAGTATGTTGTTTAGCCAGTTCATCTATATCCTTAGGCGGCCAATTTGGTATATTCATACCCAAAGACAAACCTAAATTATTTAAAATTGCCTTGATTTCATTCAAAGACTTTCGACCAAAATTAGCGGTTCTTAACATTTCAACTTCCGTCTTTTGCACAAGATCACCTATATAAATTATATTTTCATTTTTTAGACAGTTATGAGATCTAACAGATAATTCCATTTCATCTACTTTACGCAATAGAATAGGATCATAGCCCAAATCTTTAGCACCACTAGACAAAGAAACCTGCGATTTTTTATAACTCATATCAGAACTAATAAAAGGCTGAAGTTGCTCCTGTAATATTCTTGCAGCATAGTCAACAGCTTGACTGGGAGAGATTGTACCATCAGTTTCAATTGACAATATCAGCTTATCTTTATCAGTAACTTGACCAACACGACTATTCTCCACTCTGTACGAAACCCTCTCAACAGGACTATATAAAGCATTAACTGGAATAAAACCAATTAAATCTTGTTCATTCATAGACTTTAAAAATTCATTTTCTTTATATTTATTTATAGAAAGATAACCTTTTCCACTAGCAACATATATAGCAATGCTAAGCTCCATATCTTGACCTAGTGTACATATCACCAAATCTTTATTAACAATAGAGCATTGGTCGTCAGTTTCTATCATTCCAGCTAATACTTGACAAGGACCTTTAGCTCTCAAATTCAGGCACTTATTAGACGTGTTATTTAGCTTACATCTCAACATGCCCATATTTAATACTATATCAGTTATATCTTCTCTAACTCCTTGGATCGAAGTAAATTCATGATTCACGCCTTCAATTTTTATTCCATAAACAGCACTACCGCGAAGAGAAGACAACATCACACGCCTTAATGCATGACCCAACGTTAAAGCAAAACCACTTTCCAAAGGTTCTAGAACTATATCACCTTTTTTACTTGAATCACCTGATACTACCTTAATCGCATTAGGCTTAGTTAATCTATCTAAATCCCCATAGAAAGAAACACTATCACTATAATACATACAAAAACCTTCCAAATATCCTATACTCTTCTTTTTTTCCTCAATCTACACCCATTATGAGGTACCGCCGTTTTATCTGCAATTGAAGTGACAGTCAATCCACAATTTCGAAGTGCTTTAACTGCAGCTTCTGCACCAAAACCAGGACCACGAATTATTACAGAGACAACCTTCATACCAAATCTCTCTATTACTTTCTTCGCAGCAGAATCGGCAACCTTACCTGCAGCATAAGGTGTAGATTTTCTCGAACCAGAAAAACCACATGCACCAACAGAAGTTTGGTAAAGCGTATTACCACAAATATCAGTCACATTTACAAAAGTGTTATTAAAAGTCGCACGAATATGGACAATACCACTAATAAACCTTTTTGTATTCTTACCAACCGTTTTAACTTTTTTCATAAAAAATCACGATAATAACAAATTTTATTTTTTCCCAGCAATAGGTAATTTAGATCTGCCTTTACGAGTTTTAGCATTGGTATGGGTTCTTTGCCCCCTCACAGGCAAACCTTTTCTATGCCTTAATCCTCTATAGCAACCGATTTCCATTAAAGATTTTATATCCATAGCCACTTTTTTTCTGAGTTCACCCTCTATGACATATTTTTGCCTAATAAAACTACTAATTCTCTCTATATCTTCATCTTGTAATTCCGAAACACGCTTACGCTCATCAATTTTACAACTACGACAAATTATATTCGCAGTAGTAATACCTATACCATGTATATAAGTTAATGCGAAGGGAACACACTTCTTGACTGGAACATTTATGCCTGCAATACGTGCCACTAATACCTCGATACTTTATTAAAAATAACTCCTAAGTTATACCATAAAACAACTTATAGTCAAATCAAATTACAAGAAATTTTACTTTCAATCTCTTGCATTACTCTATCAACACTCAAGTTAGCATTAATTGTTAATAACCTACCCTTATAATACTCGCGCAAATCCTTCATCTGAAAATGATATTCTCTTATCCTCTTATTAATTGCAAGCATACTAGCATCATCAATTCTCTTCTCCAATCTCGTACTTTCACATTTAGCACAAGTGGTATTTTTAAAAGAAGATATACTATATACACTTTTACAATCCAAACAAGTAAGACGATCTTTTAATCTATTAATTGCAATATTATCGTCAAGCTGCAACTCAATTACAAGATCAACATCCCTATTGCATCTTTTTTGCAAAACTTGAGTCAAAAAATGAGCTTGATTTAAATTTCTTGGAAAACCATCTAACAAAAAATCACCATCTATTAATGCAAGCTGGTCACACAATAATTTACATATAACTTCATCTTGAATTAAATTACCAGATTCAACAGTATCCTTTATTTCTTTACCTAATTTACTCCCACTAGATATAATATTCCTTAATAAATCTCCTACTGAAACTAATTCAAAATTATACTTTGCTATTAATAAACTGGACTGAGTACCCTTACCAGATCCAGGAGGACCAAAAATTGTAACAATCACTTTAGTCTCCTTGTTTTAGACTCATATTTCTTTATCCAACTATCGTACCTATTTGAAAAAACGTAAGATTGTACTTGCATAATAGTATCAGTAATAACGTTAACTATAATCAGCAAGCTCGTCCCACCAAAAATAAATGGTATATCATAATGGTACCTCATAATTTCAGGTATAGTACATATTACCACCAAATACGCAGATCCAATAAATGTTAATTTAAAAACTACATCTTGAAGATAATCAGAAGTATGTTTTCCAGGCCCTCTACCAGGAATAAAACCACCATTTTTCCTAAGAAAATCAGCATTTTCCTCTGGATTAAATATAAAATTGGTATAGAAAAAATTAAAAAGTACTATGAGTATTAAGTAAGTTATAATGTACATCATTTTATTTGCCATAAAGTAGTTTAAAATAAAATCGGCAATGGCATGACCTTTATAGAAATTTGCAATTGAAATAGGCGTTAATAAAATTGCGTTAGCAAAAATAGTTGGTATTACACCAGATAAATTGATCTTCAATGGAATGTAAGTAAAATCATCATTATGTAATTTTTTAAACTGTTTTTTGGGATATTGAACAATCACCTTTCTATAAGAAGATTCTGTAAAAATGACTAAAAGGAGAAGTAAAAAAAACAATGCTATAACAAAAAGGGTAATGAAAAAAGACATACTACCATTTTTATTTAATGTTAGCAGAGATGATAAAGCATTATGTAATTCAGATGTTATGCCAGTAAAAATGATTAATGATATACCATTGCCTATACCGCTCACACTAATCCTCTCACCAAGCCATATTAAAAATACAGTTCCACCTAAAAGGCTAAAGACACCTATAGTACGAAACATAATACCAGGTTCAACTACAACTAATACCCCTTCCCCATTCATCCTTTCTAACCCTATCAAGATCGCAATTGATTGAAAGATACAAAACACTACAGTCATATAGCGTATATAAGAGTTCATCTTTCGACGTCCTAACTCTCCTTCATTTTTAATTTCATTGATTCCTTTAACTGCAGAAGATAATAATTGCATAACTATGGATGCAACTATGTATGGCATAACGTTTAACGCCAAGATCGTCATTCTAGCTAAAGCGCCACCAGAAAATAAATTAAATATTCCAAAAACACCGGAACTCTCTTTTGGAAATACATCATTGATTATATCAAGATTAACTCCAGGAATAGGAACATAAGTACCTAAACGATAACAAACTAAAGCCATTAGCGTAAAAAATATACGCTTTAGTAAATCAGTTTTATATAATAACGTAGAATCCAAACTATTAAATGCAAATTTACTGCTCATGATTTACGACAGTATTGCTACACTACCACCAACTGAAGCTACAGATCTTTTTGCAGCTTCTGATGCAAAATCAACATGAAACACAAATTTTTCGCTCAATTTACCCTTATTAAGAAGTTTGATTTTACTTTTAACAGATCTTATAAAACCTAATTTATGTAGTAGCTCCTTATCTATGATAGAATCCTTGACTATTTTTTTAGCTTCCATTAAGCACTGTACATCACCAACATTAAATATAGAGTATAAGTTTTTGCGTATAGGCTTAAAACCTCTTTTAGGTAAACGAGTATATATAGACTGCTGTCCACCTTCAAAACCATTTATAGAAACTCCACTTCTCGCTTTTTGTCCTTTATGCCCCCTACCGGATGTTTTACCTTTACCACAACCAATGCCTCTACCTAATAACTTAGGCTTCTTTTTCTTAGATAATTTGGTAAACACAGAATTTAATTTTACAGCATCATTCATACTTTACCTATTTCCAACTATCTCACTAATCTTTTTACCCCTCTTACCTGCCACTTGGCGAGGAGATAACATAACACCAAAAGCCTTAAATACTGCACATATAATATTATGGGGATCATTTGATCTGGTAGACTTAGCTACTACATCCTTTATACCTAATACCTCAAAAACCGACCTCATTGCTCCACCAGCAATAATACCCGTTCCAGTTCTTGCAGCTCTTAAAACTATCTCACCAGAACAAAATTTAGCTTTAATATCATGATGTAAAGTTCTACCTTCACGTAAGTACACCCTAACCATCGACTTCTTTGCAGCATTCACAGCTTTCACTCTTGCTTCAGCAACCTCTACATGTTTACCTATTCCACATCCTACCCTACCCTTACCATCACCAACAACAACCAAGGTTGAAAATGAAAATCTTCTACCACCTTTAGTAACCGTTGTTACCCTTCGGACTGAAACCAAAAGTTCTGATAAATCATTATTACTTTGTAAATTCTTTACAGCCATACTTCAAACCTTCTAAAATTCAAATCCAGAGCTTCTTAAAGCTTCAGCAAATTGAGAAATCAATCCTGTATACTTATATGCCCCCCGATCAAAGACGAACCGCTGCTGCAATCTTGTACTAGGCAGACGCTCGATCAATAAAGAAGAAACCCTTTTTATAGTTTCAGCATTGACCCTACCTTTACATACATTCCTAATTTTATCATCCAAAGTAGAAGCAGAAGCTAAGGTTGTTCCTTTTGCATCGTTAATCAACTGAACATAAAAATGTCTATTAGACTTAAATATGGATATACGTAAACGCCCAGCGCTCTTATCGAGCTTTGCTCTATTACGAAGTTTCCTTTTTTTATAGCCACTTAAAAAATTATACAATCTTTTCATTTTAATTACTTCTTTTTATTTACAACCTTACGCAGCATAAATTTGCCTTTTATTACAACACCCTTACCTTTATAAGGATCATATTTTCTAATTTTGCATATATCAGAAGCGACCATATAGACTTTTTGCTTATCCATACCGCGAATCACTAAATGAGTTGGCTTTATACACTTAATCTCAACGTCTTTAGGGACTTTATACTTAATATTATGACTATAACCAAGATATAAAGTCAAATACTTATCATCACATTCTGCTTTATAACCTACACCATTAATCTCAAGATCAACAGAAAAACCATTAACCATACCGTTAATCATGTTATTAATATTACTTCTATAAGTACCCCATATAGATTTTATTTTATTATAATCATCCCTGCCTTGATCAACAGAAAGCAACAATTGATTATCAACTATCTGACACAGAATGCCACTATACAAGCTCAACTCTTCTTCTGCCCTAACACTTCTTATCAACACCCTACCATCATTATATTCGACTGAAAGATCAGCAGGAATAGTGATAGGTGCGGCACCTATACGAGACATACATTTCTCCTATCATTTAAAATACACGACACAAAACTTCTCCACCAACTTTTAATCTACGTGCATTATAATCGGTCATCACTCCTTTCGGCGTAGATATAATAAAAATTCCAAGGCCATTATATGCTTTAGAAATGTCCTTACACTTAGAATAATAACGACAACCGGGCTTTGATACCCTAGCTATATCATTAATCGCAGGTAATTTATCATAATACTTCAACTGTACAACAAGCGAAGGTACACTATCACTCTCTTGCTTTTCATAATTAAGAATATACCCTTCCTCTTTTAAGATCTTCAATATAGAAGAATTCACCTTAGAGAATAGGACTCTTGTTTCCCTATGCATTGCCAATTGAGCATTACGTACTCTTGTTAAAAAATCACCAATACCATCAGATAACGACACTATTACACTCCTTATATCACATTTACCAACTAGATTTTGTAACCCCTGGAACTTGTCCAAAAGAACATAAATCACGTAAAACAATCCTACATAAACCAAATTTTCTATATACTCCTCTCGGCCTACCAGTTAAAGCGCATCTATTCCTAATTCTGATTTTAGAAGAATCTCTAGGAAATTTTTTAATCAGCTTACTTTGAGCGGCAAATCTTTTTGCAATAGATAAATCCCTATTATTCATTATAGATTTTAGTTGTTCCCTTCTCTCCCTATACTGATCGCACAACTTTACCCTACGAAGATTCTTCTGTATCATGGATTTTTTTGCCATATATATTTCTCTCAATTATCAAAAAAAGGGAATTTAAGAGCTAGTAATAATTCCTTTGCTTCCTTATCACTAACTGCAGTTGTTATAATATTAATATCCATACCTCTAATTTTACTTATTTTATCATAGTCTATTTCTAAAAATGATATATGCTCCTTGATACCAAAGGAAAAATTACCATGACCATCAAATTGCTTCACACTAAACCCTCTAAAATCTTTTTCCCTTGGCAAAGCAATATATATTAACCTTTCTAAGAATTCATACATTTTATTTCTACGCAAAGTCACTTTACAACCTACCGTTGCACCTTTTCTAATTTTGAAACCAGAAATAGATTTTTTTGCAAAGGTTAACACAGGCTTTTGCCCAGCAATTAAATGTAGATCATCAAATGGCTCATTTATCGCTTTATTGTCCGTAGCAGCATCTCCAACGCCCATATTGATACATACCTTGACAAGTTTAGGCACTTGCATTACATTTCCGTAACTAAACTTATCCTTTAAGGATTTTACTATATTATCTTTATACAATCGTTTAAACATACCAACCTAATCTATTACTTCTCCAGAAACTTTTGCAAAACGCACTTTTCTACCATCTACAATCTTAAATCCTACTTTAGTTGGAGTTTTACACTTAGGATCCAATATTGCAACATTGGATACATCAATAGCTAACTCTTTATTCAACACACCACCACTACTACCAGCTCTTGGTTTAGTATGTCTCTTACACACATTTATGCCAGAAACAAATACTTTCTTTTTAGCATCACATATTATAACTTTGATTACCTTGCCAATTTTTCTCTTATCCTTACCAGTTAAAACTATAATATCATCACCACTTTTTATTTTAGCACTCATTATAAAACCTCATCAGCTAATGACATTATTTTCATAAAAGAACCAGATAGTAACTTTTTTACTGGACCAAACACACGAGTACCAAGTGGTTCACCTTGATCATTAATTAAAACCACAGCATTGCTAGAAAAACGAATTACAGAACCATCAGATTTCTTGACACTACTTTTTACTCTAACAACAACTGCTTTATATACTTTTCCTTTTTCAACCTTACCTTTTGGGTTAATAGACTTAGTAGATATAATAATCGTATCACCTACAGATGCAGATTTCCTACCACCCAACAAGCCAATACAAAGAACTGCACGCGCACCAGAATTATCAGCGGCCTCTAACAATGTATTTTTTTGAATCATATAAGTACCTATTCCCTTTTAGCTATTGATAACAACCCATTTTTTAGTAACAGAAATAGGCTTATGTTCCTGTATTAAAACCTTATCCCCCTTTTTGCAACTATTATCCTCATCATGTGCTGTATACTTCTTATATTTTCTAATAACTTTTCTATACAACCTATCCTTATACATTTGTAACACCGAAACCTTCACAGTCTTATCAGACTCAGCATTAGTTACGACACCACACAAAACCTTCTTAGGCATTCCTTCCCTCTCCCTTTCTTCTATTCAACACAGTTAGACTACGAGCTATGCTCTTTTTTATTAAGCTAAAACGTGAAAAATTGTTGCACTGGCCCAGCTTTTTTTGAAAAGCCAAATTAACAAATTCTTTCCTTAAATTCACAAGGAGTTCATGTAATCCCTGTGAAGATTCTGATTCAAGTTTAACTATATCCATTGCAACTCCATTCAATTATGATTAGATATAAATTTACACTTCATAGGAAGCTTAGCAGTCGCTTTTTCAAGCGCCGATCTTGCTAAATACATGGGAACATCACTACTAATCTCAAACAAAACCCTACCGGGCTTAGCTCTAAATACCCAAAATTCAACACTACCTTTCCCTTTACCCATACGTACATCTGCTGGCTTTTTACTAACCGGAGTATCAGGAAAAATTCTTATCCACAATTTACCAGAGCGTTTTAACGTTCTAGATATTACGCGCCTTGCAGTTTCAATATGCTTAGACTGAACCTTACCTACCTCCATAGCTTTTAATCCATAATCTCCAAAGGACAACGTGCTACCACCCTTAGCATTACCCTTAATTCTCCCCTTAAATGACTTTTTATATTTACTCTTTTTGGGAACGAACATTTCAATATACCTTAACTACCAACATAAACCCAAACTTTAACTCCTATAACACCAGATATAGTCTTCGCTTCACAAAGAGCATAATCTATATTAGCACGCAAAGTGTGTAAAGGCAAACGACCTTCTTTGTACCATTCAGTACGAGCTATTTCAGCTCCACCAAGACGCCCAGAGCAACTTACTTTAATACCCTCAGCACCCATCTTCAAACAATTTTGAATAGCTTTTTTCATCGCTCTTCTACATGAAATCCTTTTTTCTAGCTGATGTGTAATACTCCTTGATATCAAAACCGCATCTATTTCAGACTTTTTAACTCCCACTACATTGACTTCGACACCACTTTTTACTTTTTTAGCTATTTTTTGCTTTATCTTCTCAACATCCAAACCTTTCTTACCTATTATAACTCCAGGCTTAGAGGAATGTATTATTATAGACACTAAATTAACTGTACGCTCTACAATTACTTTAGAAATACCAGCATGCTTAAAGGATTCATTTATATAACCGCGAATAAATAGATCGTGATGCAATCTCTGTTTATAACCGTCTGTAGCACACCAAACAGAATCCCAGGTATTACCATTTACCCGTAATCTAAATACTTTAGGATTAACCTTCTGTCCCATATTTCACACTTTCCTTATTAACTTTCTATTTCTATAAATCATATAATTTCTTTCAATTTTATAGTTATTTTACTATAAAATTTACTCATTCTATTAGCCCTACCCATAGCTTTTGGATATACTCTACGCAAAGTAAGGGACTTACCTATTAAAATTTCCTTTATATATAAATTATCAATGTTCAATCCATAATTATTTTGAGCATTAGAAATTGCAGAATTCAACACTTTCATTATAAAACCAGCAGCTTTTTTTTCACAAAATCTTAACTGTATATTAGCAAAAGAAACTTTTTTATTACGCACTAAATCAGCAACCAAATTCAATTTGCGAGGAGTCGATCTTAAAATCCTAGAACCAGCCTCAACTATTATATCTCTATCTTTCATATAAATTACCTATCTTCTTGTTGCCTTTTTATCACCACTGTGCCCAGTAAATTTACGAGTAGGTGAAAATTCACCAAATTTATGACCTATCATGTTCTGATTATCAACACTAACAGGAATGTAATCTTTACCATTATAAACAGCAAACTTTAAACCCAAATGATTAGGAAGAATTACAGAAGCCCTGGAATGAATTTTTATCACCTTATTAATAGAACCCTCTTTTAAAGCTCTCTGAACTAATCTTAGCACAGATGGGTGTAAAAAAGGCGGTTTCCATACAGATCTACTCATAAATTAACCTTTTAATTTTTTTATATACTTATCACTAGATTTATTTTTTTTCCTAGTTTTCCTTCCTTTTGTCGCAATACCCCAAGGAGTAACAGGATGACGACCGCCAGAAGTTTTTCCCTCCCCACCCCCATGAGGATGGTCGATCGGATTCATCGCAACTCCACGTACAGTAGGTCTGATCCCAAGCCACCTACTTCTCCCAGCTTTACCCAACTTTCTATTCTTATGGTCAGGGTTAGATACTACACCGATAGTAGCCTTGCAAGAAGATAAAATCAGCCTAATTTGACCAGACCTGAGTCGTAATAAAACATATTGGCCATCACGACCAACGATTTGTGCATAACAACCAGCGGCTCTAGCAATCGCAGCACCATTACCCGGCTTCAGCTCAACATTATGAACAAAAGAACCAACAGGTATATACTTGAGTAGTAAACAATTCCCTGGCAAAATATCAGCATCATCTCCAGCTGTCACAACATCACCAGGATTCATACCCTGAGGAGCTAATATATAAGATTTAGTATCATCTTCCCCATATGATACTAATGCTAAAAACCCACTTCTATTTGGATCATATTCTATTTTCTCAACCACACCCTGACCACTTCTATTACGTTTAAAATCTATAACTCTATACTTCTTCTTGTGACCACCACCCCTGTGACGAGTTGTAATTCTACCATGATTATTTCTTCCACCACTGGATTTCTTACCAAAGACAAGAGACTTCTCTGGCTTATCTTTTGATAAACCAGTTCTACTTATTAATATAGTCCCACGAGAAGACGGAGTAACAGGATTAAAAAATTTCATACCCATATCAAACGTTCATTATATCTAATTTTTGACCATCTATCAAAGAAAAATAAACCTTTTTTCTCTGTTTTTTACAACCAACCACACCCCTGAAACGTCTATATTTAGGTTTAACCCTAATAACATTTATAGAAGAAGTTCTGATATTAAATAAAGACTCTATTGCCGATTTTATTTGACGCTTATTTACATTTACAAAAACATACAAAGAGTATTTATTAAACTTCTCTCTTAAAAGAGAAGACTTTTCCGTGATTACAGGAGATTTTATTATATTATTATATTTAATCATAACAATCTACCTTCAAGATACTTTAAAGTGTCTTTTGTTAACATCACACATTCATGATTTAATATATCAAAAACATTCAACCCAATGGGTTTGATTAAATCTACATAATGTAAATTTTTAGCAGTACGTAACAAATCATCTCCATAATCACCAACTATTAAAAAAGAAGAGAATTTAAAATTTTTGATATATTCACACATTTTAGATGTTTTCTTCACATCAACATTTAAACTATCAAGAACAACAACTTGATTATTTAAATATTTTAGAGACAAAGCAATTCTCAAACCAAATTTACGTACTTTTTTGTTAAGAGAATAAGCATGACTCCTCACAACAGGACCAAAAATAATTCCACCACCTCTAAATTGAGGAGATCGTAAGCTCCCCTGTCTCGCCCTACCGGTACGTTTTTGACCATACGGCTTAGCTGTTGTACCAGAAACATCACTGATACCCTTTGTTTTATGAGCACCAACTCTTCTCTTTGCCAATTGCCATCTCACTACATCATGCAAAATACTCAATTTTCTCTTGGTAGAAAATATCAAGGGATTAAGCTCAACACTGCCTACATTATTATTAGATAGATCAACTAATTTACATTCCATAACTAACTCACCAAATTACCATCATCACCACTCACATTCAACAGCAGACCTACTGGAAAAGGAACATCTTTATGTAAAGGCTTTTTAATTGCATCTCTCACAAAAACATAAGAGTTTTTAAACCCAGGAACATTATTACCCTTTACAGCAATTATGCTATTTTCATAGTCAATGGATAATATTTTCATATTCTGCACAGTTACTCTACCACCACCCAAATGACCAGCCATTTTCTTCCCCTTGAACACTCTACCAGGATCTTGACATTGACCAGTAGAACCTTGTGATCTATGAGCAATAGAAACGCCATGAGATGCCCTAAGCCCACTGAAGTTATGCCTCTTCATCACACCAGCAAACCCTTTGCCTAAAGAATAACCGGTAATGTCAAGATATTGACCAACTACAAAATGATTAACCCCCACCTTTTTACCACATTCTATTCCGAATAAATCAGTTAATCTACTTTCGTATAACTTACACTTACTATTTATACCTTTTTTCTTTAAATATTCCAACTGAGGTTTTGCTATTTTTTTTAAATCTCCTGTACCTAAAATGACTGAATTGTAGCCACATTTATCTTGTCCTTTTACATCAATAATATAAGTTTCGCTGAGATGCAATAAGGTTACAGCTATGCGGCTATTATCAAAATACATAGCGGTATGGCCAACATTCGTCATTAACAAACCAATTCTCCTGAGCGAGTTTATTCTCTCCATTTCCTTTTCCTAAATATTAACTTCTTTAACCCTTAAATCCACTTCTACGCCAGCGGAAAAAGATAAATCCGCAAGCATCTTCATCATAGTAGAAGTAGGATTATGTACAATAATTAACCGCTTAGAAATTCTCATTTCAAATTGCTCACGAGATTTTTTATCAACATGAGGAGATCTATTAACAGTAAACTTAGAGTCTTTTCTTGGTAATGCAATTGGACCAGATAAATCTGCATTAAACTGCTTTAATTGATCAATAAACTCGCGAATACACTTTTCCAACAAAGAACAATCGAAAGCTTTGATTCTAATATATATATCTTGCTTCATCTTAGTCATTACACTCATTCTAAAATTTCCGAAACAACGCCAGAACCAACAGTTCTACCACCTTCTCTTATCGCAAAACGCAATCCTTTATCCATTGCTATTGGTACTTGCAACTCCACTTCTATACTTACATTGTCCCCTGGCATTACCATCTCCTTTCCATCTAGCAATTTTATGCTGCCAGTTACATCCGTTGTCCTTAAGTAAAACTGTGGCTGATAATTTCCAAAAAATGGCGTATGCCTTCCTCCTTCTTCTTTCTTCAATATATACACCTCCGCATTAAATCTCTTATGCGGGGTTATTGTCCCTGGTTTTGCCAGTACTTGCCCTCTCTCCACTTCCTCTCTCTTTGTTCCTCTTAGGAGTATCCCTACATTGAGTCCTGCACTACCCTTATCTAGCAACTTCTTAAACATCTCAACACCAGTACATATCGTCTTTTGCGTCCCTCTCAGACCTATTATCTCTATCTCATCGCCCGTCTTTATCTCCCCCTTCTCTATTCTTCCTGTTACTACCGTCCCTCGGCCCGATATTGAAAATACATCTTCTATTGGTAACAAAAACGGCAAATCTATAGGCCTTGGAGGTACCGCCACATACTCATCTAACTTCTCCATCAATTTATCTATTGATTTCTTTCCATATTCACTACCGTCATCCTCTAATGCTTTTAACGCAGACCCAACTATCATAGGGACTTCATCACCTGGAAATCCATACTTACTCAGCAACTCTCTCACTTCCATTTCTACCAAATCTATCATATCAGCATCAGCAACATCAGCTTTATTTATATATACCACGATATATCCAACACCCACCTGTTTTGCCAGCAATATATGCTCTCTCGTTTGTGGCATCGGCCCATCAACCCCTGACACCACTAATATCGCTGCATCCATCTGTGCTGCACCTACTATCATATTCTTTACATAATCAGCATGTCCAGGACAATCAACGTGCGCATAGTGTCTCTTTTCTGTTTGATATTCAACATGCGCTGTTGCTATTGTTATCCCTCTCTTTCTTTCTTCTGGCGCTTTATCTATTTGATCATATGCTACAAAATTACCATAATGCTTTGTTATCGCCGCCGTTAACGTTGTCTTCCCATGATCCACATGTCCTATCGTTCCCACGTTTACATGCGGCTTTCCAAATGCTTCTACTATCGCTGTCATAATCTTAATTCTTCTACCTAAAATATAAATACATCAATAGATGATATGTTGATTTTATATAAATACAACAAAAAAAGAGCGGATAGTGGGAATCGAACCCACGTCACTAGCTTGGAAGGCTAGAGCTCTACCATTAAGCTATACCCGCACATGGAGGAGGTAGGATTCGAACCTACGTACGCAATGCGGACAGATTTACAGTCTGTTACCTTTAACCACTCGGTCACTCCTCCACAAGAGTCCGTTAAGAGAACACTACCTTAACTTAAGCCTTATTATTCTCAATATTAAACACCCAAATCCAAAAGATCAAGTAATAAAAGCTAATCTAACTGATTTCAGTTAGATTTTACTTTTGTATAACAAAATATTGTCAATAAAACGCCCAAATAAATGATGTGAATCATGTGTACCTGGAGCTTCTTCTGGATGGTATTGAGTAGAAAAGACTGGGTAATCCTTCATCATTATTCCCTCTACACTATTATCAAATAGAGAAATATGAGTAACTTCAACGTTACTTGGAAGAGAAGATGAATCAACAACAAAACCGTGATTTTGGCTAGTTATCTCAACTTTTTTATTCTCCAGATCATAAACTGGATGATTACTACCCCGATGACCAATATCCATCTTGACAGTCTTTGCTCCCAAAGTAACTGCAAGTAATTGATGGCCGAGGCATATGCCAAAAACTGGTATTTTAGATTTTACAATAATTTCTATTTCTAAAATTACACTCTCTCCTATCACTTGTGGATCACCAGGGCCATTTGAAAGTACTATACCATCTGGATTCATGCTTAATATTTTGTGAGCAAAACCTGTATCTGGTTTGACTAATTCAACCGTACAATCAAGTTCTACTAAGCGTGAGATTATACTATTTTTTACACCGAAATCAACAATTACAACCCTATATTTTGCATTAAGAGCGCTTTGAAAGTTATTACTTAAACTGACTTTCTTAGTTATTTCTATTCCATTTACAGATTTGTATTTCTTCAATTCATCTAATATATGTGCCTCACTTGACAGACATATCATTCCATTTTGAGATCCATGTTTTCTCAAATATCTCGTCAAAGCTCTAGTATCAATTCCCGATATCCCAACTACATTATTTTTCCCCAACCAATCATGTAAACTAATATATGAAGAAGGGTGAGACATAAGAGAAAGTTCACGCATAACCACCCCACTTGCAAAAATTTTCTCTCCTTCATTATCTTTGTGATTTATTCCAACATTACCAATATGAGGAAAAGTGAACGCTATGATTTGATTAGCAAAAGAAGGATCGGTTATAGTATGTTGATATCCGGTCATACCAGTAATAAAACAAACTTCGCCTATACATTTACCGTTTTTACCTATCGATCTTCCCAAAAAGCACTTGCCATCTTGTAAAACCAAAGCTGCATCCTGCATTTAATTCTCTCAACTCATTTAAGGTATTATATAAGAATTTTAAATTACAAGTAAGTAAATACTAAATTTCCCTTTAAGTTTATATAAAATTCAAAATTATAAGCAGCTTTCTTTTTTTTATTATTTAGCAAAATTATAGCAAACTTAACTTGTGTAAATAGGTAATAGTCATTACATTCATGCTTCATGTTATGTAAATTTACATAGATAGAAAACTTGTTTCACTACAGGAGCATCATCTATGCATTGGAGAAAGTCTAGCATGGTTGCTCATTAAAGATGGATGGTTTGTGATTGGCATTGCAAGGAGCACTAAAAAACTGGAAAAATTAAAAGAAGAATTAGGTAGTAATTTTTTACCTATAACGTGTGATGTAAGCAAAAGTGAAAATGTTAAAAACTCGTCTGATTTTTAAAAAAGCAAAATATTATACCAAATCTCTTTTTTCTTAATGCAGGATGTGGCAAAATAGAAGATAAGTTTCATACCAACATTCATAAAAAAAATATTTGAAACCAATTATTTTGGCGTTATCAACTGGACTGAAGAATGGATTCATCATAATTCCTTGGCAACTTTTGCAGTTATATCTTCTCTTGTTATTATGCATGCAACACCACATGCTTCTGCATACTGTGCCAGCAAAGCAGCACTAAAAAGTTGTGTTCAATCACTAAAAATCTAATATACTAACAGTAGTATAAAGTTTATCACCATAATGCCAGGGACAGTAAAAACAGATATGTTTAAGTCTAATAAACCACTTTCCTTCATATGGGAGCCAGAAAAAGCTGCAGCATATATTTTAAAAGTATATTTAAGGGAAAGAAAGTTATAGTTTTTCCAATTTCTGGCGGTTACTTTTTCATATTTTACAAATTCTTCCCACCAAAATGACTGCAAGAATCTTACGATAATCACCAGATCTACCATCTTGTAAAGCTAAAGCTCTTCAAAACTCAATCGCAAGCTTCTCCACACAAAAACATCTTGACTATCGTCGTGTTTCATGTTACAAGGATAAAATGATAATGAAATTCGAGCTTTACGTTGCCTAATAGTACAAATCAGTCTAAAAAAATAAGTGGGAGATGGTTGTTTATAGGAGGTGCTTTATTGTTTCTTGTAATAATGCTACCATTAGTTTTTCTCTTAGCAAAAATAGCCATGATGTTTGTTATAATCTCAACTACAGCAATAGCAATAAAAACCTCCTCAAAAGCAATATCAAACGCTTTAGAGGATAAGGAGAATCAATCAATGCAAAATAAAATTATAAACCTAGCTATTGGAGGGCTGTCCATATTTGCAGGTGGGCTATCATTACTTATTACAGAAAAAGTTGGTTTCATCGCAATATGTTCAACTATAGCTATTTTAGCTCTGTACGAATATATTAAAGATGAAAAAATAGGTAAGTATATAAATGATAGATTCGATGAAATAGCTAATAATATAACTGAGTTTTGCGTCAACAGCATTAAGAAACTTATTCCATCACAAAGTTGCGAAGTGTAATCTTTTGTTTGTAAATTTTTAGATCCATGGCTAACGTATAAACACTGAAATCAGCACTTCCTTTCTTGTCATCCTAGTAATGGCTTCCATCATCAAAAACTTTGTATTATTTTTATACTCGTAAATCTAACTAGATTCCAGTACTACAATGACATTACCCTGAATGGAAATCGGTGCGTGATGTACATCTGTATAGAGATTAAGTATGTCATTCAGTTAGCCTCTTTGTTATCATTCTAGTACTGCCATTCTATAGTTAACAGCTGTACCTAGAACTTCTCTCTTATCATTCCAGCACTTGATACTGGAATCCAGAAAACTTAATTTCAAACCAACATCCCTCTTTTCATCCCAATTTCCAAAATATTACTCCAGTACTGAAATCCAGCTTTTTTATAACTATCGAAAACACTGTATTACTTTACAAATTTAACTAGATATAATTACTAGCATGGCACGTTCGTAAAATTACGATAAAAATTACTTGATAAACTCTAATAGTTTTGTTATCAAGCACAGTCAAGGTGTTCTAGAGCTCAGAATCTATCTTCGTCTGCAGACCTTTTAATTCAATTAGTCTGTAATCTTCAGTTAAAATATATTTTTGCTATACTTCGGTCGTAGCTGTATACATTTTTCTGAATCTTTTTTATTAATAGGAGGACCATTATGTTTAAATTCTGAATTATGCATATCATTAACCCGCATGTCTTTAAGGAACAGGTGGCACCTATGTCCTTTTTATATTATATTTTATATCGATATCATGTATTACTTTACGCCCCAGTCTTTTTCAAATATTGCGAGCCCTTGATCAGTAAGTGGATGATTAATTAACTGTCTAAGTATTTTTGCTGGCACAGTAATTGAATGAGCACCAAGCCGTGCAGCTTCTATTACATGTGCCGGACTTCTTACTGATGCAACAAGAACTTTTGTCTTAAAATTATAATTAGAGTATATAGTGCATATATCTCCTATTAGTGATAAGCCATCATAGCTTATATCATCAAGGCGACCAACAAAAGGAGAAATAAAGCAAGCACGGGCCTTAGCGGCAAACAGTGCTTGTCCAGGAGAAAAACACAGTGTAATGTTAGCAGGTATTTCGTGTTCTGTCCACAACCTTTTACAAGAAATTAATCCTTCATGTGTAAGGGGTAACTTTACTACGATAGTACTAGATATTTTCGCTAACTTTAGGCCTTCCTTAACCATATCCTCATGGCTATCTGCAACAACTTCAACACTAACAGGACCTTTTATAATAGAGCATATTTCACTTACTAAATCTTCGTATTTATCTTTATGCCCAGACTTTGCTATTAAAGAAGGATTAGTTGTTATACCATCAATGAACTCTTTTAGCTCTTTAATTTCATGTAAATCAGCACTATCAAGAAAAATTTCCATATTATCGTCCTATTCAAAAACTATTTTTACAAAATATTGTCATCTTTGAAAAGTATTAAATAAAATCGGATTTTTAACTCAATTCAATTTTTAGTCCGTTAGGAAAGAAAATATTGCACTGAGACACGGTATAGCGCTTTCCTTCATTGGTTGCATTTTATTAACAGAATTAGCATAACCAATTTCTGAAGTTTACTAGCTTTACGTTCAATAGAAATTCTTGCATATCCTAAAACTTAGTGCTACTATCAGTATAGTAACATAAATGGGTGATCAGGAACAATGAACAAAACGACTAAGGTCGAGTTTAACGCTCGCAATTAAATTCAATTAAAAAGGTTAATATCAAAGGAGTTTTGATAGCTTAATTACTCCTAGGGTAAGGATGTTATCAAAAAAATAGTAATAGGGGGTATACTATGTTAACAAAATTGAAAAATATATTAGCGGAGATAAAAAGAAAAAATATCATTACTGTTTTACAAGAAAATTGTCAGAAAAAATGGGAGGTTTATGACTTACTCATGGATTTAATAAATGATGAAAATTTTAGGCAAGCATATATGGATCTACCTTTCAACAAGAGCTTTAAAAAAAGCTTTGTAGAATCAGCAAATCAGGTAAAAAAATCTGTAACTAAGTATTTTAGAGACAAAGATATAGACCTTCAAGCTTTTTATGTAGAAACTAACAATTCTGATAAAGTGTTAAACATTAATCTTATTAATTACAATAGAAGTGAGCCAATAAGAATCAGTGATATCTTACAGCAAGAAAGGGATATTAGCACATTGAATATTTATTGCAATAAAAAGCACAAAATATATGCTTATCGAAAAGATAAGGAAAGGCATTATGAATTTAAAGAGGGTGCATACTATGAAATGACAAGCACTTGGCCCGTGCAGGACAAGGATGGGAAAACTTTTACCTGTACTATGGTTATGAATGTAAGTAGTGCTGGTATAACTGAAGTACTAAAGTTTAATGGTAAAGATTTTGAATCTTCATCTAAGGAGATTTTGGAATTAATAAGACAAAATGAAGAATTATATATTCAAGGTCTCTCTCTGCATGACGCTGTCAAATCATTATTGGAGAAGAATAAAGATGCTCCAGCTGTTATTAATCTGCAAAATAATGAACATATCGTAATCAATAAAGATGAAAAGATGAAAAATCTTGAAAATGATGCTAAAAGCAATCCTATTCTTTCTTTCACTAGCAACAATGTATCAGAGGTTAATCCACAGCAGATTGCAACTCAGGCAATTGCAACTCAAACAGGAGTTAATTCACAGCACACTGAAACTCAGACAGAGGTCTCTGTACAACACGTTAAGACTCAAACAGAAATTGGCTCTCAACAAACTGGAATTCAGACAGAAGTTAACTTACAACAACTAGATCAAAACCTTACAAAAACTGAACAAGAAATTAGAGAATTAAATGAACTGAGGAACAATTTACAATATAGGTTCGACAACGCTGAACAAGAACTTGAAGAGTTAGAAAAGCACAATAGCGATTTACAGGATAAACTTGGAGAAGAAAAGCAAAAAAATGCAAAATTACAAACTAAAATGAGACAAAAAGATGAAAAACTAGCAAATATATCAACAGAGCTGCAAGAAAGAGCGCAAGAACTTGAAGGTGCATATGAAGAAAAGAAAGACCTGAAGAAAAAGCTGGAAGTTGCCAATGCAGGAAAAGAAGAGTTGATAAGTCAGTTAAGAAGATTGCATGGGAAATTAAATCAACTGAAAGAAGAAAGGTATAGTTTCGAAAACAAGCTTAATCAAGCAGAACGCTATAGCAGTAGTACAAAAGAAAGCAGTGAACAACAAATATCAGATTTGAAAGAAGAGTTATTATTACTGAAAGAAGTAAATCAAATGTTAAAAGCAAAGCAAGTAGAATCAGAACAAGAACTCGTGAAGGCTAAGCAAAAAATTGAGGAATTGAAGGAACAGCACAATAATTTACAAATTGAGTATAAAAAAAATGAACAAAGACTTGAGAAAGAAATGAGTAAAAAAGATGAGCGAATAATCCAGTTCAATAAAGAGCAAGAGCAGAAAATTCAAGAAATTTATGGAAAAAATAAGGAACTGGAAGAAAAGGTAGAAGAACTGAAGGAAAAGCTAAAAACTGCTAATGCAGAACAAGAGAAACTACAAGGTAAATTCAACCAGCTTAAAAAAATAGAGGAAGATATAGAGGAAGCAGAACACATAATAAGTGAAAGGGACAAGCGTATAGAGGGTTATAAATCTCAAATACAAAATTTAGAAAATGAGCATAACAAACATTTAGCATTTGATGCACAAGAGGCAGATCAGTTAACGTGGGAGTTTGAAGAGTTAAAAAACGATCTGAGGCTTAAAGGTCAGCAGATTGAGAGAATAAGAAAGCAGTTACGGCACGAGATAGAAGAAGAAACAACAAATGAATATCATCCATTACTGAAATTAAAGCTTAAAGAATATGAAGATAACGTTGAGGGATTGATGCAAATAGTTGAAGATAAAGTTCAGAGAATTGAAAGAATAACAGGAAAAAGAAAAGGGCTAAACGATGAAGTACAATACTTAAGTAGCGAAGTAGAAGTGTTAAGTATAGTAAGTGATAAAGTACTTGTTAATAAAAATTTTTTACCAGCTTACAGAGGCATTTGATGATTCAGAAAAAAAACTAGGTCTTTTGAAAATTATGCAATGGAAAAGAGATTCTAGGAGCGTATGTTAAAATCATATCCATGATGAAAATAAGATAGATCCCAGTGTCACGCACTGGGATGACACTATTTTTTGTACTTTTACCTTCAAAGCTGCAACTTTTGCACAGTTGTAGTCTTGACCAGACGATCCTAGTTGTAAAAATTTCGAGATTTCAGTGTCTGAGCACTGGGATGATATCATTCTAATGTTCGTACAGTTGTGTGTCAGCTACTTGAACAACAAACATTGAGATGACAAGAGTAGATTTATTTCTTGAATAAAAAGAAAGAGCCCCCTAAAGAGATTTGACATCAAGATAACTTAAATATATACCAATTCTCTTATCTTTTAGTGATTCCTCATAACGAGTCAGGTGATCAAAAACCTGAATTTGATTTGTTAGAATGCTACAATTATTATTTGTAACCTCTAATATACCATTATCAATTACAACTCTTTCCTTTGTTTGGCTACTCATTTTAACAGTAATTATACCAGGCAATAAATAAATTAAATAAGGGGAATGGCAGGCTAAAATCATCAATTTCCCTTCAAGCCCACTCACTGAAAGCGAAACCACTTCATCGAATAAAATTCGATTATCAGGAGAAAAAAATTGCACCTTAAAAGTGTTCATAATCTTTAATGTCCGGCTCCAACCTCAGCTCTTATTGATTCAGCCTTTTCTATTGCTTCACTTATACTTCCCACCATATAAAAAGCAGCTTCTGGCAGATGATCATATTTACCTTCAATAATTCCTTTAAAACTAGAAATAGTATCATAAAGTGAAACAAATTTGCCAGACATGCCAGTAAATACCTCCGCAACATGAAAAGGTTGAGAAAGAAATTTCTGAATTTTACGAGCTCTACCAACAATAATTTTATCTTCATCAGACAGTTCATCCATACCAAGTATTGCGATAATATCTTGCAGCGACTTATAAGTTTGCAATATACGTTTCACCTCAGAAGCCACATTATAATGTTCTTCACCAATGATTTCAGCAGACAAAGACTGAGAAGTTGAGTCAAGTGGATCAACAGCAGGGTATATACCCATTTCAGCTATCTGCCTTGACAACACTGTAGTGGCATCAAGATGAGAGAATGTCGTTGCTGGAGCTGGATCGGTCAAATCGTCTGCAGGAACATATATAGCTTGCACAGAAGTAATAGAACCAGCAGTGGTTGAGGCTATTCTCTCTTGCATAGAGCCCATATCGGTCGCAAGAGTTGGCTGATAACCAACAGCCGAAGGTATTCTTCCAAGTAAAGCAGAAATTTCAGAGCCAGCTTGAGTAAAACGGAAGATATTATCTACAAAAAATAGAACATCTTGATTTTCATGATCACGAAAATACTCCGCCATAGTTAGTGCTGTTAAAGCAACCCTAGCCCTTGCTCCAGGAGGTTCATTCATTTGACCATAAACCAAAATGGCTTGAGATTTTTCGTGCTCATTTATATCTATAACATTTGAAGTAATCATCTCGTTATAAAGATCATTACCTTCACGCGTTCTCTCTCCTACTCCAGCAAACACAGAAAATCCTTTATGAGCTTTTGCTATATTGTTAATCAATTCCATTATCAGAACTGTTTTACCAACACCAGCGCCACCAAACAAGCCAATTTTTCCTCCTTTAAGATAAGGAGCAAGAAGATCTATAACCTTTATTCCTGTAACTAAAACTTCTTCCTGTATCTTCTGCTCGGTAAAACTTGGAGGTGATCTATGTATAGGTTCTAAATTATACTTTCCTTTTAAGGGACCACACTCATCTATAAGCTCTCCTACAACATTAAAAATCCTTCCTAAAGTTGAGCGTCCAACCGGAACTGATATTGGTGCACCTGTATCAACAAATTCATCACCTCTTGACATACCGTCTGTGCTATCCATAGCAATGCAACGAACTATATTGTCACCTATATGTTGTGAAACCTCTAAAACTAGCTCCTTACCCTTACATTTTAGTTTGCTTTTTAAAGCATTAAATATCTTAGGTAACTCGGCTTCAAATTTTAAATCAACAACTGCTTGAGTTATTTTAATTACTTTACCTGTGCTCATCTCTTTCATCACCAAATACTACAATTCTATAAAAGAACTTCTAAAGAAAATAAATCTTATATTATTAAGAGAAATTTTGCAATATTAAAACACTTACTAGTTACGTTTCATTATAAACAATGCAAATGCATTTAATAGCCAAGTAATAACAAACAGCACCAAACTAAGCGCATAAGCAGCAAGAGTTTGCACACTATTGAAATCCTGATCTCCGGTAAGTAATGTAGCAATTTGTACAGTGACAGTAGTAACTGAATTGAGAGGATTAAAGGTCAAATTTGCATTGATTCCCACAGCCATTAGTACAATCATTGTTTCACCTATCACCCTTGAAATTGATAATAAAACTGCACTTAAAATTGTAGGCATTGCATAAGGTATTGTTACATTCCATATAGTTTCCGCTGGTGTTGCGCCAAGCGCCATAAAACCATAACGTAAACTTTTTGGAACAGATCTTATAGCATCTTCAAGCAAAGAAATAATAAAAGGAAGAATCATTATTCCAATCGATAAACCAGCAATCAAAGCACTTTCTGAGTGTATACTTAGATTAAAAAATTTCGCTACCTGCTTTATAAAAAAAGACAAAAATACAACTGAGAAGTATCCATATACAACAGTAGGAATAGCAGACAAAATCTGTAAGGCTGTATTAATAACATAACGCACTTTTTCACCCGCATACTCACTAATATATATTGCAGAAAATAAACCAAGCGGCACCGCAACTAACATTGCTACAATAGTTATAAGTAATGTACCCACTAAAAGTGGCGCTATACCAAAACACCCAACCTCTCCTTCACCAACAATAGCTACATTATGCTTCCATTTTAAGCAAAATAAGAATTCTGAAATAGCTACTTTATTAAAAAAAGAAATGGACTGAACAAAAATAGATAGCATTATAAATAAAGTGATAAAAAGTGATATTGCTAAAGCCACAAACAACAAAAATTTTACCATCTTACTTCTTTTACTTTTAAAGATAAAAATCAGCATAAAAAAAAGTAACGCTATAGAAATAGAAGTTATAAAATAACCATCATAGAATGCTAACAAACAAGGTAGCATCCACATACAACTCAAATATATATAAGACTTAATTTTACTTACTGCTTGAAACTTACTCAAACAAAGTAAAAGGATTAGTAAAATAGGTACGCCTATAATTAAATTCATTTTTCCATATATCAAATTTTATTCAACAAGAATGCCATAGAAGTTGACCATTATTTGACAATAGAGCAAAATAGTTTAAAATAAATAGTCGTATTAATATAAAAACAATGAAAAGAACATTTCAACCAAAAAATTTAAAAAAAAAGCACAAACATGGATTTCGTTCACGTATGTCAACAAAAGCTGGAAGAAAAATTCTTAATAAGCGTCGCTCATTAGGGTGTAATAAATTATGCGCATAGTAAGCATAAAAAAAAAGAGTTTTCCCTTGCTTTTAAAAACAGATTAGCACCTTACAGCCTTTTTTATCGAGGGATATATATATCACTATATGCTATAAAAGAAAGAGAACCTGAAAAGTATATTCATGTTATTAGAGTAGGTCTGGCTATCAGTAAAAAAGTCGGAAAAGCAGCAAAAAGAAATAAAATAAAAAGGCAATTACGAATGCTAGCTAAAGTTAGCATTTCTAATATAAGTAATGTGGGATACTATTACATAATACTAACCCATAAAAACATTATGCAAGCAGGCTATAAAAATTTACAAAAAGACCTCAATATTTGCTTAAAGAAAGATAAAATAAGAAGGAATTTTCACTAAAGTATTTACAGCTATATTTTTTATGATAAGATAAGTGAAGTTTTTAAAATAAATTAACAGATGTGGGTACTTGAGGTAGCGAGTGTAAAAAAACAAGGTATAAGGCTCAATACAAATAATGCTGAGGAGAGTTTTTATGAATATAGAAACTCTAGCTGTCGTACACAATGGGGGATGGCATTTGAACAAAGCCGATACTTAGAACAAAATAAAGATAATCCCAGAGGGAAGTTGCTGAATTTTAATATAGAGGCAACTAATTACAATAAGAGAATAGTTTGATAAAAGTAACCGTTCAGAGAAGTGGTTCAAGAAGCGACAGGCAGGGGATTGTATAGTTCTCTTTATTTGCTTGTTAAGTCTAATAAAATTATCCTTTCAAGTTCCTAGCTCTGATTACGTAAAACATGAGCTTTTACAGTATCAGATTTTAAAGTATTTTTCGCAACTTGAGAAGCTCCAGTTGCTTCAGATAGGTAGATTCAAGTGATAGCTTATATGTTTTACAACTTTCTTACACTTCTGTTTCATTTTTAATAAAGCTTTTTTTAGCATAAATAACTCAGTAGATGCATTTTTTAAGCAATAGCCCAGAATTTTAACTTCAATAGTTCAGCTATGTTTCAAAGTACCTGTCAGCAACTATTGCGATAGCAACATACACTTCCTTTTAAATCTTCTTTCCCTTTAAAACTTGCAGTATTGCTTCAGCACTAACTAAGTTTACCTTTATTATAACATGTTGACGTGCAAAACCTCATTTTTCTTATTCAATCTTCTCATACACCTTTTTGCATTTTGAAGTAACTCTATATTCACTATTTAATACGCTTTCAATTTACATTAAAAACATCACTTATAATTCTCACGTTTTGAATTTTTATAAAATCAACTTAGTACTACAATTATCAACTAACTCTTGGACCAAATGTATCTACTTCTTGGTAGTTTTCCACTTCTTCTTTCTCCTCATCCCCACTAATTTAATTAGTACTCAATTATATAAAGTCTAACTTTCGGAAGATCAATTGTTTGATGATTTGCTAAATGTTGCTACCCCTGCTCCTAATTTGCAAATAGGCGACAAATTCCACTCTTAAATTTTATACTCTCATCTTAAAGTTTTGGCAGAGTGCTAAAAGATCATTCATATTATCTGACAGCTACCCTATGCCTACCCTGCTTCAGCCCTCTAATAAAAAGACACAAATAAAAAGAAATTTTTATAAACTTGGCAACGACCTACTTTCCCTTTTTAAGTATCATCGGCGCTAAAAAGTTTCACTTCCGAGTTCGAAATGAGATCGGGTGGTTCATTTTTGCTATAGCCACCAAGTCAACAAAAATTTCTAACCTAGCAAAATTCAATTTAATATTTAACACTGCATATACACATATAGAAAGCAAATAAATCAATCAGGCTATTAGTACTAGTTAGCTTCACATGTTACCATGCTTCTACACCTAGCCTATCAACGTGGTAGTCTCCCACGGCCCTAATTGGGAAATTTTTTTGAAGAGGGTTTCTTGCTTATATGCTTTCAGCAATTATCCCATCTATACATAGCTACCCAGCGATGCTATTGGCATAACAGCTGGTACACCAGAGGTATATACATCTCGGTCCTCTCGTACTAGAGTCAGATCTTCTCAAATTTCCTTCACCCACGGCAGATAGAAACCGAACTGTCTCACGACGTTCTAAACCCAACTCACGTAACACTTTAATCGGCGAACAGCCGAACCCTTGGGACCTTCTCCAGCCCCAGGATGTGATGAGTCGACATCGAGGTGCCAAACGGTGTCGTCGATATGAACTCTCGAACACCATCAGCCTGTTATCCCCGGCGTACCTTTTATCCGTTGAGCGATAACCCTTCCATACAGAATTACCGGATCACTATGACCGACTTTCGTCTCTGCTTGGCTTGTCAGCCTCGCAGTCAGGCAAGCTTGTGCCATTGTACTATCAAGCTGATTTCCGACCAGCTCTAGCTTACCTTCGCACGCCTCCGTTACTTTTTAGGAGGCGACCGCCCCAGTCAAACTACCCACCATACAATGTCCTAGTTCCAGATAATGAAACATAGTTAGATATCAAAAGCATAAAGGGTGGTATCTCAAGGTTGATTCCATTATAGCTAGCGCCATAACTTCAAAATCTCCCACCTATCCTGCACATCACGCTTCTAATAGCAATGTAAAGCTATAGTAAAGGTGCACGGGGTCTCTTCGTCTAACCGCGGGTACCCCGCATCTGCACGGGGAATTCAATTTCGCTGAAGTGATGTTGGAGACAGTGGAGAAATCGTTACGCCATTCGTGCGGGTCGGAACTTACCCGACAAGGAATTTCGCTACCTTAGGACCGTCAGTGTTACGGCCGCCGTTTACTGGGGCTTCAATTCAGAGCTTACACCCCTCCTATTGACCTTCCAGCACCGGGCAGGCGTCAGACCCTATACTTCCACTTACGTGTTTGCAGAGTCCTGTGTTTTTAGTAAACAGTCGCTACTCCCTATTTTGTGCCACCTACTTATAGTTGCCTAAAAGTAGGTTACCCTTCTTCCGAAGTTACAGGTATAATTTGCCGAGTTCCTTCAACATCATTCTTTCAACACCTTAGTATACTCTACTCATCCACCAGTGTCGGTTTACGGTACGGCCTCATAAATATAAGTGCTATTTCCTGGAGCTTCTTTTAAGCATAGATCAATCCAATCAGACCTATACAAATACAAAACCCGTCACACTTAAGAGGTTTAGGAATATTAACCTAATTGCCATCGACTACTCCTTTACGGACTCGCCTTAGGAACCGACTAACCCTACGCAGATTAACTTAACGTAGGAAACCTTAGATTTTTGGTGAGAGTGTTTTTCACACTCTTTTACGCTACTTATGTCAGCATTCTCACTTCCGATATCTCCAGCGGTTTTTACAAACCACCTTCACAGACTTACGGAACGCTCCGCTACCGCGCCTATTAATCGAAATTAATAGGCACCCACATCTTCGGTATACAGCTTTAGCCCCGGTACATTTTCGGCGCAGAAAAACTTATTTAGACAAGTGAGCTGTTACGCTTTCTTTAAAGGATGGCTGCTTCCAAGCCAACCTCCTAGCTGTAATGGTTTTTCTACTTCCTTTCCCACTTAGCTGCAATTTTGGGACCTTAGATAGTGATCTGGGCTGTTTCCCTTTCCACCATGGACTTAGCACCCATAGTGTGTCTGCTGTATAATTAATTACTGGTATTCGGAGTTTGGTTAGATTTGGTAAGATGACGAATCCCCCTAGTCTATCCAGTGCTCTACCCCCAATAACATAAATACAACGCTCTACCTAAATAGATTTCGCGGAGAACCAGCTATTTCCAAGTTTGATTGGCCTTTCACCCCTAATCACAACTCATCCAATAATGTTGCAACATTAACTGGTTCGATCCTTCAGTATGTTTTACCATACCTTCAATCTGGTCATGACTAGATCACTTGGTTTCGGGTCTAATCCATAAAACTAAATGCCCTATTCAGACTTGCTTTCGCTACGCCTACACCTACCGGCTTAAGCTTGCTTCATAGATTAACTCGCTGACCCATTATGCAAAAGGTACGCTGTCACTCTAAATATCAATAAATTGATATAGAGCTCCAACTGTTTGTAAGCACTTGATTTCAGATTCTATTTCACTCCCCTCCCGGGGTTCTTTTCACCTTTCCCTCACGGTACTTGTTCACTATCGGTCGTTAAGGAGTATTTAGGCTTGGAGGATGGTCCCCCCATATTCAAACAGGATTTCACGTGTCCCGCTCTACTCAAGGATTTAAAAACTTTCTACTTGTACAGGACTATCACCTTCTATGGTTACCATTTCCAGAGTATTCTAATTCTTATTTTTAAATCACTAGCCTTTTCCGCTTTCGCTCGTCACTACTAACAGAATCTCGGTTGATTTCTTTTCCTTTGGCTACTTAGATATTTCAGTTCACCAAGTTTGCCTTATATACTTAGTATATAATAACTAGCTAAGCTAGTTGGGTTTCCCCATTCGGAAATCTGCGGATCAAAATTTGTTGACAATTTCCCACAGCTTATCGCAGCCTGCCACGTCCTTCATCGCCTCTTAACGCCAAGGCATCCATCAAGTGCTCTTAATAATTTATTTATCTGACTATATGTAGAATATGCAGAGTTAAATATTAACTTACAATTGAATTGAGATTAAACAATCTCTACCATAAAACTTTTCAAACATCTAAAAACTAATCTTTTATATCTTACAATCTGATAAATCAGATGTCAACGCCTTTTTACACAAAACATTTACCTATTATTATCAACAACAATATACCAGCAACCTTAAACAGTACAATCTGAGAAATATTCGGAAAATTGATATGTACAGAAAAATTAATGAAAAAGATATTTTGTAAGATAAAATGTGTTAAAATTAGTTACCTAAAAATAAAAATGAACATTCGGAGTATTTCTAATGTATGAAAAGTAATCTATCTTTTATAAAAAACTTTGCTTTGAATTGTATATCCAAGCTCACTGGCTTATTAAATAGTAAAAAAGTAAAAAATCTTATTGTGGATAAATACAGCACTCTCCATAAAGAAATTGTAGTGTTTCTTGAAAAATCTAAAAACCTGTTAAATACCAACACTGAAATCGGGTTATATCACTTCTATAAAGGTAATATATCAGATGCAAAGTTAAGATTTTGGTTAATTAGCATATTCTACCCTAATTTACCTCTAGTCTGGTATAATATCGGAAGATGTCATTTTGCAGTAGGCAATACTAATAAAGCCTATAATTATTTAACAAAGACGCTAAAATTAGATAGTAGTCACAAAGAAGCTTCTTACTATGTAAAGAAAATAACAAACACATCAGATGTCGTAGAATTGCCTAAAAATCTCATAAAGCAATATTTTGATTACACAGGTGAATATTTTGTTGAACATTGGTTAATTGCCAAACAATACAAAGGACATGAACTAGTACATATGATAATCAAAAAAATCTTTCACAACTCCACTTCTGAACTGAATATACTTGACCTTGGTTGCGGTACTGGAATATGTGGTCACTTCCTAAAAATAAATAATATTAGAAGCAGCATAACAGGAGTTGACATCTCAAATAGAATGCTCAATATTGCGAGAGGATGTCTTATAAAAGGTAAACCTGTTTACAATGAGTTAATACACACAGAAATGAAAGAGTTTCTTAAACAAGAGAAGAACCAGCAGTATGATGTAATTATCTTTGCTGAAGTGCTACACTATCTACATGATTTTCTAGCAGAATTGGAACTAGCAAAAAGATTGACAAACAAAAAAGGGGTCATTGTATGTTTAGTAAGAAGAAAGGAAGGTAGAGGTATTGACTTTGTAAACAAAGGAGATTATTTTCGTCATTCAGAAGACTATATTCAGCATGTTGCAAAAGAAACAAATATGCAAATAAGTCAAATGAGTTACTGTAAAATATATGGCGGTCAGGTTGATGGTATCTTATTTGCATTACAACATCCACAAACAAATTCAACAACTTAATCGAGAAATCGCTCAAACAAATTTCTATATTATCATAAAAGGAGCCTCATGAATTACATTACTATTAATTACGCAAAAGATAGCAAATTAACCGATTTTGGAAAAGCAGTTCTATTGGATAGGTATTTAATAGAAAATGAAAGTTATCAAGATCTCTTTATACGTATTGCTAATTACTATTCTGATGATAGAAAACATGCACAACGTCTTTATGATTACATGAGCAACTTGTGGTTCATGCCTTCAACACCAATACTTAGTAACGGCGGTACCAAAAGAGGATTGCCTATTTCCTGCTTTCTTAATGAAACTGAAGATAGCTTGAAGGGAATAGTTGATCTATGGAATGAAAATGTTTGGCTCGCTGCACGTGGTGGTGGAATAGGTAGTTATTGGGGAAATTTACGTTCAATTGGTGAAAGTGTCAAAGGTAGCGGTAAAACATCGGGAATTGTGCCATTTATCGTAGTACAAAACGCTCTGACGCTTGCAATTAGCCAGGGATCCTTAAGAAGAGGAAGCTCAGCAGTTTATCTTCCTGTATGGCATCCAGAAATAGAAGAGTTTCTAGATTTACGTAAGCCAACTGGTGGTGACCCAAATCGCAAAGCATTAAATATACATCATGCTGTAATAGTAACAGATAAGTTTATGCAAGCTGTTGAAGATGATCAAGAATGGGATTTAATAAGCCCTCATAACAATAAAGTTATTTCAACAGTAAAAGCACGGGATATATGGATTAAAATATTAACAGCAAGAATTGAAACTGGAGAACCTTATATTATCTTTCTTAATGCAACAAATAACAATAAACCAGAACCTTACAAAAAGCTCAATTTAGATATCAAAATGTCAAATCTATGCAGTGAAATAACTTTAACTACAGGTTACGATCACCTAAACAAGTCGCGCACTGCTGTATGTTGTTTATCATCCGTAAATCTTGAATACTACGAAGAATGGAAAGATAATGAGCTTTTCATAGAAGATATAATGCGTTTTCTTGATAATGTATTAGAGGATTTCACAAACCAAGCACCAAATGAAATACAGCGAGCAAAATATTCCGCAATAAGAGAGCGTAGTATCGGTCTTGGCGTGATGGGTTTTCATTCATTTTTACAAAGTAAAATGGTTCCTTTTGAATCAGTAACAGCCCAACAATGGAATAAAAAAATATTTAAGCATTTGCGCGAGCAAGCAGATGTAGTTTCTAAAAAATTAGCAGAAGAAAAAGGGCCATGTCTTGACGCTAAAGAAATCGATCTAATGGAAAGGTTCACACATAAGCTCGCTATTGCTCCCACTGCCTCAATTTCAATTATTGCAGGCAACACTTCCCCTGGAATAGAGCCATATGCAGCAAACGTATTTATACAGAAGACATTGACAGGTTCATTTGTAGTACGAAATAAATTCTTGCAAAAACTACTAGCAGAAAAAAATCAAGACAATGATGAAACATGGTCCTCAATTTCAACAAATGAGGGTTCTGTTCAGCATTTAGATTTTCTTAGCAAGCATGAAAAACTGACATTTAAAACAGCATACGAACTTGATCAACAATGGATCATAGAACATGCAAGTGATAGAACTTCTTATATTTGTCAATCTCAATCAGTAAATCTGTTCTTACCTGCCAATGTGCATAAACGTTACTTACATAAAATACACATGCTTGCTTGGAAAAAAGGATTAAAGAGCTTATATTACTGCAGATCACAATCAATGCAGAGAGCTGACAAGGTCTCACATGACATATTCAAAAAAAGTGAAATATTGCAACAAAAAACAGATATTAATTATGATGAATGTCTATCATGCCAGTAGACTGTACATACCTTACTGTCACAAAAATACAATTGTACAAAAGTTATGTTTTCATAGATGCTACATAGAAATCCAGATGAATTTCTAAAGTCTATTCCAAGAGATAAACGTATAGTCTGCCTTGATATGGGAGAAAAACAAATAGGCGTAGCATTTAGTGATAAAACACAGCTTATAGCTACAGCTCATAGTATATACTACAGAAGAAATATAAGCAAAGATTTAGGTTATCTGTATAGAATATTCAAAGAAAATGAAGCTGGATCAATGGTAATAGGACTACCATTCAAAATAGATGACCAAGAGACCGAATGGTGTAAAGCAATAATCCAATTCGCAAATAAAATAATAAAAAAATGTAAGATAAACATATATCTACAAGACGAAAGTTTATCAACATCTCTTGCAACTTACGCACTAAAAATTACCGGAATATCAATCACAAAATCAAAGAAAATAGATGATAAAATTGCCGCATGTATTATTCTGCAACGAACATTGGATAAGATAAATACCATCAAATAGTTTTTTAAACTGAATTCACATAAAATTACTTGATCAAACAAGAACTTTTCGTATAAGCATGACAAATTGCTGTAGCAAGAGCATCAGCAGCATGGTGACATTTTATATTTGAGTTTTTAACTACTTGCTTCACCATAAATATAATCTGATCCTTACCAGCATGACCGTCTCCGGTAATGCTCTTTTTTATATAATTTGCATCATATTCATTCATAGTCAACTTCGTCATTTGTAATACTAAAATTGTAATTGCTCTTGCATATCCTAAAGTTAGTGAAGATTTTGGGTTTTTATTAACAAAAATTTTCTCTACAGCAGCTTCATTTGGAGAATATAGAGAAATTACTTTCTTTAATTCCTCAAAAATTATATGTAGACGTTCACCTACATCCAATTTACCATCAGTTGATATGGCACCACCACCCAAAAATTCAATACTATTCTTTTCTTCCAGGCTGATAATGGCCCAACCGGTTTTGCTTATCCCTGGATCTAGACCTATTATTTTAATCACTTAATAAAGGCTTAACCAATAAATAAAAAGAAATAAAAATATCCAGACTAGATCGACAAAGTGCCAATACCAAGAAGCAAACTCAAAGCATAAGTGATCTTGAGGCGTAAATTGATCTTTTCGAGCTCTAAATAAACATACTGACAAAAATATTATACCTATTATAACATGCACACAATGAAAACCAGTAATTATGTAAAAGTTGGATGCATAAATAAGTTTTTCTCCTGTTTCTCGTAAAGAAAAACCTGCTTCATGATATTCAATTGCTTGCACTATTATAAAGAACATCCCAAGCAATATAGTTATAGACAGCATTTTAATCATGCTTTTTTTATCATTTTCAAGTAAAAAACGATGTGCTGAGGTAATTGTTGTGCCAGAAAGTAATAATATTAGTGTATTCATGAATGGTAACGACCATGGATCAGGTGGTAAAATCCCTTCAGGTGGCCATTCAATTTTTTTTGTAGGAGAAAACGCTTCAAACAAAAAGATCGGATCAAGCCAGGCTTTAAAGAATGAACAAAAGAACGCTATAAAAAACACAACTTCCGAGAGGATAAATAAGTACATTGCAAGCTTGAGTCCATGCTTCACAATAGCAGTATGGCATTTATCATAAATTGCTTCTCTTATTACATCTCTCCACCAATAAAACAGCACTCCTGATACCGCAGAGATTCCCAAAACTAAACCAAATATTCCATAAATTTGTTTATGGAGTGTACCAACTAATCCAAGTGCAAGAACAAGAATTGCTGCTGATATAGCAATTGGCCAGGGACTTGATTCTACTAAATGAAAATCATGTTCTTTACTTTTCATATCATCTTCAAAAATACGTACCAAGCATACAAATTAGCTTAAAATTGTCAATATTTCTTAAAATCTCGATCAAATTTTGAAAAATTATATGCGCTATTCCACAAGCCTAACTCAAATTGTGCAGTTATTTTAAATAATTCAAGCATTATGGTCCTTTCACTTTCCCTTACTTTGTTACAATACTCGTCAACAATACCTTCCAAAGCAACAAATCCAGATTCCATCAAGCTACTGCCAAAAAAAATCAAACCAATCCTTATACCTATTATTTTTTTTAATTTTACTTCTCATATTACCAATAGCAACTTTATATATAAAATGGCAAGAGTAGATAACTGTTACAGCTTCATCAATTTCTCTATACGAAGTAGACAAAAGAAAGTTAGTAAAATTGAAACACTCTAGCGACTTTTCTCCACAATTTATGGATTATACAGCAAAGTAGTATTCGCATAACACTCTTATAATCTCTATTCCTCCTTGAGCCACCTCAATCAATGGAACAATGTTGTTACAACTCTCCATTTTTGATGCAATAATTAAAACAGTACGAACATAATCAGCTATAAAAAATGCATCTTGTTGTATATAAAACTTGAAATTTTCTATGTTTAAAGTATCACTTGCTAACTCAACATTGAAAGGATGCTCAACAATATCCTTTAAAAGATTTGACCCACAATAACTCTTAACTATACCACTAAACATCACATAAATTAGAATATAATTTAGTGTTAATACTACAGACTATGCTAGAGAATATATCTCATCCCAAAACATTATTTCTAGCTCTAGACCTCTCTTAAAAAACTCACTCATCTTTTTCCTCTCACAATCACCAGCCTTTGCATATAGATTATTTGCAACGTCAGTAACTTGATTAATCGTAGCATTCATTACTGTGTTATTATAGATATCAATCCACCCTTGATATCTGTGATCTTCAATTTTTTTTAGGCATAACCTCTCCTACCATAGGATTTATAATAATTTGGTATATATTAAAACAAGGACAAGAATCTGCTAAAGATTCAGCAACAGAATTATGATATGCAGCACGCATAAAAAAGTCAGTGAAAGCAGAATAAGATTCTGATTTTTTATGATTATCGGACAAATCACAAGTCTCAAAATATTCAGTATACTGCTTTCGAACCGCAAATGTTCCCCCTTGCTACATTAACCAAACTGCTCATTATTTCAATGTCATCAACTTTAGATGCAATAATCAATAAAGCACGAGTATAGTCGACTAAATATAAAATCCTACTGAAGATAAATTTTGAACTTTTCATAATCTAGCGTATTGTTTATCAAGTCAACATTGAAAGGATGTTCTTTTATTTCCTCAATAAGATTAGATGATTCTTTTATAGCAATATCATAAAATTCTTCTTTTGGTTTGTCGGACATCTTGTAAGCCTCATAAGTATTAAAACTAGTATAGTTACTAAAAATTTACTTACAATTTACAATAAGTTATTTGATCAGTATAAAGCTAGAAACAAAAGAGTTTAATAGTTTAAAGAAATTCTCTCTTTTCTTCTTCTATATTAAATTCTTTATAAAAATCAGTAGATAAGTCTACACCTTCCCAAGAAAATCCACCATCACTTTCTGATTCTTTACCAAAATGCCCATAGCAGGCTGTACGTTTATATATAGGACGATTAAGTGATAAATGTCTTATTATGCCTTTAGTTGATAAATCTATGTTACGTTCAATAAACCCTTTAATCCTCTCTTCATCTATTGTATTCGTGCCAAATGTATCAATGTAAAATGAAGTAGGTTTTGAGACACCAATAGCATAAGAAAGATGCACAAGACAACGTTCAGCTAAACCTGCAAAGACAATATTTTTAGCAAGGTATCTCGCCATATAAGCTGCGGATCTATCAACTTTTGTTGCATCTTTTCCAGAAAACGCTCCTCCACCGTGTGGAATATAGCCTCCATAAGTATCAACCATAACTTTTCGTCCGGTTAATCCACAATCACCAACTGGTCCACCAATAACAAATCTACCTGCTGGATTGACTAAGAGATTTTCTTTAGGGCACATCCACCCTTCAGGCAAAGATGAAGCTATGTAAGGATAAATTATTTCCTTGACTTTCGATTGACTAAGATCCTCAAGATGCTGTATTGAAACAACAATACTTTCAGCACGTACTGGAAGGTCATTCTAATACACCAAAGTGATTTGCGATTTTGCATCCGGACCAAGCTTTACCTCTTTGACCATACTCATAATATTTCTCAGAATCGAGTGTGCATAAAAAATGGGTGCTGGTATGAGGCTTTCTGTCTCTATTGTTGCATAGCCATACATTATGCCCTGATCCCCAGCACCTTGATCAACACCTATTGCAATGTCATTTGATTGTTCATGTAGTAATATATTTACTTTCACTGTTTCCCAGTGGAAACCATCATGCTCATAACCAATATCTTTTATTGTATTCCGTACAATACTTTCAATCTTGCTATTTTCAATGTTCGGCCCAAATACTTCCCCAGCTATAATAACATTATCTTTAGTAACCAAAGTCTCTATTGCAGTACGAGAAGAAGAGTCATTAAAGAGGCATTCGTCAAGTATTGCATCTGAAATCGGGTCTGCTACTTTGTCTGGATGACCTTCTGCTACTGATTCACTGGTTACTGAATTCTTATGCAAAACGATCGCTTAGTCACACGATATCAAAACTGTTGCAAATTTAAACGGTGGGTCTGGGAAGAGTTGAACCTCCGACCTCACGCTTATCAGGCGTGCGCTCTAACCACCTGAGCTACAGACCCTTATCTATTTAAGCCAAGGCTTGCATATCATCTGTAGGTACAACATCAATAAATGTCTTTTTATTTGCTGATTTTCTAAAACTCACCCAGCCTTTCGTTTTAGCAAAAATCGTATGATCTCTACCCATACCAACATTCTTTCCAGGATGAAATTTTGTACCTCTTTGACGTACAATTATATTACCTGGAATAACCTCACCATTCTTCTTTATCCCGAGGCGACGCCCTGCCGAATCTCTACCATTACAGGAACTACCACCTGATTTTTTAGTTGCCATATCTTACCTCTTACTTTTTAAGAATAATTTCATTGATACGAAGAACAGTAATATACTGTCTATGACCATTTTTCCTACGGTAATTTTTTCTTCTCTTTTTCTTAAAGATTATAATTTTTTTATCTCTACACTGCCTCAGTACTTCAGCTTTAACAACAGCATTAGATGAACAAGATAAGCCATTACTTGAAACACAAATCACTCTATTGATTTCTACTTCCTCTTTTTCTTCAGCTTGTAATCTTTCTACTTTAATTACGCTGCCTTTTTCTACTAAATACTGCTTCCCACCAGTTTCGATTACTGCAAACATGATAAATATCAACTGTTGTTATTAACACTAATTGTAAATGATGTTACATATACTGTCAATATAAATAAAAACATGAAATACTTCTACCTTTATCTGCTTTTCCTCGTGGAGAGTAGTCAAGTTTTAAAACTTGACTACTCTTACATTCTCTTAGTCTCATGAAAACTTTACGACGTTAATAAAAACTCAAGCTTTCACTAAAAACATTCAATCGGAGCTTATAAATTAAAGCTCATTCCAAGTTCAAACCCATGAGAAAAATTACTTAACTTGTGAAGTTTATAGCCAGCGAAAACATTCGTTCTCTCAGAAAGAAGAAGATTAATACCAGCACCTATCTGGTAGGAAAAACTTTTCTACGTCTGGCTGTTGATCTTGCTGTGCTGATGGAGATACTTTAGCTCCACCTCCTACACCAAAAGCAACATAAGGCGTAATATCCGTACTTTCAAATTTATAATGATAACGAAGCTTTGCCATGAATCCTAGCTCTGCCAAAGATCCTCCAAACAAAACAGATTTGACTACAGGAACAGCTGAAATTTTTATGCTATCTGTATAATGATAGCCAAGATCATAATTAACACCAAGATTGCCGTATGATGACGAAGTATAGATTCTATCTTAATCCAATCAACTCCAAAAAACGGTACTGACAGGAAACAACAGACCACCAAAATAAGCAACTTTTTCATTTTTAACATGTATATTGATATAAATGTATACTAATATTTATATTAAAAATAACATAGTTCGCGTAATAAAAATTAGAGTTATTTTATTTTCTTAGTTATTTGCCTTTCTCTTGCAATTGCAAGACTTTTCTCTGGCACATCCTCTACTATAACGCTACCTGCTGCAATGACAGAGTCATAATGCACATTAAGCGGTGCAATTAATGAACTATTGGCACCAATAAAACAATTGCTTCCAATATTTGTTTTATGTTTCTTTTTCCCATCATAATTACAAATAACGGTACCTGCACCTATATTACTCTCCTGCCCTACCTGAGTATTTCCTATATAACTTAAATGCTTTATCTTAGTATTTATACCTATATCACTTGCTTTTGTTTCAACAAAATTACCTATGATTGCACCATCACCTATTGTTGTATTTTCACATTTGGCAAATGGACCAACCCTAACACCAGATCCTATTTTTACTCCAGTACCAAAAAAAACGTATGGGTAAACAATCGAATCCATACCAATTTGCGTGTCAAGAGAGAAGAAAACAGTTTCTGGAGCAACAAGCGTTACTCCAGAGTTAGTAAAAAACTTTCTTTTTTCTTCTTGAAAGTAAAACTCGGCCGTTGCAAGGTCATTCCTATTATTTATGCCAGTTGCCTCCTCCTCATCAGCAATAACATAGCCGACATTTAAATTACTCTTTACTGCAATGGCAACGATATCGGTCAAGTAATATTCATGAGCTTGGTTATTACACTCTATTTTCTCCACCAATTCACGTAGATTCTTTTCACGCGCAACCATTATTCCGGCATTAGCAAGAAATTCCTCATCATTATTTCTACCATTTTGTGCTTCTACGATTTCTCTTGGGGAACCGTTCTCAATAATTAGTCTACCGTATCCTTTATTATTAGTTTTAAACCCAAGACAAACCAAAGCATTGCTCTCTCCTAAGCAGCTTATCATTTTAGTTATTGTGCTGCTTTTTATTAGTGGAGTATCCCCATACTGCACAACAACTATATCTGACAGTTCTTTCAGGTCTCTCATTGCAATTTTGACTGCATCCCCTGTACCGAGCTTTGACTCTTGTACAATTACTTTTATACCCTCAAAGCATTTCAGCCTTTGAGTTAAAGGCAAATCGACTACAATAACTATTTTTTCAGGATTCAGCTGCTTTGCATTGTAAATTACATGCTCAAGCATGGAGAAATTACCTATTTTGTGCAGAACCTTAGGCAAGCTTGAATTCATTCGTTTACCATGCCCAGCAGCAAGTACAACAAATATATAAGATATATTTGTCACTTATCTTAAAGACGAAAAATGAAAACCATAATGGTTTAGCCAACCAACTTTATTGTCGTAAAAGCTCCTTAGATCACTAATTTGATATTTCAGCATTGCTAGCCTTTCTATACCAATCCCAAATGCAAAGCCACTGTATTTAGTATGGTCTATTCCAACATTTTTAAAGACATTTGGATGAACCATACCACATCCAAGTACTTCAATCCATTTACTACCTTTATAACTTATGTCCACTTCTGCAGAAGGCTCGGTAAAAGGGAAAAAACTATTACGAAAGCGTATTTTTAGACCTTTATCTCCGAAAAATTTACTAAGGAAGCGATGAATAGTAAATTTTAATTGGCCCATATTGACATTTTCATCAACATAAAGCCCTTCTATCTGATGAAACATAGGAGTGTGAGTTGCATCAAAGTCGTTTCTGTATACTCTACCAGGAGATACGATTTTAATCGGAAAAGTTTTCGCTTTTTCCATAACTCTGATCTCCACAGATGAGGTATGAGTACGCAGCACCATTCTTTTATCGTTTATTTTATTCTTTAAGTAGAAGGTATCTTGCTCCTCTCGCGCAGGATGATTACTTGGGGTATTTAGCGCATCAAACACGTGAAATTCATCTTCAATATCAGGACCATCAACTGCTTTGAATCCCGTATGTGCAAAAATGAGCTTTACTTCACTTATCACTTTGCTCAGTGGATGAATCTTGCCAACTCTTTCTGGTCTGACAGGAAGTGTGATATCAACTGCTTCATTTTGCAGTTTTAACTTAACTTCTTTATCTTTTAGTTCATTTTCTTTGATTTTTATAAGCTGTTCTACCTTATTGCGTAAAACATTAATCACTGTACCTAGGTCGCGTTTTTCTCCTGCATCATCTATATTCTTTAAGTCATCGAAATAAGCTTTTACTACACCCTTTCTCCCCAAGTATGACAACCTAACTTTTTCTAAATCCTGCAAAGAAGCAGCATTTTCAATCTCAGAAATAGCCTTATCTTCAAGTAAAGGTACTTCACTTATTAGCTCTTTATTCACCTTAAAAACACTAGCTTAAACTCTCATTATAGTGCAATCTTTAATATCATCAATAAAACTATTTGGATGAAAAGGTGTCATCCCAGTGCTTGACACTGGGATCCATAAGAGGTAACAAGAAGTGCTGGAATGACATCTCTATAGTACTCCTAACTAATCCAGAATATTAAAGAATTTACCAGGCAAAAAAAAGGCAACAGAATCCCCCAGTAGTGGTTTGACCTTATAATAAGGTAAACCGTCATTGTAATAATGTGCTAACGCTTATTTAAAGCGCGTTTTGGCTGAATGTAGAAAAATAAAAAAGACATGCAGACGCTATAATTTTATGTAATCTGCCAATATATACCTGAGTTTTTTTACTGAATTTTGTTATTAAATCCGCAGAGATTAAAAACAAGGATAAACACTATCATTATATTATAAAATTCACTCATGCATAGTAGTAACATAGAAACTAAGAAAAAATACGAAATCAAGGATTTACCTAGGTTTTTTAAGAATAGATCCAAAGACATAAGTAAGGCATTTTCTAACGAAGTACTGGAGATTAGCACCATTCGCTCAAAAAATATTACAAGTGATAAGCAAAAGTTTTCATTTAAGATCAAGCTGCTGACAGAGGCAAACCCTAATACAATATTACCTCAAATAAAACATTTAATTGACTTTTTTAAAATCTGCCTTTCTCAGGAGAAAAACTTCACAGCCAATATAAAAGTAGCAAAAGAAAGCGAAGAACTATAAAATAACTACCATAAAGCTAATAAAACTTTGGAAGAATGTATAAGTAATGCTCCAATTCAAATCCTCCTGCACGGCATAACGATAACGCTAAGAACAGACTTTAAAACATTAACCTCGATAGCTTGCAACAAATCGAGATATTCTTAGATGAGCAGCTAAAACATTTAGAAAAAGCCAAAAGTGATGGGCAAAGTCAAGATACATTACAAGTAGAAGAAACTAAAAATAAAAACGAAAATGTGGTTGAAAAAAAAGGAACACGCAAGATAAACAAATTGTACAAGGTTCGTTTGGCTACAATATAGCAAGTAACAGAAAGCAAATTACACGTGCACCATTAATTGGTGCTGGAATGCATGAAAATTTTTCCTGGTTTAGGTCTCTTTTCAGCAATTCAATTTTTTTTAATGCAACACAATTCTTTTTCCCACAACTGCAAATTTTCTATACAGAATAGCAATATACCATCTGGTGTCATTCCAGCGCAAAAAGAAACAGTGTCAGAAACTCTGATAACAGAGGATAGTATAGGAAATCTAGTACCTCAAGAAACAAAGCGGGATATAGGTCAAACTAAGCCGCACACAGACTACTTTAAAGCTAACAGAAAAAGAAGTCAAAAAAAAAGCAGGCTAAAGAATTATTGCAAGAAGAAAAACAATCAATCATAAAATAAGCTCAAATTGATGCTGGAGTAGCTATGATAGATAATGTAGCTGAGCACAAGGAAAAAAACTCGATGAAATATTAGTAGAAGTAGTAAGTGAATATAAAAATCAAGACTCAGATACATTTTACAATATTTTCAACTCAGTATTTAATGTTATTTATTTCCAAGATAAACAACTACATGAAGTATTAGAACCAGATGAGATATCAGAAGTGCTAGAGGTACTCAAAAGGCCACAACCTCCTAATAATTCACTTTTAGGTAAAGAATATTTACGAAAGTAAGTATAGAGAAAAAAAAGAGCAGTTGATTAAATTAATTTCAGGCCAACCTTCTCCACAGCCTAAAAATGTTTCTCATGAAATTTTACCAAGCAAAGCTGTAGACCATTTACCAAAAACAAATGAAGCTAAAACTCGATTGCCTACTAATAGTAGGCTCAAATCACCATTAAAAGCTATATTTTCTTCGAAAGAGACTTATTTTTGTCTATTTTTAATAGCAGCTTCTATATCAGCACTCTACCTATGGCACTTGCCGCTGGGAAAAGTGTCAATTTTAAAGGAATTGGTGCCAACCGAAAAAAGTGGAGTATCGGTCTAACATTAAACATAGGGTTACCAATATTAATTACACTGTGCGTTTTGAACCTGGCTTACTTTCTATATTCTGAATATTATGTAGAATCTATTGAGCAGATAAGTAAAAAAGATCTTCCTTTTCGCACCTAACAAATAAGATATTTTGTGATATAATCATTTATTTTATTGAATGTTTAAAGGAATTATCAAAGATATTGGCACTATAACTGATATCACTATCCACCCTAACTCTGATCAAATCTTCCATATTGAGACACAAAGTTTATCCTCTATAAACAAAGGAGATTCAATATCCTGCTCCGGAGTGTGTTTAACTATTGTCAACATAATGAGCAATGTATTCACAGTTCAAGTATCTCAAGAAACCATGAAGGTTTCTAACTTAAATACGTGGAAAATAGGGAAAAAAATAAACCTAGAACAAGCAATGAAAATGAGTGACAGAATTGACGGCCACTTGGTTCAGGGTCATGTGGATGACACAACAGAAATCTTAACAATCAATCAAAATTTAGAATCTCATGAAATCAGACTATCATGCCCACAAGAATTAATTAAATTTATTGCAAAAAAAGGTTCTGTAACGCTAGATGGGGTTTCCCTTACGGTCAATTTAGTTATCAACCAAGAATTGACTGTGAACATTATTCCCTACACATGGAAAAATACAACTTTTCAATATAACAAAAAAGGTAATTACCTAAATTTGGAAGTTGATATGATTGCTCGGTACTTAGACCAGCTGATAAAGTATCAACACAATTAATTTTACAACTTTGTTATCTACAACTATTATATCTTGAAAATTATATAGATACAAAATATGTTTTTCGATAGCCTAATTATCTTTATTATTGTCTTGTGTGTAATAATATCGATAACTAGAGGTTTTATAAAAGAGCTATGTGCATTAATGTTCTTGCTCTTATCAGTCTTTTTGACAGCTAGTTACTATGATTTTTTTATTATAAATTATAGTAAGTATTTTAACTCTAAAGCTACACAAAACATACTTTCTGCAATCTCTGTATTTATCATACTTAATCTTACATTCATGATAATGAATAACTGGCTAATGTACATATTATCACCTATAAGGTTGGGATTAGTGGATAGAGTTACTGGAATGTTTGTCGGAACACTTAGAGGAATATTGCTTTCTTATGTACTATTTTTTGCTGTGCACTTATATTGCCACACAGTATACGGTAAACAAGAGGGAGAGTATAAAGTAGAAGCAGAAGACATATTGCCCAATTGGATAATAAGTTCACACTCTTATCAGGCTTTATTTGTGACAACAGAAGAAGTAATTAACATGTATGTGCCAGAGTCATTGATACTAAAAATAAAAGAGATCGGTGAGGAAATGGTTGATCAAGAAAAATCTCAAAACAATAAAGAAAAGTGAGTGTTCATTTTCTATAGCTAAATTAGCTTAGACAGCTGTTATCCACAGCAGTGCGCCATAGTTTACCAATTCCTATTGCTAATCAAACAAAACTGCAAGCATTGACGAATAAGTAAATCATCAAAAAAAAATTTAAATGTATAACTTTAGTGCATCAATGTAATTGAACAAAACTTTTTTAGTGAGTTCAAAATTTTCTAAGGTATTTCCTTCACATCTTGCTGTAATACAGTTTTGCGTATTTGATACTCTAAGAAGCCACCAACCTTTATTATCGGTTACCTTAATACCATCAAGCTCTGAAAATACAATACTTTTCTGCTTTAGTGCCTCCTTTACTGACTCAAGTATTTGAAATTTTTTCTCATCCTTCACTACAATTTTCACTTCATGAGTGATATATAACTTTGGCAAATCTTCAATCATCTCAGACAGGCTTTGCTTTTTCTTAAGTAAAATGTTAATGACTTTAACAGCAGAATATAGTCCATCATCGAAACCCAGCTCAGAAAAGAAAAAATGTCCACTCAGTTCACCAGCAAATTTCGCCCCTTCTTCTACCATCTTTTTCTTAACTAATGAGTGTCCAGTGGCACAGGTAATTATTTGCCCTCCTAATTTGCTAACGAAATCATGCACTTTCATACTCATTTTTACGTTGGCAACAACCTTGCTTTTTGGGTATTCCGCCAATACTTCACGTGAAAAAATCATAAACAAGTGATCATTGGAAACAACATTACCTTTATTATCAATCAAGCGTACCCTATCACCATCACCATCAAGTGCAATACCAAGATCACATTTATCTTTCTTGATAATATCTATTAACTGAGCAAGATTTTTCTCTTCTATGGGATCTGGGTCATGCAGTGGAAACGTTCCATCTATAAAGCTATTGGTTACGATGTGTATATGATCTGGTAAAATCTTTTCAATATACCTTACAATTGTTGGACTATTGCCGAAATCCCAAGCTATTTTTAGTTTTTGTGTAGCGTTATTCTTGAGCGCATTTTTTAATATGTTAACGTACTCACTATATATATTCGTGTTAATTACGCTTCCAATTTTCGCGCTGTTTTTAATTGTACTGCCTATAATTTCCTTCATTTCTTGATCTGAGTAAACTTTTTTACTACTGAAAAATTTAAAGCCGTTATATTCTCTTGGATTATGAGAAGCAGTGATCATAATCCCAAGATCTGCATTCATTGTTGCAGCGTAGAGCATAGGTGAAGAACAGAGTCCAAGTCGTATAACATTTGCACCGGATAAAATCAAGCCTCTGATTAATTCTTTTTCTATACTTGGTGAATCTATCCTGCTGTCATAGCCTACACAAACGTTAGCTGCAGTTTGACCAAATTTTCTACCTATTTCATACCCATCACTGATTTGCAGGTCTTTGCCTACCACACCTCTAATATCGTATTTTCTTATAATAGTATTGTCCATACTGCACTTCTTGAAGTGGTTAATATATAACATTCCCGTCAAATACTCAAGTTTGTTTAACTATAAGATTAGTTGATTTTTAAGAAAAAATGCTAATACTATAATATAGTTCTCTAAAAATAGAAATCATGCTAAAAGAAAACTTATTTATAGCTGAAAATCAAGGTTTAGACGTAGATGAGCAAAAGAAAAATGATATTTTAGGTTTCATTAAATCTTGCAAAAATTTTCAGGATTTTATCAGAAAACTAGAAGAAGAAAATTTAATCTGGTACTTTGTTGGTACTTTGCAGAAAGATGAGAACATCAAAGAACAGGTAACTTCAAAGTGGAAAGAGGAGTTTCACAAGTTTGAGCAATTAATAAATGAAACACATAAAAAATTTGCATAATCTCTACCAGGTGAAATTTTCTTAGTATATGCAATAAAAGATAAAGATAATGACTTTAAAATCAGGTTTAAAAATAAAGAAAAACCAATAGAGATTAGCACACCTTTAAGAGCCAGCGACGAAGGTAAGGTTTATAACCTATCTTTAGGGAAAGATAGTCAAATAACTGCAAGCAAAAAAGGCAGCGAAAGGCACTATGATCTTACTGGTTCAAGCTTCATGTGAAATGACCATTAACTGGTAGACTAAGGATTCTAAAGGCAATAGTGTAGATTGTAGCATGACTGTAGAAGTAAATTCTAAGGGCATAAAAAGAGTGATTGGTGAACCAAAATTTGGAGGAATAACGAGTTCAGAAGAAGGATTAAAATTAGTTGAGCAGAATAAAGAAGTTTTTATCAATGGCAAAACTCTATATCAAACTTTCACTGACATGGTCAAAAGTGTGAACGAGCAGCAAACGCTGGTAGAGGAAATATTTACAAAAGATTCACCAAAGTTAGCTACATCGAGTAGCAGTGGATATCACTCTCCTGGTTCACGCAGAAGTTCTTTGTCTATTAGTAGTGAATTCAATGGTGAAGATGAAATATTTGAGAGTAATACGTTTGATGAAGAAGAGAACAAACAAGAAGGAAATGAGTTACAGGATAGAATAAGGGAATTAGAGGAAGAAAACACATATTTCAAGGAGCAAAACGCAAAGTTAAAAAAACATAATAAAAGGATAACAGAAGAAGGTGATGAGGAACAAAATAAATTAACCGAGGAAAAGCAAGATTTGGGAAAAGAAGTCACAAGACTTAAAGATGAATTGAAAAGAAAGGAAAAAGAGTTAGCTAAAAAGGATCAAGACATAAAGCAATTACAACCAAAAGTAACCGTACTAGAATAAAGTCAAAAAAAATAAAAATGTTGAAATAATAGATTTAACCAATCAATTGAAAGATAAAGAAAGTGAGATTCAGTCAACAAATAGAATAAATGAGGAACTACAGAAAAAATTGGATCAAAATGAGAGTGAACCAAGTAAGTTGAGAGAAGAAAACACAAAGCTGAGAAATGATATAACGGAAATATTGGTAGAAGGTTCAAAAGATAATAATGAAAAGCAGTTGGCAGAAGAATTGACGGAAGCAAGAAATGAAAACAATACATTGGCTAAAAAGATGAAACAATTATCTCAAGAATTCAATGCATTACAGAGAAAAAAACGAAGACTTAGAGAGGAAAATTAGACAACTTAAATCTGGAAAAATCACTTGCGGATGAGATGAGTGAAGTAACTACGAAAGTAGCTACTTCAACTCAAACTTAAGTTGAATAATGAAAGTAGAGGAATCGAGGCAAGTGATCACGAAACTACAGTTCCTAAAACACAAGAACAAGGTACACAAGCTAAAAATAAAAAGATGTTAATGAATCATCTTTAACAGGTCAAAAAGAGGCAAAAGAAGAGGAAGATCAAATAAACAGACCAAAAACCATTATGGATTGGCCTTTTCCAACTCCTAATGATAAACCAGAAGAGCAGAAAACTCCATTATAGCCAACTAAGGTCAATATAGATATCAGATCCAAACACAGTTCCTACTAAGGCTACGGAAAAATCCACCCCTTTAGGATTAGGAGTTTTTTCTTCAACTATAGCTAATCCAAATGAGATATTATATTGCAACAATCACTAATTTTCTGTACTTTCAAAAACACACATCAAGCAAAATCATTTGAAAGCAAGTGGACATTGTTAGGTGAATTAACCCTAACTTAAGAATCAAGTATATAGAATATTAGTATGTTTAATTAATAGTGAGGTTAAAAATGTCACCTAGTGAAATAAGATCTAACTCACGTCCTGTTGAAGCTCAACAAGACAATTTGAGTGTTAGTACAATGATGCAAGATTCATTAAGTGAAGATATTGTTCATGATTCTAAAAAACTAAAGGAAAGAATTACTGACTTGTTAAAAGGAGATAAAGAATTCTCCAAAATGAAGCAAAGAGATCAGGTCCTTGTAGTAGGTGCAGCAAGTGGATTATTTGCAGCAATGCTACCACTTTTGGCAGCTGGTGCAACACTTGCTATACCAAGTGCTATAGTTGGTCTTACTCTATTTTACGCTGTGAAAGTTGCTGTAAAAGCAGTTCAATCTGGATATAAAGGGCTCAAATATTCAGCAGAAAAAACAGTTGAAGGAGCGAAGCATATTGGCAGAAAAATTAAGGGTGGTTACGAGCATTCAGCAGATTCACTGAAGAGAGGTGCTGGTTTTGTAAGTGAAAAAACAAAGGAAAAGACAAGTAATGCGCTCACTGCAACAGCGAATAGATTATATCGTGCAGCTGGTAATGAGAATTATTCAGATAAAATAGATAATGAGCTTATTCCTGATTCACCACAAAAGAAGAGAATTCAAGAAGTGAAAGAAGATCTTAGAGCAATTTGTACTGATGGAAAAAATAGTTCCACGTTAATAGAGAGCATACTTTCTGGAATATCAGAAAAAATAGGAGGAAAAAAAGAAACATATCTTGATCAGAGAGATCATTTGCCAGACCAGCTAGTGGATAAATGGATAGAGCAGAAAAAATTTATTGATAACTTGGACGCAGATGGTTTGCGTAACTTAGTTACAAAAAGATTATCAGATAAAGATAAATACTTTAGAGACAGTATTTTCTTTGAACATCATGATGAGATTAAGAAAGTTGTTAAAGAATGCAAGGAAGAGCATACTCGTTTTAATACTTTAGAAAGACTTAATAAGTCAGCAAAAAGGCATAAAGCAAGTCCTATGAATTCACTGGAAAATAGCTTATCAGATAGTAGTTCAATGAGTTATATAAGTACTATTAGCAGCAAAGCAGAATTATTAAATCCTAATGAGCATAAGGAAGTAAAAGCACCTACTTCAGTTTGGAGCAAGTTGTTATCATCACTAAAAGGTGGCAAAAAGCCAGAGGAAGATGCTTATGTAAGATATCTAGATTCTGAGTCGGATCAGATACAATCTGTGGAGATAGAAAAGAGCCGTTTTTCTGTTGATCCGCTGAAACTGTCAAGAAGCAATTCAATGGATTCTTTAGGCACTTACGGTACTGCTACAACTTCTAGCTCTGACATTTACCATCGTGATCCTGATATAGGAAAGAGCAGTTTTTCTGCTGATACGCTGGAACTATCAAGAAGCAATTCAATGGGTTCTTTGGAGATAGGAAAGAGCCGTTCTTATGTTGATACGCTGGAACTGTCAAGAGGCAATTCAATGGGTTCTTTAAGCACTAACAGTACTGCTAAAACTTCTAGCTTTGACAGTTACCATCGTGATCCTGATAGTGGGTTCAATTCACCAAGTTCTTCTCCGCAACATGTTATATTTACTGGGAAAAATGGCAAGTTAAAAGTCCAAGCTGACTTAAGAAAGACAGATTCTTTGGAAAGATTGGTGGGACCTTCTTCAATAGTAACCGATGAAGTTGATGTAGAGTATCGAGCTCCAAAAATGAAGATATAGAGAGCAAATAAAACTATCTATCTTCTTAAAAAAGATGTTACTCACTGAGTAACATCTTTTTTTTTCATTTGGTCAAAAGCATTAGCTTATTTATGATCAATTTTTCATTACTAGGCCAACTATTGAGTTTCTCTTGCCTTTTTCATAGGTTACGCAAGAAACTTAAAAAATAAAAGTTTTTATTCAATAATTTGTGTATAACGGATATTATTTTACTGCTAGTGAAATAAACCAGAATGAAGTCTATTTTATTGACAAGGCCTTTATTAGATTCGTTGAGCACAAGAAGCACGCTAAAAAAATATGGATACAAAGTTTTTATAGAACCAGTATTCACAATAAAGTACTTAAATCCCGATATATCTACGTATGAATTTGACGTTGTGATATCTACAAGTAAAAACAGTGTAAAGGCTTTCAGTCAAATATGCAAAGAAGATGGCTTTCCAATTATTACGGTTGGTAATTCAACCATGCAGGCTGCAAAAATTTTGGGATTTTACGATATAATCTCAGCAGACAGCAACGTTGATGGTCTGATATCATTCATAAAATCTCATTATTCAAATGCAATAAAGTTCTTATATATAAGAGGACAAGAAGTATCATGTGACCTAAAAAAGAGATTATCTGAAGAAGGTTTTAACGTAAGAGAAGTTGTACTCTATAAAACAATTACTAAAAGGAGTCTAACTAATAGGTGTAAAAATTTACTATTGGACGCTAAAATCGATAGCGTTGCTTTTTTTTCCTCACAAACTGCAAGGGTGTTTTGTTCATTAGTTCTAAAAAGCGGGCTATCTCCTTTGATGAATAATACAGTTGCATATACCATGAGTAAAAACATTGCTGATAGTTTAAAGTTAATCAAGTGGAAAAAAGTTATAACATCGAGGTTGCCTACAGGTGAGAGTTTAATTGATATAATTAATAAGGATTATTGATGCTAAAGATTGCAACTTGGAATGTAAACTCCATACGTAAAAGAATTAACCAACTTTGTAGTTTTATAGTTGATAGTCAGATAGATATAGTTTTGCTGCAAGAGATAAAATGTACGGAAGAGCAATTTCCTTATGCAGAAATAGAAAAATTAGAATATGAATATGCTATCTATGGACAGGTTGCAAGAAATGGCGTTTGTGTTTTATCTAAATATCCAATACTGGAGAAATTTAAAATTGATATTGTGGAAAGTCATCAAGAAGCTCGTTATATAGAGTGTGTGATAAAACACAGCAATAATAAGGTAAGGGTAGGAAGTGTATACGTTCCAAACGGTCAAAGCCCAGACTCTCATACGTTTGAGTATAAACTCAAGTTTTTTGATAACCTATATGAAAGGATGGGCACTTTGTTGAAGAATGAAGAGTTAACCATCATAGCTGGCGATTATAATGTTGCACTGGATGAAGTTGATGTTTTTGATTCAAATTTATTAAATGGCCAAGTATGCTTTCATATAAAAGAGCGTGAGAAGTTAAGAACAATCTTGAATCTTCGGTTTAAAGACGCGTTTAGAATATCTCACCCAAATTTGCAACAATTCACTTGGTGGAATTATCAAGGCAGTTCACTCAGAAACAATCAAGGAATGCGAATAGATTATATGCTATTATCGCCACAAGCTGCAGACAAATTGGAAATATGTTACATAGATGATAGGTTGCGTAAACTAGAAAACCCATCTGATCATACTCCCGTTGTATGTGTTATAAAACAATAAAAGACCTATTACACAATTTACCTTTGGAAAATAGGTCTTACTTGACCGCTGTACTTTCTGTGCTTTTGGCTGGCTGATCTATAGTAATTTTTCCATTAAGCATAGTAAGCTGCTCACCCCCTTTATTTCCTACCTGAGGAGCTTGTTCCGTAGTAGGTTGTTTTTTACTCCCGTCAGCAATTGTTTCAAGAGAGCTTTCAATTGGGGTTTTTAAAATATCATCAATACCCTTGTCAATTTTTTTATTCAATTTTGCTCTCTTTTCTGTATCATCTTTATCTTGTGAACTAGGATCATATAAAGTACCTTTTTTGTTATTTGAAAAAAGAACCTCAACTCCTCCCTTTACAGCAAATATTGTACCAATAACAGCAGCAACTATCGCAGGTGTAGTAGTACCAAAAATTAATATTGAAGCAATAGAAAAAATAATAGGCAGAAAAACCTTACGTAAGCACTTTGTTACCATCTCTTGGTCATTAAGTAGTGGTTCATCCTCTTCTTTTTTATCTCCACCTAAAAATGGTATTTTTTCTTTCACTCCATCCATAAAGGAGCCCAAAATATTTTTCGGTTCTATTCTTATTCCCAATGGGAACCCAACAAGTTTTATTAGTGAATCCTTAGCTTCTATATCGCGTATATCAGCTACACAATCAGCTACTAATTTCTTTATTTCAACATTCTTGACATTCTCTTTGTTCGCTAATTTTTTCTCTCTAACTTCTTTAAATACAGAAAGTAAAAACTGACAAAAATTCTCCTCACCGAGTAATTCTATATCTTTTGGATTGACATTATTAAGTAGTATGTCCTTATAAACTGATATAAAATCATCAGTTATGCCTTTGTCCTTCTTTAATTTAGCTTTAACTTCTAATACTTTTGCAAAGTAATCGTAAATTTCCTTATGTTCCTTCTTGAAGAGTATCTCATTTTGCTCGGTCACCCGAGTAGATGACTCTAAAGGATTATTTTTTGCTTTTGGAACCTCCATAATGACCTACTTGTACTAACCTATGTTCTGATTATAGCATATTTTCACATTAGTTCAAATTTCTTAGAACCTATCTTGAAAGGGAAAAAGAAAAGAATAAAGCAAAAAATAGAAGAGTAACAAATGATATAAGTGATAAGGGAATGTAAAAATTGCTTCCATATATTTTAAATCTGATTATAACTACGGTTAGATATATTTTAAGAGCTCAAAATCTATCTTTATCTGCAGACTTTTCAGCCAAACTTTAATCAAAAAGCGTAGCGTATCTTCTTTAGTGCACATAAATATGCCTAATCTCTGTTGTATGTGCGCTGCACTTTTTTTTCTAATCTTTTTTTTACACAGGGGGATTTTATGTCCAGAATTCGAGATATTTGACCTTTACTTTAGCTAAAAACCAATATGCGCCTATTGTTTAACAATAATTAAAATAAAAAATTTTCTAGATCAGTAATATATAGAAAAATCACTGTTTACTGAAAACGGGATATGATTGCCAAGAAAGCTGCTAATGTCACAGATTTTAGGTAAATGTTGTTTGCTTGACGTCTGAGTGTACTCTCCTTACTTCAAGAAGTATTTAATATATGCTTAACCACTTAAGTACTTTCAAGACAGGTTCTTAGGATCTACGGTATAATTAAGAAAAGCCCCAGTTGTCGCTAATTTTTATTTCTACTTCAAGTGGTATAGAGATTTCTATCGCATTTTCCATTATATCTTTCATAAGTTTTGCTGTTTCTTGTACCTTGTCGTCCTCTACTTCAACTAGTAGCTCATCGTGGACTTGGAGGATTATTTTACCTATTTTCAATTGATCAAAAAGCTGAATCATTGCACGTCTTATTATATCAGCGGCGGTTCCTTGCAGCGGTGCATTGATTGCTGCCCTTTCTGCAAATTGTCTTAGATAAGGAATTTTATTATTTATGTCTCTTACAAAACATCTTCTACCAAACAAAGTCTCTATATAACCATGATTTCTCGCGATAGATACTACTTTTTCCATATAGACCTTTATTTCTGGGTAACAAGAAAAATAGTAATTAATGTATTCAGCAGCCTCTTGAAAGGTAATGCCAAGTCGCTTTGCAAGGCCAAATGGACTAATGCCATATATAATACCAAAATTAATGGTTTTTGCTTTGCGTCTTAATTGCTCATCTATTTCTTGCACTCCAAAAACTTGTCTTGCGGTAATATCATGAATATCTTCCCTATTTGCAAAAGCTTCTTTAAATGCCGCAACATCTGCCACATGTGCCAGAAGTCTTAATTCTATTTGCGAATAGTCGGCAGAAATTATCTTGCACCCTTTTGGCACAATAAACGCTTGCCTGATAAGACTACCTTCTTCGCTTCTGATAGGAATATTTTGTAAATTAGGATTGCTAGAGCTAAGCCTTCCAGTTGCAGTCACAGTAATTGAAAAGCTTGTATGTATCCTACCATCAAGAGGATCAACCTGTTTTATTAACGCGTCAGTATAGGTACCCTTTAATTTACTTAAATGTCGCCAACTTAAAATTTTACCTGCGATTTCTGTACCCTCCTCTTCAAGAGCCTCTAGAACTTCAGAGTTTGTGCTATAAGACCCAGATTTTGACTTTTTCTTTTTTCTTAGCTCCATTTTATTAAACAAAACATCACTTAATTGTTTTGGCGATGCAATGTTGAATTTTTCTCCTGCTAAATTATGTATATCGTTTTCAAGTACAGCAATTAGCTTCTCAAACTTATCAGACAATTCCTGTAGTTTTTCAATATTTAGCAGTATTCCATTTTGCTCCATATCAAATATTACTTTCATGAGAGGTCTATCAAAGCGTTCGTAAATCGTAAAAAGTTTTTCCTGAAATAATCTTTGTGTCAGTTTCTCATGGATCGCTATTAAAATTTTTGCCGAGAAAGTTTCTACATTTTTACTTAAATTGTGTGCAATTATGTTTGGAATGCTATGATCATGCTTACCTGTGTCAAGGCTGTATGACATGATCATCAGGTCATCAATTGAGTCTAGCACTCTCTCTATTGTAGGAAATATTTCTCTGATCTTTCTAATATCATGTACTATTTTAAGCACCCCATTTGAAAATAAAGTTGAATTTATTATAGTAAGTGCATCTTGTAGGCAGCTTTGATCTATGTAGAAAATATTATCCTCACTATAAGACAAGGAAATTTTGTTCAATCTATTGTTTTCAAAGTGGCAATGAATTGCAATTTTACCTTCATATCTGCAATGCTCCAAAAATTTTTCTAATTCTTCACTACTATATTCTGTTTTCTCTTTTGTGTTAGATCCACTATAAGAAAAGAGCTTTTCTACTTTTCCTATCAATGAATTAAATTCATATTTCTTCAAAAAGGATAACAATTTTTCCATATTTGGAGGATGGACTTCATATTTTACAATATCATGTTGAAGATCTACTTTTTTGCATAGTGACAAAAGTTCTCTTGAAATTAGTGCTTTTTCCTTATGCTCAGTAAGAATATTACGAACTCTTGTTTGCTCAATGTTATTGATGTTTTCTATAGTGTTATCCAATGAATCAAATTCATCTAGTAATTTAGCTGCAGTCTTTGGCCCTATTCCTGGAACACCTGGAATGTTATCAGATGCATCTCCAGTTAGAGAAAATAAATCAAGAAGCTTATTTGAATTTACACCAAATTTTTCTATCACTTGTTTTTCATCTACGTATATATTTTTGATAGGATCAAATATTAGAATGTTGTAATTCAAAAGTTGAAATAAGTCTTTATCTGATGAGACTACTACTACTTTAAAGTCTTCGTGGTTGGCATATTTTGCAGCTAGTGTTGCAATTATGTCATCTGCTTCATAGCCTTCAATCTCTTCATAGCTAAAGTTAAAAGCTTCTACCGCTTCTCTCAGTATTGTAAATTGTGGAATTAGATCCTCAGGAGGTATTACTCTGTTTGCTTTGTACTCAGAATATAAACTGTGCCTGAAATTTTTTTTGCCAGAATCAAGTGCTATAGTTAAGTAGTCCGAATGGGAAATATACTTCAGAACCATATTAAGAAAACCGTACACAGCACCTACTGGAATACCAGCTGTGGTAGTTAAATGATGTAAGACATAGTAAGCCCTGAAAAGAAAACCATAACCATCAATGATTGTGAAAGTTTTTTCTTTCATTGTAGATATTTATGTGCGCCTTTGATGGTCTGTTATTTAGCTATAAAAATCAAGCTCTTGTTTCCTATGCCAAAATAATCATAACACTATAGTTACTATAAGAAAACATATTACGTAAGGGAATTAACTATTCTACCACAATTTTGCTCTATCACACTTGCCATATTTAGTATTCCAGCCTCATCGTAATAATTTCCAATTACTTGCAAAGCAAGTGGTAAGCCTTCATTTGAGAGCCCAACAGGGACAGAAATAGCAGGTAAACCTGCCAAGCTTGCCGGCACGGTAAACACATCATTGATGCACATAATTAGCGGGTCTGGCTTTTCATTTAAGCCAAAAGCTTCTGTTGGAGCAGATGGCACAAGTATGTAATCTATTTTTTCAAACGCTTTTATAAAATCATTTCTAATTAATGCCCTAATGCACTGTGCTTTTTCATAATACTCATTGTAATGACCTGAAGAAAGTGTATAAGCACCAATTAAAATTCTCCTTTTCACTTCTTTACCAAAACCTTCTGCTCTTGTTAGCGAATACATTTCTTCAAGGGTATCAGCATCAACCCTGAATCCGTAACGTACACCATCATAGCGAGCAAGGTTGGATGAAGTTTCAGCAGAACAAATTAGATAGTAAACCGGTATTGCATATTTAGTATGAGGTAGAGTAATGTCAACAACTTCAGCACCATTTTCTTTTAAATTGAAAGAAACTTTTTCCCAATGATGAACGATTTCTTCTGAAATTCCATCCATTCTATATTCTTTTGGTATACCAATGCGCTTACCCTTGATATCACCATTTATAAGATTAGAGAATTTAGGCACTGGTCTTTCGCTCGATGTTGAATCTTTTTCATCATAGCCACAAATTGTTTCCAGCATTAACGCTGAATCAGCAACGGAACGGGTAATTACTCCTGCTTGATCAAGAGAGCTCGCAAATGCAATCATACCAAAACGCGAACACCTTCCATAAGTTGGCTTTATTCCCACTACTCCGCAATAAGCTGCTGGTTGACGTACAGACCCACCAGTATCGCTTCCTAATGCTCCAGCGCATAAAAACCCAGCAACTGATGCTGCAGATCCACCAGATGATCCACCAGGAACAACTTTTTCTCCGTCACTTTTTCTAATCCATACATTTTTAACAGGACCAAAATAGCTATTTGTGTTCGCAGAGCCCATAGCAAATTCATCCATGTTAAGTTTACCAAGCATGGCTGCTCCACTTTTTAAAAGCGCATTAGATACCGTAGATTCATAAGTCGGGATGAAATTTTCCAGCATTTTTGAGCATGCTGTTGTTTTTATTCCTTGTGTACAGAATAAATCTTTAATACCAACTGGTATGCCCATAAGTGATGAAATATTATCTTTTTGTTTTAAAAAGTATTCACCTGCTATTTTAGCAGCTTTTATCGCGATTTCTGGGGTTTTTGTTACAAATGCATTCAGTTGCTCATTTTCGACCGCATTAACATGCGTCTCCACAAGCTCAATAGCAGAAAAATCCCCCCGCCTTAGTCCATCATGCATCTCTGTAATAGTGAGCCTTCTCAATTCATTCATTAATATTCAATTTTAGCGAGGTATTAATTATAACAACAGTAGGGCAGAAATCTATATATTTATGATCGAAAATAGGAACACAATCAAGATCAATTCATATTTATGAAATAGACCGATTAGTAGTACGTTTTAAATGTTATATCGGCACACAATGCTGGAATCACAAGCCCTAAGGGCCTTCATATCTAAATTTCTAAAATCAAATATCAATATCATGCACGTTAAGTGCATTGTTATTTATAAAGTCACGACGTGGTTCAACTATATCACCCATTAGCACCGAGAATATGCTATCTGCTTCCTCACAATCTTTTATTTCAACTTTTAACAGAGTTCTAGTTTCTGGATTGAGTGTAGTTTCCCAAAGCTGATCAGCATTCATTTCACCAAGGCCTTTAAATCTCTGCAGAGTTAAACCTTTTTTACCATAATCCATCACTATTCTTGCGAGTGCACTTGGAGACTTTATTTTTATTTCAGTTTCTTGCAACTGTAAAAATGAATCACCATTAAATAAGTCAATTATGTTCTCAAGAGAACTCAATATATTCCGTATTTCTTTGCTTTCAAGCATACTAAGCGAGAATACATATTTGTCTGCTAACCCTTGAAACAATTTAGCAATGTGAATTTCCTCATCTTTCACTTCTACTTCCCAAGTATATTCACTATACATCAATTTTAAATATTTTAATATCTCATCAGCAGAGAATAGAGCATTCTTTTTGCTTAAAATTAGCAATGATTCTAAGAGATCTTTTGGTATTTCCCTATCATAAATTTTGCTAATGTTTGAAATACTGAGACACTTATTCAAAACGAAACGCAAATCTTTGCCTACACCATTTAATGTTAATCTTTTAATCGCTGAATTTACTATATAATCTTCAAAAGTTTCATCATCTTTGATATAAGTATCTTTAGCATTTTTTGTAACTTTATAGAGAGGTGGCTGCGCTATGTATAAATATCCTTTTTCAATTACTTCACGCATATGTCTAAAAAAGAAAGTTAGAATCAAAGTTCTTATATGCGAGCCATCAACATCTGCGTCTGTCATAATGATAATTTTATGATACCTAGTTTTTTCAATATCGAAGTGCTCACTCCCTATCCCAGCCCCAATTGCCGTGATCAGAGAGCCAATTTCTGCAGATGAAAAAATACGATCCAGCCCTGCACGTTCTACGTTTAGAATTTTCCCTCTTAAAGCAAGTACCGCCTGTGTTTTACGATTACGCCCCTGCTTTGCAGTACCACCTGCGGAATTACCCTCTACTATAAACAATTCCGATAACTCAGGAACTTTTTCCTGACAATCAGCAAGCTTTCCAGGTAGAGTTGCAATATTAATATTGTTTTTATTTTTAACTAACTCTCGTGCTTTTCTTGCGGCTTCTCTTCCTTTTGCTGACCTAATCGCTCTTTCTACTATACTTGCTGCTAACTTGGGGTCAGTTTCAAGTATTGTACTCAATTTGTCAAAAACTACGCTCTCTACAACTGCCCGCGCTTCAGAACTGACCAATTTATCTTTTGTCTGTGAAGAAAATTTAGGATCAGGCATCTTGAGAGATAAAACACAAGTTAAGCCTTCTCTAACATCTTCTCCAGTCAAATTCACTTTTGCCTTCTTCAAAAAACCTTCATTGTTTGCATAATTATTGATACATCTGGTCAGTGCAGATCTAAACCCCGCCAAATGCGTACCACCATCCCGTTGTCTTATATTATTTGTGAAGCATAGCATATTCTCATAGTAGGAATCATTCCACTCCATTGATATTTCTACACTGGTACCTAGATCTTTTACATTATCTCTAATGCTTGCAATTTTAGTAACATGTGTCTTATTCTTATCTAAGTACCGTACAAAATTAGCTGTACCAAAATTATCCTCAGACTCTTTACTATTGTTAAAATGAGACTTTACATGTGGTTTATTACGGAGATCACACAAAATGATCTCAATATTTGAGTTTAAAAATGCCAATTCTCTGATGCGACTCTCAAGAGTGGAGTAACTAAAATCAATACTACTAAAAGTCCCCGTTGATGGCATAAACGTTACTCTAGTTCCTCTTTTATTTGTGTTTTCATTAATTATCTTTAAAGATTCAACAGACTCACCATCTTCAAAGCGCACAAAATGTTCTTTTTTACTGCGCCATATGGTTAATTCGAGCCAACTAGATAAAGCATTAACAACTGAAACTCCGACACCATGTAATCCTCCAGAAACCTTATAGGTATTGCTGTCAAATTTACCTCCTGCATGTAATTGGGTCATTATCACTTCTGCTGCTGATATCCCTTCCTCTGGGTGAATGTCTGTTGGAATGCCACGACCGTTATCGGTTACAGAAACCGAACCATCTTCATTTATGCTAACTTCAATCTTACTACAATACCCAGCCAAAGACTCATCTATCGCATTGTCAATAACCTCATACACCATATGGTGCAAGCCTGATCCATCATCAGTGTCACCAATATACATACCAGGACGCTTTCTCACAGCATCAAGACCTCTTAGGATTTTTATTGCGTCAGCATTGTAGTTACTTTCCATGGAATTGCTTTATCTATAAATATTAATTAATACTACATTATCTTTAAGTTGAGAGAAGGATCCTTGACATATAGATAAAATATAACATATCACCTACACGAAGTGGTTTTACATGTCATTTCAATACATAAACTGAAATTCAAGTAATCATACAAAACTCTGCCTCATATTTCAAGATAAATGACTACAATCAAACACAATTTTCCTTCTTTATTTCAATTGGACTTTCTAAATTAACAAAGGATAAGTTACTCATACACTCTTCTAATATTTCATTCTTTTTATTATTGTTCAATCTGCTGCTGAACTCTTGACAACGTTTCTCAAGAACTGAACTCGTAGTCATAATATACCTTACTGTTTTAGATGACAACTCTGATAACTCGCTAATGATCCTTTCTTGTTCTTCTCCAGGGAAATTGGTGAGATTCGCTCTGGCAATTTTAGGGAATTCTTGTATGATCGTTTGTTTTATCATTGTTCTAGACTCTTCTGCATCGAGAGTAATAACCACTAATGGATGTAAACCAGATAAAGACTCAAATAGTTTATTGTATGTTCCACCTGCACAACTTTGACCTTTCTCACCATAAGTTGTTGCAGCGTCTACAAGACCTTTTAAAAACATATCTTTTCTGTTTTTTATGTATTCATTATTCAAAGGAGTTCTTTGATTCTCTGCTACTGTATTTCTATCATTGCAGGCTTTCCAACATAAAATAGCTGCTTGCTTTAGTGTTAACTTACTATGATTGTCTTTAAAGTTATCTCCTGTTCTATTGATAAATCTTAAGCATTCCAGTGCATGAGATTTATCTCCTTCTGTAAATTCATTTGACTGTTTGATGTACTCTTCAACGTCGGTTGTGTTGCCTCTATTTAGATGTACATAGAATTCACCTTTGCTTAAATTCGCTTTATACTTTTCTATGAGTCTATCAACACTCAAGTTTATACTAGCAACTGCACTTGGGTCATGAGTAGTCTGTGCCACAAAACGATATTCCATTAAACCTTGAAGTAAAACAGGCCTTTCTTCCTCTGGAGCTTGTTGTATTAAATATCCAAGCTGGCATATTGCATCAAAGAGTGATCTGTTTAGCAACCATAAGCACACTGCAGGCAGTACCCCAAGCAAAAAGGAACAAATAACGGGTACAACGAAAAAAATGCTTAATATTATTCCAATAATATTTCTTTTCCACGCTGGTAATTGTTTTTCATTTCCCCTTGGTCCGAACAAATGACTTAATAATGGTAACAAGGAAAAGGGCAATGAAAGAAGAATACATGAAGGTATCATACTTACTAATAAAGCTATATTAATAATATTTTTAATCTTACCAGTGTTGTTGTAAACATTTATTATTCTTTCCACTGAAGCCATTACTCTTCCATTATTCAGCTCTTGATTATTATTTTGACCTGCAAACATAAACGCACCTTATTGTGATATTGATGTATGATGTTATAGAAAGAATTTAAATAAAGTCAAGGAACTTAGAGATACTTTTATTTTTTTTGATTGGGGATACCACTTCTATACTTTCCGCTCCATCTAAGGTGCTATTTGGTTTTTCCACAGTAATATTAGGAGTTACTTTATTCTCGATATCTGCTCCATATGAGCTAAGCACTTCGATGGCCTTTTCATTTCCACTATTGAGTGCAACATCCAAGGCATCCATTTCATCTTTATTTTTGTGGTTGATAAAATTCTTCAACCGATCTCTACCAAAGCTTTCTATATATTGTTTAATGATGAGTTCCACTACTTTTCCAGGAAAATTATTAGCAGTAGGAAAAAGTATTGTGTTGTTATTATTATCTTTTTTCGTTACGTCTGCTTTGAGTTTATTTATCAAATACTCGATAACTTCTACTCTGCTATCAGCATTTACTTCAGTGCATTGCCTAATAGCTAAAATAAAGCTGTACGCCCACTATCATCAATATCTTCAATAATTCTATCCCTTGTCAACTAAAGCTTGTATTGCATTTTTATTTCCATATAAAGTAGCAAGGTGAAAAGGTGTATGTCCTTCAGTGCTTTCTCTTTTATCAATTGACGTACCATTGCTAGCTAGCAATTCTATAAACTATGGCGTGTTTGCAAAAATTGCAAGGTGCATTGATGTTAAGTCAACTTTGCCACGATTCCAGTTTTTGCGTTAACATTTGCTCCGTTATTTATCAGAAATTTCGCTATTTCAAACTGCTTATACCCGATAGCAATATGTAGTGGTGTACGATTACGTTCATAATTATCATTGACATTTCACCAAACTTTATCAGCTCTGTAGCTTCAATATCACCCATCCGAATTGCAGAGCATAAGGAAGGAGATTCATCTTTTTCTATTTCCCCGGTCATACGAAATTACGAACATAATAATTCATATATTATTAAGAATAATTGTTAATTTTTTATTAAAATAATATTAACAACAGCTAAAAATCTTTAATTTTTATTAAAGATTTAATATCCATCAATGCTTATATAAGCATTCCAAAAGTGAAGAAGTTAAAAAAAAAGCTTTTCATGAGAAATTATAAATGATAGATTATTAATAATGAACTATCGAGAATAAATTATGTGCTTTGGTTTACCTAACATAAACAGAGAAGGTTATTTATTTATAGTTGTTTCCTTTATCGTAACATGTATAGCATACTCTATATCTTGGGGAGCTGGAATTGCTTGCTTATTTCCAACGTTGTTATGTACCTATTTTTTTCGTGATCCAGCGAGAGCTGTACCAAGCAATAAGGATTTTATATTAAGCCCCGCTGATGGTGTGATTTCAAAGATTGAAGAAGTTAGTTACCCTTTGTCGGCAGAAAATGAAGAAGAGAAGAGGTTTACACTCGTCAGCATATTTCTAAGTGTTTTGAATGTTCATGTGAATCGTATACCAATATCTGGTACAATAAAGGAAATGAGTTATAAAAAAGGCAAGTTTGTTTCCGCAATAAGCAATAGGTCTAGTAATGAGAATGAAAAGCAGGTTATCGCAATTGAACATGAGAAGGGAAAAGAAATCATTGTAGAGCAAATAGCTGGATTTATTGCACGCCGTATTGTTTGTAATTTGAGGACATCTCAAAGTGTAAAAGCAGGTGAAAGATTTGGAATTATAAGATTTGGTAGCAGAGTAAATATTTATATTCCCATTGGTATAGAAGTAAGAGTTTCAGAAGGGCAAACCGTTATTGGCGGTGAAACGGTTATAGCAGATTTTAATAAACAAGAAAAGCTTACTTTTGATGTCATATGAATAATGATGAAAGTAACAGTAAATTTTTACCTATTACCAAGTTGTTCCCAAATTTTATAACTTTATTAGGTTTGTGTGCTGGCCTTACTTCACTTAAATTCACATTTAATGAACAGTGGGAACTTTCAGCAGTTTTTATTATCATTGCAGCAATAATAGATGGAATGGACGGAAGGATAGCCAGAATTTTAAAATCAACTAGCGATTTTGGAGCACAACTCGATTCTTTTGCAGATTTTCTAAATTTTGGTTCAGCACCTGCTTTTCTTTTATATTTTTGGAAGTTAAATGAAATTAAAGTTGTAGGATGGATCTTAGTAATGATATATGTAATCTGCATATCAATAAGACTTGCAAGATTCAATGTTTCGCTACACTCAGAGCAATTATACTGGAAAAAAATTTTCTTTTCTGGTGTTCCAGCTCCTGTATGTGCTTTACTCGCTCTGTTACCAATAATTATTACCTTTCAATCTCATGAAAGTGAATATCTACTTCTTATAGAACAATTTTTTAACGTAAAGAATACAGCTTGTTACTTTTTGACCATATCATTTTTTTCGATAAGTCATATTCCAACTTTCTCTGCAAAATACATTTATGTCCCTAAAAGTTTATCCTATATATTTGTGTCATTTTTTGGAATATTGATCATATTTTTTATAAGTAAGCCCTGGATAACATTACCAATTTTAGGTGCAGTTTATATCTTGACTATTCCAATAAGTACCGGACTTTATATACATTACGCATATAAAACTAGCCAACTATATAAAAATAGTGAGCAGTATGATTATAAAAGTAACTGATCTATTAAACTCTTTTTTATATACAAGGATATTCAACATACCATTTATAATTATTTGGGTAATTGCAACTGGGGTTTTTTGTACGATTCGATTCAAATTCATTAACTTTAGGTTGTTCAAATATGGGATACAAACACTGTTTAATCTAGAGAACCATAATAATAACGGCATAATCACCCACATTCAGGCATTTGCAACGGTAATTTCAGGAACAGTTGGTCTTGGAACAATATCAGGAGTTGCAATAGCAATTGTAATAGGGGGGCCAAGTGCAGTTTTTTGGATGATAATTACCGGGGTACTTGGCATGTCAATAAAATTTGCTGAAGTAGTGCTTGCATTTACTCATCGCTCTGAAAACACAACTGGTGGGGCTTTTTATTATATGGAACATGGACTTGCAAAGATTGGATTTATGAAGACTGGCAAATTCCTTGCATTTATCTACGCAGTTATGCTGCTTGTTGCAATGATTCTAGGCGGCATACCATTTCAGGCAAATCAAATTACAGCGTTGTCAAGTAACTTATTTGAATACAACACATCTGTTATTATCTCGCTATTTGTATTAATTGTAACACTGGGAGGAATAAAGCGAATTGCTTTAGTTGCAACAGGTTTAGGGCCGATCATGATAATGTTATATATAGGCATGTGTATATATTTAATCTGTATAAACGGAAATAATCTACTGAATGCTCTATCTATAATATTTCAAGATATCTTTAACAAATCAGCTATAGAAGGTGGAGTATTGAGTGGATTAATAGCAGGGGTAAGAAGGTCAGTGTTTGCTAATGAAGCAGGTACTGGAACAGCAGCTATAGCACATTCGATTGTAAAAGAGAAAGACCCAGTTAAAGTTGGAAGTGTTGCAATGCTTGCACCATTTGTAGACACAATATTAGTCTCATTTTTGACTGGTATTGTGATAATTATTACCGATATGCATATCACTAATACCGTAGGTGATATTACGTTAGTTAGCTCAGCATTTTCAACAGCCTTACCTTTATTTAGCAAGCTAGCTCTTCCGCTGATAATGTTTTCCTTTGCATTTTCCACAATAATAGCTTACTATTACTACTGTCAAGTTACCCTAGTGTACTTGTTTGGTAACAAAAAAGTACTGATATTGTTTCAGTTTTTTATAGTGGGTTCAGTGTATATCAGCTGTATATCAAAAAATATAGAATATATATCTTATTTAGGTGATAGCCTGTTTATGTGCCTTATGATTCCAAATGCTGTTGCGATATACCTACTGAGAAAGGAGATCTTACATACAATAGATTCTTATTACAAAAGGTATTAAACATGATTTATAGAATGATTTATATAGTGTTATTTTGTCTACCATTTAATGATGTATACGCTACTTCAGTTTTTCATAAAAGTTATGACACTGCATTAAATGGAGTAAGCAACTTCATGAATGAAGTGTTGTTTTTCAAGATCTTTCACGTACCATTTATAATTCTTTTATTGGCCTTTGGTTATATATTTCTAACACTACGTTTTAGATTTCTCAACATAAGAATGTTTAAGCACGCGTTCGCTATTTTATGTGGAAAATATGACACAGATCATCATGATGGTCACATTACGCATTTTCAGGCATTTGTAACCGCGCTGTCAAGTACAGTAGGTCTTGGAACTGTTGCTGGTGTTGCAATCGCAATTTCAGTGGGAGGTCCAGGAGCGGTACCTTGGATGATGATTACAGGTTTTTTTGGTATGTCTGCAAAGTTTGCTGAAGTAACTTTAGCATTCAGACACAGAACAGAGAGCCAGGAGCAGTTATTTAGTGGTCCCTTTCAATATATAAGAAATGGACTAGAGGAATTTGGATTTAAGAAACTTGGTATTGTCCTAGCTGCAATATATGCAGTGTTTTTTGTATTATCAGGTCTTGGTGGAAGTGTGGCATTTCAGACTAACCAAATGGTTTCAATATTGTCTGGCTATTCAAATTGGATAGATGGTCATCCTTGGTTTCTCTCTTCCATAATTTCTGCATTACTTGCTCTAGTGATTATCGGTGGAATCGAGAGAATAGCTAGAGTTTCTTCTGCGCTGGTGCCTATTATGTCATTCATATATATTTTGAGTTGTTTCACGATTATTGCATTCAATATTCACAATTTTAGCAATACATTAAAAATGTTGTTTTCAAGTATGATAGACTTCAATGCTGTTGGTGGAGGAGTGGTAGGAGCATTTGTTGCTGGAATTCAAAGAGCAATTTTTGCCAGTGAAGCGGGTGTTGGTTCTGCTGCAATCACTCACGCGGTAGCTAAAGATGAGGAGCCAGTTAGAGCTGGGCTGGTTGCGATGATAGAACCATGCTTTGATACAATGTTAATTTGTTGTTTGACAGGAATAACAATAGTAATAACAGGTGCATATCAGACCAGCATTGGCGAGGGAATATTGATCACCCAAAAAGCATTTGAAACGGTTTCTTCTTGGTTTCCTATACTTTTAACCATCGCTTCGCCTTTGTTTGCGTTTTCCTCAGTAATTTCATTTGTATATTGTTGTGAAATGGGATGGCTGTATTTGTTTGGTATAAAAAGTGTAGTGATGTATCGTATAGCGGTGGTGGTAGTAGCATTTTTGTCAGGTTTGTCTAAAGATATAATTGCTATTGCTAATATTGGTGGGGCTTTATTCTCTTGTTTAGCACTCATCAATATGACAACACTTATACTATTTAGCAATCAGATTAACAATGAAGTCCAATGTTATCTAAAAAGGCTAAGGAATAATAAAATTAGTTAAGTTCTGGCATATGAAGGCACAACAACAGATGTTATTCCAGTGTCACTTTCTTTTCATAGCAAAATTCCCTTTTGTTATCCCAGTGCGTGACGATGGGAACTATTTTGCATATAGTTCCACCCTAGTGTTATATTTTAATGTAAAATTTTATATTTATCTACTAGATTCGTTTGTGAATAAAGTTCGCTGGATCCCAGTGTCACGCACTGGGATGACAAGAGAGAGGATGCTAGAATAATGGAGAAGTATATAGTACTTATATTATCCTACATACTAGGTTCAATAACGTTTACCTTAATTATTGCAAAAATAAATGGTATAAATTTAAGAGAAGTAGGTTCAGGAAATATTGGTGCTACAAATGTTGCAAGAACAGGGAATAAGAGACTTGCTGTCCTCGCATTGTTTTTAGACTCTTTAAAAGGATTTGTTGCAGTTTATACGGCACAACAATTTTGTGATAATAACGATTTTTATATATATTTATCTGCAATTTTAGCAGTTCTAGGGCATATGTTTCCTATTTGGCTAAGTTTCAATGGAGGAAAAGGGGTTGCAACAACTTTGGGAGCTTTGATAGCACTTAACATTTCTATAGCATTAGCATTTGTACTTGTATGGATAATAGTATTTTTTGTCTTTCGGTACTCCTCTCTTGCTTCCTTGGCTGCTACTGCAGCAGCTGTTATAGCACCTCTCTTTTTTCAAAAGGAGTTATTCCCTATACTACTCACTGTAGGGATATTAATTTTCTTGAAGCATTACAAAAATATTGCAAATCTTCTGCAAGGCAGAGAGCATAAGTTTTTATAAGCGATGAGATGTTAAATCACTGACACTTAATACGAGATCGAGATAAAGTGCCTGATGGTATTATTTTACCTTCTTCACTTAAGATTATAATTTTTTCTCTTATTATACTCTCTAATTCTCTAGGTATTAAAAATCTATCTTCAATGAATCTTTGCTTCACTTCTTGTATTTGTTTACAAAGTGTGGTTACATCGCCCTTATTTTTATTATAAATATCTCCAATCTCTATCTCTAGCCTGCGTGAAACTTCTTTTTTTAACATGTCATTCATCACTGCTTCTGTTATTGCTAGCTTTTCTTGTAGAATTTTCTTTATTTCTTCTTTATCGTCTCTGCTATTTTGACTCAGTTCTGTGCATACCCTATAACACCTTTTCTCTAGTGGTAACATTCTGAAAACATCTAATATTCTGTGCACTTGACCTTTGACCGTCTTCTCAGCTTTTAGCCTAAATTCCTTAATTTCTTCCTCTATTACCCTATCAGCTATCCTCTTAGCTTCATCCAAAGATGAATCCTGGAGAGAAAAATCTGTTTTAAGTAAATCACACTTTAAAGTCTTCAAGAAGACTTTTTCTTTGATATTTTCAATTTGATTATCTAAATTATGATCTTGTAATTTATTACTTATGTATTGATTCAATTTAGAATGCTCTAACTTATTTAACTCTACAGAGTTAATATTTCTCATTAACACCACTACAAGTTGTTCACCATATTGAGAAGTAGAACTCAGTAAATTTCTCATTAAGGGAATACTTACTTCTGCAATAAAATCATCAACTACTTTTTGACTTTTATCATCTTCATAATTATTTTGGGTGTCATGCCAAGCACTAAGAATTTCTTTACTGTTTTTCTTATTTTTTAGCCTGTCTAACATAAACTCACGTGCTTGATTTCTTGCTTCCGTAAGGAGCATGTATTTAGGTGATGTAAACTTAATCTCTGGATCGGAATGAATACCCTCTAATGCACTTAACATTCTGCAGATAATACCAGTAGAACATGTGTTAGGAATTAGTTCTTTTCTAGAGAAAGTTTGGCTATCTAGTAAATTTGCAATCAACGCTTCTTTTTTATTTTTTACAGCTTCTCCATCTCCATCATTGCAGGCTCTAAGAACTAACAGAAGAATTTGTCCACCAGTTAAGCCAGAGCCATGTTTCTCATCACGTTCGCAAAACTCTTGCAAAAACATTACTAATTTTCCCTTATTCTCATTACCAAATGGTTGGCCATCAAGCGTATGTAAGTGATTTATATATTCAATAAATTCTTTAAATCTCTCATTATTAACAGCGTCTTTTGGTACTGGATCATATTTGTGTACTAACTTACCAATATTATTAATAGCATATCCATCAATTGTATGGGGCAGTAAATGCTCATGAGTAACATCAAACTGATTTATCATACCGCGAGTATTTTCTTTCACGCCTTCTAAAAAGAAACGCATAGCAGCTTTGAGTAACGTAAATGGACTAAGATCCTTTGGCCTTAATTCACTTTGTAATAGAATTAAAACCATTGTAAGTGGTATTGTTGCAGATAATGAAACAAGTAGAAAAGTAATTGTAAAAGTTACATATGTTAAAAAAGTAGAAAATAAAAGGAAAGACGCTATCTTAATTTTATTTTTCTCAAAAAATATTTCCCAATATTCCTTTTTACTTATTTTTCCCGCTTTGCAGCTTTTATGTCTTTATAAATGTAAAAAGTTTTTATTTCAGATCTAAAAACAAGTGTGGTACAAAATAAAAGGATATTGGCAGGATTAGCTAAAATGCTTAAAGAAACAAAAGATGCGAAGTAACTTGATTTCCTTGATTTGGAAGAATCCTTTGCAGGAAATTGTATTTGGGAAGTACCTATCATAGTCTACTCTCTATAGCATTATGATATTGTAATAATAACAAATAGCCTATAGATATCAATGCTTAAGTATTTTACTGTCTACGCACTCATTGTATTCAATTTCAACTGTAGAGTGCGCAATTTCGAACCTATTTAATAGTATTTTTTTTATCTCATACAAAATATTAGTGTGTTGTCCATTTTGCTTTATCTTGGCATGCATAGTAAGTATAAAATAATTATCAGATAGTGACCATGCATGTATATGATGCACATCTATCACTTCAGGTACCTTAGATACAATCTCACTTTTTATCTCCTCAGCAGATACACTATCAGGTGTACCTTCAAGGAGTATATGGCAAGAATTCTTGAGAATTTTATAGCCACTGTTTAAGATTATTACACTGACAAATACTGACAAAATAGGGTCCACTATTTGCCATCCGGTAAACATGATAATTATGGATGCAAGTATAGCAGCTACAGAACCTAAAATATCTCCGATAACATGCAATACAGCACTTTTTATGTTTATATTACTTTCACATTTACTATGTAACATAAAAAAGACTATAATGTTAGAGATCAGGCCAAGTGTGGCAATTATTAGCATTACTTTCCATTCAACATTGACCGGATAAATGAATCTCTTTATTGATTCAATTATAATGAAACCTGCAATAAAAAATAGAGTTAAACCATTAACAAATGCTGCAATTATCTGCAATCTGTGATACCCATATGACCTCTGTAAATCAGATTTCTTAGCTGAAAATTTGTGCGCTACCCAGCTTAAAATCAATGCAAAAAGATCAGTGAGCATATGCCCTGCATCTGATAACAGAGCAAGCGAGTGTGAAATTACTCCACCTACTATCTCCATAAGCATTGTTATTGCAATTATTATTATGGAATAAATTAAGCGCTTGGACTCTGCTATTGAGTATTTGCCATTGTGCACTACTATCATATATAATCTTTTTATGAGCAAAAAAAAACATGGGTAACACCGGGCTCGAACCAGCGACCCCTTGCACGTCAAGCAAGTGCTCTACCAACTGAGCTAATTACCCATCGTAGCTTCAGTATAGTGCTTCAGTGGAATGGAAGTCAATTTGCTTTTAGACTTCTTGCTGAATGAAACTCCTTGACAAACCTTCCCACTTTCCTTATGATGCCGGTAAGATTATTTATCCTTCTTTTTGATCCGCACAGTTTTAACAACAAAAATTCAGTAAAAAACTAAGATATTTATTGGCAAATTACATGAAAATTACAGCGGCTGCATGTCTTTTTTATTTTTTCTACATTCAGCCAAATCGCCCTTGAAATAAGCGTTAGCACATTATTACAACGCCAATTTACATTGTTATAGGGTCAAAACTCGCTACATAGGTTTTTTTGCCTTTTTTAAAATTGATAAATTTCTTAATGTTTATAATTCCGTTACTTGTTAGCAGCCACCTAAGGTTAGTTATAGAATTTTAGCCACATTCTAAATGTTACATATTAAGTTAACTATCTATACTTTTTTATTAAGATATAAATTATATCAATATGAGAATTTACGTTTTTTTTAGATGAGTCACTTTATGCTTGATATTGTAAAGGCTAATAAATCATAGGTCAGAATTATGAAAATCAATCAACGAATAAATACAAATATAACTAAAGAAGAATACTTTAACAATAAGCGTATCATAGAAGTTAAAGATTTAAATATTAAAGTAGAAGTTTATTCTCATAATTTAAGAGAAAGTAAAGTTGCTCACATTGAAAGTGAGATAAGAGAAACAGCTACTAATTTTAAAGATGCATTTAAGCTGGAGCCTGGTAGCTCAGAACAAACGTTCAAAATTTATGTGTTTGATGATAAGACTGATTACACTCACCTTGGTGGAAGCGAACGTTTTGGTTCTTACCTTGGAGATGAAGGTGGTAAATGTTACTACAAAGGAGAAGATGATATTTTTGCTGAGATGTATGTCTATCAGCAAGGTCGCGTTCATAACCTTCAGCATGAGTTTGCGCATGGTTTAACTTACTTGGCTACAGGAGGAAAATCTCTACCTCCATTATTAATGGAGGGAATTGCAGATTACTTTGAACATCATTCAGATCACAAGTTCAATGCTCAAGGGTCAAGCATTGATAAAACTGAAGCCGCAAATTTGGATCTAGGTGAAATTTTAAATTTACAATACTCAGCCAATGGTGAAGAAAACAGTTTAGTGTATAAAACTGGTCATGCGTTGATAATGTACTTACAGGAAAAAGATCCTAGTTTATTAAGAGACTACCTAGATGCTTTACGTCAAGGTAACTCAGATGAATCAAAAAGTTTCTTGAAAGACATAAAAGGACATGATGCTGACTTCAAAAGTTGGCTTGCTGAGAATGATACAGAAACTGCAATGAAACATCTCAACGCTTTGCAAGTTACAAAAGGAGATTTTATAGCAACTGGTCAAGAAATATTGGGTGGAGAAATTAAAGATGTATCGTATTATAAAGCAAATATAGAAAAAATAGATGGAGAAAACGTTGGAAGTTTTTCTCCTGTAGAACATATTGCATTTTATGATGTTGCTCGTGCTATTAATAGGGCAACAAATGATAACCTCGATATATCAAAGGAATATCATTTTCTAAAGGTAGTAAAAACTGCTGATGGACAGGATAAACTAACTTACTCTGACCAACAAGGTAATGAATATAAAAACAGTCAAGAGTATAAAAATCAGGCTTTTAGAATATTATCAAAATATGATACAAAAATTAAGAGTGAGGCAGATAAATTCGATAATTTGAATAAAGAACGTGGTGAAATGTATCAAAAATATCATAAAAGAGAGATTACTCTTGAAGAGTTACGTAATGAGGAAAATACAAAATACAGGCCAGCATTCTTAAAGTTTGATCAACTAAAAAACAAAACAGTTGATGAGATTGAAAATAATCCTCAGGCGGCAAAAATATTAGGAGAGCTGGTCAATATCGATCCAAACTTGATAAGAGATACAAATCATATTGATCTACAAGAAGGCAAGATTTTTTCTATGCAAGCTCTTGGTCACGGAGATATGGGTGCACTATCTATATATGATGGGAATACAAAGCTTGGAGAGTTGTCGAGCGAATCGGGCTTTTTTAAGCAAGTTGAAGGTCAAACTAAAGAAACTTTTGTTTTTGAGGATATATTGCATAACTTGAATATTCAATATGATGGAGGTGCTTATATGGCAATTACAAAAGAAAACAGTCATTATAAAGCTTCTCTGATAGATGGCAGAACAGTTGAACGTGATGAATACTTTGATGAAGCACATTTACATGAAAATGAATTGTTGCACCCTAGCACTGAACACATTCAAAAAGATTTAGATTCTCTGCTTCTTAGAGAGACAAAAATTCTAAATCATCAAGATTCAAAGCATGCTCAATATTCTGATGAGCAAAGAGAAAGCGGCGTAATCGTAGAAAAAGGAACATTATTGGATGATAAAGGGACTGATAGAACAGACGACGATATATACGAAGCGGTTGTAAAGCAAGGAGGCGAAAATCTACATGCATTCAAAAATATGGGCTTCTATATCACTGAAGAGATAAAAAATGAAAGAGGTGAAGTTATAAATGAAAGTAACTTGTTCATTCATGATCATGGAAAAAACGTAAGGTTTCAATTACCAGGCAATGTTACTCACCTAAAATTGGTGGAAAAAGATGGACAATATAAATTAGCACCATCTGATTCTGAAGGAAGAGAATACAGTAGCATACCAGACGAATACAAATATATTGACCCAGTATTTGCACATGAATATGAAAAGAGAGATTATTCTCATAAACATATAAATGTGGGCCTTATAAACTTAGAAAAATATGCCGCTGGTAAACTTTTTACCATTAAACATGATCCAAATGATTATCAGATACAAAGAAACTCAAGTGGTGAAATAGTGAGAATCAACAATCAAAGATATTTCACTAAAGTAAAACTATTTGATGGTGATACTGATGAAGAAATCGGAATGTTATCTAATAATTTCCATAACTTCAAAGGAAAAATATTCTTTTCTGCTGATTATAACTACAGTTATAACGATTTCCTCGCATCTGTTTCTCCTCAAGTTGAAATTGAGAATATGGGAAATGGAAGCAAAAAAATAACTTTCGATAAAGGCAGTGGCGATATCGGCGATACTAACAGAGGCTACACGGACTATCAGAGAATATTCACAAAAGAGAAACAAACCGAAAGTCCAAAAGGGCAAATAAGTGAAACTGAGACAGAGGTTAACATGAGCTATAGTACTACTAATGTTGTTGCTGAAGAGAGAACTGTATCAAACGACAATAGTGGAATACAGTCTGATCAACCACAAATTCCAACAAGGGCAAAAAGGTCATCTTCAGTGGAGGAGGAAGAGCAGGTAGTGTTGAAAGACACAATCTTGAAAATAGAAAAGAGCTACGATAGAGATGTAGAAGGAAAGCATAAGGCAAATGTAATCATAGATTATAATGATGTGAAGGCCTTGTATAATAGAGCAGAGGGAGCAGATAAGCAATCTGTGTTGGATTTTTGGAACAAACTGCACACATCAGATTATAAGGTTGGCGCTTTGCCGGAAGACAAGTATTACTTTAAAGATGGCAAATTTCTAATTCACGATAGTGATACGAAAAAGCTTATAGTGTTACCTGAAGATAAGGTATCCATCAAAATAATGAAAGATGGTGATAGCTATAGTTTGGCTATATCAAATGGTAATGGCAAAGTAATAAGCAGCATTAGTAAAATAGATAATCCAAATTACGAATTGCTATCAGATTCAAGTCACTTCGGCTTAGAAACACAAGATGACTTTGAGTTATTAGATCAACATCATGAATATAATCTCTATCTAGAGAATGGTTTTGTGAAAATGTTCGACTGCGCAAGCGATCACGTTTATCACGATCATAACTCAAACTATATCTAATATACAAGGAGGGACCTGCCTTCTTCTTGTCATTCAAGTAGCTAACACTGGTTCACCTTATGATGGTGTCATACCGGTGCTCAGACAATGGGATCCAGTTAAATTTGTAAGCATAAAAGTAATCAACGTTTCTTATGATGGAAAAATGGATTCCAGTGTCACGCACTGTAATGACACCAAAGGGGCTACTAGGATGACATCGTCTGCTACAGACTTAGATCACAAGAGAAGAATTCTGAAGCGAAAAGCCTAAAGGGAATTTTAGGCGAAATCTAGTATTTACGGAATTTATATTATTTTCATGCAAGTTGTGGTTTTTATAATTAACAGAGGGTGGTATGACTACTACAATAAAAGATGCAGCAGACGATGATGGTTTTATAAAAGCCCTAATAAAATTAAAAGGATTCAATGACAAGGTATACATTAAAGCTGCTCCAGCTGATGAAGTTTACACCAAAACAGCTGCTGATACTACATTCGTTAAAGCTACAGAGCTTAAAACAAAAGTTGCAGAACAAGCTGTTGTGGATATTCTAGTTCCTGCTCTTGCAACAGTTGGTACTGATGATACTAAAAAGGTTTACACTAAAGGCACAGTAGATACTAGTTTTGCTAAAATTGATGCTTCCAACCTTACAGAAGCAAATCAAAAAGCTTTTGCAGAAGCTATTCTTCCTGCTAAAGATGGCCAAAAATCAATCTTAATAAATGAACTTGGTGAAGCTTTGGATAGGGTTGCAGATGATAAATCTGCCGATAAAGTGTATGGTGCTAAAGGTAGTGAAAAGATATCAAAAGATTTCTTAGCTGATAAAGGATTAAAACCAATGCCTGAAGATGTAGCCGCCGAGCTAGCAAAAAACCCAGAATTTCAAGCAGATGTAAAGACATTAATTTCGCAGCCATCCTTTGAGATTCCAATAGATCCAAGTGAACCACTTTCTTGGGATTGGTAACGTAAGTGCCAGTAGATGATATCTCGCTATGTCATGCACCGTTGTCATTCCAGCATGTGATACACAGCTGTACGAACATTATTATGTAGGAAGATGTCATGCCAGTGCATGACATCTTCCAGCTGTGCATGTGAAGCTAAAATGGCATTCTTTTTTCTAGATTCCAAAGGTCTTGATAGCAGGCAAGAAGTATATTTTTCATTGCAACTAATTTGCAGTGATTTTTGTTTTAATATAGATGGAATATAGTCCTATTGCTGCTGCATTTGAAACATTTAGGCTATCAATTACGTTTGAAATTGGGATTTTTAAAAGATAATCACAACTTTCTTTCACTAATCTCCGCATTCCTTTCTCTTCAGAACCAAAAACAATTACTCTTTTTTGCCCAAAATTCTTTATTTCATCTATATTTTCCTTTGCATTGCAATCAAACCCATAACACCAGTAGCCTATCTTTTTTAAAGATTCCATCGTCTTTACTATGTTTGTAACGTATATTAGGGGAACAATGTCTAATGCACCACTTGCTGTTTTTGCGATAGATGCATTTTCGCTTGGTGAATGGTGATAAGGTAAAACCAATGCATCAATGTTGAAACAAGCTGAGGTTCTTAAAATCGACCCTATATTGTGTGTATCAGTAATTTGATCTAAAATGACTATAGTAGACTTTTCACCTGATCTTTCAGCTATTTCTTCAATATTTAAGCTGTGAAAAATAGAAGTAACTTTTAAAGCAATTCCTTGGTGATTTACACCTTTGGGTAAAACATCATTAAACATTTTGTTCTCTACCAGTCGAGCTTTAATTCCCTTACTATCTGCACATTGTTTAATTTCTTTCTCAAATTCTCTGTAGAAATTTTGTGTCACTAACAGTTCTACACACCGCCTATTTTTGTTTCTTAATGCTGAAATACAAGTGTGCTTTCCATATATCCAACAGTTTTCATTAGCCTTTGATGATTTCATCTCATTATTAAAAATCAGATTTTTATAGAGTAAGCAATATTTTACTGTGTTTATATATTATTGTAAAATTATGGAGTTCAATTAATGAATTTATGTCAGACGATGAGTTAGATTGGCAAAAAAATGTTAAGCCAATAGAATGTGGAAAATTTACTTTGAAAGTTAATCACAAAGTAAATATAAAATCTATGATTGATAAAGGTGCCTATAGTTTACAAGAAAATTTTCTTAATACTGATAATGGTGATTCATCATTTTGTCTTGACTACAATACAAAATTAAAGATCGATAGGGGCAAATATTTTATAAGCGATAAACTCGATTTACATGGCTATAGTATAGATAATGCTTATTGTAAATTGATAGATTTTATTATCAAAAATTATCAAGCAGGGAATAGGTGCTTATTGGTAATCACTGGGCATGGTAATAGTACAGATAAAATAGACACTATAAAGAATAGCTTAAATAAGTGGTTGAATGACACAAAAGTTCAGAATATGATCTTATACTATCAGCAAGCCATAAAAAAACATGGTGGCAAAGGAGCTTTTTATGTCTTATTAAGAAGAAACAAAGGTTAATTTTAGAGTACCTTTCTTAGAATTAACGTATTGAAGAATGATTTCTGCTAAACCTTTACTAATTCCAGGTACGTTTTGAATTTCAGCTATAGAAGCTTTGCTTATGTTTTCTACCGAACCAAAATGAGACATGAGTGCCTTCTTTCTTTTACTGCCAACACCAGATATTTTGCTTAATTGTGCAGCAAAAAACTGTTTATCGCGTTTTTTTCTGTGCGAAGTTATTGCAAAACGGTGAGCTTCATTACGCAGAAATTGTAAATAAAGCATGACCTTGCTGTCACTTGCTAGAGTAAATTCTTCTCTGTCCGGCACATAAAATCTTTCATTTCCTGCATTACGATCATGACCTTTCGCCATACAAGCAAAAGGAACTTTTATATCGAATATTTCCAATACATTCTGCACTATGGAAACATGTCCTGGACCGCCATCAATCAGTAAAAAATCAGGGATTATGTCTTTTATACTGCCAGAGAAACGTCTAGTCAGCACTTCTCTCATCATTTTATAGTCATCACCTAAAATTTCTTCTTTTATAGTAAATTTTTTGTATTCACTTTTTAAAAAACCTTCCTGCCCTGCAACAATCATCACACCAACTTGTTGATTTCCAGATATATGGCTATTATCATAAACCTCGATACGCTTTGGAATATTTGGTAACGAGAAGATCTTCCTAAGCTCTTCGAGCTTTTCCAGGTTATTTCTATAATCAGTAAGCTTCTGCTCTAGGCTATGCTTAGAATTATTGTAAATAAAATTCAACAAATCACGCTCTTTACTATTTTTCGCATATAAAACTTTTATTGATTTTTGAGTAAGAGCATAAAGTGCTTGTTCTATAATTTCCTTATCCTTAATAAAATCGTGAACGTAAATTTGCACCGGTGGTGTATTAACTGGATTATACAAATTGACCAAAAAGGTGGATAAAATTTCATCATTTGGATGATCACTACAATTCTCAATGAAGTAAGGAATGCTTCCATAGTTACCTTTATCTCTGAAAGATAGTACACCAATGCATGCTAAGTCTGCCTCACGTACAATGCTGAAGAAATCTGCATCTTCTTCAAAAGAAAAATCCATTGGCTGCATTTGAATTTGCTGAAGAAATTTCAATCGATCTCTATAGACAGCAGCAAGCTCGTAGTTCATCTCCCTACTGCACTTTTCCATTGTAGAAAATAGCTGTCTTTGCACTTCTTTATTCCTTCCTAGCAGAGTATCTTGTGCTTGTTTTACTGATTTGCAGTAATCATCTTTTGTAATTTTATCTACGCATGGTGCTGAACAGCGCTTAACTTGATACTCAAGACATGGTCTTTTTGTTGAAGAGAAATATTGAGCTGAACATACTCTTAAGAGAAAAGCTTTTTGTAATGATAATATAGTGTTCTTAACAGCAGCGGCAGATGGAAAAGGGCCGTAGTAATGAAACTCATTCTTCTTAAACTTACCTCTATATTTCGCTATTCTTGGATAATCATGCTTAGAAATTGTTATATAAGGATAAGATTTTCCATCCCTAAGCAAAATATTATAAGATGGTTTTAACGATTTTATTAACTGTGCTTCAAGAAGCAATGCTTCGATTTCATTCTCAGTGATGAATATTTCAACCTTAATAACCTGAGAGATCATTACTCCGATTCGTTCAGAAAGGTTTTCGAATTGAAGGTAGTCGGATAATCTCGACTTCAAGTTTTTTGCTTTACCAATGTATAAAACCTTATTCTTATCTCCAACCATCTTATAAACGCCACAGGATTGTGGAGATGATTTGATTTGTTCCTTATATTGCCTGAGCATTTATCAATTGTTTAACCTGTATAAGGTTAAACTCTGCTACTAAATGAAAGGTAGAAACAATATTTGCAAGCAAAGATAACCTGTTTATTCTAAGCTCATTAGAATCACAGTTAATCTTTACACTGTCCATAAATCGATTGATAAATGGAGCAAAACGAGCAAGTTCATCAAGCGCTGTATTAAAGTCGTTATTTTCTATCGCTTGTTTGATGCTTTTACAAGCAGCTATAGCACAATTTGATAGCTCAATCTCCTCATCTTCAATCAAAAACTTCTTACTGTAAGATGCATTATAAGTAGTGCCATCACTTTTTCTCACTTTGCTCATCATGTTACTGGCTCTTTTATAAGTGCTTAGAACCTGTTCACCTTCTTTTGTACTAAGATAACGATCGAATATCACAGTTTGCTTTTCCGCTTTCAGCAGATCATTAATATCTACTTTGTATAGTATTGAATCTACAACATCTTGCCTTATATTTCTATTTTTTAAAATAATCCTGAACCTTTCTAAGCAGTATTTAAATACTAGTTTTGAAATTTGTTTTTCACTTGGCTTATCAACTGGAGTTATATTTGTATTCAATAGAAGCCTTGAACATAAAGATACTGACTTATCTATCAGCAATCTAATTGGAATATGCAAATTATTTTCAAGTATTGTTCTAATTATACCAATTGTCATTCTCCGCAAACCAAACTGATCATACGAACCAGAGAGTTTCTCACCTGCTGCAATTAAGCCAACCAAACTATCCATTTTGTCTGCAATAGCTACAGCAATCGTAGTAGGAGATTTAGGGCATTCTTGGTCGGATCCAACTGGCTTATAGTGCTCAGTTATAGCTTCCACTACTTCTTTATCCTCTTGAAAATAAGAAGCGTAGTATCCACTCATTACTCCTTGCAATCCCGGAAATTCTTTCACTATCAACGTTGCAAGATCTGCCTTTGCTAAATATGCAGCACGTTCGACTTTAATTAATGAAGCATGTGGAACAAATATCGCTATATACTTTGAAAGAGCGATAATACGCTTCACTTTTTCTTCTACGCTACCAAGCGAAGCATGAAATGAAATAGAGCTCAATTTTTTGACATAGTAATCTAGGTTTTCCTTCTTGTCTTGAGATATCAAAAACTGGGCATCAGCAAGACGTGCTTCTAATATTCTTTCATGGCCTTTGACAACTTCATTGTTGTTAACATTTACAACAGTAACAAAATGTGATATTTTCTGTCCGTCACTTAAAGCAAGATACTTTTGCTGCATATTAATTATGCTAAGTATTATTTCCTTCGGTAATTCTGATGATTTTACTTTACCAAGTAATACTATTGGCCACTCTATAAGCCCCGCCAATTCATTGAGTAAATAATCATTTTTTTCAAGTTTTAAGTTCTCCTCTTTTGTAAACTTATTAATCTGATCTAGTATAAATTGCTTTCTTTTGTCCAACTGGAGAATGACATTATTTTTTTCTAACAATTCAAAATAGTCTTTGGGTGTGTTAACAGTAAGTACTGCATCACCTGAAAGAAACCTATGACCATACGTCAAGTTACATGCTGTAACCCCTGCAAAAGATATAGGTATTATTTCGTCATTTAAAATACATAGAATATTTTTAATTGGCCTAACCCATCTCTCTTTTCTTTCACTCCATCTCATACTCTTTGGCCAAGAAAAGTTTTTTAGCATTTCCTCCATTTGATTTTTAAGAAACCCGTTGATGTTAAATAGGCAGCTTTCTCTCTTAATAAAGTAAAAATCTTCATCATTTACTTTGCGAATGAGTAAATCTTCTTCACCTTTCCGATTTTTTCTCAAAAAACCTTCGATAGCACTTTTTGGTGCATTAATTCTTGGTCCTTTAATATCATTGTTAGAATCTTTTAGCTCCAAAGCACTTATACCATCAATAAAAAGAGCAATGCGACGTGCAGTCACATAAACTTCTATAGATGCAAATTTCAAATTATTTTTACTAAAAGTATTAGTGATATAGCTCTTAACCTGAGCTGCAGATGAATTCTGCATTCTTGATGGAATTTCTTCTGAAATACATTCAAGCAATAATTGTGACAACATATTCTACTTTGCTCTATATAATTCACAGCATTTTTTTGTTAATTCTCTCACTCTACTAATATAGGATGTACGTTCATTCACACCAAGTACACCTCTTGCATCAAGTAGATTAAGTAGATGGCTCGTTTTAATACATTGGTCATAAGCTGCTATCGGCAATTCTTTTTCAACAAGGAACTTACACAGTTTTTCTGTATCCTCAAACTGCTGTTGTACTACTTTAGTATCATAATAATCAAGTGCCAGGTAAGAAAACTCTCGCTCTCTTTGTTTAAAAATATCTCCATAAGTTGCACCGCTACCATTCCACATTATATCGTAAACATTATCTACACCCTGTATGCACATTGCTAAACGCTCTAACCCATATGCTACTTCACCAGGAATTATTCTGCAGTCAACACCTCCCACTTGCTGTATATAAGTAAGTTGTGTTACTTCCATTCCGTTGCATGTAACCTCCCAACCAAGACCGGATGCACCAACACTTGGGTTTTCCCAATCATCTTCAATAAACTTAATATCATATTCTTTTGTCGATACACCAAGAGCTTTTAAGCTATTTAAGTAAATATCTTGCAAATTGCTGCCAGATGGTTTTATTATAACTTGGTATTGATGATGCTGATATAAACGATTAGGGTTATCGCCATAGCGTCCATCTGCAGGTCTAATTACTGGTTGTAGATACGCAATTTTTGTTGATTTTTCGTCAATCGCTGACATGATTGTTGCGGGATGTAGTGTTCCAGCTCCAACTTCAGACGTATATGGATGAAGTATAGTACACCCTTCATCTACCCAAAAATCCTGTAATCCCTTTATTATATCCTGTAGATTCACGCAAACTGTATATCTTTTAAACTGAATACATAAGCAAATAAGTACTATTCTATACTTATTTTTTTAATAGTGCCATGAAAATAGTCACTCAAGGCTATTGAACTTTCTTTTACATACTCAAATATGCTTTTGTTTAAAACAATCGCATCATGCATAGTCAGATCGCAGAATATAAATGCAGTCAAGTACAATAAAATCACTGCATAAAACACATGAAAAATCCCTTCAAATGTGATTGATATTGCATTGTTATAACTAAGCTGTATCGTACTTATCGGCCATGGTTTTATTACTTCTACAATATTAAAAAATAAATAAGGTATCATAAAGAAAAAGAACAAATGCATAAGATCATTAAACCAAAATGGACATTTAAGTATTGCTTTACATATACTTAGATAGAATTTACTTACAGTACAATAAATTGACATTATTGCCGGCATCGAAAGCGCAACAGTCAGCACCTGTCCTGATGCTATTTGTATCACTATATTCTCATCACTACTGGCTGAAGGATCTTGAATGTGAAAAATGGATATTGCAACTAATTGCAGCACTAACATAACTACTGCTATCCTGGTAAAAGTGGCAGCTACAACTATGCCTGTATTCGGCATTTTATATAGTATAAAATCACCTCCGTATGTAAGCATTAATATAATGTCGGTAATAAATAATATTAGAAAAGAAGACCAGTAATGCTGCCAACCCGGTAAATACCCTACTCCTAAAAAAGAGCTTACTATTTTGGCAGGAAAAACCTTGCCTAGCACCTCACCCAAAAATTGAAAAAAAATTCCCATGTCCTAACTAATACTTGACTTATATTTTTCATAATACTTAATTGTAATGGACTTATCAATACACTTCTTACATAGAAACAAGGCAAATAGTTAAAAACTCTAAGTTTAGCAATAACCGTTGCCCCTTCTATCGTCATCCCAGTGCCCATAGATTGGCTCTTTTTTTCTAGATTCCATTACTGGAATGAGATCTTCAATATTCTTACATCTGATTTTAAACTATGGAATAACACCGTTATACGTACTGGAATATGGGCATCATTCAAGCAGCTGATCTCTATGATGGCATCATCCCAGTACTGGGATCCAGAACAGGTAATAAGAACTGGTCACGATCTGGCCTGAAGCTTTAACTATAAGTATTAAAATTTACCAGGTGAAAAAAAAGGGAAAAGAATCCCCAAGTAGTGGGTTGACCCTATAATAATGTAATTGGCATTGTAATAATGTGCTAACGCCTAAGATAGGCATGTTTTGGCTGAATGTAGACAAAACAAAGAAGACATGCAGCCGCTATAATTTTGTGTAATCCGCCAACTTATACCTGAGTTTTTTACTGAATTTTTGTTGTTAAATCTGCAGAGATCAAAAACAAGGATAAATTCTATTGTTGAGAAGATAAGGAAAGTGGAAAGGTTTGTCAAGTCACTTCGGCCAGCCACCTACTTAGATGTTCCACACTGCTAAGTAGATACCAAATTTTTTGCAACATCAAGTGCAGCATAGGTAAATATTGCACTTGCACCTGCACGTTTAAAACCAATTAAGGACTCATAAATCACTCTGTTATAATCCAGCCAGCCATTATTTGCTGCAGCTTTTATCATTGCGCATTCACCGCTTACTTGGTAAGCAAAAATGGGAAAATTAAACTTTTCACTTGCTGTTTTTATTACATCTAAGTATGGCATACCTGGCTTTATCATAACAAAATCTGCACCTTCATCTATATCCATTTCGATTTCGCAGATTGCTTCACGTGCATTTCTATAATCCATTTGATAACCACTTTTGTCGATGAAATTTGATGATGCGCACGAACCTACAACTTGCCTGAACGGCGCATAGAAGCTAGAACAGTACTTTACTGCATAGGACAATATTGACACATTCTGAAAGTTATGATCATCCAATGTTTTTCTTATTTTTCCTATCCTGCCATCCATCATATCAGAAGGAGCAACTATATCGCATCCTGCTTTTGCTAAAACAAGTGCTTGCTTACATAATGCTGACACAGTCTCTTCATTTTCTACAGCTATCCTACTGCTTTTTAAAATGCCATCATGACCGTGAGTAGTGTATGGGTCTAGTGCAATGTCTGCAATAATACCAATATCCAGTACATTTGATTTTATAGCACAAATTGCTTTACAGATTAAATTGTCAGGATTGTACGCTTCCTCTGCGTTTTCAGATTTTAGTTTACTATCAACTACAGGAAAAATTGCAACAGCATTAATCCCCGAGTCCTTAGCTTTCTGAATTATAGAAATCAATCCATCTATTGAATAACATTTGATATCAGGTAAGCCAGAAATCGGCTCAATTGTTTCTTCCCCTTCACGAACAAATAAGGGGAAAATCAAATCATTTACTGATAACGTGCTTTCACTTATTAAATTGCGAATCCACTTACCTGAGCGCCTACGCCTTAACCTTGTACTTGGGAAACTAAACATTGTATCCAGGAAAATTCCCAGTAAAAAGCAACACTCCTGAAATGAGTATTACCCAAAGTAACGATATTGGCAAAAATACTTTCCAACCAAGACGCATTAATTGATCATAACGATAACGAGGTATTGTAGCTCTAATCCAAACGAATATCAACAAAAGTACAACTATCTTCAAAATAAACCAGATTAAACTAGGAATTTTATACAGCAAACTAAGCTCTAATGGAGGATACCACCCTCCTAGAAAGAATATTGTCATCATAGCGCTTGCTAAAATCATATTTGCATATTCTCCCAAGAAAAAGAGAGCAAAAGGTGTTGATGAATACTCGACGTTATACCCAGAGACGAGCTCTGCTTCAGCTTCTGGTAAGTCAAATGGGTGACGATTAGTTTCGGCAAGCAAAGAAATAAAAAATATCATTCCTATAGGCATTAGTAATAAATCAATCCAAAAGGGCATATTATGTTTCGCTACCACCATCTCTCCAAGATTTAATGTACCAGTTGTAATAACAACTGTAGCAACTATTAGACCTATTGAAACTTCATATGAAATCATTTGAGCAGCTGACCTTATAGCGCCAAGAAATGCATAATTAGAATTACTAGACCAGCCTGCAATAATAACGCCATATATTCCCAAAGAGGATATAGCTAGCACATAAAGCACTCCAACATTAATATTTGCTATTACCTTAGGGATTATTACCTGCTGTCCATCTTCTGTAATTATTTCAGCTCCAAATGGTATAACTGCCCAGGAAATTAATGCTAAAATAAAGGTGAGCATTGGAGCCATAATAAACAGCATGGTGTTCGCTCTAAATGGTATTATCGGCTCTTTAATTATCAACTTGATAGCATCTGCAAATGGCTGTAGTAGACCAAATGGCCCTACTACACTTGGACCATGCCTTAGTTGAATTGCACCAATAACTTTACGCTCAAAGTATACTAAATATGCTACTGAAAGCAAAAATGCAACAAGAAAAAAAAGAATATTAAACATCAAGTACATGCAACCGTAAATCAAAAAAATAGTTCATAATTGTGGCAATAAAAAATACAGCAAGTGCTCTAGACACAACAGACAATGTCCCTATTGAAATCAATAGGACAAAATTTGTCTGTACAGCATTTAGCTTAATAGAATAGTAAAATGATGTGGATATGAATGACACTAGCGACATTATAATTAAGATAATTGTGAGAGGCAAATAATCCCCTCTTCCCTTGCTAACTATAATAAATGTTATTGCCATCCATACACATCCTTCCGTAAATAGTGCAACAATATCATTGATAAAACCAACTAGCTTATAAAGGAACTGTTTTTCTAATGCATTTAGTTCTTTACATAAAAAAACAGAGTTTAATTTTCGTTGAAAATGCACCAGAATTATTAGTAATAATGGTGTTAGAATAAATAAAATATTAAGTGGAGTGTTCATAAAAATCCCTAGTACAATCTGCCATTATTTTTGAAGCGCGACTTATTGGATCTGTCATATAAAAATTACACTTTTTCAGAGTAAAAGAGACATTACTTAATTTTATTTCATCACAGGTAATTGGTACCCATTTGTTTTTCACCACTCGATCAGCATCTCTAAACTGTGGACCAATAGTGTATAATTTCTTCCTCACATCAAATAAATTATCGTATAGTAAGGAAAGGCCCAAATATTGGGATAAATTTTTTATAATCAACCAATCTTCCTTTGCTTCACCAGGAGGAAAAACAGCTAAATTTGTTCTCTGTACTCGCCCTTCAGTATTTACATAAGTTGCATATTTCTCTGTGTAAGCAGCTCCAGGTAGAATAACATCTGCTATGTGTGCTCCACTATCACCATGATGGCCTTGATAAATTACAAATGTACTTTCTAACTTTGATATATCAATTTCATCTGCACCAAGAAGATAAACTACTTCTATCGCACCACTTTCTGCCTGTTTTAGTATCTGATTAATGTCTTTTCCACCTTCGCTAGGAACAAATCCGATATCGAGTCCACCAACCCTTGCTGCAGCCTTATGCAGTACATTAAAGCCATTCCAGTCATCTCTGATCATGTTAAATTTTTCTGCAATTTTGCCAGCTATAGCTAAAACTGATTTAGAATCACCTCTTATTAATGCATCTTGACCGATAATTAGCATGGGGTTCTGAGCCGCACTCAGTAACTCGCAGAGTTTGTGATTTCCCTCTTCTATTTCTTTTAGAACGTTTGGACCATCACCTAATCTTTCAACATTATATAGATATTCAAGATTAGGACCAATATTTGCAATAGTGAAATTGCCTTGTAAATATCTCTTTCTCAATCTTGCGTTGATTATTGGCGCTTCTATTCTTGGATTTGTATTTATAAGCAGACATAAATCTGCATTTTCTATACCCTCAATAGTGGTGTTGAATACATATGACCCACGATTATTTGGTATAAGCTTTGCTCCATCTTGCCTACAATCTATATTCCAGGAGCCGAGCTTCCGCATCACTTCTTTGAGTAGAAGCATAGACTCACAATCTGCTAAATCACCTGCAATTGCAGCTATTTTATTTGATTTTGTATTCTTTAATTTCTTTGCAGCAACAGTTAGTGCTTCATTCCAATCAACTGGGGCTAATTTACCATCTTTTTTTACATAAGGTTGATCAAGACGCTGAACTTTTAGTCCATCATAGGCAAAACGCGTTTTATCTGATATCCATTCTTCATTTACCTCTTCGCTCAGCCTTGGTAATATTCGCATAACCTCCAGGCCACGATAATCAACTCTAATGCTACTTCCCACAGCATCTAGCACATCTATAGTCTCACAATGTGATAGCTCCCAAGGACGCGCTGTAAAGGAGTAAGGCTTTGAAGTTAAAGCGCCTACCGGGCAGAGATCTATGATATTTCCAGATAATTCAGAACTAATATGCCTTTTTATGTAAGTGCTAATCTCTACATTTTCTCCCCTTCCGATTCCTCCAAGTTCATTTGTACCTGCAACATCAGACAAAAATCTAACACACCGAGTGCAATGAATGCATCGATTCATCTCAGTTTCAATCAGTGGTCCGAAGTGTTTTTTTGGCACAGCCCTCTTATGCCCATCAAGTCTGCTGGTTCCTTTCCCATAAGCCATCGTGATATCTTGCAAATCACATTCACCACCTTGATCGCAAATTGGGCAATCAAGCGGGTGGTTAATTAGCAAAAACTCAAGCACACCTTCACGTGCTTTTTTAACCTCAGGGGTATCAGTGTGAATAACCATCCCTTCTGCAACTGGCATTGCACAAGAAGCTACTGGTTTTGGAGGTCCACCCTCCACTTCAACCAAACACATTCTACAGTTACCAGCAATTGCTAAACGCTCATGATAACAGAAACGTGGAATTTCAACGCCCACAACTTCACAAGCTTGAATTATAGTGAGCCCACGCTCTACTTCACATTCCTTAGAATTAATAGTAACTTTAACCATAACTATTATAGATCTTCCCACTTTATAGGATTGCAGCTTATCTCATCTTCAACCAGATTGCCGTTGTCATATTGAGCAGACATATAATTCATGCGCGAGTCACGATCTATATATCTAACAGGCTTTACTGGTTTATCTCTATACATTTTTTGCTCAGCTTTCTTACGCTGAGTAGGGTTATTTTTACTAGCTGTTTTCGCTTTCCCGCCTGCTGCCATACAAATTCCTAAAAACCTCTTATTTTATTTTAACATTTAGGTATATACTGTCAATGCTAAATAGCTTTAAAGTTTTAATATTCCATTATTGCAATCATCATTTGAACAAAATACTTTCTCTTGATGCTGCTCAAGTGTGTAACTTTAGAATCCCCCAAAAAGAAAATGTAAGTTACTTTGATGATATCATTTTCTACGTCTTATAAACAGACATTCATGTAACCGTAAATTAAGTTATAAACTCAATACAAAGATCCTTAATAATCGATCTCATAGTACTTCTCAACCAACTTGTTTAGTAACCTTACACCGAAACCTACTGCCCCTCTTGAAGAAATATCAGTACCTTTTTCGTGCCAAGCAGTGCCTGCAATGTCTAAATGTGCCCAACAAGTGTCGTTTACAAAACGCTGTAGAAACTGTGCAGCCATTATACTATCTCCACCAGAACCTGCAGGAGCTATATTTTGCATATCAGCAATCGGCGAATCAATAATTTTGTTATAAGTTTCATTCATAGGAAAGCGCCATAATTTTTCATTTACTTCATTTCCTGCATCAATCAGATGATTCGCTAATTCAGCGTCATTTGAAAAAAGACCAGCATATTCATTATTTCCCAGTGCAACCACTATAGCACCAGTTAAAGTTGCAAGGTCGATCATAAATTTCGGTGCAAATCTATCTTGTGTATACCATAAAGCATCCGCAAGTATTAGTCTTCCCTCTGCATCGGTATTTAATATTTCTATTGTTTGTCCAGACATTGAAGTGACTACATCGCTCGGTCTTTGAGCATTACCATCCACTGCATTTTCTGCAAGTGCAACCACACCAATTGCATTTACTTTTGCTTTCCGCCCAGCTAGAGTACGCATCACTCCAACTACAGTAGCAGAACCTGCCATGTCATATTTCATTGACTCCATACCGCGTGAGGGTTTGAGTGACACTCCACCAGTGTCAAACGTTATACCCTTGCCTATAAAAGCTATTGGTTTTTGTTCTTGGGAAGCCCCATTCCATTTTATCACCACTAACTTTGGCTCTTTACTACTTCCTTGTGCTACTCCAAGCAGGGCTCCCATTTTTTTCTCTTCCATTTGCTTTTTATCAAGCACTTCAACCTCAAGACCAAATTTAGTAAGTTCAGCTTTTATACGATTAGCGTAAGACTCTGGATATAAAATATTAGGTGGCTCAGTAGTAAAAGCACGTGCAAGAAAGATGCCTTCACCTTCGTGTTTTAAACGCTCAAACGATTTTTCAACGCTACTTAACTGTTCATCTTTTACTAATAATGTAATTTCCTCTACTTCCGTAACTTTTTCATCCTTTTTAGTTTTGTACTTATCAAACTTAAAATTGCGCAGAAATGCTCCATATGCAACATTTGCTGTACTGCCCTCGATTGAAATAGCTGCTCGCTTGATTCTTAATCTGCTTAGCTCACAATATATTTTACCACCAATATTTAATCCTTTGCTTTCATCCCATTCATCTCTCATCCCAAGACCAGCAACTATAATATTTTTTCCCTCTGATGAAGTAACGGAGAAAAATTCACCAAAACCTCCATTAAAACCACTAAATTTCTTGATATTATCTATAGCTTGCTTATCTTGTAGAACATTAGTTATGAACTTATCACCCTCAAACAAACCTACCACTAGCGTCTCAAAATCGGGTAAAGCTTTAGAAATTGTTATCTTCATCGTTTACACCTCCGTTGCAAATAATTGTAAGCTGCACATAAAACATAGTAAAAAACATTAGTAAGATATTTTTCATATACACTTTAAGTATAACAGCGCTTAAGGCTACTATGAACTCCCCTGATATGCAAGGGCTTTATCTTTTATCAGAAAATTTGTTATACCCACCTAGGGTTATATTAAATGTGTAGGTCTTGATGGCCTGATTGTTATCAGTAAATGGTGCTATCAGAAGGCTTGCAAGTCCACTCTCAATAAGATTACCAAAAAGAAGATCATCACAGTTATCGCAATTATGATCAGCAAAAAACATTTGTGTTGTGAATTCTGGAAAATCTGGATGTTGGACCAAAAAGTTGATGTGTGGAGCCCTATCACCAATTTTACCTGGTACTATTGTAATAAAACTATAATAGCCAAGGTTATTTACTACAAATCTTCCTGATCCAGAAAAATTTGGATCAAGCTCCACATTTTCATCATAATAGCTCATGCCAAGTGAGTCTGCGTGCCATATAGAAACCACAGCATTTTGTATCGGTAAGCAATTTACATCAGTAACTCTACCCACTACATTTATTAATTCTCCTGCTGCATTATTCGGAGAGCCAGGTTTTCTTCTTAAATTATTTGAAGAGTTAAAGCTTTTTGGCCTTGTTTCAAGATCATAAATCCCTGGAGTTTCAATACAATTGAGCAAAATAGGATCAGCTGCAGATAATGACAAATCGAATATAAATTGTACTAAAAACGCTAATAAGATATTTTTTACATTCATTTTGTTTATAGTGCCTTTATCAGAATTATAGCAACCTTTTTCTTTTATTAAAGACAAGACTTCCTTTGAAGCCTCCTTAGAATCACAACCATCCTTTCAGTGTATGAGTTTTAGGTTTTAGTACTGCATACACAACTGCACGTACTTCCAATTTAGAAATTGCAAATCAATCCAAACACGCAAGTGTAATGTTACCTCCACATGCTGTAGTGTTGACACTTACAACCTTTTCTATAGAAAAACGTTGCAGATAATTGGGACCACCAGCTTTTGGTCCGGTACCTGACAGTCCTCTACCGCCAAATGGTTGTGTTCCAACTGCTGCACCTATTTGATTGCGATTGATGTATACATTTCCAACTGATATTTTCTTACTTATTAAATCGATCTGACTTTGTATACGGCTTTGCAAAGAAAACGTAAGTCCATATCCTGTATTGTTTATATCACTTATAACTTCATTTAACTGCAACTTATTAAAACGTATGATATGTAAAATAGGCCCAAACACTTCTTGCTTTAATTGCGAAATTTTTTGTATCTCATAAATATACGGAGGAAAAAAATAACCATTATAAGAATTTGTATCCATGGGTACCTTGGACAAAAGGTTTGAATCTTCATCCCTTGATATTTTTTCCGTATGTTTAGTGAGCATATCAATAGATGCTTTGTCAATTATTGGACCAATATCTGTGCTAAGTTGTATTGGGTCACCTATCTTTAGTTCTTGAGCTGCATTGCATATCATTTTTATCTGTTTTTCTGCTATATCTTCTTGAATAAATAGCACTCTGAGAGCAGAACAACGTTGACCGCCACTGCGAAATGCAGAGATTAAAACATCCTTAGTTACCTGCTCTAAAAGAGCAGAACTATCAACAATCATAGCATTTAATCCATCAGTCTCAGCGATAAGTGGCACAATAGGACCATTTCTACTAGCAAGCATTCGATTAATTACTTGAGCAGTTTGTGTTGAACCAGTAAAAGCTACACCGGAAATTCTATTATCTGGTACTAATATTTTACCTAAATACCAACCATCCCCTGGAATAAGGTGTAGCACATTTTTTGGTACTCCAGCTTCGTGTAGTATCTTAACAGCTTCATAGGCAATAATCGGCGTTTGCTCTGCCGGTTTTGCCAGCACTGCATTACCTGCTGCAAGTGCAGCTGAAACCTGTCCAATGAAGATAGCGAGTGGAAAATTCCACGGTGATATGCATAAGAAAACTCCTCTACCTTCAAAAAAGATGAAGTTATCTTCACCTGTTGGACCTGGTAATTTTTTCCAGTCATTCAGTTCATTTTTTGCTATCATTGCATAATAGCGCAAAAAGTCGATTGCCTCTCTTACTTCTGCTATTGCATCGGATAAAATTTTTCCTGCTTCTACAATCAGAATATAAATTAACTCTTTCATCCTTTCCTCAAGCAAATCTGCAGCTTTTTGAAGGCATTCAGCGCGCTCTTCTGCTGAAACATCCTGCCACTTAGTAAAAGCACTATGTGCTATTTCAAGAGCATTTAAAGCCTGAGCACTTGTTGCACTTGACACTTCTCCAATTACATTTTCCAAATGTGCAGGATTCACTACTTCGGTAAATTTCGCACTGTCAAGAAACGATTCTCCATCAATTATTGGGCCAACTTGCCATTTTTTTTCACTAAATTCCCTTACATCATTTGCAAATTGTGAAACCGCAATTGAATCGCTAATATCCATTCCCAAGGAGTTTTTTCTTTCCTCTCCAAAAATATCTCGTGGCAACGGAATGCTTGGATGAGGCTCATACTCTAAGCTTTTTACTTTTTCTAATGGATCTGAGACTAATTCTTCAATTTTTACGTCAGAATCATTTGCTTGATTGACAAATGAGCTATTAGCTCCATTTTCAAGAAGGCGCTTAATAAGGTATGGCAATAAATCACTATGTTTACCAACTGGTACATATATACGACAATTGATGCTTGTTGCAAGTTCTGAAATTGCATAATCATACAAACTTTTACCCATTCCATGTAAGCGCTGAAACTCAAACCCAGGATGATTTTTATCGGCAAGCTCTATTATAGTAGCAAAAGTATAAGCATTATGAGTTCCAAAACATGGATAAAAGTGATTCTCTTTGCTCAAAAGTTTCTGTGCACAGGCAAGATAGCATACATCTGTGTAGCTTTTTCTAGTAAACACCGGATAACCAATTAACCCTAATTCTTGTGTGCGCTTGATTTCTGAGTCCCAATATGCTCCTTTTACAAGCCTCACCATAATTTTATGCTTTGATCGGATGGCAACATCTTCAACAAAATCAAGAACAGATAAAGCACGTTTTTGATACGCTTGCACAGCCAAGCCAAGCCCCTCCCACTTAGAAAGTGAATCATCAAGACGCAATTGCTCAAATAAAACTAATGACATCTCAAGTCTTTCTGATTCTTCTGCATCTATACAAAGTGAAATGTTATATTTCTTCGCTTCATGACACAGTTCCAGCAACTTAGCTCTCAGCTCTTCAGCTATATTACCAAATTGGCTAAATTCATAACGTGAGTGCAGTGAAGACAATTTGATTGAAACCCCTTGAGATTTAAAGCAATCATTTATGTCAGCAGATTCACCTATGGCTTTTATTGCATGCATGTATAAATTAAAATACTCTTCCGCATCCTCAACTGTGCAAGCAGATTCACCAAGCATATCAAAAGAGCATAAATACTTACTGTAGTCATCTGACTTAACACTTTCCAATGCTTTTTCTATAGTTTCTCCAACAATAAAATGCTTGCCAAGAATGGATATTGCTTGTTTCACCGCTTTGCGTATTATTGGCTCTCCTAAATTTTTCAATAACCTGGAAATTATGTGATAGAATTTTGAATCCTCTTCATTATTTCTCAATATACTGCTTCCTACAATTAAACTCCATGTAGAAGCATGAACAAACAAAGAAGAGGAACGCCCCAGGTGTTTACCCCATTCTTGGTTGGCAATTTTATCTTTGATCAGCTCATCTATTGTGTAATCGTCTGGTATTCTAAGCAATGATTCAGCAAGACACATTAGCGCTACTCCTTCGTCGTTAGAAAGTGAGTACTGTTGTATAAAAGAATCTATAATGCCTAATTTACCACCTCTAATCTTTTCGACAATTTGTTTTGCAATATTGTAAATTATGTTTTTTGAATCAGCAGAAAGTTCTGATTTTTCTACAAGATAGCGTACGTGACTTTTTTCATCAGCACGATAAAATGCCTGCAATCGTTTTCGTAATGCGTTAGGCTCTTGTATAGAACTGATCATAATTATCTATAAAACACCCTTTACCATATATAAGGTGAGATTATATCATAACTTTACATCGAATAAATTATTATTTAAACAAAGAGCCAGAATCGATTCAAAAAACCTAGTTGATAACTGTGATAGCTCAAAAGGACTGCGCAAGTATATAGCTCAACACCCCACCACTCATCCAGTACTTAACCTCAGTTGCAGTTTGTACACAGCACTTGAGTTGAATGGATTGCTCTGAATCATCCTTTCTTTTAATGATACATTCTAGATTTCCACTTGGTACTACTTCACCTTTTATGCTCACCATCTCACTACCATCAAATATCTTTCTTGTTACTCCATCCTGAAATGCAAGTGGAAGAACACCCATACCGACCAAATTGGACCTATGTATGCGTTCAAAACTTTCTGCAATTAGAGCTTTAATTCCCAGCAATGCAGTACCCTTTGCTGCCCAATCCCTACTTGAACCCGTACCATATTCTTTTCCTGCAATGACAACTAATGGAACAGCTTCTCTTTTATATTGCATTGCTGCATCAAAAATTGACATAGTTTCTTGAGAAGGAATATGTTTTGTATATCCACCCTCAGCACTCACCATTTCATTTCTTATTCTGATATTAGCAAAGGTTCCACGCATCATTACGTTGTGGTTACCGCGGCGAGATCCATATGAATTGAAATCTTGCGGTTTAACTCCAAGACCTTTTAAATATATGCCTGCAGGACTATTTGAGGAAATATTTCCAGCAGGGGAAATATGGTCGGTAGTGAGGCTATCGCCAAATATCGCTAGTATTTGCGCATTCTTTATATCAACTATGTTGCTTTTATTGTTCTTAATAGATAAATTATCAAAATAGGGAGGGTTTTGTATATAAGTGCTTTTCGCGTCCCAATCATAGATTTCGCTTTTCTCACACTTTATCTTTTGCCAATGCTCATCACCAGAAAAAACATCCTTATACTTTTGTATGAACATTTCACGCGTCACAACACTTTTAGCACAGCTCTCAACTTCACTATTTGTTGGCCATATATCTTTGAGATAAACATCACTTCCATTCCTATCTTTGCATATAGGATCTTTTGTCAGGTCAATTTTTACAGCACCTGCAAGTGCATACACAACAACAAGTGGCGGAGATGCCAAGTAATTAGCTTTGACTAAAGGATGGATTCTTCCTTCAAAGTTACGATTACCGGATAAAACTGCTGCAACAGTCAAGTTTTTATCCTTAATATAACTTTCTATATCTTCATTAAGCGGGCCGGAGTTTCCAATACAAGTTGTACAGCCATACCCAACCAAATTAAAACCCAAAGCATTGAGATCTTCCTTTAACCCTGACTTTTCTAAATATTCTGTTACAACTTGTGACCCTGGAGCAAGAGAAGTTTTAACCCAAGGCTTTGATTTTAATCCAAGGTTGACTGCATTACGCGCTACAAGTCCAGCAGCAATCATTACACTTGGGTTTGAAGTATTAGTGCAGCTTGTTATTGCTGCAATAACTACACTTCCATCTTGGAGTTTATCGCTTTCCTCTGACTCATTCACTGGAAATGATTTAGAAAAAGATTCTGCCACTTGCGAAAGAAAAACCTTATCTTGCGGTCTTTTTGGACCGGCCATTACTGGCTCTACGCTCGATAAATCAAGCTCCAGTGTGTCAAAAAACGCCAATTCGTCATTACCACGCCACAGCCCTTGCTCTTTCGCATAGACTTCAACCAATTTAACCAACTCTTTTGGCCTTCCGGTTAAGTTTAAATAATCTAGTGTCTTCTGATCAATTGGAAAGAATCCACAAGTTGCACCATACTCTGGAGCCATATTAGCTATGGTTGCTCTATCTGCCAAAGATAAACAATCTAAGCCATCACCATAAAATTCCACAAATCTGCCAACAACGCCTTTTGTTCTCAGGATATTAGTAATCGTTAGCACTAGATCAGTTGCTGTTACTCCCTCTAAAAGTCTTCCTATTAATTTAAATCCTACTACTTCTGGAATTACCATACTAATTGGTTGACCAAGCATCACAGACTCAGCTTCTATTCCACCAACACCCCAACCAAGAACCGACAAACCATTTACCATAGTAGTGTGACTATCTGTACCGACCAAGGTATCTGGATATAGAACTCCGCTATCGTTACATACAACTTGCGCTAAATATTCAAGATTCACTTGGTGGCAAATTCCAGTACCTGGTGGCACTACTCTAAAATTTGTGAAGGACGACTCTCCCCATTTTAAGAATTGATATCTCTCCAAATTTCTTTTTACTTCCAGTGCAACGTTTTTACCAAATGCAGAAGTGTTTCCGTAACTATCTACTTGAACAGAGTGATCGATCACAAGATCAACAGTTAGAGATGGATTTATTTTACTTGGGTTACCTCCTTTTTTCTTCACATAATTACGCATTGAAGCTAAGTCAACGACAGCAGGAACTCCTGTGAAATCCTGCATCAAAACCCTTGCTGGCTTGTAGCTAATTTCGTGACTAACGTGTTTCTTAACGCAATTTGCTAATATCTTTATGTCATCTAATTTAACGCTTACTCCATCTTCGTTGCGCAATAAATTTTCAAGCAACACCTTGAGTGAACAAGGCAATTTGGTTAAATTTACTCCTAAGAATTTACCAGCGTTACTTAGGTTAAAGTAGTTATATAACCTTCCATCAATATTTAAAGTCGTCCTTGCATTTAAAGAATTGTTCATCCTGTATTAGTTAAAATTGGAATTACTAGCGCTACTTTTTTGTTGTTGACTTTGCTGCTGATACATAGTTTCAAAATCTATAGGATCTAGCATAAGTGGAGGAAACCCACCACTACTTGTAGTTCTTGCAATTATTTCTCTTGCAAAAGGGAAAAGAAAAGTAGGTCCACCAATAAATAGAGCTTGTCTCACCTCTTCTTCGCTTAGCTCTGTAAAGTTTTCTATTGAGAAAATACCGCAATACTTCACCTCGCAAATGAAAGCTATATCATCTTTTACATCTTCATCTTTTACCGTTGCTTTGACTTCTATATGCAAGGTAATTTCATGAAAAGGCTTTTCTTCACTTATTCCTTTTTTATTTTCTGTTCCTTCTAATTTTGCTGAATTAATATTAACCATTACATTAATATCAGGAGTTCTACTAGAAGGAAGGAATGGCGAATTTGGATTCTCAAACGAAAAATCTTTGACATACTGAACATGAATTTTCATTTTGTGTTGTGACATTTCTTGCGTCTCCTTTAATTAAGTTGAGATATTTAATACTTTCCTATACAATATATCGATTTACAGATGAGTAGTAAACCTAACTATAGGTTAATATGAAAAACATATTTTTATCAGTAATTAATAATATTAAGATACTTTATATGTCAAGGAGTAAGTTACCATGATAGAGCTTGTAATATATGCTTTACTAGCGGCTTTTATTTTTTCACGCTTATATAATTCTTTAGGGAGATCATCCAGTCTCAATCTAAAAAAGCTAGCAGGTGTATTAGATGTAAGTCCAAATAAAGAGGATGTGGTAGAAAATGTCGAAGATTATACTTATAGCAATAACAAAAGTTCAATAGAAGCTACTTATAAACAAATATTACAAAAAAACAGAGAGTTCTCTATTTCCAATTTTATAGAAGGTTCAAGCATAGCCTTTGAACTAATAATAAAATATTATAACCAAGGAAATTTACCTCGATTAAAATCCCTTCTGGATAAAGACTTATATAACAGTTTTGTGGATAAGATTAAACATCGTAAAGAGAAACATGAGTCCATAATTGTTTCTATCGTTTCACGAAAGATCTTAGAAATAAAGCTAGTAAAAAACGTAGTATTTATTGCAGTATACTTCCTTTCAGAGCAAATTAACTTCGTTAAGAATAGTGAAGGAGACATCATATCAGGTAGTACATCTACTATTAACAAAGTTGAGGATGTATGGCAATTCAAAAAAAATATTAATTCATCAGATCCAACCTGGTTGCTTGTTTCCATTAACTACAAGAAGGCAAGTACCGATAAAAACTTAACAGCAAATGACAAGTAAATTAGTTACACCAATGGAAAGCAGGCTACGAGAAATAGTACTTGATACCGAAACAACAGGTCTTGACACTGAGTCTGGCCATCGAATTATTGAGATAGGATGTGTAGAACTAATTAACCGTATTCCAACAGGTAAAACATTTCATCGATATCTTAATCCAAAGAGAGATATACCTTACCACTCATTTAAGATTCATGGTATTAGTGAGGAGTTTTTGGAAGATAAGCCACTATTTTCAGATGTTGCACTTGAATTTCTTGACTTCATATCTAATGACATCTTGGTAATTCATAATGCTGAGTTTGATATTAAGTTCCTTAATATGGAGTTAAACAAATTGAATGCCGGGTTAATTTCCTCAGATAGAGTGCTAGATACATTACCACTTGCAAGAAAAAAGTTTGTAGGATCACCTGCCTCTTTAAATGCATTATGCAAGCGTTTTGATATATCGCTAGAAGGTAGAGAGTTACACGGAGCATTAGTTGATGCTCAATTGCTTGCAAAGGTCTATGTTGAGCTTACAGGAGGATTGCAAACCTTTTTATTTAATAATGAATGTGCTCGGGAAAATAACTTTACGTTTATTCAGCATAAAGTGCGTAATTTAGCCCGCAGAGAACATTCACCAAGTATTAAAGAAATTGATGAGCATAAGAAATTGTTAGATAAAATTAACAACCCACTTTGGAAGGAACATATTGAATCAATCAACTAATCAATATATGATTTAACTTTATTGGAAACGCTTTAATGATAAACTTTGTAAGGTTATTGTCTAGTTTGCTAATAACAGTAGCAGCTATCTTCTTAGGTTATTGTTATTTTACCAAGCAAGGCATATTTGTTTCACAAAATACAGAAATTAAGGTGGGTGGAGATTTTTCTTTGATCAATCAAGACGGACAAACAGTACGCAGTAGTGATTTTAAAAATAAGTATATGATGATTTTTTTCGGATTTTCCTCGTGCAAAAGAATTTGCCCTATGAATCTTGGCATAATTTCAGAAGCACTTGCAAAGTTAGATAAGAAAACTGACAATAAGCTACAAACATTTTTCATCACAGTTGATCCTGAGCGCGATAACACAGAAAGGCTTAAAGAATTTCAGCAGCAATTTGACCATAGAATACAAATGCTAACTGGTGAAAGACAAAAAATAGATGAAGTAGTTGCAAAGTATAAAGTATATGCAAGTAAAGTAGATGGAGAAGAGGAAATCAACCATTCTTCAGTGATATACCTTATTAGCCCTGAAGGAAAATATGTCACACACTTTGTAGCTGATTTAAATTCAGATGAAAGTCAATCTGATAAGATTCTGGCTGAGATAAAAAAATATGTAAGCTGAACTAAAGAGCTTGGCTTACTTTAAATTTATGCTAACAGCTATTTTGATTAAACTAAGTCGTTTTTTTTAATTTTTTCTAGGATCAACTCAGCAGCTTTTTGTTCAGCAATTTTCTTACTAGGAGCGCATGCAGAAACTTTGCCATAGCTCTCTATGCAAACTGATATAGTAAATTCAGGATTGTGTGCTGGTCCAGTTTGTTTTACAAGCTCATACCTAGGTAAAGGTAATTTATTTCTCTGAGTCCATTCTTGCAGTGAAGTTTTAGGATCTTGAGGAGGATCGATAATGTCCTTAGCTAGCTTCTCCCAATGTCGGATAATAAATTTCTCAACACTCTCAAGTCCGCCGTCAATATAAATTGCACCTATTAGTGCTTCAAGCGAATTTTCTAAATTTTTTAAGTTACATTTCCCTCCGTTACAACGTTCACTATTATTCATGATAATAAAGTTACCTAACTCTATTTCTTTAGCAACATTAGCAATGGTACTGCCACAAACTAAATCCGTTTTTCTTTTTGCCAATGCTCCTTCTTTTTCTTCAGGAAACATTTTAAACAGCATAACAGACACAACCATATTCAAAATACTATCGCCCAAAAACTCTAGCCTTTCGTAGCTTAAAACCTGGTCTTCGCTATTTCTCTTATTTACACTTGGGTGGGTTAATGCCTCTTCTAATATTGCATAATCTGTAAATTTATAATTAATAACTTTAGATATTTTATCGTTCAAAACTCTCATATTAATCATTCAATAGAAAAGTACTCTCTATCATACCTCTACACTAAAAAGTTATCTCTATTTCACTAAGACAATATCCATAACTTCCAAAATGTACAGTCTAATGTATACAACCCACCGCTTCAGTAACATTACTAAATCCATCTCTTCTCACTAATTCCGCAAGTTCCAGGTTGATTTTGTTCACAACTTGATGCCCCTGGTATACAAGAGCAGTATACAGTTGTACTAAAGAAGCTCCTGCCTTTATTTTTTCATATGCATCAACACCACTTGAAATTCCTCCGCATCCTATTAATAGAATTCTACTTTTAGTAAGCTTGTACATGTCACTCAATAATTTGGTTGAAAGTTGAAATAATGGCCTGCCGCTCAACCCACCACTCTCATTATAGTAAGAATCTCGACTTATCGTAGTGTTGCTCACTATTAAGCCGTCAATTTTATATTCTAGTGCAAGCTCAGCGATATTTTCTTTTGTTTGCTGATCTATATCTGGAGAAATTTTTAATATTATCGGTATCGATTGAGAGCTATCAATTGATTTTTTGGTTAGAGTAATAGACTTCAACAACTTGGATAATTCTTGTTTGTTGTGTAAATCACGCAAGTTAGGTGTATTTGGGGATGAGATGTTCAGTACTATATAATTACTCTTTCCATATACTATCTTTATCAAGTCAACATAATCGCTGATTTGGTTCTTTGATGTACTGTTCTTTCCTATATTGATGCCAAAAACGCAATTATCAAGCTCAGTTTCACTTATCTGCTTAAGAAAATAGTCCACCCCTTTATTATTGAATCCCAATCTATTAATTATTCCTTCATCTTTAATTAAACGAAAAATTCTCGGTTTTTTGTTTCCATATTGGGGATATTTAGTTACAGTACCAACCTCAATAAATCCAAAACCAAATGAGAGCATAGGCCTTAGAACTTCTGCATTCTTATCAAAACCTGCGGCAAGACCCACAGGACTTCTAAGTTTATTACCAAAAAAGTTTACATTTAAAGACTCTGGTAGCTCTATAGGTTTCTGAAAGGGTATTTTTTTTAACGCCGTTATTACCAAGAAGTGAGCAATTTCAGGTGGTAGCAAAAATAGTAAATTACGCAATATCATTTTGTAAAACACTTTGCTCATTTTTAGTTTATTTTTTACCATGCAACAAGAATAACTTAGAAAGATTGAGGTTTATCTAAATAGTAAGTATATATTTTCTATGCAAAGAAAAAACTAATTTTCTGAAGGGAAACAACAACTTGATTAGTATTTTTGTCTAGTAATTCTAGGTAGCCAAATTTACTAATTTGAGATTTTATTAGTGTAGGAACCTTATTTCGATTTAAATAAAATCAATGATCTAATTGGAGTAAGAGGCCGGGACCGGAATTGAACCGGTATAAAAGGATTTGCAGTCCTCCGCATAAGCCATTCTGCCACCCAGCCATTTTTTATGTGTAGATATTAATTATATCTTTTAGCATAGATAAAGCCTCTTCTCTTTTGCGTTGAAAAGTATTACGCCCAATTATTGAACCATTACCACCGCCTTGCTTAATTTCTTTTACCTCACTACTTATATCACCCACCGACTTTGACTCACCACCAGAGAAAACTACTATTCTTTTTCCTGCAAAGCAAGACTTTTTAATATATTCAATTCTTTTGAATAATGATTCAATATTTTCTATTTTTTCTCTTTCCATATGGTTGGTTGGAAGTTTTACTTTTATTATGTTGGCACCGAGCAAAGCCGCTATATGCGCAGCATAAGCAATGACATCAACTGCTGTCTCACCTTCTTTGGAAATCCCTTCACCACGTGGATAAGACCATAACACTACAGCAAGGCCACAAGATTTAGCCTCAGCTATAATTTTGCGAGCTTCTTCCATCATATCAAAACACTTAGCAGAACCAGGATATATAGTAAACCCAACAGCAACGCAGCCCAAACGTAGAGCATCTTTTACAGAGGAAGTTATTGCTTGATCTAAAGTTAAGCTTTTTGAGTGCAAAGAGTTAGCGCTATTAAGCTTCAAAATAAGTGGCAGCATTCCAGCATAAGTTGAAGCACCAGCTTCGATCATACCAAGTGGAGCAGCGTATGCACTTACTCCTGAATCAACTGCAAGCTGAAAATGATAATGTGGATCGTAAGCATCAGGGTTAACTTCAAAACTTTTTATTGGTCCGTGCTCAAACCCCTGGTCTACAGGGAGAACTACTAACTTGCCAGTTCCACCAAGTTTCCCATGCATAAGAATGCGAGTAAGATTCGCTTTTACTCCAGGATTTTCACTTTCGTAGTAACTTAGGATTTGTTTTACTTCTTCACTCATTAATATCTTCAAATTTACTCAAAGTGTAGCAAAAACTATAGTTGAAGCAAAGACCTTTTTATGCTCTTGTTCCTACGCCTGTATTTAAAGGTGTAACTTTAGGATCAGTAGTATGATGTTGTGGCTTTTCTTGAACTAAATCTTTAAAACACATTTTAACAATAGGAAGAACGAGAGGCATAAGTACTAATTTGTAGTCATACCATGCAAATTTTTCTTTATAACTAAATTCCGCATCTTCTTCATATACACACTGGTTACAGTATTCACTATACAGTTCAGAAGCTTTTATAAAAGTCATAAGTAAAGCAATAAGTAATAAATCTAATACTAAATTAGTAATAAGTACCATTCCATGGTGAACAGGCCAGCCATTTTGTGCAGTTTCCGATACTAAACTGCACACAGCAAACGCTGCCCCTACAGACATCACACAATTATTAGCAACAAAAAGTAGATGGTATGTTCTATCCAACCTATCTATATTCACTTCTATTGAGCCTCTTTGTTTATTCACTGCATAGATAATAATAAAAGAGGATATAGTAAACAGCCATACCCAAGATCCGATACTGAATGCATAAAATTTATAAGCAATATTTTGCACTTTGCCACTGTTAGCAAGTTGTGATAAGCAATATTCGACTCTAAGCGACGGACTAAGTACCAGATCTGCTAATATAAAAAATAAAAATGATGCATCTAAAGCTTCCTGTCTACGCAATAGAATCTCATAGATTCTCCTTTGTTTTTCATTCACTTGTGGCTGTAATGTTATAGATATGCCGCCAGTTCCTACTGCTTTTAAGTAGTTAAGATATTCCTCTAGCTCATCTTTATCTGCACTAAGTTTTTTAAACTTTTCTTCAGCTATTTTTTTCTCTTTCTCTCCTGCTACTACTTTATCAGGGTGACATTTTAATGAAGCTCTTCTAAAGTGCCGCTCAACTAACTTAAGTACATCATCAAACTCATGGCTTATTACTTCTTCTGCTTTTATTCCCAGACTTGAAAACAAGTTCTGTAAATATTGATCACTGCAATATTGATCTCTGGTTAAAATTGTCATTGTAACCTATTTATAAAATAGCTAGTATACTACAAATTTAACACTCAAGCAAGAACCTAAACTATATCAAAAGCAATTCCGTTTTTACCAATATAAATCCTTAATTTCTTTCCTTTAATTAATCGACGATTCAGTATTTCTTCAGCCAAATGACTTTTTATCTCTTTTTCAATCAGCCTCTCTATTGGGCGTGCTCCCATTTCTTTGCTATAACCTGTTTGAGCAAGATAAGACTTTACTTCTTCTTCCACTGAGCAGCTTATACCCTTTTGAACAAGTTGTTTTTTTAATTCCTGAATAAATTTATCCACAATGTGCAAAATGACATCTTCACCCAAATCAGAAAAGGAAATGACTGCATCAAGACGGTTACGAAATTCAGGGCTAAAAAACCGTTCCATTGCTTTTTCGCTGTCACTGATGTTAAAGTTTTTATACCCAAAGCCAATAGAACTTTTGTTGCGTTCAAATGCCCCTGCATTGGTTGTCATAATTAAAATCGTATTGGAAAAATTAACCTTACGTCCGTAAGTGTCTGTAACACAACCATAATCCATGATTTGTAGTAATATATTATAAATATCACTATGAGCTTTCTCAATTTCATCAAGAAGTACTATGCTATATTGATTATTAGATACAGCTTCTGTAAGCAATCCACCTTGTTCGTAACCCACATATCCAGGAGGGGAACCAATCATTCTAGATATTGTGTGGGGTTCCATATACTCAGACATATCAAACCGAATAAGGTTCATACCCATATTTTGTGCTAGTTGTTTCGCAAGCTCAGTCTTACCTACACCAGTTGGTCCTGCAAAAAGATACTTTGCCAAGGGTTTATTGTAACCTCTCAGACCAGATTTAGCAATTTTAATAGAATTAACGAGAAACTCTATCGCTTGCTCTTGACCAAAAATGGCCCTATTGAGATTTTCTTTCAAAGATTTTACTCTTTGCATATCATCAAACCCGCAAGGTACGTTTGTAATCCTAGCGATAGTACTCTTAATGTCTCTACTGTTTATAATTTTTCGTCTTCTTTTTTGTAACTTACAATATGCCCCTGCTTCATCTATAACATCAACTGCTTTATCAGGTAATATTCGCCCAGTAATATACTTGTGTGAAAGTTCAGCTGCAGATTTAATGGCATGTTTCGTGTAATATACTCCATGATGCCTTTCATAGTAATGCTTTATACCATCTAGTATCTTTACTGTATCATTAATAGAAGACTCTTTTACATTAATTTTTTGAAACCTCCTTGCTAATGCTTTATCATTTTCAAAGCTATTGCTATATTCTCTATATGTAGTTGCACCTATACAGCGCAACGCACCTCTTGCAAGTGCAGGTTTGAGCAGATTGCCAGCATCAAGAAAGCTGCCACTTGTTGAACCTGCTCCAATAATAGTGTGTATTTCATCAATGAAAAGAATAGCGCCAGGTTTTGCCTCAATTACTTTTATTATAGATTTTATTCTCTCTTCGAAGTCACCTCTATAGCGTGTTCCTGCAAGAAGTGATCCTAAATCCAAAGCATAAATTATGCTGGATCTCAGTGCACTAGGAACACTACCTTCAATAATTTTCAATACCAAGCCTTCAACTATTGTTGTTTTACCAACACCTGGTTCTCCAACATATAAAGGGTTATTTTTTGTTCGTCTTAGCAAGATTTCTATAGTGCGATTTAATTCATAATCACGACCAATGACATGATCTATTTTTTTGCTTCTTGCATAAGCATTTAAATTTCTACAATAATTTTGTAGAATTTCTTCATCTCTTAATAATTCACCTTTATTTGCTACAGTAGAGATATCGTTATTCTTATCAAGTTTTATCTTGCGATTAGTTACATATTCTTCTGTATCACCTGAATATTTTATATTGGATATGTTATAAATCAAATTAGAATCCTTTGCATTCTGTTTGCGTAATAGCTCTTCAATGTATAAATCTTGCTCAGACAGAATCTCTAATAGAACACTTGCTCCATCTATTTCTTTTCTTCCTAAACGATGAGCTCGTATCACGGCTTTATGTATTATGCGTTGAAATAGCACATCAGGCTCAACTTTATTGACAGTTAATTCGGAGTTGTCTTGTAAAAAATCTTTTGTATTATTACCATAATCGTTCCTTAATATGATATTATCTACATTTATGATTTCACCAGCTATGATGTTGCATCTTGATAAAACGTAATTTACATCCACATCTTTGGTTAATGCTAGCAACAAATGTTCCACTTTTGCATATTTAAGCTTACAATGAGAAGCAATCTGTAACGCTCTATTTAAACTTGCCTCTAAATTTTTAGAAATCATCTATTCTCTTTAAAAGTGTAAATTTATATATGATCAGTAGCACACAATTATTAAAAAAACTGAAATCTAGCAGCTCGTTTTAGCCAAATCGAATGAAGCTACAGATTATATTCCACACAGCCTAACATTATAACGTTGTGACAATCTCAAAACATTATAAGCAGAAGAATTAAGATTATCAAATTGTAGGTAAATCTAATTTGGGCTAGGTATATATTCTTTCTATTATCCTCCAATCACTTCACTTTGCAGCAAGCTTACTGGAGATTTTAGAGAATAGAAGAATAGTTAAGTACATTAATACGCTTTTTCTAGTACTCTACTTTTCTTCTTAAATACATTGATCTTTTTTCTACCATATTTAGCCTTTAACGTACTTGGCCTTTTAAAGATCTTTTTGCCGTTACGTTTTTGAGGTTGCATACTACAATCAAAATTTGGCTCTCCTTCTTTATCTGCTAGTGCAGGCAGTCTTCTCTGATCTTGAGGTGTAATAAAAGATAATGCAAATCCTTCAGCTCCCGCACGTGCAGTTCTACCTATACGATGAACGTAATCAGCTTGCGATTGTGGTACATCATAATTGATAACATGTTGAATGTGCGGAATATCAAGGCCGCGAGAAGCAACATCTGTTGCAACCATGATTCTATTGCGGCCACGACGAAAAGAATTAATGACTCTTTCACGCTTGTGCTGCCTTAAATCACCATGAATTGCCAAAGCTCTATAGTCATCTTTGTACAACTTGTCAGCCAGCTGATCCGCTCCTCGCTTTGTTTTGACAAAAATAATGATCGATCCTTTGCGCTGACATAATTGTGTAACAAGTTTTCCATATTTTTCTGATTCTGACACATAAACAATTTCTTGCTTAATTTTTGCAGCAGTTGTAGCCTGACAATCAACAGAAACACGCTCTGGCTGATTAAGGTACTTCTCAGTAAGTTTAACTATATCACTAGGAAGAGTTGCAGAAAACATAAGAGTCTGACGTATTTTTGGCAGATGTTTCATGATCCCTTCAATTTGAATTCCAAAGCCCATATCGAACATACGATCCGTTTCATCAAGCACAAGAGTGCTGACATTGCGAGTAATCAAAGCTTTACGCTCAATATGATCCATAATACGACCAGGAGTACCTATTATGATTTGTGGTTTTTTCTGAAGCTGATTTAGCTGCCTAAAAATAGGCTCACCTCCAATCAACAAAGCGACCCTTAGTACAGAATTTTGAGATAAGAGTTTTCTTATCTCATTTGTTACCTGATGAGCAAGCTCTCTGGTTGGCACGATGACTAAAGCTGAACCAATGCTTGGCTCATGCAGTAATTTAGCAACCAGTGGAATAGCAAATGCCAAAGTCTTTCCAGTTCCGGTTTGAGCAGATCCAAGGATATCTTTGCCCTGGAGAGCTAGAGGAATCGCTTGCATTTGAATCGGGGTTGGAACACAAAGATTATTTTTACTTAGAGCTTGTCCAAGCAAAGTTGGAAGCCCCATTTCATGAAAATTACTCACAATACATTACCCTATTAAAAAGCTTCACGATAGACTAATCTTCTAGTCTTAAATTTATTGCAGACTTTTTATCTTCCCCATTCCTACCACGCTCCTCTTTAAGCTCATAACTCACCCTTTCCCCTTTCATTCCTTTCTTTTTATCCTCTCCTCGAAGTGTATCAGGTCTTATTCCTGAACGTTCTAATGTGCTAACATGTACAAAAACGTCCTCACCTTTACCTTCTGGCTTGATGAAGCCATAGCCTTTTTCAACATTAAACCATTTTATATTACCAAATTCCATACGGATAACTCCTAAACTACCAACTAATATTATTAATGTGACGAAAAACTTTGAAATTACGATTTAGAATGCTTTAAGCTTAGTTACTGCAACTAAACTCCTATACTCCATAGTCTATTCTTAACATTACGTAGTAGTAGTACACAATTATTGTACTTAATGCAACTAAAATTTTAATTACCAAGTGAACCTGCCACTGTCATTTCTCTAACTTTAATCGTTGGTGAATTAAACTGCCCACAGAAAGTTAGGTCATTTGCAACAACTAAATTTCTAAACATATTTTTCAAATTGTCGGCAACAGTAATCTCGTGTATTGGATACGTTATTTTACCATTTTCTATAAAAAATCCGCATGCACCTTGACTATAATCGCCATTGATTAAATTAACACCAAAACCAAATAAATCAGTTACATATATTCCTTCTTTTACTTCTTCAATTAATTCCTCAAATGATCTATTACCATTTTTGAAATAGAAATTACTAGCTGAGGGAATAATTGCAGCATTACTTGCACGAGTTGCATTTGCGGTCGTTTCCAAGTTTAATTTCCTAGCCGAATATAGATCTAAAATCCAGTTTTGCAGTACTCCATTTTTTACAAATTCATTTCTTCTGCTCATTATTCCTTCCCCGTCAAACGGTCTTGATGCTATACCCCTTGGTAACAAGGGGTCATCAATAATTTCAATCTCAGCATTAAAAATTTGAGTATTTAAACTATTTCTCAAAAAAGAGCTATTATTTACAATATTGCTACCATTTATGACAGAAGCAAAGCTCTTTACCAGCTCTTTTGCTGCTCTTTTTTCAAAAACAACCGGAAATTTGCCTGTCCTGATTGTACATGAATCCAATTGATCTATTGCTCTTTTTGCTGCTTCTTTCCCTATTGACTCCGGTGTTTTTAAATCACTGAAGTTGCATGCTACATCGTAATCGTAGCCTATTTTCATTTCACTCTTTTTTCCAGCAACAACAGAAACCTGATTAACAAAAGTTGACTTACTAAATGAACCAACAAAACCAGAAACGGTTGATAATACTATATTTACTGAAGTATGTGAAGATGAAGCTCCTTCGGAATTAATAATATTTTTATGTGCAAGAGCTGAATTTTCTGTAGCTTCAGTCATTTCTTTTAATTTATTAATTATTACAACATTATTATCTGAGATATTTAAATCTGCAGAAGAGATATAATTACTGCCATCTACAGCAAAACTAATATAAGGATCTTCCTGGGCATTCTTTGCCATTTCCACCACTTGGCTCACTGCACTACTAAGATTATTCAAATCGTTTGTGGAAATATACGCAGCTTTATTCTTACCTGCTATAGCTCTAATTCCGACAGTACAGTTTTTAGATTGTGATATTTGTTCAATTTTTGATAGACGCTGAGAAACCGAGGTCTTGTTAGTTTCATATATTGAAACTTCTGCGTCTTGATTCTGCTTTTTTATTAGTTTAGTGATATCTGCTGCAATATTTAATATATTCATTTTTCATTCCTTGAGTTTCTATAAAGATTCTGCACCACCTATCACTTCAATTAAATCAGTTGTAATTGCTGCTTGACGAGAACGATTATAAAGTAACGCTAGCTTATTTAGCATTTCTTTTGTATTTCTGTTTGCTGATTCCATAGCAACCATCCTAGCACTATTTTCACTTACTGCACTTTCAAGTAAAGCAGAATAAAGAGCAGCTGTAACATAATCTTGAGTCAAAGATTTTAAAATAAACTCAATATTTTGTGGTTCATACTCATAGCTGTAATCTTTTAGAGAACTAACCAAGGAATTATCAATTAATAATGAGTCTTTACTCCATGGTTTTATTGTTTCTAATATTGGCTTTTGCATGAAGGTATTATAGAATTTACTGTAAAAAACCTTAACTTTATTGTATTTACTTAGACCTATATCACTAACCAAGGCTTCCACACGCTTTAGTGTGATTCCCTTACTATTTTCAAACTTCAAGATATTTTTAGAATTAAATCTATTTTTGCCTGTCTCAAAAGCTTTCTTACCAAAAAAAACAATGTCTACTTTCTTATCATTTGCAATTAATTTGTTTATATGATCCTGACTTAATTTAACAACAGAGGAGTTGAAACTTCCACATAAACCACGATCAGATGCAATAATAAATACTAGGAAAGAATCTTCATTGTTGATATTTAGAATTCTTGCTAGTAACTCTTGATCCGCTGATAGCGCTAGTGAAGAAATAATGCTATGCAGCTTAGATATATGCAATTTTGAATTTGATAATTTCTTTTGGCTTTGTAATAATTTTGCTGCAGAAACCATTTGCATTATTTTCGTGATTTTCTGCACAGACTCAATATTTTTAGTTCTTAAGGATAATTCCTTTAAGCTCTTCATTTTATATATAATTCTAATTTATTAAAATATATAACTGGTAATGTCTAAAAACAAGTTTTTTTGACATTGGAGTCAAAACCAACTAAGAAACTCACAGATTTACTGTTTTGAGATAAAGATTACATTAAAGCAATCTCGATGTAAAAGTATCACACCTTACGTAGTCTTATGATATAAGGTAAATACAATTAAGACTATTGCAACTTGAGCACTTATAATCCCATTGCTTTAGATCTTTATTACAATCAACACATTTCCAATGTGGATCAGGTACAGCTTCTGAGTCCATCTTATTTAGCCAGTAAATTGCTTGATCATACTCTTGTAGCATAATCTTGAGCTGTATCATCACAAGGTAGATTGATATGTAATTAGCTTTTTTCATAGCAATATCTAAATGCTGACTTGCAAGATCATATTTCCCCAATCTAATTGAAGACAAAGCAAGCAAGCAATAACTAAAATAATAATCAGGGCGCAAGTTATATAGTCTTTCAGCGCCTTTATTATTTAACTTGATATACATTCTAGCTGATTGAGGAGTAGGATTTACTCTATACTCTTCCTCTAATACTGTGGAAGCTTTTCTGATTTTTTCAAGCTTGATATATAATTCTGCCTTTAAATAATTGATGGGCTGAAAAGTTGCATAATCACTTTGTGCTTTAGCTAAATAATCTATAGCTTTGTAAAAACTTCCTTTACTTTCGTATTGCTTTGCTAAAGCGCAATAAAAAACCGCTAACATCTTTTTACGATCAAAGGGAAGAAAAATATTGAATTTGATAGCTTCCTTTAACTTTGAAATTGCATTTATCCAATCTTCTTGCAATATACAATGCTCTATTTGAAAGGGAATAGACAAAATTTTATCATTAATTGAACTAGAGCAATATTCTATAAATTTTTGAAAGACTAACCTTTCTTGCTTTAGGTGAATAATCAGTTTATTGATCAGAAGTAGAGCTAAGTTGCGATTTTTACTTGCAATACTCGTTAAATTATGGCTGAAAAAGCTGTAATTTCCCGTTTTACCTAAATTAAAGAGCTTTACTAAAGATAATTTATCACTTTCTTCATTTAGATTTTTAATTAGCTTGTTGGTGTTCTCTGTATTACCTAAGTCTAAGCTAAAGAAAGCTTCAAAGAGAAGCAATTCTTCCCTACTTCTTCTTCTATTTTTTATGTTAGCAAATGTTGATGAAATAGAAGAACAAAAACGTGCAACTGCAATCAATAAAAATAATAAGACTACGCAAGCAAGAATAACGAAATATAGATCAATACTTATAGTATAATTGCCTAATTCCAATTTTATTACTTCACCACTTACCTTGATCCATATGCCAAATAAAAACGAAAAAGCAAAAATTATAAAATAAATCATGAGATGTGTTGTAATAAGTGACAATATATTATTGAAGTATTCTTGAAAGCTACAATAAAACCATTCAATTTATTAAGCCATGGTTTGAATTCTGGGTATGTTAAGTCACTTATTGCGGTGGCTATGTTCTGCCAATCATTATCGCTTATTAATTCTTCAATTTCCGCAAGCTTTAACCTGAGTGGATCACTACGATCATCTATCTTTATCCAATTTGAAATGATTTTTTTAAACAAGTTGCTTTTATTGTAGTTAATAGCAGTCATGTTCTTCGCAAAAGACAATTTCAACCCGCGTAAAGTATCTACCTCTTTCAAATTTTCCAATTCATTTACTGCATTTTCTATTTCTGGATCGTCAAGCTCTGATATCAAAGGCTTTATTGAATTTATATGATTATCAAACTTGGCTCCTCGCAATAACGAATTCTTCATCTTAATCACAAGTAGCAGCAACTTTGCGAGGTTCTTATGCCTTAAACTACCATCATCCTGCTCACATTGAGTGTGAAGATTTCTCTTTAAGTCAAATATCCTTTTTTCTACCCTAGATTGATTAATTTCAAGCAACATTCTAAGTTCATCTATCTTTTTCGTTAAAACACTTACACTTTCTTCACTTTCTTGCTGATTTATTTTAAAAAATATTATGTTATTTATTGTAATATAGCTGGCAAATAACAATACAATTAAGAACCAACCTATGCATTTTTTTCGAGTATCATTCATAACGTAATATCTCCGATGGGTCTTGTGCAGCTGCCTGCAATGCAGGAGGAATTGTTGCTAAAAATGATAAGAACAATGCAAGTGCAGAAATGTTCACTACATCTTGAGAAACTAATATCATTGGCAAACTTGAAAAAAAGTATATCATGGGATCAAATAGCTTGATGTTGGTGATGTTTTCTAAAAACAATCTAATACTTTCAATATTGAGAGAAAAAACAACCCCTATAATAGAGCCAAGACAAGTTCCTGTAAAACCAATGAGCAATCCACAAGCACAAAATATGCGCATAATGCTTCCGCTTGTTGCACCAAATGTACGCATAATTGCAATTGCAGATTTCTTTTCTTGTACTATCATCATCAAACTTGAAACAATATTGAATGCTGCTACAACTATAATTAAAGTGAGAATTAAAAACATCACATTTCTTTCAGTCTTTAAAGCATTAACATAATGGCTTTGCTGAGATTGCCAACTTTCGGCTCTCATTCCTGTTTCTTTTGCTATAGCGTTTGCTAGCTTATTAGCGATAGCAATATCATCTACAAACACTTCTATACTTCTCACATTACCTTGATAATTAAAAAAAGCTTGAGCTGACTTTATGGGCATATACACCAAAGCATTATCATACTCAAACATACCCATATCAAATATTGCTACAACTTTATATTCTTTCATTTTTGGTATTTCACCAGACAATGCGTCAAATCCTTCAGGTGATATAAGCATAATGTTATCACCATAATCAACATTCAAAGCTTCTGCTAATCTTGCCCCTATTATGATACCTTCATCGAATTTTTCCACGTTACCCATAATCACATTATTCTTAACGGTAGTATTATTAAGTAAGTCTTTAATTGACACACCACGGACTACGCTACCCACAATTCCACCATTTGCTGCAACGATCACTTGATCATTGGTCATAGAAGTAGCTTTTAATACACCTGGGATTTTCTCAATAGATTTTAACACTACGTGGTAATCTGAATTTATACTTCTATCAAAGTAAACATTAATATGTCCATTAATGCCAAGTACAGAGTCGAGCAGCTTTGCTCTGAATCCATTCATTACAGACATTACTACTATTAGCGTTGCAACTCCAAGAGCAATACCAACAATAGAAAACAAGGCCATTATAGAGCAAAATCTAGAATTCTTTGCTCGCAAATAGCGAATAGCCATAGTAAATTCAAAGGCAATAGACATTATACTAAGATTTAAATATCATACTTTTTATGCTTCATATAACTGTAATTTTTCCTTTACCTCAAATTGGGCTGTCTAAATTTAGCAAGCTTATAGAATATATTCAATATTCTATATTAAGATCTTCCATATATCGTCCAATCTTACTATATCATGATCAGATAAAAACTTTCCTACCTAAAACTCAACTATCTCAAGAGGAAATCTTGTACTTTTATTCTCAATTTTATGAAACACTTTCCTTGCAATCTCTATTACATGATTTTCGTTATAGCATATGTTTTATCATCTAAACTAACATATCCAACTACTGATAGTATTATATGGTACTCACCTATATAGTGGTGAAATTGCTTAGAAGTGCAGCTTGGTGGATTTACAAAAAGATATTTTATAAGAAAATCCTTTCCCATTAAAACTACACTATAAAATCCCCATGGCTTAATCTCTTTCCTTATTGGCTTTACTTCCTTAACTTTATTAATGAACAACATTAGGCTCTTACTTGGCTTTTTATAAACTCTACCTAGTAAATTTTTCATCATTTTCTGTCATCAAAAATGTCTCTCTTCCTTTGGTTACATCTTGAAACGACTCAAAATTCTTATTAAATCTCTTACTTAACTCTAAAACTAAACCCCAAGTGCCAACATCCATACAATCGAAATTGTCTTCTATCATTACAATGTTTTCTACTTTTTCTATCACTAGGTGATCAATAGATGTATCACCCATTCGTTCACAATTTTGCTGTTCTAAATACAGAAATCTCTCTCGTGGTACAAAATGCTTCATACTTTTACAACATAAATTATAGAGAGTCGGAGCAATTTTTTATCTCATCTATATAGCGTTTTGCTCTAAACACAAATATTCGAGAGTTCCAATAATGATTGTTACTTACCTTACGCTCGGGTTTTTCTTTAAAATCTTTTACTATATGACATCTTTCTTTCTGAGCATATACTGCATTTATATAGCCGTATTCAGAATTGAATTCATGAGACTTTACCCCAAAAGTGACTATAGAGTCAGTTTCAGAGGCTAGCTTAGACGCTTTCTCAATAGAAACATAAAAACTATTCAAATCACCTATAAAATAGTCTGAAGGAAGAACTAAGATTGTCTCGTTCCTATCGAAGAGAAGCACAGCAATTAGTACTGCTTCCGCTGTCCCAATTTTAACTGGTTCAAAAACTACTTTACATTCCTGTAATACATGTAATTCCTGCATCAATAATGACTCATATGTATATTTGTGGTAATGATGGGTTGCATATAATCTCTTTTTAGCCTCAACAAAGTGTTGTGAAACATAGTATTCTGACTAAATATTTTCTGAAATTACTTTGGCTTAGATAGAGGCCAAAGTCTGCTGCCACTACCACCACACAGTATTACAGGGTACATTTATTAAGATATTAATATTTGATTAATATCTTATACTAACGGAAAAATGCATACAAGTTTTTATTATGAGATGATTAAAGTAAAAAGTAATTTAAAGTGATGGTTGACTACGAGTATTATGGAATCCCTACATTTCGTGATGAGTCTTGCCTTCTTTCTATCTCTCTATCAATATGAGGAATGCTGCTTTTTTGATTAAAGGCTGCAGGTATTTTTTTATCAGTTTTGTTTTGCGGCTTCTCCTTTAAGCTTTCTCTAACACCTGGTTCTCTGGATTTATCTATACCTTCACTACTTTTATTCAGCGCCTTTTCTAAGTCTCTTTCAATACATGGACTTCTAGCGTCAAGCTCATCCCATGTGCCCACTATGCTGAGTGGCTTATGATCCTTCTGCTCCAGCTTTAGCCCTTCTTCACCTTTAATAAAATTAAAGTCACTTTTTACCTCTTTCCAACATTCTTTCAATTGGTGTTTCAACATAGTAAGATAAGCATCACCATACTTTTTCTCATTTTCTACAAATAATAAAATTGGAACCTTAAGTATTGTAGCTCCCATACTTACTAAATTTTTTACTACCACTGCAGGAGTGAAAAAAAGATAACCAAAAGATTTTGCAGCTCGATTTTTTCTAGCTATCAAGTTCTCTCCTAATTTAATAGGAATAAAAGTCAGCATTCTAGCACAAATCTTAGCCAAACCTGCAACAAAAACAATAGGAACAGACATCAGACTTTTATCTAGCTCTAGACTACCATTTTGATCTCTAATTTCTGAAAAATGAGTGCTTAATTTTTTATAATTACTAGTGTATAGTAATTCTCCATTTCTTCCCTTTTTATCAACAAATCCACGAACTTTACCCTCTCCATTTTTCACCTTTTTTATTGGCACAGAAAAGTGAGTTAATTCAAACGGATATTTAGGATCGTTAGTTTTTTTAGCTTCAAAAATTGGAATATATTTTTCAAGATCGACTTTCAAAAACCCAAATGGTTTATAGTAGCCATCATAATGCTTAACATCCTTTTTTTTCCCCCGATTAACTAAAAAGTCAATAGTAAAATAAGACCTGTCGTCCGTTTCCTTGACAAAAGCTAATTCATAGCTTGACCGCCTTCGACCTCTCTCACTATATGAAAGTTTATATATAGTCCCACCATCACTATTCTTACTTTCTATAATTTTCCCAGATTCTACAATCTGGTCGTAATTGTTTGGGTATTTGCATTTTCTTCCATCTGTATAGGTCATTACCCTTCTAAGATCCTTGACATAAACTTGAGATTCAGATGAAGCAAATAAACCTTTTGCTTTAAGTATAAAATCTGTTACCGCTTTTTTTAACACCAAGAACATATTGTCAAACCAAAATCGCTATAGTTCAATAATAAAATTAGCAAACTAATAATATATTAACACAAAACTAACAATTTTACAAGAAAATATGCCTATAAAAGAAAAAAGTCGTAAAAGCAAGGACTATACAAGTAATGCCTGATAAGCATTTTATGCATGTAATTGTAAAAATCCTTAGAGGTACGCTGTCTATATAATCTTCACACACTACCTGCATTCCAAGAACTGCATGCCAAAAAATGCAAAACACCAGTATAACAAAAAATAAAAGCTCTAGTGGGTGATTAATAGACTGAAATAATTTTTCATTAAAAGGTAAAGGGGCATCAACATAAAACGTACAAGAAAATGAGTAAATAAACCAAGGAAATAAAAATAACAAAATCACCGCAGAAATACGCTGGATCCACCAATAATATACTGAATTTACAGACTGACTCATATAAATACAAATAAAAAAGCCACAGTAGAAAGAAATAGCATTATTGTTAATAACATAGCACTCTTGAAAACACTAGCAATTTCTAAATTAAGCCCAGCATCCCACAATAAATGACGGATACCATTAAGAAAATGATACATAAAGCTTGCAAAGCATAAGATATAAGCTAATTTAGCAACAGGAGAGGACAACAATGCATTTAAGCACCTTACTATAATTAAATTAGGGGAGTAAACATGCAATATAAAATACCAAGAAAGTATGATTAACAAAAGAAATAGCAAGATACCAGTCAATCTATGCATGACAGAAAAAAAACTAGTAACTTGTAGTTTGTATACCTGTAAATGTGGGGAAAGAGGCCTATTACTCATAAAATTTCATTATCAAGAAATTAAAAAATAAAGTAGAAGTAAAGACAGCAGTATAGTACATAATGACACCATTATTTGAAATGGTGAATTACGTACAAAGCCTAAGGAGGTAATCCAGCTGCAGATTCCCCTACTGCTACCTTGTTACGACTTCACCCCAGTCACTGATCCCACTTTAAATAACTCCTTCCTTGCGGTTAGGCCATTAGCTTCGAGTGAAACCAATTCCCATGGCGTGACGGGCAGTGTGTACAAGACCCGAGAACGTATTCACCGTGGCATGCTGATCCACGATTACTAGCGATTCCAACTTCATGTACTCGAGTTGCAGAGTACAATCCGAACTGAGATGTCTTTTAGGGATTAGCTTAGGCTTGCGCACCTTGCAACCCATTGTAGACACCATTGTAGCACGTGTGTAGCCCACTCCATAAAGGCCATGATGACTTGACATCATCCCCACCTTCCTCCAGCTTATCACTGGCAGTTTCCTTAAAGTACTCAGCATTACCTGATGGCAACTAAGGATGAGGGTTGCGCTCGTTGCGGGACTTAACCCAACATCTCACGACACGAGCTGACGACAGCCATGCAACACTTGTGTGAAATCCGGCCGAACCGACCCTATCCCTTCGAATAGGTATGATTTCCATGTCAAGAAGTGGTAAGGTTTTTCGCGTTGCATCGAATTAAACCACATGCTCCACCGCTTGTGCGGGTCCCCGTCAATTCCTTTGAGTTTTAATCTTGCGACCGTAGTCCCCAGGCGGAATGTTTAACGCGTTAGCTGTAATACAGAAAGTAAACTTCCCATATTTAACATTCATCGTTTACAGCGTGGACTACCAGGGTATCTAATCCTGTTTGCTCCCCACGCCTTCGCGCTTCAGCGTCAGATTTGAACCAGATAGACGCCTTCGCCACTGGTGTTCCTCCTAATATTTACGAATTTTACCTCTACATCAGGAATTCCTCTATCCTCTTTCAATCTCTAGGCTAATAGTTTTAAAAGCAATTCCAAGGTTAAGCCTCGGGATTTCACTTTTAACTTATTAACCAGCCTACGCGCCCTTTACGCCCAATAATTCCGAATAACGCTAGCCCTCTCCGTATTACCGCGGCTGCTGGCACGGAGTTAGCCAGGACTTCTTCTGTGAGTACCGTCATTATCTTCCTCACTAAAAGAGCTTTACAACCCAAAGGCCTTCTTCACTCATGCGGCATGGCTGGATCAGGCTTTCGCCCATTGTCCAATATTCCCCACTGCTGCCTCCCGTAGGAGTCTGGACCGTATCTCAGTTCCAGTGTGGCTGATCATCCTCTCAGATCAGCTATAGATCATTGCCTTGGTAGGCTATTACTCCACCAACTAGCTAATCTAATATAGGCTCATCTAATAGCAATAAATTTTTCCCCCATAGGGCGTATACGGTATTAGTTGCCGTTTCCAACAATTATTCCGTACTACTAGGTAGATTCCTATACATTACTCACCCGTCTGCCACTGAGCTATATCATAGCAAGCTACAATATAACTCCGTTCGACTTGCATGTGTTAGGCCTGCCGCCAGCGTTCATTCTGAGCCAGGATCAAACTCTCAAATTTAGACTTCAACCTATAAAAGGTTGAAGGTACGCCGGATAAATCCGACAAAAATAATTTAGCTTAATACTGCTGTCTTTATTTCTACTTTAGAAATATCTTAATCTCCAACTATTCAAACAACTCTAAGAACATTATTGTGTGATATAATCACTATGTCAATATGTTTTTGCAAATCAAAAGCATTAATGTATAAATATATAACTATTTGGAATATTACCATGAAAAAATACATCTTTCTGCTTGCACTCGCGCCAATGTTAATTGGCATCACATTATACTCATTGTGTAACATTGATAACACAAAACAATCTATAAATGCAGGTGACAAATTTTACGAAGTATTATTCTTAAAAAGAGATAATAAGTCACTGCTAGAAGAAATAGATTCAAATTGGGAGTATTTAGCAAATTTTGAACGCGCATTCAATCATATCTCAGATTCAATGCCAACAGACATTGCATCTATTATTTATAATGATTTGGCAGACGATAAAAACTCTCCTGATGTTTTGCGTGAGTTAGCACAATACTTAGAAGTAATGAGCTTACTTCACTCAAGCAGTGAAAAAATAAATAGAGATAAAATTAGTAATTTAGAATCAAATGCAGTGTACCCTTATTCAAGCCAAGAAGCTATCGCTATAGTAAAGATACACAGTAACGACATTAAAGGTGCAATTGAAATATTGCGTTCATTATTAAATGATAGAGAATGTCCGACTCTAATCAGGTCCAATGCACAAGAATTACTTCGGATATACGAAAACTAAAAAAATTTACTTGCATAACAATTTGGCAGCGTATCTAATGAAATAAAGAACTCTACTTGACAAACCTCCTTATTTTATTACGGCACTAAAAGTAGTTATGACTCAAAATTTGTTTTTGACTGTAGGATCAATCATAAAATCCAGTAAAAACTTAAGTGTTTATCGGTAGATTACGTAAAATTATAGTGTTTTTTTTAATTTTTTCTATACTCAGCCAAGTTGCGCTTGTTAGAACATTATTACAGCACCACTTACAGTAATATAGAGTAAAATTTCACTACTCAGAGCTTCCTTTTACCTTTTTATTTAGCAAGACTTCTCTATATTTAGAGTTAATATATCAAAGAATAAACTTCACCAGCAGAATGTCATTCTAGCGCTAAAATGACAAAAAAGTATAAATCGCAATAGCTATTGTATGCAGATAGTTGCTACAAACCGTAAAGATGTTTAAAAGAAATCTAATTTTTTATCAACTCATACATTTCATTACCAACTTCACAATAAGGTTCTGCAGTTGGATAAAAATAATCAAAAAAAGAAATAATCCTTTAGTATTTCTGTGCTGCATCCAGAATTATAGTAAGTATCAAGCCTTCCTTTAAGGATCAACAAGATTATCTTCATACTTTTTCCAAATCACCCTACCCCAAACTGGTCTACGATGTTTGATAGGTATGCATCTCGATCATTTAACCCTTTGCTCTTATATTTAACAAGCATACTTTTCATTTTAGAGTTAAGATCGAATGCTTTTATTTCAAGATCTGCACCTTTCTTCATATAATCTAAATTATTAGCTAATTTTGTATTGAAACTCTATGTAAGCTTTACAGCCATCTCTCTTGCTTTTCGTCTTTATTAAAGCTAGTATCAAACCAACCTCAGTCACATTTGCAACAATCACGTGCTTTACACCATATTAATTTAGAACCAAATGCATTACATATTTCACTAACCGCTTTATTTCAATACTTTTATCTGCTTTAACATTGTTATAAGCAGTGGCACCCATAATATTATTCCTCGATTATAATGAAAAATAAAATCTCCCTTACCTACGTCTGGATGATGTTTAATTACTGCATTTAGCTGATTAACTAAACGAAATTTATTGAGGAAATGAGAAAAATAGGGTTAAGAATTTCAGATGCTGTTGCATATAAAACCGCATAGTTATGATCTTGCTGTTCATAGTATCGACCAAAAAATGAGCATCTCCATGATGACTCAAATTCTTCTAAACCTAAATACTTTGCTACGTATTCAACAAAAGTAAGGCCATTGCTAAAAATCCTCCTTAATAAAAAAGGGCATTAAGTTTTACGTTTCTTACAAAGGAGAAGTTATTAAAATTTCAATAATTACACCAATATCAGATAAACTATCACCCAGAACATAAAAATTTTTATACTTTGAATTAGAATTATTATTTTTATTTGCCATAACATTCAACATCTAATCATACTGCTCTATAAAGCCTATAAAAAAAGAAAAATATGGTAAAATTATAGAACTCTAGCTGAATTTTACCTATTTTTTGAGCAGCCCTTCTGCCTTAAAAGAAACCTCTAAGTTTTTTAGCACGGCTTGGATGTTTCAACTTACGTAGTGCTTTTGCCTCTATTTGCCTAATTCTTTCACGTGTAACATTAAAAATTTTTCCTACTTCTTCTAAGGTATGCTCCTTTCCATCTTTACCAAGGCCAAAGCGCATCCTTAAAATTCTTTCTTCTTTTGGTGTTAAAGTTGCAAGAACATTGGTCGTAATGCCACGCAAGTCGGCAAGTATTGCAGCATCCTCTGGTTTAGAAACTCGCTTATCTTCTATACAATCACCGAAGGTACTACTATCATCCTTTCCTGTTGGAGCTTCAAGACTTACCGGATCTCTTGCTATCTTCATAACTTTACGTATTCTTTCTAGCGGCATCGTCAATTCTATACTCAATTCCTCTAATGTAGGCTCTCTACCCATTTCATGAGTCATCTTTCTTAATGCCTTGTTGATTTTACTGATAATTTCCACCATATGTACTGGTATTCTAACTACTTTAGACTGTTCAGGTATTGCCCTAGTGATTGATTGTTTTACCCACCAAGTACCATAAGTCGAAAATTTATACCCACGTTTGTAATCAAACTTATCCACAGCCTTCATAAGACCAATATTACCTTCTTGTATCAAATCAAGCAGATCAAGGCCTCTTTTTGAATACTTTTTAGCAATCGAAACTACCAGCCTTAAATTAGCCTTAATCATTTCTTGCTTTGCTTGAGAGACTTCTTGTTCATGTTTCTGTATTCTCTTGATTACCTTCTTAAAATCCCGAACTTTATCTCCTTGTACATAACTCTTAATGTTGCTTAAGGCACTAGCTATATACTCATAGCTATCGTTCGTAAAACTTAAGAATTTATTTTTTAATTCACCTGTTAAAAGAGATTGATTTTCATTAATCTTGAGAAAAATTATTTCACTAAACTCGTGCTCTAAAAGCACATCATCATAAACATTATACAAACTTTCTCTATCAATACCGTATTTTCTAGCTTCAGTAATAAGATTAGCTTCTTCAAACGTGATTAGTCTACTTATTTCGTAAAGTTTTTGTGTAATTCTGGTAATAGCAGCATCACTAAACTGAATTTGTAATGCTACAGACCATATTTGATTATATAAATTTTCTAGCTCATTAGAGAAATCTTTAGAATTTTTTTTCAATACCAATGCTTCATTTGTTAAAGCAATGATCTCATCCAATGCCGTGATAACCTTTGGCAATAAATCACTTTCCATTTCAAGAACAGAAATATTTAAGTTAGCTGAACTTATGTCTTCACTCTCATTTCCCTTTTCATCATTACCTTTTTCCTCATCATTAACACAATCTCTAACATCTTCAAGTTCACTTTCTTCTTTGTCTACGATATTAAAATCAGAGTTATAAATTGCATCCAGATTTATAATTTCTCTCAGTAAAAAAGTTCCACCACTCAAATCATCACGCCATGTTTTGATTATTTTGAATGCCACTGATGTTTCAATTATTGCACGTAACATGTTATGCTTTTCAGATTCAATTTTTTTTGCTATCTTAATTTCATCTGCTCGTGACAAAAGCTTTACAGAGCTCATATCCTGTAAATAAATCCTTACTGGATCATCATTTTGTACTAAGTTTGTGGTAGCATTCAACGATGTCTCATCATCAAGCTTATTACCATCATCATTAGAAGGAGCTTCTTCCTCATCTTCACTACTTTCGAGTATGTTAATTCCAGAGTCTTGCAATAAAGCTATAGTATCATCTATAAAATCAGTTGAAAAATTTTCATCTGACAACTTATCATTTATATCATCAAAAGTGATAAAACCGCCCTTTCTTATACTTTTGGTTACAAGATCTTTGATGATCTTTTTCCTATCTTCCGTACCATTAATAGTTGACATCATTACCTTTACAGTTTAGAGTTTTACTCTTTATTTATCAAATAAACTTACAATTGGCAAGTTTATAGTTTTATTCTTAATTTATAGTTACTTGCTACTTCATATAGCTTAAGACAACATCAATTTATTCGCACTCTTCTTAATTAACTAATCTCTCTATTCTTACTACCATGGACAATCCAACTGAAAATGTTGCAATTCCAACCACTATAGCAGTAAGCATTAAGACGTGAGGTATAGGATTGGTATATAAGTGAAAATTTGAAGTCAATATAGGAGGTAAAGAACTTTTTACATACCCTAAAGATATGTAAAACAACAAAACAGATGCTTGTAAGACACTTAATCCCATCATCTTTTTGATTAAGTTTTTATCATTTACAATGATATAGAAACCTAGCACCATTAATATGGTAATGCCTACATAATTATATAGAGTCATTGTTTTTTCTTGCGAGCAAAATTTATATATATGATTAACATGGAAGAAGAAACAGTAAGCAATACACCCATTTCCACTAAGAAAATACCCAATTTTTGACCTGTTCTACTATCAGCTAACAATATACTATAGGATAAAAAATTTTGGCCAAATAAAACTGTTATAATACCAGCTCCTCCATAGGTTAAAATACCTAGTACGTTAGTAAATTTGATAATAGAGTAAGGTATTGCTTTTAAAGTTGTAGGTATATCAAATAACATAGAATATAATATTATTCCAGAAGAAATAATTATCCCCGCCTGAAAACCTCCACCTGGAGTATAGTCACCATGAAACTGTATATATAAACCAAACAAGATGATAAAAGGTATCATCAAAAATGTTACTGCACTTAATACTGGATCTTTAATCACTTTCTTTCTCTTCTAATATTAACATTATACAAAGTGCAGCAGTAAAAACTACTATAGTTTCTCCAAATGTGTCATAGCCACGAAAGCTTGCTAAAACAGCTGTCACTATATTAGGAATACCAATAGCTTTTTCAGTATTTTCTACATAATAAGGAGCAACGTGCAAGTGAACTGGAGCATTATGACTGCCAAAATCTGGTAATTGAACCATAAAATATGATAAACATGCAGTCAAAAACAACATAAAAAAAAGTGTTGTGGGGCTATGAGATAAATTTGCTTTGTCATTCTTTACCAAAGAGAGTGCTGCAAACGTAAAGACTGTGCTCAATCCTGCACCAACAGAAGCTTCAGTAATCGCAACATCTGGCGCATTCATAATCAAGTACATAAGTGCAATAAGTGCACTAAATACACAAGTTAGAACAGCACTTACAACTAAATATTTCGAAAGAACTATAAAAACTGCAACCGTTAGTAACAGAAAAAGTAATATTAGATTCAGTATTTCCAGCATCTTAACCTATCTTTAATAGTCTTTACTTTTATAATAAGTACGAGCTAAAATATAACTGTTAGTTGAATTGGCTATCCATATTATAAAAATCAATAATATAACTTTAATAGTAGTGATTGAAAATTGATTTTGCCAAGCAAAACCAATCAACAACAACATTGCGCCACTAGAATCTGCAATGCCTGCAGCATGTAGTCTAGTATAGAAATTAGGAAATACTACTACTCCTACGCTTGAAATGACTATTAAACAAACACCTAAAAATATGAGAATGGATGCTACCATAAATTATCAAAACAACATTAATCTCATTAGGGCTATAGTTGATATAAAGCTGATGCTAGCATATAGTAATGCTATATCAATTAAAAAAAGTTCATTCAGAACAATCGATATTGCTGTTATGAGTAAAACTAATTGTGTTGATAAATTATTGAATGCTAAAATCTTATTGCAAACATCACTTGACCTAAATACTATACAGTATAACATTACACCCATACAGAACAAAAGCACATAGATAGCAATACTAATCATTTATAAACTATTATAACCTCTGCAGATTTCTAAATCGGTACTTCTTCACCACTATCTTGATCATCTATTTCATCATCGTGGCTTTCTTGACTTACATCCAGACTTGTGTCAAGTTGATGATCAGAAAAATTTAACAAATTTGCTAGCTTACCTGGACTATTAATATAGGTATTATCTGTTTTTCCTTTCACGTACTCCTTGCACCTTTTGACCAAAAGGTTAAACAATTCACGAGTACTCACCTTCTTTTCCGCTATTTCATATAAAGAAACTATCGTATCCTTATGATCTTTAAACTTAACCATTTCAACAGGATCGCTTGCCCCTGTACTCAAGTCATAAGTTCTTTGACTTGCTAGCAGAACTAATTTAAAACGGTTGTGTACCCGTTCTACACACTTTTCTACAATAGACTCAACCATAAAATAATACCTTGATAAGCTTTATACTATATCACAAAAAATAAGATGTCAACTTCAGATCTATTGAGATCCAATTCTACATTCTACTTTTTCTTCCTTGGCTTTTACTGATTGATTTTCTGTTATTGTAATTATTATTTCATGATCAAGCTTTTTCAAAAAACCCAACAGTCTCTCCAAAGAAAAACCACTTGTCTTACCACTTTTAATTTGTGACACCTTTGGTTGATCAATACCAAGCTTCTCAGCAGCACAAGCTTGAGTCCAAGTATTTCTTCCTATAATTTTACTTATCATGCCAAGCAACTTTGTTTTTATTGCTTCACTATCCAGATTGTTTAATGATATTGTTTCCATAATTTTTTACTCTCGCGTATCAACTAGCTTTATTAAATATTACATCACAACATTCAATATACCAATATATTAATAGCACATAACTTGTCAATAAATATCTGATACTCAAAGTTTTAAATTGACTATAATTTTTATCAGAATACTAGTAATTTCAAATTATTATTTTGTAAAAAACTTACTACTTAAAGAGAATAAGTTGAAATTGCAAAGTTTAAAATACAGAAATAATCATTTTACAAACTTGTTTTAGAGACTGTGCGTGATCTCAAGAAAGGAATAAAGCCGGAGATAGAGTATGTAAATTATGAAAACAGAGCAAGATGAATAAGAGAAAAACTGAGTAGAGTTCTGTAGAAAGAAACAAAATCAAGAATATTTAGGATGTATTTTACATAGTGTTACAGGTCCTAAAAAGTGTCTTCAGTGAATCAACAATGTTTTCAAAATGGCAAGATCATTTTAATAAATGAAGTAAAAAACATAGCGTAAGCAAAGAAAGTGTTTTGAAACATATATAAAAAAGTAGTTACAAAGAAACAAGTAAAAGTATTAACTGTAGAGATCTTTGCCCTATTGTCAAAAGGTAAGTCTCTAACACTCTGATATAAAAGTGTAGACAATTACGATAAATCAATACCAGCCTACAAATCGTCTTCTTGCTTCCATCCCTTTGCTTCTAAAAAGATTATGAATAGACCCTTAATATCCGAAGCTTGTACCTCTGTATTTTAATGTAGGGATTCATTTCAATTTTTAAAGTTTATATTTAATGAGAATGCTATATCATATTAGTAATTTAATTTAAATATCTGTTGCTTCTAAAAGACTATTTGGTTAGTAAATAAAGTCATGTCTAATACAGAGAAATGAAAAAGGATGTTGCTATAATTATGGGAAGCGAGTCGGATTATGGCACTATGGTGCATGCTATTAACCTATTAAAAGAATTGAAAATTTCACATGATGTATTTATAATATCCGCACATAGAACACCAGAGAGACTCTTTAATTTTACTAAGTCTGCTCAAGAAAAAGGCTTTAAGGTTATTATAGCTGGTGCAGGAGGAGCGGCTCATTTACCTGGCATGACTGCATCGCTTACTTATTTACCTGTTATCGGTATTCCTGTGCATAGCAAAGAATTAAATGGGCTAGATAGTCTATTATCTATAGTGCAGATGCCAAAAGGTGTTCCAGTTGCAACAATGTCTATAGGAGAGAGTGGAGCATACAATGCCGCTATTACTGCTGCATCTATATTGTCGATTTCTAATAGTGAAACTGCAAATAGATTAAAAAAATGGAGAGAGGAGCAAACTCAAGCAGTAAAAGAAAAACCAATATTATAATGGCAATAGTTCTTTTAGATATAAAAACCATAAATCGTATAGCAGCAGGAGAGGTGATAGAAAGGCCTGCAAGTGTGGTAAAGGAATTAGTGGAAAATGCAATAGATGCAAAAAGCTCAGAGATAGAAATTAAGATAGAAAGTGGTGGGCGTAACCTCATTACTGTAATCGATGATGGTAGCGGAGTAAAAAAGGATGATTTAGAACTTGCGTTTACGCGCCATGCTACTTCAAAATTGAGTGACAGTGAATTGATAGAGATCAAGCATCTTGGCTTTAGAGGAGAAGCTTTGCCTTCAATTGCAGCAGTAAGCAGAATAAAATTATCATCTAAGGCAAGCAAAGCAGATCAAGCATGGTCTATAAGGTATGAGGGGGGAGAAAAAATAGGAGAGATTGTTCCTTATCCTTTATCGATAGGAACATATATTGAAGTACGAGATTTATTTTTTGCCACACCAAATAGACTAAAATTTCTCAAAACCGAAAGGGCAGAAACACAAAGCATTGTTGATATTGTAAACAACTTAGCAATGATCAATTATGGAATTGAGTTTACTCTTATCTCCGATAATAAGAAGCTTCTTAAGTATGCTAAGCAGACCTCATTATTTAGCAGGCTATGCGAAGTAGAAAAAGAATTTCATGAAAACTCTTTGCAAATTAATGAAGAAGAAGATGGTATTAGAATTACAGGATACATCTGTAAACCTACTATCAATCGTAGCAATTCAACTCAGATCTATACATTTGTTAATGGTAGACCAATTAAAGATAATCTACTTATTGGTGCAATTCGTTATGCGTATCATGACCTTATTCCAAACAATAGATATCCTTTCGCAGCGCTGCACTTAGAGATACCGTATGATCAAGTTGATGTAAATGTTCATCCAAATAAATCAGAGGTAAGGTTTCAGAGCAAGAGGCTAATATATGAAATAGTGAGAAGGGGGATAATAAAAGCGCTATCAAAGAGAATAGATCTTGTAGCAACTGTATTGGCCCAGACTGGAACAACAAAGAATCATCTATCATCAGATCCTTCTAGTAGGTCTAGTCTTAAAAATGAATTCTATGGAAGAAGGCCGGATCCTTTTGAAAACCAGTTAATGAGAGAATTTACTTCTCCGAACATAGAGACAAAAAGCTTATCAGAGCATTCAAAATCTTTTGATTATACTGGTATGCAAAAATCTCCTCCACGAGCAGAAACTACAATTTCTGAAAGGAAACAAACCGATCTAATAGGGGACCATCCACTTGGGTTTGCACACTGTCAAATCTACAATACTTACATTATTGCTGAGGTAAGAGAAAAACTAATTATAGTAGATCAGCATGCAGCCCATGAAAGACTGGTATACGAGTGCTTAAAGGAAAAATCAAGTATAAAAAGACAAAAACTTCTTTTGCCTGAAATGGTTGAAATCAAAAATCAAGCTGGAATGGAGATGATTAAAACTTATAAAGATAAACTTTTTGAGATGGGTTTTGAGATTGAAATTAAATCAGAAAATAGAATCATAGTAAAAGAAGTTCCTGCAATCTTAGGGGCAGTAGACATAAAGAGAATACTCATTGATATAGTTGATAGACTAACAGAAATAGAAGATACATTACCTATAGAGGATAAGGTGAATAAAATACTAGCCACAATTGCTTGTTATGGATCAATAAGAGCAGGCAGAAAGATGAAATTGGAGGAGATGAATGAATTATTGAGGCAAATGGAAAAGACACCTTATTCTGGACAATGTAATCACGGAAGGCCAACCTATATAGAAATGAAACTACGCGACATTGAAAAGTTATTTGAGCGAAGGTGAGAAGTTATCACAAATATGTATAGATTATACAACTCTAGTTTCGTCATCTCAAAACTCAGATACACAATTCATTTATGTTGATAATTAATATACAACTAACGATACCTATCAAAAACGACAATAAAGAATTCAAAAAAAGCTAGAAATTCTGTAGAATTGACCATAACATATAGAAAAAAGGAGGTGTATGATCACATCCTTCAATCTGATCATTGATTTACAAACAAAATAGTTTTGCATTTTTTGATAAGATTAAGTAATATCAGCGTGTTAGTTATACAATTAATAATTTTTATGGATGAGCGTAATCCTTGGAACCTTGGAAATAAACCTTCAGGTCCAGGTAATGAAGATATTCTAGGTAAAGCTGTGTCTGATATAAGATACTTTTTTAATGGCTTAAACAGAAATAGGGGTAAAAAACCTTATTTTGTCATTTTTATTGTTTTGTTGTTTTATTTTTGTACTGGTTTCTATATTGTCCATCCGAGTGAGGAAGGTATAGAACTTACTTTTGGCAAATATTACAATACAGAAACATCTGGTTTGCGTTATCACTTCCCCTACCCTATTGGTAAGGTTTTTAAAGTGAACGTTAAAGAAGTAAATCGTGAAGAAATTGGGATAAGCAGCTCTTATGGGCGAGATACAGATCGTGGTGAAGGAGTGATGCTTACCGGAGATGAGAACATAGTCAACGTTAACTTTGAGGTCCAATGGAGAGTAAGGGATGCTAAAGATTATTTATTCAAAGTACGGGATTATAAACCTGGTTTTAGCGTTAAAAATGCTGCTGAAAGTGCTATGAGAGAAATAATAGGTAAGAATACGATCTCTTTTGCACTCGAAGGTCAAGGTAGGGCTGAAATTTCTAGAGATACTAGAATTTTATTGCAACAGATTCTTGATGGATATCAAATGGGTATAGAGATTTTATCGGTTCAAATGAAAAAAATTGATCCACCAGAAAAGGTGATTAGCTCATTTAGGGATGTACAAAGTGCTCGCGCAGATAAGGAGCGTACCATAAACGAAGCATACGCTTACAGTAATGATATTATACCTCGTGCAAAAGGTGAAGCAATAAAGATAAAATTAGATGCAGAAGCATACGAGAATGAAATAATAAATGAAGCAAAAGGTAATGCAAATCGCTTTTTATCTCTCCATGAAGAATATAGACAAAATCCTTCTCTTGTTAAGAATCGTATCTATCTTGAAACTATGGAAAATATTTTTAGCAAGGTAGATAAGTTTGTTATAACAGACGATCTAAAAGGTATGTTCTCTTATTTACCCCTTACAAATCTAGGAAAATAGTCATGAGTAGTAATATTAAAATTGTTTTTGCTTTTGTATTTGTTGTGTTGTTGATTGCATTATCTAATTCAATCTTCGTTGTTCAAGAAACAAAACAAGCAATAGTTATACAACTCGGTAAAGTAGTAAAAGATGTTAGGGACAGTGGTTTATATTTTAAATTGCCATTTATAAATAACGTAGAATTTCTTGATAAGAGAATTTTAGATTTAAGTCCTGATAAAACTCCAAGGGAAGTGATAACTGCAGATCAAAAGCGTATTATAGTAGATGCTTATGCAAAATATAAAATAATAGATCCTATTACTTTTTATCAAACTGTAAAAAATGAATCAGGGCTAGTTAGAAGATTATATCCTGTCATAGAAGCTCACATAAGGGAGAATATAGGAAGATTTTCATTAATTAGTTTATTAAATGAAAAGAGATCAGAAGTTATGCAATTAATTCAACGTGGAGTTTATTCTGAAGCCAGAAAATTTGGCATAGAGATAATAGATGTAAGAATTAAGAGAGCAGATCTACCAGAAGAAAATAGTTCTGCAATATTCCGCCGCATGCAAACTGAAAGAGAAAAGGAAGCAAAAGAAATTAGAGCAGAAGGAGAACAAGCTGGACAAGAAATTAGATCAAAAGCTGATAAATTAAAAAGGGGAATTGTTTCTAGTGCAGTAAAAGAATCACATGAAATAAGAGGCCGTGGTTATGCTGAAGCAACTAGAATATATAATGAGGCATTCAAGGTTGATGAAGAGTTTTTTAACTTTTATCGCTCTATGAAAGCTTACAGTAAATCATTTGCTGAGGGTAATACTAAATTTGTACTTTCACCAAATAATAATTTCTTAGATATTTTGAACAAGGGATGGAAATAGTTTATGAAAAGTAAAGCATTTATTTTATCTATATTTGCATATTTTTTAATTTCATTTTCTTCATATGCTAATCTGTTTGAAAAAACAGTTGCAGATCCTGTATGTAGTTGTAATAAAGGGCTTGCTGATATAGTGGAAGAACTTATTCCAGCAGTTGTAAATATTTCAAGTGAGCAAATAGTTAAGCAAGAAAATAACAGTAGAACTAAAATTCCCTTTATGCCAAGAAATAATTTCTTTGATGACTTTAGAGAATTTTTCGAGCATTTTGATCAATTTTTCGATAGAGCTCCTAGCATTAATAGAGAAGTGACGTTACTTGGCTCTGGATTTATTATAGATAAAAGTGGAACCATAGTGACCAACTATCACGTTATCAAAAATGCCCAAGATATTACAGTTACTATGAACGATAATACTTATTTCAAAGCAGAAGTTTTGGGCTATGATGCAAAAACTGATCTTGCTGTGCTTAAGATTAATTCTGATAAAGATCTTCCTTTTGTTGAATTTGGTAATTCTGATAAAGCAAGGGTTGGTGATACAGTTATTGCAATAGGCAACCCTTTTGGTTTGGGTGGCTCTGTAAGTACAGGAATTGTATCTGCAAGATCTAGAGACATTAGTATTGGTACTATGAATGAATTTATTCAAACTGATGCTGCAATTAATAGAGGTAACTCAGGGGGACCACTATTTCATCTTAATGGAAAAGTTATAGGTATTAATACTGCTATTTATTCCCCATCTGAGTCTGGCGGTAACGTGGGTATAGGCTTTGCTATACCATCTAATCTAGCTATTTCAATTATTGATACATTAAAAAGTGGTAAAAAAATAAAACATGGTTGGCTTGGCGTGCAAGTTCAGCCTATGACAAAAGAATTTGCTGAGTCCTTGAGTTTAAAAGATGTCAAAGGTGCATTAGTTGCAAGCGTAGTAAAGGGCAGTCCTGCAGAGAAAGGAGGAATCAAAGTAGGTGATATACTATTAGAGTTTGACGGCAAAAAAATTGATAGAATGACGCAACTACCTCATATGGTTTCACGGACTAAGCCCGGAAACAAAGTACAGGTTAAGTTACTTAGAAAAGGTAAGGAGGTCAATATCAAGGTTGCAATCGAGGAATCTGCAAACGATAATTCAGGTAATGATCAAGAAGAAAGTAAATCAACATCTAGTGATATAAGTGGTTTAACCGTTTCAAATTTGCCAAAAGAACTAAAAAATAATGCACCCACAAAGGGTGTAGTAGTTACTAGTGTGGATAGTAGTGGTAATTCTACACTACGTGTTATTAAGAAAGGTGATATAATTATTCAACTAGATGGAATCAATATTGAAAATACTAATGATTTTCAAAAACAAATTGATTCAGCAGTAAAGAAAGACGGCAAAGATTCAATAATGTTGCTTATTTACCGCAATGGAAACCAGTTTTTTACTTCAATCAAATTGAAGAAGTAGCTGTTTCATAAAAAAAATTGCTTGATAAATTTAACTGGCTTCTTTATGCTTACGGTGAGGACCTTTCTGTAGATTAATAAAATTTATCCCTATACTGAAAACGTTTCCAACGAGATTATGGAAGAACTGGATTTCAGTATCAAGCACTGGAACAACATCATCTATAAGATGAAAGAGCTGGAGCAGTAAGAAATTCGATAATATAAAGCATTTTTATGCCCAGTTGTAAAACAATAACTTTCTTTCACAAGTTAATTTATAATTAAATTAGTGTAAAATATAATTATATTTACTAATCATCATTATTAATCAAGAATTAATACCCATAAATTAATTATATCTAATCGCAAAGGGAGGTGGAAATACGTTTTAAACTAGAAAAGGAAGGTATCCTACAAAAAGATTGTAATAATAGAACTGGTCGTAGGATGCCTGCACAAGTAAAATTAAATAACAAAAACAACATTTACCCTGCCTAGTGTATCTTACATTATCATCGAGACCAATATTGATCTGAGTTTTCACATTTGGGATTTGAAGTATGACGTGGCAAGTATACTAAACGACTTATCTGAATGGCCACAATTAAAGCTAGAAAGGGTGGGAAATAATTACAAATTCGCTTTAGTTACTACCTCTGATAGACCTTATTATTACTATGATGGCAAAGCTAGTATCATCGCTACTATTGATCTTATACCTCAGAATTACACATATGGTTTCTATGTTAACACATATAATCGTGAAAGCTGTAGTATTTATTATGAACGGCTAGAAAATAGGAAAGTTTTAATAGATCCAAAAGACATAATTAGCAGCAAAAATGTCAGTTTTATTTTGGAAGATCTTAAAAGATCACCTAATAAAAGACTCAAAATAAAAATAGGAGACTATTTGTTTGAAGAATCAAGAAATATATACAAATTATATAGGAGGGCTCAGGTATATGATTAAATTTGTAGAAAAGTTGGCATATTGAATGATATCAATTCAGCATTTACTCGTATAAGCAATACATTCGAGTTATTCCCTTTTCATAAAATGGAGAGCTTGAAAGCACAAGATACCTATTTCGCAGTAAAAAAGTTAGCAACAATTATGTTGGTTGCATATCGTATGAAAATAGCACATGCAAAAATTTTTATAATTTTAACCCTAATTCTTTTCGGTATGAGCATGACAATAGACCAGGTCCATATCCTTATTACTATAACTTAGAAAAGTTTGATAACTTTTTGGAGGTTGATGTGAATATTCAAGAACATATAAATTTAGAAACAGAAATTAAACTTTTAAAACGCAAAATTGAAAGATTAGAACGTACTGGTGTACTACGTCCTAAAGGTGAGCCAGGTAAAAGGGGACAAAAGGTGTAGAGCCTTCGATGGAGCGCTTGGTCATCAAGGTAACAAGGGGGATACTGGATCGTCAGGTGCGCATGGATCAAAAGGTGATCAAGGAGAAAAAGGAAATCAAGGCACTAATGGAATAACTCCAAGTATTAATCAAGTTGTTACCGAATTTTCTTCTAACAGAGCCCATCTATATCCTTTAGCAGCAGCTATAATGGAAGAAGATCAGCGTAATTCCATAGGATTTTCAGAAAGAAAAGCACATTTTTTGGTGAGCATGTAAAGCGAGAAGATTATTTAAAAGCGTTAGTTAAGGGCATACAAGGTCCTCCAGGCCAAAAGGGCGAACCAGGTCGTAACGGTGAACGGGGTTTAAAGGGCGAACAAGGTTCCAAAGATAATAAGGGTGACCGAGGTTTTCCTGGTCCAGAAGGTTCTAAAGGAGATACTAGCTCAAAAGGTGAGAAGGGAGATGCCTCAAGTGCTATAGAAATAGTAACTGAATTAGTTACTAGTAAAAAAGCTAAGCTAGGAGAAGCAGTTCTTAACGCAAATGGTATCAAAGGTGAAAATCTTGCAACTCAGATTGCCGGTAAAATTAATCTTAATTTGCAGGAACTTGTGAATAAAATTGATGTAGCAAAACTTACTGAAGGAGTAGTAAGTAAACTTTCTTTAGAGGAAGCAAAAAACATTATAAAAGATGCTGTTAGTAAGATAACAAGCGATTCTATAAAGAAAAAACAATCCCTATCCTATAGCCTTCCAAAAATATGAAATTGCAGAAAAGCTTGCTAAACTACTTGTTGATAGAAGCAATATGAGCGAGATAGAAGCTCATAATCTTAATAGTAATTTAAATAAGCAGCCAAAGACTATAGAAATCGTGAAGCAAGAAATATACAAGGAAAATTAGTTAAGTATTTGCTTGAGTATGCCAAATTAAAAGGCGATGTGAATGCAGCAAAAACAATAGTTGAAAATATTGTTCATCAGTTCTTTGACACTCAAAAAGTAGGTGAATTAGGAAGAGCGGTACTAGAAGCAAAAGATGATCAAGATAAAAAAAGTGCTGGTAAATGATCCAGTCTTACATGAAGGAATAGCAGAAGAGTTGACACAAAATCCAGGAAAGATAAAAGTTCCCAAAGGAGATACTGGTTCTAAAGGTGATAAAGGAGATAATGGAACAGATGGATTGCCAGGTGCACAAGTTCCTAAAGGAGAGCCAGGCATAAAAGGTGAGCCGGGTATAAATGTAACAAAGGGAGATATTGGTCCTAAAGGATTAGATGGAGCCATAGGGATAAAAGGTGATATGGGTGAGAAAGGAAAGATAGGTTCTAAAGGTAACAAAGGATAACCAGGTGCGAATGGGTTACAAGGTCCAGAAGGTCCCAAATAATCAGATGGGTTGTCAGGTTCAAAAGGAGATCCAGGTCTAAGGGTCTTCAATGGTACACAAGGTCTTACAGGCAACAAGGGTGATCCCGGTAGGCTTTATTGCATAGAACTGATAGTGCATGTAAATCAAAGTAAATTTACGCAGCTAATTTAAATTTAGCCACACCTATATCAGTAAAT